>NZ_JBQGAD010000001.1:0-825590 GCF_056542685.1 Ruegeria sp. AB6 | reverse complement strand
GAAGGTGCTGAGATTATTCGTCGAATAATCTCGGTCCTAAATGTTGAATTAAAGAAGGCCGTTCCACAGGGGGCGGCCTTTTTCGTTGTGCTTGTGGCAAAGCGATGTTTCTTTAGCTCGACTGCTTCGCCGACTGTGTTAGGCGCGCCAACGGAGAATTCACCTATGGATGACATCGAAATTCGATTGGCTCGGCGTCTGAAACGTCGGGGCTATCAAGTATCGGTCAATAGAGAGAGCGGGGACTATATCGCAAGCCTGGGCTTTGAGGCCGCCACTATTTTCGATGTTGGCGTCGCGTCGGGCACCTCTCATCTGTATGAGGCCTTTCCAAAGGCGAAATTTGTTCTGGTCGAGCCGATCGCGGACTATGAAATTAAGCTGCGCAAGAATTGGGGCGACAAAATTGATTTCGACTTCCATGCCTGCGGCGTTGGCGCGGAAAACGGGCAGACGACCCTTCATATACCGACAGTTGCTGGCCGAGTGTTGGGAACGCGCGCTACGATGATGGCCTTTGACGAAGCCGCCAGTGCGCATACGTCCGGCATTGAGGAAAGACAGGTGCCCGTCCGCACTTTGGATGAGATTGCGCGTTCTTACGATGGGCCTTTTGGCCTGAAGATCGATACTGAAGGGTTCGAGATTGAGGTGATCAAGGGCGCAAGCGAAATGCTGCAAAACTGCGCCTTTGTTCTGGCCGAGGTCTCGGTTCGGCGGCGATACCAAGGTGGTTATAGGTTCAGTGACTTTGTGGCAGTGATGGCCGAGCAGGGCTTTGAACTGCACGATTTCATTCGGCCTCCATCACCAGATGCCACGGATTGCGACGCGATCTTCGCGCCCTATCGCAGCGCGAAATTTGACTATCGGGACGCAAAGCTGTCCCGGATGACAAGCAAAGCCAAATAGCGCAGGGATGCGCCTGAGCCCTGCACCACAAATCGCCTTGGGTGGGGACTGTGTTTAGATCACATCCGCCAGAACCAGTCGGATGATGTCTTCGCGTCTCAAGCTGCGTGCGCGCAGGTCCTGATCGCTCATGACCCAATAGGCACGGATGCGTCGAGCCGAAGATCGCGCCTTGGACAGCTTGTGAAGTGCTGTGCGCAGTCTATGCGGCAAGCGCCCGGTCAGGCCAACGGGGTTAAAGCTGTACGGGCGGGGTGAAGAGGGTTTGGACATGGAAACACGCCATAGGTTTGAATTCTGACAGTCCGAAACCTAATCGCAGCTTGTGCGATTAGGTAGCTGAAATCAGGCATAGCCGCAGTGCAGCAGGTGCATGGCCCGAAGGCGTTAAAGTGCTGTTTCTGCGGCGGCGCGCACGGTGCGGATGTTCTCGCCATATACTTCGGGGGTCGAGACTGATCCGCCTTTGAACACAGCCGACCCTGCGACCAGAACGTCTGCACCGGCCGCCGCGACCAGTGGGGCGGTGTTTGGATCGACGCCGCCGTCGATCTCAATATGGATGGGGCGGTCGCCGATCATCTGGCGCAGACGGCGGACCTTGTCGGTCATGTCGATGAATTTCTGCCCGCCAAAGCCGGGGTTCACGGTCATCACGCAAACCAGATCCGTCAGGTCCAGCAGGTGTTCGATCGCCTCGGCCGGGGTGCCGGGGTTCAGGGCAACACCAGCCTTCATACCCGCGGCGCGGATCGCTTGCAGGGTGCGGTGAGTGTGCGGACCGGCCTCAATATGCGCGGTCAGGATATCGGCGCCGGCATCGGCATAGGCCTGAATATAGGGGTCGACCGGAGTGATCATCAGATGGACATCCATAACTGTTTTCACATGCGGTCGGAACGCTTTGACCGCTGGAGGGCCGAAGGTCAGGTTTGGTACGAAATGACCGTCCATCACGTCCACATGGACCCAATCGGCGCCCTGGGCTTCGATGGCTTGAATCTCGGCCCCGAAATTGGCGAAATCGGCGGACAGGATCGACGGGGCGATCTTGATGGTGCGGTCAAAGCTCATGGTAGCCTCGTGTCAGTATGTGGACTCGGCCTGCGTATACCCGCGTTGTGTACTGAAGGGTAGGGGTCAACGCCGTTACAAAACTTTCACTGCACTTTCACAGTTCCGTTGAAGATCGCCTTTAGCTGACCGCCAACAGGTATTGGGGGTAGCTCGTGCTGCGCATAGAAAAACTGACGAAGCGTTTCGGTGATAATGTCGCCGTGAATGCAGCCACTCTGGACGTCGATAAACCTTGTATGATCGGGATCATCGGACGGTCGGGTGCGGGAAAGTCCACCTTGTTGCGGATGATCAACCGTCTGACTGATTCCTCCGAAGGTCAGATTCTGTTCGAGGGTCGCGACGTCACCCAACTGAAGGGGCGTGACAAACGCGCCTGGCAGGCCGATTGCGCGATGATCTTCCAGCAGTTCAATCTGGTGCCGCGCATGGATGTGGTGTCGAACGTATTACACGGTACGCTCAACCGTCATTCCACGCTGGCAACCATGTTCAACCTGTTTCCGATGGCCGATATCCACCGCGCCATCGACATTCTTGACCGTCTGGGCATAGCAGAGCACGCGCCTAAACGGGCCGAGGCGCTGTCAGGTGGGCAGCAACAGCGGGTCGCCATTGCGCGCGCGCTGATGCAGGATCCAAGCATCATTCTGGCGGACGAACCCATTGCCTCGCTGGACCCGATGAATGCGCAGGTCGTCATGCAGGCACTGCGCCGCATCCATGAAGAAGACGGCCGCACAGTAATCGCCAACCTACACACGCTGGATACGGCTCGTCGCTATTGCGACCGCGTTGTCGGTATGCGCGACGGTCGCATCGTGTTCGACGGCCTGCCCGAGCAACTGACAACCGGCGTCGCCCGCGAGATCTATGGCGCTGATGCCAGCTTCTCGGAAGAGGCGACATCGACCGAGATTGAGACGCTGGATGCGACTCAGAAGGCCCTGATGGAAGCGGAAGCAACCATCTAAGCCAACCACCCCTTTCATCGACCGGCCGATGAAAGGCCGGCATATCAAACCGGAGAGAGACAGATGAAAAAACTGATGGCAGCCCTGGTGGCCACAACTGCAATGGCCGCGCCGGCCCTGGCCGCGGATATCAACGAATTCCGCATCGGCATTCTGGGCGGTGAAAACGCTCAGGACCGTCTGAACAACAACGAATGCCTGCGCGAATACACCGAGGAAACTCTGGGCGTTGAAACCAAACTGTTCGCACCGGCTGATTATGACGGTGTGATCCAGGGCCTGCTGGGCGGCACCATCGACATGGCGTGGCTGGGTGCTTCGGGTTATGCGAAAACCTACTTGTCCGATCCCGAAGCGGTCGAGCCGGTTCTGGTCAAGGTCAACACCGATGGCGGTTATGGCTATTTCTCGATCGGTTTTGCGCGCAAAGACAGCGGCATCACCTCGCTGGAGGACATGAAGGGCAAGACCTTTGGTTTTGGCGATCCGAACTCGACCTCGGGCTACCTGATCCCGTCGATCGAAATCCCTGCGGCAACGGGTTCCACCATGGAATCGGGCGACTATTTCGGTGAGGTGAAATTCACCGGTGGCCACGAGCAGACCATCGTTGCCGTGAACAACGGTGACGTCCATGGTGGCGTAACTTGGGCTGACGGCCTGGGCGATTGGGAAGATGGGTATCAGTCGGGCGCGCTGCGTCGCGCTGTTGATGCCGGTCTGGTCGACATGAACGACATGGTCCAGATTTGGAAATCCAAGCCGATCCCCGAAGGTCCGGTTGTTCTGCGCACCGCGCTGCCTGCAGATGTAAAAGAGAAAATGACCGCTCTGATGGCTGGTCTGGCTGAGAAAGACCGTGAGTGCTTCTACGGCGTTGCCGCCGGTGAAGCCCGCGCGTTCGAGCCGATCACGCATGACGCGTATGAGATCATCATCGAAGCGCGCAAGCTGAAGTCCAACTAAGCCTGCACACCCCAAAGACCGGGGTCCGGTGTTCCAAGCCGGGCCCCGTTTTCCACTCAGGAGCATTCCATGACAGACCTGACCGCAGGGTCCCCGACCGTCGACCAGATCCGGGCCGACTATACCGAGATGACACGACGCAAGCGGGTCTATGGTGGTATTCTTCTGATTGTTTTCGTGGCTTTGATGGTTGCCGGGTTTCGTACGGCGGATGACCGCAATGCCGGTAGTTTCGCGGATGGTTGGCACCGTATCTTTGACTACCCGGCAGAGGTGCTGTCCGAAGCCTGGGAAAAGATCGACGCGTTGCCCGCCAATCTGGTCAAGTTCTTCCCTGCGCTGGTTGAAACGATCAACATCGCCGCCGCATCTACGCTGATCGGCACCATTGCGGGTACGTTCCTTGCGCTGATGTCCACACGTGGAATGGCGCTTTGGCCCGCGCTGATCCCCCTGTTTAGGCGTATCGCCGATATCTGTCGCGCTATCCCTGAAATCGTGATCGCTCTGGTCCTGATCTTTATTCTGGGTGGCGGCCCGGTTCCGGCGATGATCGCCATTGCAATCCATACGGCTGGCGCACTGGGCAAGTTGTTTTCTGAGGTGAATGAGAACGCCTCATTAAAACCGGTCGAGGGTTTGGCTTCGGTCGGCGCGAACTGGTCGCAGCGCATGTACCTGGGCGTGATCCCTCAGGTTGGGCCGAACTATGTCAGCTACGCTCTGCTTCGGTTCGAGATCAACATTCGCGCCTCGGCCATTCTGGGTTTCGTCGGTGCAGGTGGTCTTGGCTATGAGCTGCGCAACTCGATGTCCTGGGGGCAGGGCAAGTACGATCAGGCTGCCGCGATTTTCTTGCTGTTGTTCGTCACCATCGTTGTGGTCGACCAAATCTCGGGCCATCTGCGTGATCGCCTGACCCAAGGATCCGAGAAAGGAGCGCGGACATGAGCACCTTCGCCACTGACCTCACCCTTGATGAGTTGAAGGCCGAGGCTGATCGTCTGTTCAGCCGAAAGCGCCTGATCAATTTTGGATTGCCTGCGTTGGTGCTGGTCTATCTAACCTATGTGTTTTTCGCTTTCGACGTGCCTGGATTGGCCGGACGCGCCAACTGGGAAAACGGCAAGACGCTTGTGGCTGACAGCTACAGTTACAAAACCCACATCGAGCGTGACAATCGCACAGGTGAAGTCTCGGCCGCAATCGAAGGTGAGCGCAAGGGTGCATATCCCGAAGGCCAAGCGCCGGATTGGGTCGCTCTGGGCAAGACCACGGTGATTGATCTGGAAGACGGCCATATCGTGCGGTTCGGCCCCGAGACGGTGGAATATGACATCCCCGGTTATGGCACGGTGCGTGCTACGCCGACCCGTTCGGCGGGTGTTCAGGCCGAGCTGCCCGCAGGCGACGTTCCCGACTGGATCAATGACTCAAAGAACCGGATGGCGATCACCACGGATGCCGGCCGCCTGACCGTGACGCGCAACCGGTCCGAAGTGTTCCGCTATTTCAACGGGTGGGAGCTGTTCTTCTTCACCCTCGATAGCCCCTACTATGGCAAGTCGTTCCCGCAACTCATTGGGCTGGCCGCAAATGGTGAGGCGGGCGCGATCCTGAATGATTTCTGGACCAACAAGATGTGGCGCCATCAGGACGTGGCTTGGGCCATTTTCGAGACGATCCTGATGGCCTTCCTCGGAACCTTGGGGGCAGGCATTGTGGCCCTGCCGCTGGCTTTTCTTGCGACGCGCAATTTCAACCCACTGCGTTCGGTTCGGTTTCTCACGCGCCGGGTGTTTGATTTTGTGCGTGGCGTGGACGCTCTGATCTGGACCGTCGTTCTGGCGCGGGCTTTCGGCCCCGGTCCGCTGACAGGTGCACTGGCCATTCTGGTGACGGATACAGGGACGTTCGGCAAGATTTTCTCGGAAGCGCTGGAGAATGTGGATCAAAAACAGATTGAGGGCGTCCAATCGACCGGAGCCAACGCGCCGCAACGCTATCGGTTCGGGGTGATCCCGCAGGTGACGCCGGTGCTGCTCAGCCAGTTGCTCTATTTCCTCGAATCCAACACGCGCAGCGCCACTGTGATTGGTGCGATTACGGGCGGTGGGATCGGCTTGCTGCTGACGCAGGCCATCATCACCCAGAAAGACTGGGAAGAGGTTGCCTACTACATCGTTCTGATCATCCTGATGGTAATGCTGATGGATTGGTTCTCGGGCTGGCTGCGTCGCCGATTGATCCAAGGCGAAACGAAGCCGCAACGGAAAAAGGCAAAGATCGCGTTATCCGCGAGCTAAGGAAATCACATGGCACGACTGAGTTCCGATCAACCGTTTTTCCACCCAGATTGTGCGATCACCAACAGCACATTCGGCGCGTATGTCGAAATTGGTGCCGGGACGCGATTGGCCAATGTGGAGCTTGGGGACTATTCATATTGTGACAGGACCTGTGATATCGCGAACGCTCAGATCGGCAAGTTTGCCAACATCGCCAGTTTTACCCGGGTCGGTGCAACGGATCACCCGATGGAGAAAGCCTCGTTGCATCACTTCCTGTATCGTTCGGCGGATTATTGGGATGACGTAGAAGATGATGCAGCTTGGTTCGAACATCGCGCCAGTCGGATGACCGTGATTGGTCATGACACATGGGTCGGCCATGCTGCGATCATCAAACCCGAAGTCACAATTGGTCACGGTGCGATTGTGGCCTCAGGTGCGGTCGTGACCAAGGATGTCACACCATACACCATTGTAGGTGGTGTGACGGCTGCTCCGATCCGGCCGAGATACCCCGCTGGCGTCGCGGAACGAATGCTGGCCTTGGCCTGGTGGGATTGGGACAATGCGCGCCTGCGGGCTGCGCTTCCGGATTTCCGGTCGCTGCAGGCGGAAGCCTTCCTAGAGAAATACGAGTAGCCGCAACATGTGTGGGCGTGGTCCTCCCGCGCCCGCGCACGCATCGGCTACGCCGATACCCGCTGGCGGCCTTGGGCCCGGCGCCGCGCTTTGCGCGGCGCTATGCCCAACGGGATGAAACCTCCGGCAGGAGGTCGAAGACGGGCGGGAGCATTCTGGGCTCAATCATCACCAAGTGTCAGAGTAACGCGATCACCGGCAAATGTGGTGCGACCATATTCGATAGGTGTGCCATTGGGCGCTATGTTGATACCGATCGAATGCAGAACAGGGGCACCCTCGGGCAAGCGCAGGTGCAAAGCCTGGGTTGCGCTCGCGGCGCGTGCGGTCAGGCGGGTGGAGTGGCGGGTGTAGTCGTCGATTCCACAGCGTTGCAATGCTTTGGTCACGGATTGTGTCTCGGACAAGGCGGTCAGAATATTGGGCAGGCGCTTGGCCGGAAAGACGCTTTGAAACAGAGCGATCGGCTGACCATCCGCTAAAGACAAGCCGTCATAGACGTGTACCAGATCGCCGGGGATCAGGCCCAGGGCCTCGGCCTCGGCTGCATCGGACGTTCGCGTTGTCAGGCTCAGGATTTTCTTGCCCGGAATTTTTCCGCTGGCCGATATGCTCTTGTGATACCTGACGCGTTTTCCGATCGGATAGTCGGTGGGTCGCGCTGCCACAAAGACACCTGCTCCGCGCCGGGGGTGAACTAGCCCTTGCTCGGTCAGGTCTGCGAGAGCGCGTCGCACCGTATGGCGGTTCACACCATGCTTGGCGGCCAGTTGCGCCTCGGTCGGCAGTTGGTCGCCGGTGTCATAGCGGCCTTCGGCGATATCTGAGATCAGGGCCAACGCGATGCTTTTCCAGATGGGTGTTTTACTCATGTCATCAAATCTTCATGCACCGGTGGATTGCGGAAGGTACCGTTGAGGTGTAATATTTGTCTAGTTGTATAGTATAAATAGACAACCCATCCAAGAGGGTCCGATGACGGAATTGTCAGAAATCAACACCGAAGCGCGTCGGGCGCGGATGGGTCTTCTGGCCCGCGCGCCCGAAGACGCATTAATGGCCCTTTGGCAGAAATATGCCACGCCTCCGCGCTTTGAATGGCTGCGCCGCCCCGAAATCGGCGGCGTTATGGTGCGGGGTCGTGCGGGGGCTACGGGCGCCCCATTCAACCTGGGGGAAATGACCGTTACCCGGTGTTCGGTGGTGTTGGAGGATGGCACGGTCGGGCATGGCTATGTCCAGGGCCGGTCCAAGCCAAAATCTGAGGCTGCCGCGCTTATTGACGCGTTGATGCAAACTGCTGCGGCGGATGAAGTCCGTGCCCAAGTGATCGCCCCTTTGTCAGAACGTGTGCAGGCAGACCACACCCGGCGCGCGGCCAAAGCTGCCGCCACCAAGGTTGATTTCTTCACATTGGTCCGAGGAGAGGATTGATGACCGCACAAGCTCAGTTTTCGGGTGGGTTCGATAATGCTCCGGTTCAGTCGTCTCACGCCTTTCGCGCCGCGATGAACGTTATGGCGCGGCCGGGTGAGATCAGAACGCTGGCCGGGGCACAGCCACCTGCGCCGCTATCGGTTGCGGCGGGCACGTTGCTGCTGACATTGTGTGACCCCGACACCAAGGTTTGTCTGGCCGGAGAGTTAGACACGGATGCCGTGCGGCGATGGCTGACATTCCACACCGGCGCACCCTTTACGGATGCAGCGCAGGCCGACTTTGTGGTCGGTGCGTGGCAAGCGCTGTTGCCGATCGGGCAGTATCGCATAGGGACGGCAGAATATCCCGACCGCTCGGCCACCCTGATCGTGGAGTGTGATGGTCTGAGTGCGCAGGGGGCCCAGTTGTCAGGACCGGGAATCCGGGACACGGCCCGACTGTCGCTGCCTGATATTCCGGCGCTGCAAGCCAACGCGGCGCTTTATCCGCTGGGCTGCGATTTCTTTTTCACATCTGGTGCAACCGTAGCGGCCTTGCCGCGCAGTACCCAGATCAGCGCGGAGGTGTAACCGATGTATGTCGCTGTCAAAGGGGGTGAAAAGGCGATCGAGAACGCCCATGCCTGGCTGGCCGAAGAGCGCCGAGGCGCGCCGGACGTGGCCGAGCTGAGCGTCGCCCAAGTCCGCGAACAGCTAAGCCTTGCGGTGAACCGGGTGATGGCTGAAGGGTCGCTGTATGACCCTGATCTTGCTGCACTGGCGATAAAACAGGCGCGCGGTGATCTGATCGAGGCGATTTTCCTGATCCGAGCCTACCGCACGACGCTGCCGCGCTTTGGGTACACCAACCCGGTTGCGACAGGCGATATGGCCTGCGACCGGCGCATTTCGGCCACGTTCAAGGATGCGCCCGGCGGGCAGGTGCTGGGGCCGACCTTCGACTACACCCATCGTTTGCTGGATTTCAAACTGGCCGCAGAAGGCGGCGACCCGATTGCGCCCGAAGCCGCGCCGTGCACCGAGCCAACGCCACATATCACCGAATTCCTCAAGGGTGAGGACATCATTCAGGATGAGCTCACTAGCGACGAGACACCGGGCGACCTGACACGTGAACCGATGGAGTTTCCCTCGACCCGTCCCCTGCGCCTGCAATCCCTGACCCGCGGGGATGAGGGGTTCGTGCTGGGCATGGCCTATTCGACCCAGCGCGGATACGCCCGCAACCATGCGTTCGTGGGTGAACTGCGGATTGGCAAAGTTGCGGTCGAGATGGACATTCCCGAGTTGGGCCTTGCCATCGGAATCGGTGAAGTCGAGTTGACCGAATGCGAGACAGTTAATCAATTCAAGGGCTCGAAAACCGAACCGCCGCAGTTCACCCGTGGCTATGGTCTGGTCTTTGGTCAGTCCGAGCGCAAGTCTATCGCCATGGCTCTGGTCGATCGCGCGCTGCGTTGGAAGGAGCTGGACGAGGACAATTTGGGCGCACCTGCACAGGATGAGGAATTTGTCCTAAGCCATGCCGACAACATTCAGGCCACCGGTTTCTTGGAACATATCAAGCTACCGCACTACGTGGATTTCCAGTCCGAACTGGAATTGGTCCGAAAACTACGCCGCGAGGCCGAGGAACGGATCACCCCAAAGGAGGCTGCGGAATGAAGGTCGTTGTATTCGATATCGGCGGTGTATTGGTTGATTGGCACCCCCATCTTGCATGGGTCGATGATCTAGGATCGGATGAAGCTGCCCATGCTTTCATCGAGCGGACCGGGTTCAAAGCAAAAAACGCACGGGGAGACAACGGCGAGCGGTTCGCCGATATGGCCAAAGAGTTGGTGGACCCGGAGGATCAGAACCTGTTCGCCTCCTACGTGGAGCGATATACACTCACTGTTCAGAACGCGGTTAAAGGCACTTGGGATATCCTCGATCGCCTCAAGGCGAATGGAACCCCCGTCCACGCTATTACCAATTGGTCGGCCGAAACCTGGCCAGAGGGTCTGAAAGTGCATCCCCGGTTGGGTGAGGTGTTCGGCACGTTGGTGGTCTCGGGTCAGGAAGGCGTCATGAAGCCTGATCCGCGTATTTTTAGACTTCTGTGCGAACGGGCCGCTGTTCAGCCCCAAGACTGCGTGTTCATCGACGATGGTTTGCACAATGACGACGGTGCGCGTGCTGTGGGAATGGACGCTATTCAATTTGTCGGCGCCGAAGCACTGGAAACAGAATTGTCCGAGAGGGGAATACTATGAGCGAGTACAATTTCGCCTATCTCGACGAGCAAACCAAGCGGATGATCCGGCGGGCGATCCTCAAAGGACTGGCTGTGCCCGGATATCAGGTGCCTTTTGCCAGCCGCGAGATGCCGATGCCTTATGGCTGGGGTACGGGTGGGGTGCAAGTCTCGGCCGCGACGCTGACGCCGGATGATACGTTCAAGGTGATTGATCAGGGCGCGGATGACACGACCAACGCGGTCTCGATCCGTAAATTCTTTGAGAACACAGCCGGGGTCGCGACCACCGAGGAAACGGAAAAGGCCACCGTCATCCAGACCCGCCACCGGATCCCCGAGGCGGAACTGACCGAGGATCAGATACTGGTCTATCAGGTGCCGATCCCCGAGCCTCTGCGCTTTCTGGAACCGCGTGAGACGGAAACGCGCAAGATGCACGCGCTTGAAGAATACGGACTGATGCATGTGAAGCTGTATGAAGATATTAGTCAGCACGGGGCAATTTCGACCTCATACGCCTATCCGGTAAAAGTGTCCGGGCGCTATGTGATGGATCCGTCTCCGATCCCTAAATTCGACAACCCCAAGCTGGAAATGGACGCGATCCAGCTGTTCGGCGCGGGGCGCGAGCAGCGCATCTATGCGGTGCCGCCGCACACCAAGGTCGTCAGCCTCGACTTCGAGGACTATCCGTTCGAGGCGACCAAGGCAGACCATCCCTGCGACCTGTGCGGGGCCGAAGACAGCTATCTGGACGAGTTGATCATGGATGACGCGGGCAACCGGATGTTTGTCTGTTCCGACACCGATTACTGCCGCTCGCGCCGCGCGGCGGGGCATGAGGGGCGTTTGGCCAAGGAGGATGCAGCATGATGCGCGAACACGTTCTGGGAATTGATCATCTGGGCCTGACGGTCTCGGACCTTGAGGCGACCAAGGCGTTCTTTGTCGAGGCGCTGGGCTGGGATGTGGTCGGTGGACGGCCCGAATACCCCTCGGCCTTTATCAGCAACGGCTCGGCGGTTCTGACGCTGTGGCAGCAAAAGGGCGAAGATCAGCACGGCTTCGATCGTCATGCCAATGTCGGGTTGCACCATGTGGCGTTCAAAATCCCGTCGCGCGAGTCTTTGGATGTGGTGTTTGCCGCTGTGAAAGACTGGCCCGGCGTTCAGGTGGAATTTGCCCCCGAACCTTCGGGTGCTGGGTCAAAAATCCACTTCATGATCCGAGAGCCGGGCGGCAATCGGATCGAATTTGCCTATGACCCGAGGTAGCCCCATGACCCCGCTGTTAAGCGTTCAGAACATCCGCAAAACCTATGGCACCCGGATCGGCTGTACCGGCGTCAGCTTTGATCTCTATCCCGGTGAGGTTATGGGGATCGTAGGTGAAAGCGGCTCGGGCAAGTCGACGTTGCTGAATTGTCTGGCCGGTCATCTGGAACCTGACGGGGGGCGGGTTGTTTTCGATACACGAACCGACGGGCCAGTGGATACGGTGACCATGTCCGAACCCGAACGCCGGATGCTGGGCCGCACCGATTGGGCCTTTGTCCACCAGCACGCCCGCGACGGGTTGCGCATGTCGGTAAGCGCGGGCGGCAATATTGGTGAGCGTCTGATGGCCGTGGGCGACCGTCACTATGGTGACATCCGCGACAAGGCCATCGACTGGCTGGGCCGGGTCGAGATCGAAGCGAACCGCGTCGATGACCGCCCCACCGCCTTTTCCGGTGGGATGCAGCAGCGGTTGCAGATCGCGCGCAATCTGGTGACCGGGCCTCGGCTGGTTTTCATGGATGAACCGACGGGCGGGCTGGATGTTTCGGTTCAGGCGCGTCTGCTGGATTTGCTGCGCGGGTTGGTGCGCGAGATGGGGTTGAGCGCCATCATCGTCACGCATGATCTGGCTGTGGTGCGCCTGTTGGCGGATCGGCTGATGGTGATGAAAGACGGTCACGTGGTCGAATCCGGCCTGACCGATCAGGTGCTGGACGATCCGCAACATGCGTACACGCAGTTGCTGGTCTCAAGCGTGTTGCAGGTGTGAGAGATGATTGAACTGAACAACGTCAGCAAAAGCTTTACCTTGCACAATCAGGGCAGCGCGGTGATCCCTGTGATGGAGGGCGCGACACTCAGCGTGGCCCCCGGGGAATGCGTGGCTTTGACCGGAGCGTCCGGGGCGGGCAAATCCACCCTGATGCGGGTGATCTACGGCAACTATCTGGCCGCCTCGGGGCAAGTCATGGTGGGCGGCGTGGATGTGGCGCAGGCTGAACCGCGCGAGATTCTGGCCCTGCGGCGGGACACTCTGGGCTATGTCAGCCAGTTCCTGCGGGTGGTGCCGCGCGTGCCGACGCTTGAGGTGGTGGCCGAGCCTCTGCTGGCCGTCGGATGCGACCGTCAGACGGCGCTCGACAAGGCGGCAGGGCTACTGGCCCGGCTGAACATTCCTGAGCGCCTCTGGACGCTCAGCCCCACGACCTTTTCGGGCGGCGAGCAGCAGCGCGTGAACATCGCGCGGGGCTTTGCGCACGACTATCCGGCGATGCTGCTGGATGAGCCCACCGCCTCGCTTGACGTGCAGAACCGTGAAACCGTGCTGAGCCTGATCGAAGAAGCGAAGGCGCGCGGTGCGGCGATCATCGGCATTTTCCACGATGTCGGCGCGCGTGAACGGGTGTGCGACCGTGAGATCAACGTCTCGGAATTCACACCGGGGATGGCCGCATGACCCTTGCACCGGTCATTGCGGTCGTCGGACCCTCGGGCGTTGGCAAGGACAGCGTGATCGAGGCGCTAGAGGCGCGCTCCGCACGTATTCACCGGATGCGCCGGGTGATCACCCGCCCCGAGGGCGAGGACGGCGAAGATTTCGACCGAGTCTCCGAAGGCACATTTCAGCAGATGGTGGATGAGGATGCCTTTGCCCTGCACTGGCCGGCCCATGGGTTGCTGTATGGGGTGCCCCAAAGCATCCAGCAGCTGCGGGGGCAGGCGGATGCAGTTTTGGTGAACCTGTCCCGATCCGTGCTTTTGCGCGCGCAAGAGGTGTTTGGTGATCTGGTCGTGATCTCGCTGACTGCCGACCCGCGGGTGCTGGCGCAGCGCCTGTCGGCGCGTGGGCGCGAAAGTGCGACGGATCAGGCTCGTCGGCTTGAACGCGCGCAGATCACGCTGCCCGATGGATTGCGCCGGGTGCTGCAGATCGACAATTCCGGCCCGCTGGACCAGACAGTTAACGCCATCATCACCCAGCTTCAGCTGGAAAGGGCATAGCGATGGATCAGGTGAAACCGCCCGTTCTCGGCCTCGCCCATCAGCGCCAGATCGGTGATGTGGAACGGCGTGGGCAGCATGGGCGCAAGCCGCGTGTCCAGCGCATCCTGAACGGTGGCCAGCGTCGGTTTGTCCAACTTGCCGCTGAGGGTGATGTGAAAGCGGAACGAGTCCATCACGTAAGGGTATCCCCATTGCACCAGATTGGCCTCATGCGCTGGCGACAGCCCGGTGCCACGACGACGCTGCAATTCGGCCTCGGATGCGGGCGCGCGGAAGCTGTCCAGATCACGCACGCAGGCGGCGGCCAGCGCGTTCAGCGCGGCCCCGTCACCTTTGGGGCGCAGGGCCAGGAACCGGCCCAGTCGTGCGATCTCAAGCCCCTCCAACGTGACCGGAGCCTGCGCAGCAGCCATCTGCGCGCAAGCCTCGCGCAGCGCTTGAACGGATTGCCCGTCGCGCAGCCGGAACGGCGGCTTCATCGTCGCGTGCAGCCCGTATTTGCGCGGCACCTGCGTGACGGCAGCCACGTCAACATCTGGGATATCGGGGTGCGCGACCGTCGCGCCGGTCTCAACGTCCCAGCCCAGCCAACTTGTGCCAAACCGGGTCCACTCGGCCCCCTCGGGTGGCGCAAAATAGATCGCGTATCGCGTGAATGTCACATTGGCCTCCTATCCGTGGCCTACCCAATAGCTCAGACCGTGTGAAGTTCAGATGACAGAAGAAATGATCCTTGCCAATGCCACGCTGGTTCTGCCCGATGAGACGGTCACAGGCAGCATCCGCGTCACCGGTGAAACCATCGCCGAGATCGCCACGGGCAGCACCGTGCCGCCCGGCGCAGTGGATTGCGGCGGCGACTATGTCTGCCCCGGTCTGGTCGAACTGCACACGGACAATCTGGAACGCCACATCCAGCCGCGCCCCAAAGTCGATTGGCCCCATGCGGCGGCGATTTTGGCGCACGATGCGGAACTGGCCAGCACCGGGATCACCACTGTGTTCGACGCCATGCGCATCGGTTCGATCCCATCGGGCAACCGCTACAAGAAATACGCCCGCGAGCTGTCGCGCGAGCTGTGGGATCTGCGCGAACAGGATGCGCTGAAGATCAGCCATTTTCTACACCTGCGGGCCGAGGTCTGCTCGGAAACCCTCGTGGCCGAGCTGGACGAGTTCGGCCCCGAGGATCGCGTCGGTTTGGTGTCGCTGATGGATCACACGCCCGGCCAGAGGCAGTTCCGCGATATGACCCAGCTTGAGGCCTACATGAAGGGCAAGCATGGCATGAACGATGATGACTTCCTGCAGCACGTGGCACAACTGAAGGCGTTGCGCGATCGGTTTGGCGATCAGCACGAGGTCGAGACGGTCAAGGCCGCCAAACGGTTCGGGGCGATGCTGGCCAGCCACGATGACACGACGCAGGATCAGGTGGCCGTTTCGGCGGGGCATGGCATCACGCTGGCCGAATTCCCCACCACGGTCGAGGCCGCCCGGGCCTGCCACGATCACGGAATCAAGGTTATGATGGGGGCGCCCAATGTGATCCGGGGTGGGTCTCATTCCGGCAATGTCGCGGCGCAGGAACTGGCTGATCTGGGCCATCTGGATATTTTGTCGTCAGACTATGTGCCCGCCGCGCTGCTGCTGTCGGCAACCCGCCTGGGCGATATGTGGGGCAATATGGCGCGTGGTCTGCGCACTGTGACGCAAACACCTGCACAAGCTGTGGGTCTGCAGGATCGCGGTGAGCTGGGTGAAGGTGCCCGCGCCGATGTCATTCGGTTCCGTCTGCGCGAGGGTGCTCCTGCGTTGAACGGCGTTTGGTCGCGCGGACGGCGTGTGGCCTGATTGGGTGCGTCAGATCAGTCTGATCAGGCGCGATAGAACAGGTAGCGGTCTGGCGCGATGGTTTCGGGCCCGGTGATTTGGTCG
Organism: Ruegeria sp. AB6; assembly: GCF_056542685.1. Taxonomy (NCBI): domain Bacteria; kingdom Pseudomonadati; phylum Pseudomonadota; class Alphaproteobacteria; order Rhodobacterales; family Roseobacteraceae; genus Ruegeria; species Ruegeria sp. AB6. The sequence continues at coordinate 809,828 of NZ_JBQGAD010000001.1, read as the reverse complement.
AAACCTACCAGTGGTTGCCCCGAGATCAGCAGCCCTCCGGGCAACATGACCTGCGCGATCAAGGGGCTGAGGCGGGCGGCTTCGGCCACGTCATCGGCCTTGATGCCGCGCCCGAAATCATAGTGTGCCATGGCGATCTTCGGCCCGCCCTGGGCCAGTTTTTCCAGCATGGGTTCAGCTTCGCCTTGCAGGAAATCCTCGGCAGGGGGGGTGCTGGAGGGGTGGCATTGCAGCACCCGGTCCATCACCCAGATGCGCCGGTCGGGTAGGATTTCGCGCAGGTGGTCATAGGTCCGGCCATTACCAAGACCCATGTCCAGAACGTCTCCGGGGTGGTCCGCTATCTGCGCGACCGCCCAGTTCAGCCCGTCGCGCTGGGCAGTCAGGCGGCGCAGCATGGAATCCAATCGGCTCATTGAGGTCTCCGTAAGGTCTCGGGGGCAGTCCAGAGGGTCGTGGGCCCATCCAGAAGCCGCCGCAAGAAGTCATGGGTGAAGGTCCAGATGTCGTCATCATGAACCAGATGATGGGTCAGGTAGCCGAAGGGTTCGGCGTTGTCCGCGCGTCCCAAACGCCTGTCGCGAAGCAGATCGACGGTCTGGACGACAAGCTGATCCGGCGCGATCAGCCCGCGCGTGCCGCGCCAGTCAATCGGGTCTAGATGGGTGTTCACCTGATCCAGCCCCGGTGCGGTTTGCGCGATTTTGCGCGGTGTCGCGGTCGAAAGTGTTGTGAAACCCAGCGTGGGCAAGTTCTGCACTACTTCGGGCGCGATACGGTTCCACGGGGGCACGAATAGCGGCCGTAGCCGGTGCCCAAACAGGGTGGTCAACCTATCCAGCCCGGCTTTGGCGTCTTTCATGATCTCGGGCAAGGGTCGGTGCAGCCGGAATTCGGCTTTCTTTTCGGCCGCCGGAGCATGGTTCTGATGCGCCCAGCCGTGGACGACTGGGACTAGCGCTGAATGTGCCTGTACATAGTCGGCCAAAGCGTGATCGGCATTCCGTGGGATCACGGCGAGATGAACAGGCAGCCCAAGCGCGTCGGACAGCTGAGTCAGACGCTCCAATTGCGGGGTTGTGGTGATCGCATCGTCATCCCGCCACCAAAGCGGCAGTGACAATCCCTCTTGCCGCCACAGTTCCAGTTCTGCTTCCAGAGAGTGCCAATCGACCTTCATCCCCGACGCTCCAGCAGAGCCTTGGCGATCTCGACAGATTTGGCCGCGCCGTCAAATCCGTGGTCGGGAACGGGCCGCGCGGGTGCGTTCAGAACGCGGTCTACAGCCTGTGCAAGGGATGCACCGCTCAGATCGTGGCTGGCAACCAATGCGACCCCCGGCTGATCCGATAGGCTTTGGGCGCGCAGGGTCTGTTCGACCTCATTGCCGTCATCGAACGGGACAAAGACCGCAGGTGTCGCGGCCTGAAGAATATCAAGTGCTGTATTGTAGCCGCACATGCTGACCGAGGCTGCGGCGTGGCGCAGCATCTGGCGAAAATCGGGTCGCACGGGTTCCACGGTGACATTGGCGATGCCCACCAAATCCGACAGTTGAGCAATGCGCACCTGAGCGTCCTGCCCCCCAACCAGCAGGCGCCAGCGCCTGTTGGTCATCTTTTGGGCGGCCTCGATGGCCGCGCGAAAGATCGGCTGCCCGACCGAGCCTCCGCCCGCGCTGACCAGAACCTCACCTTGCCCCAACGCGTCGGGGTGTGGAGGGGCCGCTTCCGGGGCGACAAACCCGGTGTAGTACAGCCTTGGGCGCAATCGCTCTGACACTGGCCAGCTTACGTCCAGCGAAACCATCTGCGGGTCAGAATGCACCAGAACCCCATCGTATGTGGTCAGCACGATCTCTTCTGCGCGCGTGGCTTTGCTTGGTTTTGAGGGCGGCGCAAGGATGTCCCGGATCGAGCCCAAAATGACCGGTCGTTTGGGCAGTGCAGAGGCGGCCTTGAGCAAGGCAATGAACTCAGCGCTCAGGGACCGTCGGCCAAACGGAAATAGTTCAGTTATCAGCACATCAGGGGCAAAACTGCGCACCGCCTCAACCAGAGCTGCCTGCCGCCCGGCCAGATATGCTACATCGGCAACTTCGTCGGTCTGGGTCAGCAGCCGGGTGAAATCTGTTCCGTCCGAGCGCAGCGGCGGCAGACCCAGCAAGGTCATGCCCGTCACATTCAGCTGCGGCGCAGGCATTCCGCCCGTTACCACCAGAACCTGATGGCCGTCTTGCACAAACGCGCGCCCCAATGTCAGCGCGCGGCTCAGGTGCCCCGTGCCCAACAGATGAGTGACGACGATCATCACCTTCATGCCGCGCCATCCCTTTTGATCAGGCGGAGAGGTTCGGTCTGGGCGCGCATGGTCTTCATATCAATGATATAAAGCCGGTTCCGTTTGATTTTGAAAGGGGCGGGTCCATCAAATTCCCAAGACCAAGCTTGCGCCAGAATGACCCGCATGATGCCGATATGGCAGACAGCAACCGTGTCGCCCGTCAGGCAACCTAACCACGGGCGTAGACGGTCGCGAACTTCGGCCGGACTTTCGCCGTTTGGGGGGCGGAAGTTCCACCCCCAATCTTCGATATGTCGATAGCCACTGTCGGGCTCAGCCAGTAAATCAACGCCGCGCAACCCTTCCCAATCGCCCCAATTCATCTCGGTCAGCGCCTCTGCGGTCAGAGGGTCGCGCCCGGCCACCAGACGCGCTGTTTCCTGCGCGCGTTTCAGGGGGCTGGACCAGAGCGCCGCCTGATCCCAAGGCGCGGGCAATGCGTAAGTCGCAAGCTCGGACCGGGCCGCGTCATCCAATGGGATATCGCTGCGCCCTTGGATACGCCCGGCGCGGTTCCATGCCGTATGACCATGGCGGAGCAAGGCAAGCCGGGTCATTTCTGCCCCCCGATCAGGGGTCGCACCGCTTGCCAGAAGCGTTTGGTGGCGGCGGGTTGAAGATGGCGCGCGGCAACATGCGCTTGGGCCGCAGCGCCAATGTCTCGGCGCAGTGAGGGATTGGCCAACAGGGTTTGCAACCGGTGCGCCAACCCGGCCGGGCCGTCCTCGACCTTTGGGTAGTACGACGGGGCCAGAACGTCGCGCACGCCCGGACGGTCTTGCGCAACGACCGGCAGGCCGCAGGATTGCGCCTCAAGATAGACCATGCCGTAGGCTTCGTTTACGCCGGGCCAGACGAGCAGCGACACCTTTTGATAGTGCGCCTGCATATCGGCGCGGTCCAACTGGCCCAAAAAACGAACCTTCGCCCCAAAAGGTGCCATCAGAGCCTCAACCTCGGCCCGCGCCGGGCCATCGCCCGCGATATCCAGAGACCACGCGCCGTCCAGCAACGCCAGAGCCTGTGCCAGAATCTGGTACGAGGCTAGCTTGTCCCCGTGCCGCATCATCCCGACGACCAGCATGGGGCCTTCACAAGCCGCCGCATCCGGTAGGTCCGCACGGGGCAGGAAGGGCGGCAGTTCAATCAGGTGTTGTGACCCATATCTTTCACGTTCCAGTGTGATCAGATCGTTGGCCGTGTGGTAGAAGATCACCTGCGCCGCATCGCAGGCTTCATGGGCGGCTTCGGCGAACCCGGCCCACGGGCCGGTTAGACGGCTGGTCGCGCGCGTGCTTTCCAGTTGCACATAGGGGATATTCCGCGCCCGGCTGATACGCGGGCCCAGCAGGTCGGGTGCCTTGTAATAATTGTGATACGTCACCCACAGGGCTGTATCCAGCGAGAGCGTATGGATCAGGCGTTGGGCCTCGGCGTCAGCCTCGGTGCGCAGCTTATCCTGCACCCGAGCATTACCGGTTTTGTCGAAAACGCGCAGATGCGAGACCAGATCGACCGTGTCCCCCTGCGCACCAATCGCTGCCAAAAGGTTGCGCGCCATTTCCCGGTCGCCGGACGGCACTGGACTGTCTGGGGATTTCATCGGAGTGTAGAACGCAACGCGTGCCATCAGCCCCGGTCCGCCCCCAATGCGCTCAGCCGTTTTGACAGCAAAGCAATGCCGGGATCCATGCGGAATTCGGCGATCAGGCGGTCATAGGCGTTACCGGCCATCTGCATCGCCTCAGCAGGGTCTTGCGCCATCCGGGTGATCGCTGCGGACAGTGCGGCGGGCGCATCCTCAGATAACAGCCCATGGATTCCGGTGTCGATAAATTCTGGTATGGCCGAAACCGGTGTGGATAGGATCGGCAGCTTTTGCGACGAGGCCTCCATCAACACATTGGGCAGGCCGTCTCGGTCGCCGTCGGCCGCGATGCGGCTGGGCAAGACGAACAGATCGGCCTTTCGCATGGCCGCGATCACCTCGGGCTGGTCACAGGCCCCTTTCCAGGTAATCCGCCCTGCAAGCCCGGCAACTTCGGCACGCCTGGCCAGTGTATCGGCCAGCGTGCCGCCGCCGATATGCGTCCAGTGCCAGTCCAGACCCTCGGACAACAACGTGAAAGCATCAATCAGGCGATCAAAGCCCTTTTTCTCGACCAACCGCCCGACCGAGATCATGTGAAACGGCGCGTCAGGTGCGCGCTGCGTGCGCTCGGGCGGGGCAGGAAAGCGGCTGAGGTCCAATCCGTGATAGATCAGTTCGACCCGCTTGGGATCGTCGGCCAGGTCGCGCAGATGCGCGGCGCCGATGGCTGTGCAGGTTGCACCAAAGGCAGCACCATGGGTGCTGGCCTGAAGCTTTTCAGCTTTTTCCCAATCAGGAGAAGTCCAAATATCCTTGGCGTGGGCGGAAAAGCTCCACGGCAGGCCGCGCATGATGGCGGCATAGCGCGCGACCGAGGACGGCGTGTGCATAAAATGCGCATACATGACTCGCGTGTCCTGCGGCAATTCGGCTGCAAGCACGCAAGCCTGACCAAAGCGGCGAATGCGGTTTTGGGTCGGGTCGCGGCGCAGATCTGCACGCCAGATCCGGTAGGCCTCGGCATAACCGGGCAGGGCCTGCGCGGCACGGCGCGCGGCCCAGACGCGTTGGGGTTCCTGATACAGATATTCGGGCAGGTAATGCACCTGACCCTTGAACCGGTCATGCAGCGGATGGCGTTTGACGTCGGTGGGATGGCGCAGTGACCAGATGTCGAACCGATGGCCCGCATCCTGCAATGCAACCAGTTCCTGAGCGATGAACGTTTCCGACAGGCGCGGCCACCCTTTGACCAGCACCGCCAGATTAGGAGGCGCAGATGTCATCCGATAGCCCGTTCCTGTTCTCCGTTCAGCAGGGCGTCAACGCGGTCCGTGACATAGTCTAGCCCTTCCAACAGCCCGTCGCCAATGGCTTGGGACGGCAGGGGCTGATCGGGCAGGGCGCGAATGGCTGCAATCATTGCCTCGGGAGTCAGGCCATCGCGGCTTTCGTCCAGCATCCGCACCAGCCCCAGCTCTTCTGCGCGCGAGGCGCGAATCCACTGTTCCAGACGCGGGGTCGTGCGAGGAACAATGACGGCGCGTTTGTCAAAGGACAGCACTTCGCAGAACGTGTTGTAGCCGCCCATGCAGACGACACCGGCGGCCCCGGCAAACAGGGTTTCAATCTGGGATTCAAAGCCGACAGCAGTCACGCGACCGTTCAACGCCGCAACGCGCGTTTCGAAATCGTCCCGCAACTCGCCCGACAGGAACGGACCATAGACCAGCACGGCGCGGGGCGACAGGGTGGGGTCTTTTTCGTAAGCCGACAGAACAAGGTTCACCATCGCCTTGCCGTCGCCGCCCCCTCCGGGGGTGATCAGGATATATGGCTGCTCGGGCGGTTCGCCCACGGGGCCAAGATCACGGCGCAGATAGCCGGTCCAATGGATGCGCGATTGCACCTCGGGGCTCAGCGGTAAGCCACGTGTCGGGTCGTAGATCGAGCGTAGCCCATAGACCCAGATCTCGTCATAATAGGCCTCGGTTGCAGCGACCGCCTCTTTACGATCCCATTCAGCGGCCAGAACCTCGGGCTCATCCAGAACGTCGCGCAATCCAAGGACCATTTTGGTTCTTCTGCTTTGCATCAGACAGTCAAGGGTCGGCAGCAGCTCGCCCCGGAAGCCGGTAGGTTCCTTGTCGACGATAAGCACATCCGGATCGAATTGCTGCACTGACGTTCGGATTAAACCCGAGCGTAGTTCGGTCACTTCTTCGATACCCATGCCCATGGTCTGTGAGGCATAGGACCCGTCAGCGCGTTTGGTAACACCGGGTAGACGAACGTGATCCACCCGACGCGGAAAGGTAAACCGCCCGGCAACGGGCGAGCCGGTCAGGATCAGTGCCGAGGCCGAAGGGTCCGCCTGTGTCATCGCAGCGGCCAGAGCACGCGAGCGGCGCAGATGACCCAAACCAAAGGTGTCGTGGCTGTAGAACAGAATACGGGGCGCACGTCCGGCTATTTTCTGTTTTCTTTTAAGGCTCATACTTTTGCCTGTGTCCGTGTCTTGGTGCATGTCCGCGCGGGTGCACTTCTATCGTATTTGTTTTCGGTCGGCTTGCAAAAAACGCGGTTCCGGCGGGTCAAAACCGACAAACATTGCGATTTGGCTACATGTTGCAATGAAATGGCCCAACGTCGCTTTGCTTTACATCAGGTTCCGGGTCGAAAACCTCAATTGTTGTCCGGCCCGGTCTTATTCACTTTCCATCGCGATGGAAATACTTCGGTCACCGCTATTGCGGTGGGAACACGTGGAAAGACGAACTGGGGTCGACATCTGTTGAGCATTTGAACACGGGATTGTGCTTCTATAGGCTGCGGGGCAAATGCGGACGTGGATGAAAGACCCGATGACAACAAGATTATTTGCCGTTTTTGCGCTGTTGACCTGGGCAATCGCGTTGACTTTTGCAGGCGGAGCTGAAGCGCAAACATCGCTCATTCCCGGCTACACAACGGGTGCGGACAGCACCGACGAGGCCTCGGAAGATGGGGATATGGCTGCTGCGATCCGCTCAGCAACCGAGGCTGGTGCCAGCGTTATCGTCATCGACAGTGCGGGGAAAATCGTATCGTCGGGTGCACCGGCACAGGCCAATCAGGACGCCGCAGGCGACCCGATGGCCGATGGGTCGCAATTGATGAAGGCGCAGGAGCGGTTTTCGAAATTCCGCGAGTCGATGCAGTCGCGGCTTGAGGCGCTGCCTTATTCGATTTTCGAGGTGAAATACGTCCTGCGCCAAACCAGCCCCGATGGCCGAATACAGACCTATGTCGAGGTGTTGTTCTGGAACATCCTGTTCCTGTTGCTGGGACGGTGGCTGTCAACTGAGATTTACGGCAAGCGCATCGCCAAGGGAATCGTGGTCGCGCGATCCAAGGAAAACCCGCAGGGCTACCGCGAAAAAATGCCGTTTTTGGTGTTCCGCTTCCTTATGGGGATCGGGGGTACGATCTTTGCCATGCTGATGGCCCTGATCGTTGGATTCCTGTTTTTCGGCGAGGCTGAGGATATCTCGATCCAGTTCACGGTCACGGCAATATTCGCGGCCTTCTTCCTGTCGCGCACGGTGTCCGATCTGTGGCGTATGGTGCTGTCGCCCTATCTTAGCCAGTACCGCCTGCCGCCGTTTTCGGACCGGGACGCCAAACGGCTTTACATCTGGGCTTCGGCGATTGCGACCTATGACATCTCGGTCGTGATGTTTTCGACCTGGGTCGCGGATTTCGGGCTGAACTATAACGTTTATGCCATGGTCTATGGCGGCCTGACCATGTTGGGTGCGTTGGGCAATTTGCTGATGATCGCGTTCAATGGGCGTGCCATTTCCCATGCCATCCGGGGCGGACGTACCAAGGAACAAGTGTCGTGGATCCTGCGTTTCATCTCGCTGGCTTGGGCACCTGCGCTGATCGTCTATATCGTGTTCAGCTGGTTCAAACTGGCTGTCGATCTGGTGCTTGAAAACCAGAACTCGATCCCGATCGTGGCCAGTAGCTATGCCATCTTTATGTCGGTGGTGATCGCTTACGGTGCGATGAACTATCTGCTTGAGCGGTATTTCGACCGCAATCGCCAGATGGAGGAGATGAACGCCGAAGACGCCGATGCGCCCGAGGAGGAGTTAATCGAGACCCCTCTGGCCGAAAAACGCGCGCATTCCATCGTGACGTACGAGGATCTGGCGCGCCGTGTGGCTGGTATTCTGGCCTTTGTGGTTGGGCTTTACGCGCTGGTCGTCATCTGGAACCCGGATGCCAGCTGGAGCGAGGAACTGCCTATCGAGCGTTTCCTGGACGTGATGGTGATCATCTTCATTGGCTATGTCCTGTTCCATTTCTTCCGCATCTGGATTGACAGCAAGATTGCTGAAGAGATTGACGATGGCGGGGCCGAGGCCGAGCTGGGCGATGAAGGTGGCGAAGGCGGGCAAAGCCGTCTAGCCACTCTGCTGCCGCTGTTCCGGGGGGCGATCTTGGCGGTGGTTGTCGTAACCATTGCGCTGATCGCGCTGATGGAAATGGGCATCAATGTCAGCCCCCTGTTTGCGGGCGCGGGTGTTGTGGGTCTGGCCGTTGGGTTTGGATCGCAGACGCTGGTGCGGGATATTTTCTCGGGGGCGTTTTTCCTGATGGATGATGCGTTCCGCAAAGGGGAATATATCGACATTGGTGATGTGAAAGGCACTGTCGAGAAAATATCGGTCCGGTCGTTCCAGCTGCGTCATCATCTGGGTGCGCTGAACACCATTCCTTTTGGTGAGATCAAGGTGCTGACCAATTATTCCCGTGACTGGGTGATCATGAAGTTACCCTTGCGCGTAACTTATGACACTGATGTCGAGAAGGTACGCAAACTGATCAAGAAGCTGGGGCAGCAATTGCTGAGCGACCCGGTCATCGGCGACAATTTCATCCAGCCGCTCAAGTCGCAGGGTGTGATCGAGATGCAAGATTCCGCGATGATCATCCGCGTCAAGTTCATGACCAAGCCGGGTGATCAGTGGTTGGTGCGCAAAAAGGTCTATCAGGAAATCCGCGAATTGTTCGCCCGCGAAGGTATCCGGTTTGCGCACCGCGAGGTAACGGTGCGTCTGGCCGATGAGAAAGCGCCCGAAGACCTGACGCCGAAACAGCGCGAGGCGGTGACAGGTGCGGTTCAGGCCGCGATTGACGAAGATTATCTGGACGATATCGGCCCCGGCGGAGGGGATGACAGATAGGACGTGCTCCCGCCCCTTTGGGCCGCGTTTCTGACGTAACGCCACCCAAAGCGTTGGGCCGGGCCGCGCGTACCGCGCGGCGGATGCGCTAGGGCTTCAGCGTTGGCCAGACGGGTTGGGACGTGCCCAGTTTCGATGCAGGCTGAGGCCAGTGCATGTCCGTTGTGCTCAACCTCAGGGCCGGTTTTAGACGATGACCGACACCCCAGCCGGATTCCTCGGGCGTGCGGGCATAGTCGGTCGGGTTGGCATTTTCGATATCCTCAGACGTTTCGGACTTGCTGAGAATGGCCAGCAATTCAGCAGTTCGGGCAAGGGACAAGCGGGCCTGCATGATTGAGTTACCTTGGGCGGCCTCGGCCAGAGCAGACAGCACGGCGGCGGCCATCAGATAGCCGGTTGCGTGGTCCAGCGCCTGCACCGGCATGGGCGTCGGCTTGTCTGCCTTGGCCCAGATGCGGCCAGTATCGGCGATGCCTGCGCTCATCTGCACAAGGCTGTCAAATCCGCGCCGGTTCGCCCATGGCCCCTGCCAGCCATAGGCGTTCAATGTGACTTCGACCCGGTTGGGCGCAATCGCGTCCCGTTTCGCTTGCGTCAACCCCAGCGCATCCAGCGCGCCTGGGCGATAGCCATGCACGAACACATCCGCCTGAGACAGCAATTCCTGTAATGTCTCCATTCCGGCGGGCGACTTTAGATCCAGATAGGCACAGTGTTTGCCCAGCGAGACATCCGGGATCACGCCGGGTTCGTCCCAGCCGGGCGGATCAATACGCAAAACCTCGGCCCCGATCCCGGCTAGAGTGCGGGTGGCAATGGGGCCTGCCAGAACGCGGGTCAGGTCCAGAACGCGCAGGCCCTGAAGCGGCCGTTTGGCCGTGGCCTTTGGACGGTCGCGCAGCATGATCTGGCGGGGGTTGTGCCAGCTGATCAACGGATCACGCGACACCGCCCGGCCTTGGGGATGCTCCAGCCATTCGGCCCTGCTGCGCATTGCGGCGGTGGCGCCGCCCTCGGCCACGATGGCGGTTTCCAGATCGGCGATAGCCCATGTCTTGAGGGCCTGAGCGACAGCAACGCGGTTCGCATCGATCTTGAGCACTTTCAATGCGGCCAGTCGGTGGCGCGCTAGGTTGGTATGTAGCCTGATCCACCCGTCAGAAGCTTGATAATCCCCGGCGATGGCGTCCCAGAGGCTCGGCATCTCCCACCCTTCGGGCTTGAAGGAAAACCCGTACCACAGTGAAGCCAGCCGGTGATCAACCGTGACGTCGGGCGCGCTGGACGTCAGGTTCAGGGACACCATCAAGCGCGCCAGCTCTTGCCCCACCGCGGCAAAGCTGGCGGTGGCCAGTTCAGATACGGCAAAGGCGCTGGGCCGCGCTCCGCTTCCGATTACTCGATAGCTTTCCGGGTCAGGAAGCGCCGAAACCAGTGTCATTGCTGATAGGGGTCGAGACTGTCACGCAGCCCGTCGCCAAGGAAGTTGAAAGCCAGCACAACCACGATGATCGGCAGCATCGGGATGGCCGTCCACGGGTAGATTTCGATCGAGGCGAGGTTTTGCGCGTCATTCAGCATCACACCCCAGCTGACCGCAGGGGCCCGCAGGCCAAGGCCCAGGAAGGACAGCGCCGTTTCGCCAAGGATCATCGCCGGGATCGACAAAGTGGCCGAGGCGATCAGGTGGGACATGAAGTTGGGCAGCAGGTGCTTGCGGATCACCCGGCCCGAGCTTGCGCCCATCATCTCGGCCGCGCGCACGTATTCCTCCTCGCGCAGCGACAGGAATTTTGCGCGCACGGAACGGGCAAGGCCGGGCCAGTCGAGTATCCCGAGGATGATCGAGATTATGAAGAACACTGCCACTGGGCTCCAGTTCGAGGGCACCGCTGCAGACAAGGCCAGCCATAATGGCAGTTCGGGCAGTGAGCGTAGAATCTCGATGACGCGGTTGATGACCCAGTCGATCTTGCCGCCGAAATAACCCGCCATCGACCCGAACAGGATGCCTAGGAAGAACGACACCGAGATGCCGATCAGGCCCACGGTCAGCGACAGTTGCGCGCCATAAAGAATGCGGCTGAAGACATCCCGACCCAGACGGTCGGACCCCCACAGGAACAGCGTTGCCCCTTCGGGCGCACAGAACAAATGCGTGTCCGACTTGATCAGCCCCGCCAGCTTGTACTCGGCCCCTTCACAGAAGAATTGGAGCGGGCGCGGATCGCTGGTGTCGGTCACGGCTTTCCACTGGAAGGTCTCAAGGTCGGCCTCGATCACTGTCGGGTAGACAAACGGACCGACGAATTCGCCTTCGTGGAACCAGTTGACGCTTTGGGGTGGGGCATAAAGATGCTCGTCATTGCGTTCATTCGCACCATAGGGGGCAATGAACCCGGCAAAGGGCAGCATCAGGTAGCACAGCAGCAAGAAGATACCCGAGATCAAGCCCAGTTTGTGGGTGCGGAATTTGCGCCAGACCAGCAGCCAGTTGGGGGCGTCCAGATCAGCTCGCTCGAGCTGTTGCAGGGCGGCGTCTGGATCGAAGGGGGCATCGTCGACATAGCGACCGTCAGAGCGTTTGGTCATGCTTCACGCCCCTCATACCGAATTCGCGGGTCCAACATGACCAGCAAGATGTCCGAAATCATTGTCCCGATCAGCGTCAGCAGTGCGACGAACATCAGGATGAAGGCAGACAGGAACTGATCCTGCGTCTTCAGCGCGGTCAGCAAGGTCGGGCCGATGGTTTGCAGCCCTAGCACCACCGAGACCAGAACCGACCCCGACACCATCGAGGGCAGCAGGTTGCCGATATCGGCGACAAAGGGGTTGAAGGCCACGCGCAGCGGATATTTGGTCAGCATCCGCGACGGAGCCATGCCTTTTGCGATGGCGGTTTCCACATAGGGTTTACCCAGCTCGTCCAACATATTCGCGCGCAGCCGTTGCATCATCGCCGAAGCGCCCGAGGTACCGATTACAAACGTTGGCACAATCAGGTGGAGAAGTATGGATTTTATCTTGTCCCAGCTCATCGGCTCACCCTCGTAAATCGGGTCCATGAGCCCGCCGATGGGCAGGTTGAAATATTGGTGGCCGTAGTAGAATAGGATTAGGGCCAGCAGGAAGTTCGGTGTGGCCAGACCCAGATAGCCCACAAAGGCCGAGGTATAGTCGATCCACGTCCGTGATCGTGCCGCCGCAAGGACACCAAGCGGCAAAGCGACCGCATAGACAAACAGGATTGCGGCAAGGTTCACCACAACGGTCAGCCACAGGGTGTCGCCCACAATCTCGGCCACCGGGCGGTCAAATTCAAAGGACCAGCCGTAGTTGCCTTGAATCAGCCCCTCAAACCCATGGGGGCCGGGCCAGAAGCCCATCCAGATCAGGTATTGCTCCCACATCGGACGGTCCAGCGCGTATTCGGTACGCAAGAATTCGGCCTTGGCCACACCGGCGGATTGCCCTGAGGCCTGAAGCTCGGCGATTTGGTTGCTGAGGTAATCGCCAGGCGGCAGGTTGATGATCACGAAGATTAGAACCGACACCACAAGCAGTGTCAGCAGCATCGTGAAAAAGCGATACACCGCGTAGCGCAGCATTACCATTTAGCTGCTCCTGTCAGTCGGCGAAGTAGAACTCGTCGGGGCGATGGATGCCGAAATGCGCGCCGGGTTCCCACGCCCACATGGCCTGTTCGGGCACGTTGCGCAGGCGGTTGGACACAACGATGGGCTGCGGGGCGCCGTTCAGAATGCCGATGGCGTAAAGCTGATCGGCGTGGATTTTCAACATCTCGGACCAGACGGCCTTGCGTTCGTCATCTGATGTGGCGATTTCCCAGTCATGGGCAAGTTCCATCAGGCGCTCGGCCTCGGGCATATCGGGCGCTTCGCCGACATCGCCGCCGGTCTGGTAATACTGCCCCCATTTCGGCCAGGCCAGAAACACCTGATCGGTGGGTGCCAGATAGGCGGGTGAGGTGTGGGCCTGCGGGATACCGTCATCCCAGCCAAACCAGACCGAGGCCATGGTGTTACCCGCAAACACCCGGTTCCGCAGGATGTCCCGGTCCAGCGGGCGCATCACCAGATCTACGCCTATCTCTCGCCATGTGTCGGTGACGATCTGCAAGGCGTTCTCGACCTCTTGCCGCTCACCGGCGGTTTCAATAATCAGCTCCATCGGGCGGCCATCGGGTAGCAGACGAATGCCATCCTTGTCGCGCTGGTTCAGGCCAGCTTCGTCCAGCAAAGCGTTTGCGGTTTCGATGTCATATTGCGCCCAAGCCTTGGCGTTTTCCTCGTCATAGAAGGGCGAGGCAGGCAGAACCGACATCGCACCCGGTTGCGCCAGTTTGAAGTACAGCGCCTGATTGATCGTCTTGCGGTCAATGGCCAGCGACAGCGCGCGACGCACGCGCACGTCGCGCAGAACTTCTCGCCATCCGTCATCGGCAAAGTTCAGGTTGGGATAAATCGCAATCTGCGAGGCAACACCGGTTTTCCACAGCAGGGTTTTGTAATTCCCCCCGGCTTCACCCTTTTTCAGGATCGAGGCGTCCCGGAACGCCAGCCCACGCCCTTGCAAATCGGTCTCGCCCGCATTGGTCTTGGCGGCGACCAGACCGGGTGCCACGATCTCCATCTCGACCACGTCGATATAGGGTAGTTGCACACCTTTGCTGTCGATGCGGTGGTAATAGGGGTTGCGAACAAAGTTGTGCCGGATCTTTTTGCCAGAGCTGGCATTCAGCCAAGGTTGCAGCGTCGGCAGCTCGTGATTGTCGAACTTATAGAGGTTATCCAGCTTGTTATGTAGCGCCGCCCAGCTTTTGACGCGGGCGTCTTCGACCTGAAAGGCCAGCTCATCGGCGTCAGCGAAGCTCTCGTGATATTGTTTCAGAAACGCGGATGGGCGGTAGATGAACGGCGGGCGCGCCTGTGCCAGTGATTGCAGGAAATCAGGGTTCGGGTCGGCCCATTCGAACACGATGGTCGTTTCGTCAGGGAAAGTGACGGTCGGGCTCTTGCCTTCGACAATCAGGAAATCCGGCGGCCCCGACGGGCTGAGCAATTCGTTATTGGCTACGTCCTCCCACCAGTATCGAAAATCTTCGGACGTAAAGGGCGACCCATCGGACCATTTGTGGCCTTCGCGCAGGTTCAGGGTGAATTTGCGGTTGTCTTCATTGGTGAAGGATTCCAGCAGATCAGGGACAATTTCGTAATCTTCGTCAAAACCGACCAGGCGGGCATAGCCATAGACCACCATCTGCCGAATGTCCTTGGATCGCGTCACCATGGTGCGCAACGTGCCGCCCGGCGTTCCGAACTCACGCCCCTTGGCGGCCAGATCGACCACCAGCGGCTCAGCCGGTAGGCGTTCTGCGACGGGAGGCATGTTTCCGGCGGCCACTTCGTCTTCCCAGAACGCGCTTTCCTGAGGGGTGGGGGTCTCTGCAGTGGCGGGCAGAAACCAAAGCGCCGACATTGCGGCTGCCAAGATCAGGGGGCGAGTGGTCTTAAACATGGCATCGTACCTTATGGCCGGGCTCCATTTCCACCAATGATGGTATCACGGAGTCGGTAAATCGGAAGGCGTCATCCCAACTGTCGGGCGAACCGGCGCCCAAAGCAACCAAATTCAGGTCGATGGGCCGGTTGATGTCGGGTTCCGGTTGTGCGGCGATCAGCGCCTTTGTGTAGGGGTGGTGCGGGTTGTAGAACAGTGTCTCGGGCGGGGCTTGTTCCACCACAAGGCCCCGGCGCATCACTGCAACTTCGTCTGCGATGCGCGCCACGACCGCAAGGTCGTGCGAGATAAAGAAATAGGACAGTTTCAAGCTGTCTTGCAGGTTTTCCAGCAGCGTCAGGATCTGTTCCTGCACCGAGACATCCAAAGCCGAGGTCGGCTCGTCACAGACAATCAGCTGTGGGTCCAACATCATCGCCCGTGCGATAGAAAGGCGCTGTCGCTGACCGCCTGAAAACGCGTGAGGATAGCGTTTCAGCATGTCGGCGTTCAGCCCGACCCGTTGCAGCATCTCGGCCGCTTTGTCCCGTTGTTCAGCGGGCAAGCCGATCTTGTGGATCTCCAACGGCTCGGTCATCGCGTCCTGAATGCGCATCCGCGGGCTGAGCGAGCTGTAGGGGTCCTGAAACACCATTTGCGCCTTGCGCTGAAACGCAGTGCGCTGGGCGCGGGTCATGTGGTGAACCGTGATCGGGTCGGCGTCGGGCGCGGTGCGAAACAGAACCTCTCCGCCCGGATCGGGGGGCTCGGCCCCGAGCGCAATGCGGGCGGCCGTGGTTTTGCCTGATCCGCTTTCGCCGACAATGGCCAGTGTCTTGCCACGTGCCAGATTCAGATCGACACCGCGACAGGCATGGATCAGCCGGTCACCTTGCCACCCTTTGCTGGAGCGCATGGTATAGGTTTTGGAGACACTGTTCATTTGCAGGATTAGGTCCTCGCCGGGCATCGGAATGCCAACAGCTTCCTTGTCGGGAATCTGGGGCGCGGCGTTGAACAATTGCTGGGTGTAGGGATGCGCAGGTGTGGTCAAAATAGGCGCGGCCGCCCCGGATTCCATCACCCTACCCTTGTGCATAACGACCACTTGTTCGGCCATATTGGCAACGACGCCCAGGTCGTGGGTCACAAGGATCAGCGCCATGCCCGTCTCGCGCTGCAACTCTTTGATCAACCCCAAAACCTGCGCCTGCGTGGTGACATCCAGCGCGGTGGTTGGCTCATCCGCGATCAGCAGTTCCGGCTTGGCAACCATTGCCATGGCAATCATCGCACGTTGGCGCATGCCGCCGGACAGCTCGAACGGGTAAGAATCATAGGCGCGCTGGGGGTCAGGAAAGCCCACGCGTTCGAACTGGGTCAGAACTTCTTTGCGGGCCTGCGCCTCGGACGCGCCGCGATGCAGCCACAGAACCTCGCTGACCTGATTGCCGATCTTGTGCAAGGGCGACAGCGACCGCATCGGTTCCTGAAAAATCATCGAGACCCGATTGCCGCGAATGTCACGCATCTGGCGCTCACTGATTGCCGTCAGGTCTTCCAATCCTTTGGAATCATTCAGAGTAATGGTGCCGCTGCGTATCTGGGCCGTGCGCGGCAGGATGCGAAGCGCCGCGCGGCACGAGATGGTTTTTCCAGACCCGGACTCGCCCACCAACGCCAAAGTCTGCCCGGCCTCGACGTCGAAACTGACGCCCTGAACCACGGCCTCACCCGCACCGAAGCCGATGCTGAGGTCCCTGACAGACAACAACGCAGTCATGCGGGTTTCCCACCCGTTCGGCCGTCACTCGGCATAGGCTTGATCAACTCCCCGTGTTTTTTGTCGCAGTTTCGCGCGGTTGGGCCTGATTAGTCAAACCCGTTCTTGGGCTGAAATGTCGCGGGAATATGAAACTGAGGCGAAATTGCCTACACAAACCCTTGAGGATTTGTCATCACAGGCGGCGTCGATGCCTGATTAAGCTTCGGCAACTATCAAGGAGAGATTTTCCCGTGCCCGATCCCCAAAGCCGCCTCGATCTGTTCATTGACCGCATGGTCTCGCAACGGGCCTGTCTGGACTATGCCATCGCTCAAACGCAGGGGATGGACGGGCCGGTGTTCGAGCTGGGCCTGGGTAATGGCCGTACTTATCACCACATGGTGCAGTATGTGCGGAACCGCCCGGTCTATGTGTTCGAACGCGCCGTGGCCTCGCACCCGGATTCGACCCCGCCGGAAGATCTGGTGATTTTGGGCGATGTGCGCGAGACGTTGCCCGCATCGCTGGATCGATTCGGCGCTACGGCCAGTTTGATCCATGCCGATCTGGGCGGGCATAACCGCGAAAAGAACGACGCTTTTGCCCGGTTCGTGTCCCCGTTGATCGAGCCGCTTCTGGCCGAGGGCGGATTGATGGTCTCCAGCGATCGGATGTATTTCGATGGGTTGACTGAACTGCCCCTGCCAGACGGAGCAGTTGAAGGGCGTTGTTTCATTTATCGCCGCTGAAGGGGGCTCTAATGCTATTCTACGATTGCTCGACTGCCCCGAACCCACGCCGCGCGCGGATGTTCATTGCTGAAAAAGGGCTGGAGATTGAGACCCGCGATATCTCGATCGCAAAGGGGGAACAGCTGGCTGAGGACTTCCGTGCGATCAACCCCAATGCCACGCTGCCCGTGCTGGTGACAGATGAAGGGACGGTATTGACCGAAAACCTCGGAATCGCGGCCTATCTTGAGGCGCAGTTCCCAGAACCGCCGCTGATGGGGCGTACCCCGGATGAAAAAGGGTTGGTTTTGATGTGGAACAGCATCGTCGAACAGCAAGGCGGTGCCCCTGTGGCCGAGGCGCTGCGCAACGCGCATCCAGCTTTCGAAGGACGAGCGATTCCCGGTCCTGCAAACTGTGCCCAAATTCCCGAGCTGGCGCAGCGCGGGGTCGAGCGGGTGGAACGGTTCTTTGCGATGCTTGAAAATCGGCTGAAAGACAGTGCCAATGTGGCTGGGCCAGAGTTTACGCTGGCCGATATCTCGACCTTTGTGTTTGTGGATTTCGCTCGGGTGATCAAGATGCGGATCCCGCAGGAAAATTCGGCGACGCTTGCGTGGTTCGATAAGGTCGCCGGCCGCCACAGCGCCCAGCTTTAAGGCCCATTGAACCCCGAGAGGCGTTCTAAAGTTCAGAACTGTACAGAAATGTCTAGACAGATATGAACAGTGCGTCTAGCGTTCCCCGCGAGCCATGCAGGGGAGGGCAAGATGAAATCTCAGTATCGCGTAGTGGTCATTGGGGGCGGCGTCGTGGGGGCGTCTGTATTGTATCATCTGGCCAAGTTTGGCTGGTCGGATGTGGTTATGCTGGAGCGGCGGCGGTTGGCCTCGGGGTCGTCTTGGCATGCGGCGGGCGGTATCCATGCGTTGAACGCCGATCCCAACATGGCGGCGTTGCAAGCCTATACAATCGACCTGCTGAGCGAGATCGAGAAAGAATCCGGCCAGAATATCGGCCTGCACATGACTGGTGGTCTGACTTTGGCTGGTACACCCGAGCGTTGGGAGTGGTTGCAGGCCAATTACCGCATCTTCCAGTCCATCGGTATTGATGATTGCGAGTTGCTGACCCCGGAAGAGGCGCAGAGGCGTTGTCCGATCATGTCGACCGAGGGCGTGTTGGGCGCAATGTGGGCTGATCGCGAGGGATATATCGACACAACCGGCACGGTGCAGGCCTATGCGACAGCAGCCAAAAAGCGCGGTGCGGAATATTACGAGGAAACCAAGGTCGAAAGCCTGACGCAGACGGCCGATGGTTGGTTAGTTGTCACCGACAAAGGCACCATCACCTGCGAGCATGTGGTCAACGCAGCGGGTCTGTGGGCCAAACAGGTGGGGCGCATGGCCGGAGTCGAATTGCCGGTCTCGCCGCTGAAACACCACTACCTGATCACCGACACGGTACCCGAGGTCGCGCAAGCGGATTTCGAGATGCCGATGACCGTGGACCTAGAAGGGTTCACCTATATGCGGCAGGACCAGAAAGGCGTTCTGGTCGGTATTTATGAAGTTGAGCATGAACACTGGGCGATGGATGGCGCGCCGTGGAACTATGGCGAGGAACTGTTTCAGGAACAGCTGGATCGGATCGAGAATGAGCTGACGCTGGGCTTTGAGCGGTATCCGTCGATCCAGAATGTGGGCATCAAGACCTGGGTGAACGGCGCGTTTACCTTTGCGCCGGATGGCAACCCTCTGGTCGGGCCGGTGCCCGGCAAGCGCGGCTATTGGTCGGCCTGTGCGGTGATGGCCGGGTTCTTGCAGGGCGGCGGCGTTGGCAAAACACTGGCCGAGTGGATGATCCATGGCGAGCCCGAGGCGGATGCGTGGCCGATGGATGTGGCGCGTTTCGGGGATTTTGCGCAGAACAAGCGGTATATCCGCGAAACCACGGGGCAGTTCTATTCGCGCCGCTTCGTGATGACCTATCCGAACGAGCAACTGCCCGCAGGCCGCCCGCTGAAAATGGCCCCCGCGCACGACGCGATGACCGAGGCCGGGTGCAAGTGGGGCGTCAGTTGGGATCTTGAGGTGCCGCTCTATTTCGCGCCGAAAGGGTTCGAGGAAACGCCGACGCTCAAACGGTCAAACGCGCATGACATTGTGGCCGAGGAATGCAAGGTGATCCGCGAAGGTGCGGGTCTTTTGGATATTTCCGGCTTTTCGCGTTTCGAGGTCAGCGGCCCCAATGCGCAGCTTTGGCTGGACAAGGTCATGGCTTCGAAACTGCCTGCGCCGGGGCGTGCCAAGCTTGCCCCAATGCTGGGCGAGAACGGGCGGCTCAAAGGTGATCTGACTGTCCTTAACTGGGGCGACGGAACGTGGTGGATCATGGGTAGCTACTACCTGCGGGCCTGGCACATGCGCTGGTTCGATGACCACATGATTGACGGTGTCTCGGTCCGCGATCTTGGTGAGGAATATTGCGGATTCGCCGTGGTTGGACCGAAGTCGCAGGCGGTGGTCGAGAAACTGGCCGAGCAGGATATCGCAAGCCTTCCTTTCATGGGCTGTGGGGATTTCGACATCGGTCTGGTCCGCGCGCGCGTGGCCCGCATGTCGGTGACGGGCGAGAAAGGCTATGAGATCAATTGCCGCTATGGTGATCACATCAAACTGCGCCGAATTTTGCTTGAGGCCGGGGCTGACGAAGGCATCCGCGAATGCGGTTATAACGCGATGCTGTCTACGCGACTTGAGAAAAGCTTTGGGATCTGGTCGGCTGAATTTACTCAGGCGTACACGCCGGGCATGACCGGGATGGATCGTTGGATCGACTGGGACAAATCCTTTGTGGGCAAAGAGGCCGCCATGGCCGAACGCGACGGCAACGGACCAGCGCAGGTTCAGGTCACGCTAGAGGTCGATGCGCTGGATGCGGATGCCAGCGGGTATGAACCGATCTGGTCGAGTGATGAGCGGGTGGGTTTTGTGACCTCGGGCGGCTACGGGCACTACACCGGCAAATCTCTGGCGATGGCCCTGGTTAACCGCGACAAGGCCGAGCCGGGGACCGAGTTGTCCGTGCATGTGGTTGGCGTCGAGCGTCCCGCGCGGGTCATTTCTGCTTCGCCCTACGATCCGCAGGGCAAAGCGATGCGGGGTTGAACATGAACGCGCAAACGTCTGAATGGGGCCGAAGACGGCGTGGGCGCGGTGGGGACACCGCGCCACCGCCCAGTCGCGACGTCAACTACCGCCAGCTCAGAAATCCCTTTCCGCAGATGGAAGTGTTCCCTGCAGATCAGATCGCGGACATTCACAACACTGCGCTGCGCATCCTGCAAGAACTTGGGGTCAAGGTCCTGCTGCCGGAGGCACGTCGTATCTATGCCGCTGCTGGAGCGCGCGTGGATGAAGGCAGTGAAATGGTTTTTATCGGTCGCGACATGGTTGAGGCCGCCGTCGCCTCGGCCCCCAAGTCGATTGCCTGCCGTGCCGGGGCACGTGGTCGCGATTTCACGCTGGAGCTGGGCTCATTGGTGTTTCAGCCAGGGGCAGGGGCGCCAAACGCCACCGATCTGGAAAGGGGCCGCCGCCCGGCAACGGGGCAGGATTATCTGGATTTCCTGAAGCTGACGCACCATTACGATGTGTTCCAGATGATCTCACCCCAGGTAGAGCCGCAGGATGTGCCGACCAATTTGCGGCACTATTTCACCACGCAGGCGCAAATGGAACTGACAGACAAGTTCCCCTTCTTCTTCTCGCGCGGAACGCCGCAGGTGATGGATTGTTTCGAAATGCTCTCGACCGCGCGGGGGCTAAGTGATGACGAATTCCGTACAAACCCGCATTGTTATACGATCATCAATACCAACAGCCCGCGCACGCTGGATATCCCCATGGCGCAGGGGCTGATCGATTTTGCGCGGCATGGGCAGATGTCGATTATCACGCCGTTTACCTTGATGGGTGCAATGGCCCCGATCACCGTGGCGGGCGCGATTACGCTGTCCCATGCCGAGGCTCTGGCGGCATTGACCCTGAACCAACTGACCAATCAGGGCGCGCCGGTGTGCTATGGCACCTTCACCAGTAACGTGGACATGAAATCGGGCGCGCCCGCTTTCGGGACGCCCTCGCATTTTCAAGCGTCACTGGCTGCAGGGCAACTCGCGCGGCATTTGGGCTTGCCATGGCGATCCGCTGCGGGATCGGCTTCAAACATTAACGATGTGCAGGCGGCAAATGAGAACCAGTTTGGCCTGTGGGGCTGTCTAATGGCCGGGGCCACCGTGATCATACACGCGGCAGGATGGTTGGAGGGCGGGCTGTCCGTTTCATTCGAAAAGCTTGTCTGTGACGCCGAGGTGCTGAACATGGTGGCCGAGCTTTGCGCAGGCGCTCAGGCCGGCACTGCCGAGATCGGTTTTGACAACGCGCTGAGCGAGGTCGACCCCAGCGGGCATTTCTTTGCCTCAACCCAGACAATGGAACGGTACAACACCGAATTCTATCAGCCCCACGTCCATGACTACGCCAATTTCGGGACGTGGACCGAGCGTGGCTCGGTCGATGCCAATCACCGCGCCACCGAAGTTTGGAAGGGTATCCTTAATGATTTCAAGCCCCCCAGCAGCAACAGCGACCAGCTGGGTGCCTTGCAGGATTTCATCGCGCGCAGGACCGCCGAGGGCGGCGCGCCGCCGGAGAGTTGAATGAACACCAAACCCATTCTTCACCGTGATGATCCGGATGCCGAACCTTTGGTCGGCAATATCAAGGTCACGCGGGACGACTGGCTGAATGTCGCGATGGACGTGCTGATCTCGGACGGGGTCGAGCAGGTCAAGGTGATGAACCTGGCCGAGCGTATGGCCGTGTCGCGGTCGTCTTTCTATTGGTATTTCAAGTCCCGGCAGGAGCTTTTGGATGCGTTGCTCGCCAAATGGCAGGCGACCAATACGGCGGCCCTGATCGCCCAATCCGAACTCCCTGCCGCAACGATCACCGCCGCTGTTTGCAATGTGCAGCGTTGTGTCGTGAACTCTGAGCTCTTCGATACCGCGCTGGATTTTGCCGTGCGCGACTGGGCGCGGCGGTCGGGCAAGGTACGGCGAATGCTGGATCAGTCGGATGCACGGCGGCTGGCGGCGCTGCGGGCAATGTTCATCCGCTATGACTATGATGAGACCGAGGCCGAGACGCGGGCGCGCGTGCTCTACTACATGCAGATCGGGTACGATTTGGCGCAGCTAAATGAGCCGATGTCGCTGCGGCTGTCGCTGGTCTCTCACTACCTGTTTGTTTTCACTGGTGTTGAACCGCTCGACGAAGAGATCGAGGAGTTCAGCGCCTATTCGCGGTTTTACTGGGAGAAGAACACGTCATGAGCCAACCTGACGCAATCATCATCGGCACCGGAGTGATCGGGGCTGCCGTCGCATTCGAGATGGCCAAGGCAGGATGGAAAACCCTGTCACTGGACCGCAACGCTCAGGTCGGGCATGGGTCCACGGCCGGGTCCTGCGCCATCATTCGGATGCACTATTCGACCTTCGACGGCACCGCGTTCGCGTGGGAGGGGTATCACTATTGGCGCGACTGGGCTGCCTATCTGGGCCTGCCCGCTGATGCCAATCTGGCGCAGTTCCGCGAGACGGGGTGTCTGGTGATGAAGACCGATGCCAACGGGATGCTGGACAAGCATATGAAAAACAGCGCTGATCTGGATTGCCCTTTTGAGGAATGGTCGCCTGAGAAGATCACCGAGCGCTTGCCTGTCTATTCGCTGGACAGTTTCACACCGCCCAAACGCATGGATGACCCGGAATTTGGCCAACCCAACGGGGGCAAGATGCAGGGCGCGGTGTTCTGGCCGCAAGCGGGCTACGTCACCGACCCGGCACTATCGGCGCAGAACCTGATGGACGCGGCCAAATTGAACGGGGCCGAAGTACGCACCGGGGCCGAAGTGGTCGAGATTCTGACCGAGGACGGGCGCGTGGCTGGGGTCAAGCTGGCCTCGGGTGAGGAAATCCGTGCCAAGGTGGTGGTGAATGTGGCTGGGCCGGGTTCGGCCATCATCAACGGTATGGCGGGTGTGCTGGATGACATGACCATCGAAACCCGCCCGCTGCGGCAAGAGGTGGTGCACGTCCCCGCACCCGAAGGGTTTGATTTCGAAAATGACGGTACGATCGTGTCGGACAGCGATATCGCGCTTTACTGTCGGCCGGAACATGGCAACCACATCCTTGTTGGCTCGGAAGATCCCGAATGCGATCCGCATCAGTGGTGCGAGGATGACGTGCACTACAACCGCGACTTCACCGATCAGTGGACCACTCAGGCGATGCGCTATGCACAACGGGTGCCCAGCCTCGGCATTCCCTCGAAAACGCGCGGAGTGGTGGACTTGTATGATGCGTCGACCGACTGGATTCCGATCTACGACAAATCCAGCCTGCCGGGGTTCTACATGGCCTGCGGGACCAGCGGGAACCAGTACAAGAACGCGCCAATTGCCGGCAAGATGATGGCCGCGCTGATCAACTATTGCGAGGGCGGTGCAGATCACGACGCGCAACCGCTGCGATTCGAACTGCCCTATATCAAGAGGATGATCGACGTGGGGTTCTATTCTCGCAAGCGCCCCATTAACGAAGAAAGCAGTTTTTCGGTTCTGGGCTAGCCGTCAGGCTGAATCGCTCTAGAATTCCGGGAGAAGAATGGGACGGAGCCCAGAATGACCGAACCGAGGAACCGAGTTCTGATACTGGGCAGCGCCCCAAGCGCAGTGGCCGCCCGACAGTGGCCCCGCGCGCCCTTTACCCATATAGTCGCCATCAATAATGCCTGGCGTGTCCGACCGGATTGGGATGTGTTGATTCATCCCGAGGATTTTCCGGTCGATAACAGACCTGCCGCGTCAGATCCGGGTCAGCGCATTGTCGAGGCCTCGGAGTATGTTCCGCTGCAAAATGCTTATGGCGGTTTCGTCTATGCGGGCGGGACGATGGCCTTGACGGCTGGGTATTGGGCTTTGGCATCGCTGCGCCCGGCGGTTCTAGCCTACTTTGGCTGCGACATGATTTACCCGAAAGTAGGCAAGACGCATTTCTACGGTCGCGGGGCCGCCGATCCCTTGCGTGATGATGTCACGCTCAGATCGCTCGAGGCCAAGTCCGCGCGTCTGGGCTTGTTCGGGGCTGCGCAGGGTTGCCGGGTCGTGCGGCTGTCGCAAGGGCGCAGCAGGTTGGTCTACCCCTCAGTTTCCACGACCTCTTTGATGTCACCTCAGTTGCCATCGACGGATGGGATGGACAACGTTTTGCGGTGCGAACGGGATCTGGGATATTATGTTCCGAGTGGTCGGTATTGGGAACATGCAGACAATTTTGACGTTGAGAAGCTGGATGTGCTGGATGACATGTGGCTGTCGATCTACAGTCGATCCGGCCTTGTTTACGTGGCCTAAACCGCAAATTTTACCCAAGCCCAGACCATAGCGACATACGTCAGATTGTGCAGGCATTGGTCTAGACCGGCAGCACGCCAGAAGGCCGATTGCGTCGGTACCAGTTGCTTTTTGTCGGAATAACTGGCCTTGGCGAAATCAATGTTGAAATGAACGATCCATTCCAACGCGGCGATGATCAGAATAAAGGCCCAAGGCGCGCCGAACAGCAAAAACACAAGGACAGAGCCCACTACATGCACCGCTGCATGTTGTGCCCGTCCCATGTGAAAATATTCTCCGCGTCCCGCCAGCATTTTTGGCGTTTGGAGGTAGTAGTCCGCAAACATATGTTTGATCTGCAATAAGCAGAGCATCAAAAACACTGCGCCTAAACTGGCATGCAAATGAATCCTCCCGACATCGTCCTGATGCAAAGTCTAGGCGCTAACTTGTGGTTGCGCAAATGAACTTGTTCACATTCGGCAAAAATCTGATCAAATTGGAAACTGTTTGCGTCGCTGGTCTCGATTGCGGTAAATTCAAAGCAACGGTTGTGCGGCGATGCTGTTCAGGCCGGGTCCATGAACCGTAGCAGGGGCAGGTTCCATAGAACGCACGATCTTCCGCTTTATTTGGAAATATTCGAAGCGCGACCAGTTAATCCTGCTGGCTGTGACTTCGACGCTGTTTCCCTTGCTGTATCTCACGCTGGAGTTGCCTAAGCGGATCATCAATGACGCCATCGGGGCCGGAAGCTCGGTGGTGAATGTGCTTGGCTACCAACTGCCGCAAACCACATTTCTGATCATCCTGTGTTTTGCTTTCCTTGCCGCAGTTTTGGCTCATGGCCTGATGAAAATGCGGATCAACACGATGAAAGGTGTGCTGAGCGAGCGGATGCTGCGCCGCTTTCGTTATCAGTTAATCAGCCGTGCCCTTCGGTTCCCTCAACCCTATTTCGAGCGGGTCAGCCAGGGTGAGATGGTATCGATGATCACCGCCGAAAGCGAGCCGATGGGCGGGCTGATGGGCGATGCGATCAGTCAGCCGGTGTTGCAGGCAGGACAGATGATTACCATCCTGTCCTTCCTGTTTTTGCAAAGCGTCTGGTTCGGCTTGGCCGCTGTTGCGTTGATCCCGGTGCAGGCGTGGCTGATCCCCAAGCTTCAACGCCAGATCAACCTGCTGAACAAGAAGCGTATTCAGGAAGTCCGCGTTCTGGCCGCCCAGATCGGTGAAAACGCGGCTGGTGCCTCGACCCTGCGCACCAATGGCGGATGGCGGTATCGGCGGGCGATGGTCTCGGATCAGTTGGGGCGTCTGTTCGGTATCCGGTTCGAGATCTACCAGAAAAAGTTCTTTATGAAGTTCATCAACAACTTCATCTCGCAACTGACCCCGTTCATGTTCTATCTGGTCGGTGGTTTGCTGGTACTTCAGGGTTCGGTCTCGCTGGGGGCGCTGGTGGCGGCGCTGGCGGCGTATAAGGACCTCAGCTCGCCCTGGAAGGAATTGCTGACCTACTACAACCAGACTCAGGACATGTCGCTGAGATGGGAGGTGGTCGTCGAGCGATTTGCCCCACCGGGCATGCTGGACGAAAAGCTGTTCGAGGGTGAGCCCGAAAAACAACCGCGTCTGCGGGGCGATATCGTGCTGGATCATGTCTCGGTCCGGGATATGGACGGCAATCAGGTGCTGGATGATCTGAACCTCAGCTTTCCAGCGGGTAAGACTATCGGGATCGCGGCACCCAGCGAGGAAGATCGCCGCGCCATTGCCGAGCTGCTGACGCGCGAGATGCTGCCCAGTGCCGGGCGAGTGTCGATAGGGACGCAGGATATTGCGAGCCTGCATCAGGGGGTCGTCGCGGCGCGTATCGGCTATGCTTCGTCGCGCCCGGTGATGTTTCAGGGCACGCTGGGCGACAACGTAATGATGCCGATCCGGTTCAAACCGCTAAGCGCGTCCACAGACGATCCCGGATTTGCCGAAACTCGACGGGCGGGCAACAGCGATGACCCGTTGCAGGCCCAATGGCTGGACCCGTCGCGTGCGGATCTGGACAGTCCCGAGGCGCTACGCGACTGGTGGTTGCACCTGATTGACGGGATGGGCTCGGGTGGGGCGTTGTTCCAGCGCGGGGCGGAACAGGCGTTTGATCCGGACACGCACCAAAATCTGGCGGGAAAACTGATTGAGCTGCGCCCGGTGGTGCAACAGGCCGTGCGTGATGCCGGGCTGGAGCAACAGGCGCTGGTCTTTGATCGCTGCTGCTACAACGCGGCCCTGCCGGTGGCCGAGAACCTGCTGTTTGCCACCCCGCGCGTTCCGGTGACGCAGGCCCTGTTGGCACAGCAGACCGTTTTCCTTGGCCAGCTTCGGGAATTGGGGCTGGATGAAACACTGGTGCATCTGACCCGCGACGTGATCGAAATGCTGCGCCAGATTTTCGGTCTGGACGGAACCGATCACCCTTTGTTCCGAAAGCTTGGGCTTGAGGCGCAAACCTATGAAAAGGCCATCGAACTTTTGGAACGCACGCGGGACGAAGGCGTGTCAGGTCTGGATGATGAACAGCTTGCCACGCTTCTGGCCGTGCCGGTTGTGATCTCGGCCGAGCAGATCGGGCCTGCGTTCACCGATGAGCTGAAAGATCGGATTCTGGAACTGCGCCACAGTCACTCGCAAAAGCTGCTGGAAACGCTGCACGATGTGTTTGTGCCACTGAACGCAGATGCTTTTGCACCGGGCTTGACGGTGATGGAGAATGCGCTGTTCGGAAAAGTCAGCCAGATCGGTGGCGCGCGCTCGGACGAGGTGCGCAAGCTGATCGTGGATGTGCTGGATCAGAACGGCGCACGGCCTTTGGTGGTCGAGCTGATATATGACGTGCCGGTGGCGTTGGGCGGGCAGAACCTGCCTGCGGTTTTTGCCGAACCGCTTTCCTTTACCCGTGCGACGATCAAGAAACCCGATATCCTGATCCTCGATAGTGCGCTCGCCAGCTATGACATGTCCACGCAGGTTGCGGTCTATAAGAACCTGCGATCGCTGCTACCCGAGACGACTGTCATCTATCTGAACGACCAGTTCGACAACCCCGGCGTATTCGACATGTTTGTCGAAATACGGCAAGGTCGTGTGGTTTCAGACGAAGGACCTACGGACGTGGAAGAAGACAGTGCTGCATCGGCCGACCTCGCGCGCAAACTGCGCGCGTTGGAGCAGACGCCGCTGTTTTCTGGCCTCGACCGTCGCCAACTTCGCCTGCTGGCATTTGGTGCCCGCTGGTTCGACGCCAAACCGGGCGAGATTGTTTTCCTCAAAGATGACCAGCCTACCGACGGGGCCTATGTAGTTCTGGAAGGCGAGGCAGGGCTGTACTTGCCGCAGCCCGACGGACCGGATCAGTTGATCACCACTGTAGGCGCAGGGGCGTTGGTGGGCGAACTGGGACTGATCCGCAAAGAACCGCGCGCGCTGAGCATGATCGCCGAGACAGAGCTGTCCTGTCTGCGCGTGGGCGAAGAGGAATTCCTGGCCGTTGTGGAAAATGACGCCGCGACGGCGTTTAAGCTGATGCAGGTGATTGCGGGCTACGTGTCGAACTAATCCTGCGGCTTGCAGAACAGATCGTAAAGCAGGCCGATCACCTGCTCGGTATTGCCGTCTTTCAACGAGTAATAGATCGTCTTGCCATCGCGACGGGTTGAAACCAACCCCTCGGCCCGCAAACGCGCCAGCATCTGGCTGACGGCGGCCTGACGGATTTCCAGCAGCCTTTCCAACTCACCCACCGATTTTTCGCCCGTTCCCAAATGGCACAGGATCATCAGTCGGCCTTCATGGGCCAGAGCTTTGAGAAAAGCCGCCGCCTGCGCGGCGCTTTCCTTCATATCTGTTACGGCACCATCTGCCGTCTGCGTGTCGTTTTCCATGAGCGTCATGGGTGGCCTGTCCGAAACTAGGGGGTTCATGCAATATGCCGCAAAACCCTGCGGTTTGTCACCCCTCGGTTGCAGGCGCACCGCCCTGAAACGCATTTCCGTTGACATAGTCGCAAGGTTCTTCCTGCATCTGTAAATGCAGACCCGTTCCGTCATAGGGATGCGCGCGGGCCAAGTCCTCGTCGACCTCAATTCCCAACCCCGGCGCGGTGGGCGCGGTGACAAACCCGTCCTCAACCCGCAGGCTGCCCTTGATCAGGGCGTCGTGGTACGGGGTTTCGATTGTCTCCAGCAGAAGCAGGTTCGGGATCGAGGCCGCCAGATGGATATTCGCGGCCCACTCGATCGGCCCGGCATAAAGATGCGGTGCCATCTGGGCGTTGAAGACCTCGGCCATGGCGGCGACCTTCTTCATCTCCCATATCCCGCCCGCACGTCCCAAGGCAGGTTGCAGGATCTCAGCCGCGCCCGCGCGCAGAACCGCGCCGAATTCGGCCTTGGTCGTCATCCGTTCACCGGTTGCCACCGGGATGCGGACATTGCGGGCGACGCGGGCCATGTCCTCGACCATGTCGGGCGGCGTCGGTTCTTCGAACCATAGCGGAGAATACGGCTCCAGCGCTTGTCCCAGACGGATCGCGCCTGCGGTGTTGAACTGGCCGTGGGTTCCGAACAACAGGTCGGCTTTGTCGCCAACCGCCTCGCGGATCGCTTTGCAGAAGGCCACGGACATTGAGATATCGGACATAGCAGGCATGTGCCCACCCCGGATCGTGTATGGCCCGGCGGGGTCGAATTTAACGGCCGTAAAGCCGCGCCGCACCATCTCGGCCGCGCATTCCCCGGCCTGTTCGGGTGAAGTCCAGAAGTCAGTCAGATTATGCTGAGGCAGGGGGTAGAGATACGTATAAGCGCGAATGCGTTCATTCATCAGCCCGCCAAGCAAGGCATAAACCGGGCGGTCGCGGTCTTTGCCCAGAATGTCCCAGCAGGCGATCTCGAGCCCCGAAAACGCGCCCATCACCGTCAGGTCGGGGCGCTGCGTGAAGCCGCTGGAATAGGCGCGGCGGAACATGAGTTCGATGTTTTCGGGGTTTTCGCCCAGCATATGCCGTTCGAACACGTCGCGGATGACGTGGCGCATCGCCTCGGGCCCGACGGAGGAGGCATAGCATTCCCCCCAGCCGGTAATCCCGGTATCGGTCGTGAGCTTTACCAATATCCAATAGCGCCCCCCCCAGCCCGGCGCAGGCGGGGCGGTGACGATAATGTCGAGATCTTGCAGTTTCATGCGCGGCTAGCCTCGGTCAAACAGGATCACATTGCGTTTGGCCGATCCGGTCTTGGTGTCGGCAATCGCTTCGTTGATCTGATCCAGTGACCAGCGACCCGAGATCAGTTCATCCAGCTTCAGTCGCCCTTGTTCATAGAGGTCGATCATCCACGGAATATCCCGCTGAATGACCACATCGCCCATTTTCGACCCGATCACGCCCTGGCCCATAGCGGCCAGCATAACTGGTTCATAGGTGGACATATCCCCGGAATGCGGCATCCCGATCATGATCGCCTTGCCGCCGCGTCCCAGATAGCGCGGGGCCTGATCATAGGCAGGGATGGCCCCGACGGTAATCAGTACGGCATCCGCGCCGCGCCCGCCCAAAGCCTTGTAAGATTCCTTCCAAGGGGCCTTGGCCGTTGCCAGAACGCCATGGGTTGCGCCGAATTCCTTTGCGATCTCAAGCTTCTCTTCCGTCATGTCGACAGCCACGATGCGGCGGGCCCCAGCAATACGAGCGCCTTGAATTGCATTCAGGCCGACCCCGCCCGCGCCGATCACTACAACGTCCTGACCGGCCCGCAAACCAGCGGCGTTGACGGCGGCACCGAATCCGGTGATCACACCGCAGGACAGCAGGCTGGCAACGTCCTTGGGCATGGTTTCGGGGATTTTCACGATCTGCCTATGGCTGACGACGACCTTTTCGGCAAAGGCACCGCAGGCCATGGCCTGTTCCAGCGGTTCACCGTCCGAAGTCCGCAATGGGCCCTTCACAGTGTCATAGGGCGTTTCGCAAATGGTCGGTTGCCCACCCGCACAGGACGGACAGGACCCGCAGGCGCGGATCAGCGTGACAACGACCGGATCCCCGACCTGAAACCCGTCGGTAGCAGCGCCCACGGCGGTGATGACACCCGCGGCCTCATGCCCATAGACCGCAGGCAGGAACCCGCCCCACGCACCGCTGGCGTAAGAGATGTCCGAGTGGCAGATCGCCACCGCATCCAGGGTCACTTCGACCTCGCCTGTTCCCGGTGGTGCCAGTTGAACATCCTCGATGACCAGAGGTTCGTTAAACGCCCGGCATACGGCGGCTTTGATGGTTTGCATGGTTTGCCCTCGTCCTTTTCCGGTCACGGTGACGCGGACGGGCGCGCGACGCAAGGCGGAAACCGTCACAAAAGCGTCGTTGTCAGGTCATGACCTTAGGTGACCGGAAGAAAAGGACAAAGCCCACAACCATCAACAGCATGGCCAGTAAAAACGGTGCCCCCGGCAGATAGAGCACGGCATCCGGGCGCGCAAACTGCGCAAAGACGCTGGTCATCACCAAAGGCGATATTACCATCGACAAGGCATGCAGTGAGGTCAGGACGCCCTGCAACTCTCCTTGCTGGGAATCCGGCGTGGCGCGGGATGTCATCGCTTGCAAAGCCGGGGTGACGATCGCGCCAATTGCGGTGATCGGGATCAGCATCAGGGCGATGAAGCCGTTGGTCAGAAATCCCAGTATGATAAAGCTGACGATCTCGAAGCCCATGCCGTAGATGATGGTCTTGCGCTCGCCGAAATACCGCATGGCCGGTCGGATCAATCCGCCCTGAACCGCGGCCATTCCGATGCCGTAGACGCCCAGCGACAGGCCAATCATCTGCGGCGACCAGCCAAAGCGCTCGGTGGTGAAATAAGCCCAGATTGCCGGATAGACGTAGATCGACACGGAATAGAGGAAATAAACCCACAACAACGGGCGAATTCCGGGCAGGCTGGCTATGGCGCGCAAAGAGTTGACCGGATTGGCGCGGCGCAGGCTGAACGCGCGGCGGGTTTTGTCGGTAACGGTCTCGGGCATGACAAAGACACCGATGGCGAATGCGAGGGTTGAAAGCCCAGCGGCAGCCCAAAAGGGCGCGCGGGTTCCGTATTCGCTGAGCAATCCACCGATTACGGGGCCAAGGACAAAGCCGATGCCAAAAGCCGCGCCCAGCAGGCCGAAATTGGCTGCCTTGTCTTTCGGTTTCGAGACATCGGCCATGAAGGCGGCAGCGGTGGCATGGGTGGCTGCTGTGATACCTCCGACAAGGCGCCCAATCAGCAAGAGCCAAATGCTGCCTGCCAGTGCCATCACGACATAGTCCAGCGCCATCACGAACAGCGAGACCAGCAAAACAACCCGCCGCCCATACGCGTCCGAGAGGTTGCCCAGGATCGGGCCGAATACAAATTGCATGGCCGCGAATGTTGTGCTGAGCACGCCGCCCCAGATAGCGGCGCTTGCGAGGGTGCCGCCCTGAACCTCGACAATGAGCTCTGGCATGATTGGCAGAACAAGGCCGATGCCCATCGCGTCGATCATCACGGTCAGCAGGACAAAGAGGAAGGGCAGGCGCATCGTCAGCAATCACCCAAGTGGTCCGGCGGGCGCTGGTCCCTCGGTGATTGGACGAAAAGCGTCAACACGGACGACCGGATGGAAAGGTTTGTTCGGCGATGGCGTTCAGAATTCCGGCCAATGTGTCAGGCTGCGAGAAGAACGGAGAGTGCGAACTGTCGATGTCAAAGCGCATATCTGGCGGCACCGACAGGCTCATTTGTGCCTGATATTCTGGGGGAATGGTGCGGTCGTCGGTCGCGCGGATATAAGCCTTTGGAACTTGATCCCACCTGTCGGTGAGGGGCAGAGGCGTGTCCTGCGGCGCGATGGGTTGCGGGCACAGACGCGCCAAAGCATTTCGCACGGTGGCAGGTGGGCAATCGTGATAGAACAGCTCTTGGACGCAATCGGGCTTTACGGTGTACGACAGGCCATCCGCGGATTTGTCGACCGCGTCAGCGATGGTCTGGCGCGGCGATTGGCGGCGCATCTCGACCATCGACATGCCATCTTTGGGCACATAGGCGCACAGATAGACCAGCGCCTTCATGGCGGAAGGATCGGCCTCGGCCGCGGCGCTGATCGGGTAGCCGCCCCAGGAATGTCCGACGATGATCGTTTCGGGGGTTGAGGCGGCCAACACCGCATCCCGGCACCCGGCCAATGTGACCTGCGCGACCGGCGTCGGATCCGAGCCATGGCTGGGCATGTCGATCGCGCGGGCCGTGTGCCCCAAAGCCTGAAGCGCCGGGATCAGATCGCGCCAGCACCACGCGCCGTGGCAGGAGCCGTGAACCAACAGAAAATCCGCCATGTCTCCCTCCTTCAAATATGACCGATATCGGTCAGGAAACGGTGCAGCAGGTTTGCATATTCTTCGGGCTGCTCGACGCAGGGCAAATGACCGGCCCTGCGCATCAACTCGAACTTCGATCCGGGGATCAACTCGATGGTCTCGCGCACCAGATCGGGCGGGGTCGAGCCATCCTCGCTGCCCGCAATGCCCAGCGTGGGCAGGCGCAAGCCGCTTGTGGGGGTGTAAAAATCCGTGCCCGAAATGGCCGCACAACACCCAATATATCCTTCGGCAGGCTGGCGTTCCATCATGTTTCGCCACAGCAGCATATCAGGCGTGGTGCGAAACGCGCGCGAGAACCAGCGCTCCATCGTGGCGTCGGCCAGCGCCTCGATCCCATCCTTGCGGATGGCGTCGATCCGGTCCTGCCACATGGCAGGCGTGCCGATCTTGGCCGCCGTGTTCGACAGCACCAGTGCGCGCACCTGATCCATGCGTTTAACCGCCAAGCCTTGCGCAATCAGCCCGCCGATAGACAGGCCCACAAAAACGCAGTCGCGCACATTCAGAAGATCCAGCAACGCTTCGGCATCCCGCACCAGCGCACCCATCGAATAGGGACCGGCTGGGCACGACGACAGGCCATGTCCGCGTTTGTCATATCGAATGATGCGAAGACCAGCGGGCAGATGGGGCAGCACGGCGTCCCACAGGCGCATATCGGTGCCCAGCGAGTTCGCGAACACCACGGTCGGCCCATCTGGGTCACCGTCGACCCGATAGTGAATCTGGACATCCCCAAGATCAGCGATCTGCATGACTGTTCCCCCGTTCATCCCATCTGGAACCGACTAATACCCAAATCGCGTAGGGTTTGTCAGGTCAGGAACTCCAGCGCTTTGACAAAGACATCCGGGTCTGTGTTGCCGCCCGAGGCGACGACGATCACCGCATCACCCTCGATCTCGTCGCGCCGAAACAGGGCCGAGGCCAGCGATACGGCTCCGCCCGGTTCCAGAACAATCTTGAGGCGCAAGAAGGCCAGCGCCATGGCGTGCATGGCTTCATCTTCGGACACAGACAGGCCGGGGCCGCACAGGCGGTTGAGGATGGGGAAGGTGATGTCCCCCGGTTGCGGAGTCAGGATAGCGTCGCAGATATTGCCGCTGGTTGCCGCGTTGCTTTGGATTTGCCCCGTCGCTAAAGAGCGTTTCACGTCGTCGAACCCCTCGGGTTCGCAGGGGCGGGGACGCAGGCCGGGAGCGTGTTTTTCAAGCGCCAGCGCAATGCCCGAAGTCAGCCCGCCGCCACCGCAGCACACCAGCACATCTGCGTGTTTCACGCCCAAATCCGCAGCTTGCCGGGCGATCTCCAGACCAGTGGTGCCTTGCCCGGCAATCACTTGCGGTTCGTCATAGGGGCGGATCAGGGTCAGGCCACGCTCGACGGCCAAAGCCTCACCAATTTCTTCGCGGCTTTCCGTAGCGCGGTCGTACAGAACCACCTCACCGCCCAGAGCGCGGGTGTTGTTGATTTTCAACTGGGGCGCGTCTGACGGCATGATGATCACCGACGCGATACCGTGACGGGCGGCGGCGTGGGCCACGCCCTGTGCGTGATTGCCCGAGGAAAAAGCGATCACCCCGCGGCTGCGCTCGGCTTCGCTGAGCGCTGAAATCGCCGACCAAGCTCCGCGAAACTTGAAGCTGCCGGTATGTTGCAGGCACTCGGGTTTGACCAGCACCCGGCGGCCCGCAATCTCGTCCAGAAACGGAGAGGTCAGGATCGGTGTTTCCCGCACATGGCCCCGCAACCGGTCGGCGGCCGCTTCAATCATTTGTAATGTGCTCATACGGCGTCCAATACGTCGCGGATCAGCTCCAGGGATTGCGGTTCGTCCAGAAAGGGCGCGTGGCCCCGGTCAGGGACTTCGACTGAGACGAGGCCGGGATGACGTCTATGCATCTCGGCCAGAGTATCCTTGCCCAGCACATCGGAATTTGCACCCCGAATTACGCCGGTTGGAATGTCGCGCAAAGCCTCAAAAAACAGCCACATATCCGGGATCGCCCCGGCGGCGGCCTGTTCCAGCAAGGCGGTGCGCAACCCCAGATCATAGCGCAAAGCTAGGCCCTGTTCAGTTTCCTGATTCTGGAATTCAGCCATTTGCCGCCATCGCTCCAGCGGAACTCCGGGGAAATGCTCGGCCATCATATGCTGCAGGGCAAGAGCTGCTTCATCATAGGTTTTGGAAACCGGCTTTTTGCCGACATAGCCCATGATTTTGGCAATCCCTGACGTGTCGATAACCGGCCCGATATCGTTCAGCACGACCGAGGCCAAACGCTCGGGGTGACTGGCGGCGAGCGCCATGGCTATCAACCCGCCGCGCGAAGTACCGATCACCGAAACCCGCTCAAGCCCAAGATGGTCCAGCAATTCGATCGCGTCATGGGCTTCGCGCAGAACGTTATAGTTGCCGTGGTCGGTGTCATACTCCGACTGGCCGCGCCCTCGGTAGTCCATCGCAATCATCCGATGATCTGCCATATGCGGTGTCAGAAACGAGAAGTCCTGGGTATTACGTGTCAGCCCTGCAAGGCAAAGGACGGGCGAACCTGATCCGTTTTCTTCGAAATACAGGTTCTTTCCATCAGTTGTTGTAAAAAATGTCATTCCAGCCCAGCAAGTTGAGGGATCATCGTCAGGTCGGACAATACATGTGCGGGTCTCCAGGGCAAGCGGTCCATTGGTTCCTTTGCGCGGTTGACCCATGCGGTGGTAAAACCATAGCCACTGGCACCTGCGGCGTCCCAGCCGTTTGAACTCACGAACAAAATCTCGTTCCGTTCGCCGCCGAACCGTTCCTGCACCAGATCGTAGACGCGTACATGGGGTTTGAAGACCCCGACGCTTTCGACCGACAGGACATCGTCCAGCACATCGCCAATCCCCGCAGATTGCACCGCACCGTCCAACATCGGCGGCGAGCCGTTCGACAGAATCGCGGTCTGCAATCCTCCGGCCTTGAGCGCTTGCAGCATCTGGGGCACTTCGGGGTAGGCCTGCAACTCCCAATAGAGGTCGAGCAGACGTTGCCGTAGTTTTGAATCGCCATCCAGACCGGTGGCCTCCAAAGCCCAATCCAACCCGTCCTGAGTGACATCCCAGAAATCCGCATGTGCGTCCGAGACCGCGCGCAGCCAAGTATATTGCAACTGCTTCAGGCGCCAGTAATTGGCCAGTTCGGGCCATTTCTGCCCCAGTGCTTCAAACCCCGGCTCGGCTGCGGCCTGTCGTGCGGCGGCGGCTACGTCAAACAGCGTCCCGTAAGCGTCGAAGATACATGTTTTGATCGGCATCTGATCCCTCCATCCCTGGGGCGCAGGTTGGCAAAAGAGGAACGGGTTTACAATGGCGTGTCACACTCTAGGGTTGGCCGTTCAACTCTTTAACGGCCGGAGGCCAGAATGACCGCTATCAAACAGGGCGACACGGTTCGCATTCACTATACGGGGACGTTACTGGACGGGAATGTCTTTGACAGCTCGGACGGGCGCGATCCGCTGGAATTCGTGGTGGGATCGGGGCAGATCATTGCGGGGCTCGACAGTGCTATGCCCGGCCTGACGGTGGGTGAGAAGAAGAAGGTCGAAATTGCCTGCGTCGATGCGTACGGGCCGATCAACCCGGCGATGCGGCAAAGCATCCCGCGCGAAGGCATCCCCGATGATATCCCGCTGGAGCCCGGTTCGCGGCTGCAAATGCAGGCACCCGACGGGCAGGTCATGCCGGTGACGGTGGTTGAAGCGGATGAGGCAACGGTGACACTGGACGCCAACCATCCCTTGGCCGGTCAGGACCTCGTGTTTGATATCGAGGTCGTGTCGATCAACTGACCCTGCGCCGATGCGGATCAGCCTGCCAGCAGGCTGGTCCAGGATGCGACTGCGCTTCTGACCTGCGGCTGGGTGAAATACACAAACAGCATCAGCATTGTGGTCAGGCCCAGCAGGGCTATGCGCCCTCGCGCACCCAGAAATCCAGACTTGCGACGGGATCGGGATGTGCGCGCGGTGCTTGCCGCAATATGTTCAGCTTTGCTCATACCCGTATCCCTGCCGGTGAAAGATGGTCAAATCTTGGCACCGGCGGGGAAAAGTGGGGTCACATAAAGTCAGGCTGTGGCATGCCCAGAACGTGGAAGCCACCATCTACCTTGATGATCTCGCCCGAGGTGCATGCCCCGGCCTCGGATGCCAAATAAACAGCGGTGCCGCCTACTGCCTCAAGCGTAGCGTTCGAACGCATGGGCGCGTTCTGGTCGCAGAACTTGTAGGTCTTGCGTGCGCCACCGATGGCCGCACCGGCCAGCGTTTTCATCGGACCGGGCGAGATGGCGTTGACGCGAATGCCCTCGGGGCCAAGATCATTGGCCAGATAGCGCGTCGCCGATTCCAGCGCCGCCTTGGCCACACCCATCACGTTGTAGTTCGGAACCACGCGGTTCGAACCCTGATATGTCAGCGTCAGCAGCGTGCCACCATTGTCTTTCATCATCGGATAGGCGCGGCGCGCGACCTCGATGAAGGAATAGGCCGACACGTCCATCGAGTGTTTGAAATTCGCCCGCGTCGTGTTCAGGAAGCGGCCGGTCAGTTCCGACTTGTCCGAATAGGCAATCGCATGAACCACGAAATCAATGGTGGGCCAGCGTTCGCCCAGCTCGCCGAACGCTCGGTCCAGCGAGTCGTCATCGGTGACATCGGCGTCGACCATGAAGTCGCTGCCGAGGCTCTGGGCCAGCGGCTCCAGCCGTTTACCAAAAGCCTCGCCCTGATAGGTGAATGCCAGTTCGGCACCGGCCTCGTGCATGGCTTTGGCGATACCCCACGCGATCGAGCGATCGTTCGCCACGCCCATGATCAGGCCGCGTTTGCCTTTAAGAAGATCCGACATCACATTCACCCGTTATACTTTGAAAGAACCATGGATCCGTTGGTGCCGCCAAAGCCGAAGCTGTTGGTCATCACCGAGTCGAGTCCCGCATTTTCAACGACTTGCGTTGCAATTTCACCGGGCTGGATGCCTTCGGCGAGCGTTTCGACATTGATCGACGGTGTAATGAAATCATTGTCCAGCATCAGCAAGCAGAAGATCGCCTCTAACGCGCCTGCGGCACCTTGCGCGTGGCCGGTCATCGACTTGGTCGAGGAAATCGGCGGCACGTTGCCTTCACCAAAGATGCGGCGCACGGCCTCAACTTCGCCCACATCGCCGACCGGGGTCGAGGTGCCGTGGGCGTTGATATATCCAACCTTGCGGCCTTCGGGCAGGGTGGACAGGGCCAGACGCATCGCGCGTTCGCCGCCTTCACCCGAAGGGGCCACCATGTCATGCCCGTCCGAGGTTGCGGCATAACCGGTCACTTCGGCATAGATCTTGGCACCGCGTGCCAACGCGTGATCCAGATCCTCCAGCACGACAATGCCGCCGCCGCCGGAAATCACGAAACCGTCGCGATTCTGGTCAAAGGCGCGCGAGGCTTTGTCCGGCGTGTCATTGTATTTCGACGACATCGCGCCCATCGCGTCAAACAGGCAGGACAGCGTCCAGTCCAGCTCTTCGCCTCCGCCTGCAAACATCACGTCCTGCTTGCCCAGCATGATCTGTTCCGCCGCGTTGCCGATGCAATGCAGTGAGGTCGAGCAGGCCGAGGTGATCGAGTAGTTGATGCCCTTGATCTTGAACGCGGTCGCAAGGTTGGCCGAAATCGTTGAGCACATGCATTTCGGCACTGCAAACGGCCCGATCCGCTTGGTCGCGCCATTCTTCAGTACGGTTTGGTGCGCAGTCAGCATCGCACTGGTCGAGGGGCCACCCGAGCCGGCCACCAGACCTGTGCGCGGGTTCACCACCTGATCTTCGGTCAGACCGGAATCTGCGATCGCCTGGCTCATCGCGATATGGGCATAAGCCGCGCCGGGACCCATGAAACGCAAGGTGCGCTTGTCCACATACTCGGTCACGTCGATCTTCAGCGACCCGGCAATCTGGCTGCGGAAACCGTGTTCGACCATCTGGTCGTTGGCCTCAATGCCGGATTTGCCAGCTTTGAGTGAGGCCAGAACCTCTTGGGCATTGTTCCCGATGGAGGAGACAATCCCCAAACCGGTGACAACTACTCGACGCATATGCGTGCTCCTTATTTCGGGCCGATCAGGCTCAGGCTTCGGACAGGACGACTTTCATGTCCTTGACGTCGTAAATCATTTCACCGTCCGCTTCGACGATACCATCCGCCACACCCATGGTCAGGCGGCGCGTCTGGATCGCTTTTTTGAAATCAATTTTGTAAGTCAGCATCTTGCGGTCGGGGCGGACCATGCCGGTCAGCTTGACCTCGCCCACGCCAACAGCCATGCCACGCCCCTGCCAGCCGCGCCAGCCCAGGTTAAAGCCGGTCAGCTGCCACAGGCCATCCAGCCCCAGACAACCGGGCATAATCGGGTTGCCGGGGAAGTGGCAGTCAAAGAACCACAGGTCCGGAGTAATGTCGAATTCCGCCAAAACATGACCTTTGCCATGGGCTCCACCATCGGCTGAGATATCGGTAATCCGGTCCATCATCAGCATCGGCGGGGCGGGCAACTGCGCGTTACCGGGGCCGAATAATTCGCCACGGGCGCATTTCAGCAGATCATCCTTGTCAAAGCTGCTCGGGAATTGGGCCATTCTTGCCGCCTCTCCTGCCAGGGGTCCGTTTATCTAACCTGGCCTCGTCTAGCACCCGTATGCAAGGTCCTGCAAGAGCGGTGACATACATCATGACCAGTTCCGTCTGTTCTTGCGAATGAATTTCATTTGAAATTCCTAGGCCTCAGCACTTATATATACACAAGCAACAAATCGGTATCGGATTCATGACACCAGAAAGCCAGAGCATAGCCACTAATTGGTTGGTTCACGCCGGATTGCGCCCGACACGTCAGCGCGTGGCCCTGGCGGAGCTTTTGGTGGGTGACGGAAATCATCGTCATGTCACCGCGGAAAGCCTGTTTGAATCGGCCAAAAAGAACGGCGATGCTGTGTCTTTGGCGACGGTCTACAACACGCTGCGCGCGTTCTGCGAGGCCGGAGTGTTGCAGGAAATCACCGTGGACGGCTCGAAAAGCTATTTCGACACCAACACCCATGACCATCCGCATTTCTTCTGGGAAGACGAAGGCCGCCTGAGCGATGCGCCGTCGGACCAGTTGGTGATTCAGCGCCTGCCTGACGCGCCTGAGGGGGTCGAAATCGCGTCGGTCGACGTGGTGATCCGTCTGCGGAAGAAATAACCTTACGTCGATAATTCAGCCAGGACCTGTTGCGCCCGTTCGGTAAGCGCATCCAGCGGTCCCGTTCCGTGCCGCGCCAGCACAACCGGCTCGCGCGCGATCTGGTCAGTGACGGGCAGGCTGACCAGTGGCATTCCGTCGTAGCTGAGCGGGGCTGGGATGTTGGCATAAGTCATCGCAACCCCTTCTTCATGCGCCGCAAAGCTGCGTTGAATTTCCAGCGACGCTGCCCGGTGGGCAACCTTTGGGGTCTGTCCGGCTGAGCGGAAGAGATTGAGAAAATGTTGTGCCGAAAGCCCTTCATCCGACAGGATCAAGGGATAGGCGGCCACGTCACTTAACAAGACGTGTTCCCGCCCCGCAAGCGGGTGATCCGGAGACATCACCGCGTTCGGGGAATTTGCAAACAACTGCGTCGTCGAGAAGCCAGCATCCAAAGTCAGGCCGTAGGTGAATGCCAAGTCGATTTCCCCCTGAACCAGGCCCGAGACCAGGCCCTGAAAATCCGCCACGCGGTAGGTCACAGCGACATCTGGAAGTTCCCTGCGCAACAGGCGCAAAGCGCGCGCCAGCAAGAACGGCGCAAGATCTTCGAAACATCCCAAGCGCAGGCGCGCCGCCGCAGGTCCCTCGGCAGATGAGTTTTCCAGTTGCGCTGCGCGGGCCAGCAGGGCCTCAGCCTGTTCGATGAACCTGCGCCCTTGTGGGGTCAGGCTCATGGCTGCGCCGCGTTTGCGGGTGAATAGTGGGTGGCCCACTTGTTCTTCGACCCGTGTCAGGGCGTTGGACAGGGCGGGTTGCGACACATTCAGGTACTGCGCTGCCGACGACAGGCCCCCATGTCGACCGATGGCGCAGACATATTCGTACTGTCGTAGAGAAAGATATAACATGATTTTATATCTACCTTCAAAAGATATGACTTGAACAGAGGGCAATGCCATGCGCAGATCATCGCACAACCGGCTCGGAGACGAACATGACCCACTCCCTTGTGACGCAAGACATGATCGACACTTATCAGCGTGACGGCGTCGTACTGATCAGGGGGCTGTTTGCCGACTACGTTGATAGTCTGCGCGACGGGGTTGCAGCGAATATGGCGGATCCCGGTCCATATGCCTCGGACAACAAGAAACAGGGCGAAACGGGACTGTTCTTTGACGACTACTGCAACTGGTCGCGAATCGAGCAGTTTCAGGACGTAGTCCACAACTCGCCGGCGGCCGAGGTCGCGGCGGATCTCATGCAATCACAGACCGTGCAAATGTTTCACGATCATGTGCTGGTGAAAGAGCCGGGGACCTCGATGGCGACGCCCTGGCATCAGGATGGGCCGTATTACTTTGTCGAGGGTCGGCAGACGATCAGCTTTTGGTCCCCGCTGGACTCGGTGACACAGGCCACCTTGCGTTGTGTGGCCGGATCGCATCGGTGGGAGAAAGAGGTTTTGCCGACCCGCTGGGTGTCTGAGGAGGGGTTCTTTGCGGATGAGGGCCAGTACATCCCTGTACCCGACCCGGATACCGAAGGGATGAAAGTGGTTGAATTCGAGATGCAGCCGGGTGACGCGGTAGCTTTCAACTATCGCACTTTGCACGGCGCACGCGGGAATCACTCAAACAGTCGCCGCCGTGCGTTTTCGTTGCGGTTGGTGGGGGATGATGCGCGCTATGTGGAGCGACCCGGCCGCACCTCCCCCCCGTTTCCGGGCCATGACATGGTGCCGGGGCAGCGCTTGCGCGAGGATTGGTTTCCGATGGTGTGGCCGCGATAGGGGGCTCTGCCCCCGGCGCAGCGGGGCCGCACCTCCCCCGGGGTATTTTTGGCCAGATGAAGGATGGATCAGAACCATTGCCCCGGTTCGATCAGGCCCAGGTCCAGCAACTGGTTTGAGGTCCATTCGAACGCGACCGAGTTGCGCCATTGAAAACTTGGGATTTCAAAGGTCGATCCTGCGTTTGATTTCAGAGCCTTTGCAGCGCGGAAGGAACAGATTGCAGCCGTCAGGTTATGGTGCCAGGGGCAGGAATAGGTGTTGTATTCCTGCGTGTTGAACGTGTGATCTGACCGGAGCGTCAGGCCCTTGCGGGATTTGAACAGACCAATCCGGTCGATGCGGCGGCGTTCATAAGGAATGTGATCTTCAAAGCGCCAGCGCAGCCCCCCTGACATGTCCAACTGCCGTTCAACCGGGTGGCCGTCGGGCGTGTGGCGGGTGTGTGCGTAGTACCCGCTTCGGTCCAGCATCGCGCGATCCGGAGCAACCCCGTTGGGGAAGGCCGCCAGATCGTCCGCATAGAGGTCGATCACGTGGGTCAACATTGCATCACGGCGTTCTTCGGTGTGAAAAGCCAGCATCTCGCCGATGGTGCGGGTCTCGCAGAAGGGGAAGAACAGGTATTCGGCGTTGTAGCAATAATACATCCAACGCGTCGGGGCCGATGCGATCATAGTATTGATCGTGTCGAAGACGACTGTGCGCGGGGCGCAGGTCAAAGTGACACGTTGTATGCGCTCGGCCAGATCGTCGGACAAAGTGAAGTCGGCGGGCATGAAGGCTACCAGCGCAGCGAAGCCGAGGTTCAGGTGGTGACGGATCGTGCTTTCGACCTCGACCTCATCCTCGGCAAAGATCAGAGCAATTGGGCCATTTGACAGCGTGGGCATACCAGATCGCAGAAAGGAATTCACCGAGTCGTATTGCATGGCCTGTTCGCGCTCGTCTTGCTGGCATTTCGGGCCAAAATCGGGTAATCGCGCGGGCATTGCAAGCGGCGTTAGTAAGGTATAGACGACGCCGATCCCGCGAACGCAAAGGCCTTACCCATGTCGGAACCCAAAAAGCTGTACATCAAGACCTATGGTTGCCAGATGAACGTCTATGACAGCGAGCGTATGGCCGAAACGCTGGGCGGTCAGGGATATGTGGAAACCCAAAGCCCCGATGACGCGGATATGATTCTGCTGAATACCTGCCATATCCGCGAAAAGGCAGCTGAAAAGGTCTATTCCGAGTTGGGTCGCTTCAAAGGGCTGAAAGCGGAAAAGCCTGATCTGAAGATCGGTGTGGCCGGTTGTGTTGCACAGGCCGAGGGTGAAGAGATCATGCGCCGTCAGCCTCTGGTCGATCTGGTGGTCGGGCCGCAAAGCTATCACCGCCTGCCCGAGATGGAGGCCAAGACCCGCGAGGGCGCCAAGGCGCTGGACACCGACTTCCCCGAGGAAGACAAGTTCGAAAAGCTCAAGAACCGGCCCAAAGCCAAGCGTGGCCCGACTGCGTTTTTGACCGTTCAGGAGGGCTGCGACAAGTTCTGTGCCTTCTGCGTTGTGCCCTATACCCGCGGGGCCGAGGTTAGCCGCCCGGCAGATCGCATCATCCGTGAGGCGCAGGATCTGGTCGAACGCGGCGTGCGCGAGATTACTCTGCTGGGTCAGAACGTCAACGCGTATCACGGGGCCGGACCCAACGGTGACATGACGCTGGCCGGGCTGATCTGGGAGTTGAACAAAGTTGACGGGCTGGAGCGCATCCGGTTCACCACGTCGCACCCCAACGACATGGCCGATGACCTGATCGAGGCGCACGGTACCTGTGACAAGTTGATGCCCTATTTGCATCTGCCGGTTCAGTCGGGCTCGGATCGAATTCTGAAGCGGATGAACCGCAGCCACACGGCGGACAGCTATCTGCGTCTGATCGAACGCATCCGTGAAGCACGGCCCGACATCATGATGTCAGGTGATTTCATCGTGGGCTTTCCTGAGGAGACCAACGATGACTTTCAGGCCACGCTGGATCTGGTGGAGCAGGTCAGATACGGGTACGCGTATTCGTTTAAGTATTCTACCCGTCCGGGAACGCCGGCGGCCGAACGGTCTCAGGTTGATCCCGAGGTGGCGGATGACCGCCTACAGCGCCTGCAGGCTGTGATCACCCGTCATCAGCGCGAAATTCAGGATGCAATGGTAGGCCGAAACGTGCGTGTTTTGTTTGAAAAGCCGGGTCGTCTACCGGGGCAGATGGTCGGAAAATCCGAGTATCTTCATTCGGTTCACGTGGCCGACGCGGATTTGGCCATCGGCGAGTTGCGAGACGTACGCATCATCTCGTCGGGCGCGAATTCGCTGGCGGGTGAGCTTGTCTGACACGCGCGCTATCTGTGATGAAAACGCCAAGGGTCAATTTGAACTGAAAATTAACGCTTGATTTATCGCTTCGTTCTATGCTCCGAGAAAAGCCAGATTTTTTAGGGACCTACGACATTTGTAGCCTCTGAATTTTCGGGTTGTGTACTGACGCGGGCAAAGTGTCTGGGCCTTGGAGGATGCGAGTGGTAGTCGAAAGAAATAAAACAAAGCTTTGTTTGCA
Organism: Ruegeria sp. AB6; assembly: GCF_056542685.1. NCBI lineage: Bacteria > Pseudomonadati > Pseudomonadota > Alphaproteobacteria > Rhodobacterales > Roseobacteraceae > Ruegeria > Ruegeria sp. AB6. The sequence goes on along the minus strand of NZ_JBQGAD010000001.1, from coordinate 765,051 downwards.
GTTTGTTTTGGCGGTGATGGTTTCGCTTTTGGGGCTCTCAGGGGCAGCGATTGCGGGCAATACCGATGCCGCCTTGTCAGACCCTCCGGTATTGGATCCGCAGCGGGTTGATCGCGACGTTAGCGCTTTCTATCTGGGATTGACGGCGGGATACGCAAGTGGCGGAACGGATCAGTTCGGTTTGGCCACACCAGGCGGCACGTTTCCCATTGGCGAATTGGACTTGAACGGGTCATTCGGTGGCGTTCGGGCTGGATGGCGCGGTGTTCTTCCGGCCAAAGGCGGGCGCGACTATGTTTACGGCCTTGAAATCGGGTATGAGTTCGGCTCGATTGACGATGAAACAACCGCGCTGATCAGTGGAACGACAGTAACCGGCGGGTCCGAAGTGTCGGACGTGTTGTCCATCCGATTCCGCAATGGCCTGACAAACAAAAGCGGCTCCATCCTTTATTTTGTATCCGCTGGCTATGTGCGCGGCGACATCGAAACGACAAACAGCATTACCACCGGCGCAACGACACAGTCATTTCAGGAGAGTGACAGCCGGGATGGATTCTCGCTGAGTATTGGGGCTGAGCATTACCTGAACGACGATTGGTCAATCACCGGCGAATATGAATATGTTCAGTTTCAGGGTGAGGATATCGAATTTGGCAACGGATTCTCGACCCGTTCCACGCCGGAGTATCGCAGTCTTCGGTTTGGTCTGACTTATACGTTCTGATTTGCAGAGGGTGCTCTGTCGAATACCGGGATGATTGGCTGAAATCACAAACAATCGGCGGAATTGTCATCTGATCCGGAAAATTTGAATCTGTGGCTTGCACCTACCGGAAATTGTTGTCACGCTCAGGGTGAAACGCCAAGACAGGAGAACGGATTGGCCATCGGTGCCCTGACCCCACCGCAAGATGAAATGCCCCAGCGTGAGGCGTTTGTTGAATTTCCAGACAACCGGTTGTTGATTGACCTTTGCGGCGAATATGACCGCAATCTGACCAATATTGAAAACAAGCTATCGGTTCAGATCGTGCGCCGTGGCAATCAGCTTGTCGTCATGGGTGACGAGGATGCCCAGAAACAGGCGATTGAGGTGCTCCAGGCGCTTTACACGCGTCTGGAAGGCGGGCGCGAGGTTGAAGCCGCAGATGTGGATCGTGAGTTGCGCATGGGCGGGTCCGAGACCGGAACCGGTAGCCGCGACGGCGATCAGCTTGAGATGTTCAAGGGCGGCACGGTCGAGATCAAGACTCGCAAGAAACTGGTCGAGCCCCGCACGGACGCGCAGAAAGCCTATGTGCAGTCGCTGTTCAACAATGAACTAGCCTTTGGAATCGGGCCGGCAGGCACGGGTAAAACCTATCTTGCCGTTGCTGTTGGTGTGTCGATGTTCATCGGCGGGCATGTGGATCGCATCATCCTCAGCCGTCCGGCGGTCGAGGCGGGCGAGAAGCTTGGATACCTGCCCGGCGATATGAAGGACAAGGTCGATCCCTACATGCAGCCGCTCTATGACGCGTTGAACGACTTTTTGCCCGGCAAGCAACTGGCCAAACTGATCGAAGAAAAGCGTATCGAAATCGCGCCGCTGGCCTTCATGCGGGGGCGTACCCTTGCGAATGCCTTCGTGGTGCTTGATGAGGCGCAAAACGCCACGACCATGCAGATGAAGATGTTCCTGACCCGTCTGGGTGAAGGTAGCCGGATGGTGATCACCGGTGACCGCTCGCAGGTCGATCTGCCGCGCGGGGTGCAATCGGGGCTGGCAGATGCGGAACGTTTGTTGAAAACGATCCCGAATATCAGCTTCAACTACTTCACTTCCAAAGATGTGGTCCGCCACCCGCTTGTCGCCGCCATTATCGAGGCGTATGAGGCCGACGCGGGGCGTGAAACCGGATAAGGCCCGCGCCGCGGATACCGGGTATTGGGCGAATTGACATGGCTATTGAACTGACGGTCGAAGACCCTCGTTGGAGCGGTCTGGAAGCATTGGTAGACCGTGCCGCTCAGGCGGTGTTCCATCGTTTTGATCTGGACGTAGATCTGTGTGAAGTCAGTGTTCTGGCCTGCGATGATGCCCACATTGCCGCGCTGAACGCCGAGTTTCGGGAAAAACCCAGCCCAACCAACGTGCTGAGCTGGCCCGCCGAGGATCTGTCGCCCGAGGCCGCAGGCGACATCCCTGACCATCCACAGCCCGATTTTACCGGTGAAATCGCCCTTGGTGATATCGCCATTTCCTTCGATACTTGCACCCGCGAGGCAGCCGAGGCGGGCAAACCCATGGACGATCACGTGACGCATCTGATCGTTCACGGATTGTTACATCTGTTGGGCTATGATCACATTCGTGACCCCGACGCCACTTTGATGGAGGGGCTTGAGGTCGAGATACTTGGCAAAATGGGTATTGATAACCCATATATAGTTTAATACGGGCCAGTCAGGCCGATCATTTGGACTAGGATAATGGGCGAAACAGACGGCAGTTCTATGGCGGCGCAAAGCGCGCAACCGCAGAGCAGCGGCGAAAACAGCAAAGAGAAGACAGGGTTTTTCTCTCGAATAGTAGATGCGTTCTCAACCCCGACCGAGGGGGAGGCCACTGCGATGAATGGTCATGACACTGAGGCGACACAGCCACGCGGCATGATCAACCTGCGCCGGATGCGGGTTGAAGATGTGGCCATTCCCACGGCAGAAATCGTGTCAGTTCCTTCGACCATCTCCAAAGACGAGCTTGCGCAGGTGTTTCGCGAAAGCGGTCTGTCGCGGATCCCTGTTTATGAAGGGACACTGGATACGCCTTTGGGCTTCGTGCACCTTAAGGATTTCGCGCTGACCCATGGGTTCAACGGAACATCATCCGAATTCGATCTCGTCTCGATGTTACGGACTTTGCTGTTTGTTCCGCCCTCGATGCCAATTGGGGTTCTGCTGACCAAGATGCAGACAGAACGTAGGCATATGGCCTTGGTTATTGATGAATATGGTGGTGTTGACGGGTTGCTGACCATCGAAGACCTGATTGAGCAGGTTGTGGGTGAGATTGCAGATGAGCATGACGCTGACGAAAGTCAGCTATGGGTGCAGGAAAAGCCAGGCTGCTATGTCGTTCAGGCCCGCGTCCCAGTCGAGGAGTTCGAGGCCGAGATTGGAAGGTCTCTGACCAGCCACGAGGATGTGGACGAGGAAGAAATCGACACGTTGGGCGGGTTGGTCTTTATGCTGTCCGGCCGCGTGCCTGCGCGCGGCGAGGTTGTTTTGCATCCCGAAGGCCCTGAGTTTGAGGTGATCGACGCCGACCCGCGCCGTATCAAGCGCCTGCGCGTAATGTTGCCGGATCTTGTTGCATGACCCCTGTGGGGGGCTGGCCATTCTGGCTGATCTTCCTGTCTGCCGCAGTGCTTGGTGGCGTGGCCGCCTTTGGCCTTGCTCCGTTCGGGTATTGGTGGGCGACAGTTATCGCGCTGACGCTGCTGGCCCCGGTTTACCTGTCCAGCAAAAGCCAAGGGCAGGCAGCCTGGATCGGTTGGGCCTTCGCGACGGGCTATTTCGTCCATGCCCTAAGCTGGATCGTTGAGCCATTTCTGGTCGACGCGCCGCGCTACGGATGGATGGCGCCTTTTGCGCTGGTGTTTATGGCCGGAGGGCTTGCCCTGTTCTGGGCTCTGGCATTTTGGGTGGCACGAAAATCCGGCGCATCGGGGGTGGGGCAAACTGTTTTGCTCGCACTGATCATCGCGCTGGCAGAAGCGGCGCGTGGCTATGTGCTGACCGGGTTTCCGTGGGCCGGGTTGGCGCAGGTCTGGGTGGACACACCCGTGGCGCAGGTTCTTGCTCTGACCGGGCCCTATGGGTTGGGGGCGTTGACCTTGCTGGCTACTCTGCCGCTGGGCGCGGCGCTGTCGCGGCGCAAGGGGATTTTCCTGCCTTTGTGTCTGTCGGTTGGTTTTGTAGGTCTGGGTTTGGGATACGCCGCGATGCGCCCGGACGTTACCAATACCGAACACATCGTCCGTCTGATCCAGCCGAACGCGCCGCAGCACCAGAAATGGGACCCAGACTATGCTCCGCTTTTCTTTGCTCGCCAGATTGAATTTTCGGCGCAGCAGCCACGCCCGGACCTGATCGTGTGGCCGGAAACCTCGGTTCCCGCTTGGCTGGGTAGCGCGCAGCCTCATCTGGACGCGATTGCCGAAGCCGCGCAGGGAACGCCGGTTTTTCTGGGCATTCAACGGGGGGATGGGCCCCGGATCTACAATTCGATGATCTACCTGAATGAAGATGGGCAGCGGCAGGGCCTGTATGACAAGCACCATCTGGCCCCGTTTGGCGAATTCGTTCCGTTTGGGGACGTGATGGCCCGGTTCGGCATTCACGGCATGGCCACGACCACGGGCAACGGCTTCAGCGCCGGTCCGGGCGCTGAGCTGATCGAGGCGGGAAAGCTGGGGCTGGCCCTGCCGTTGATCTGCTATGAGGCGGTGTTCACGCAAGATGTTTTGTCGGCACCGGGGCGCGCGGATTTTCTGATGCAGATCACCAATGATGCTTGGTTTGGCACTCGGTCCGGGCCGTATCAGCACCTCGCCCAAGCCCAAATGCGCGCGGTTGAACAGGGCCTGCCAATGATGCGCGCCGCCAATACTGGTGTCTCGGCGATGATCGACCCTTTGGGGCGGATCACCAAGGCACTGCCACTTGGAGAGGCGGGGTTTATCGACGCGCTTTTGCCTGCCCCGCTGGCTCGGACACTGTATGCGCGGATCGGCGACTATCCGGTCTTTTTTGTGCTATTCGGCCTGACCGCGCTGCTTTGGCGCAACTCCCGGCGGGTAGACGCATAAATACCGATTGACCCCGGCTTTGTGCGGGCGTATCCCCTCGCATGCCTGTCACAACGGCTTCCTGGCGTGATGGGGAAATCTTAATGGAGCACATTCATGTCCCGACAGAACTATACTTTCACTTCGGAATCCGTGTCCGAAGGGCACCCGGATAAGGTCTGCGACCGTATTTCCGATGCCGTACTTGATGCCTTTTTGAACGAAGAACCCGAAGCACGCGTAGCGTGCGAGACGTTTGCCACCACCAACCGGGTTGTCATCGGTGGCGAAGTTGGCCTGTCGGATCAGGACAAGTTGCACGACTACATGGCGCATATCGACGACATCGCGCGCGCCTGTATCAAGGATATCGGCTACGAGCAGGACAAGTTCCACCACGAAACCGTCGAAGTGACGAACCTGCTGCACGAACAATCCGCCCATATCGCGCAGGGTGTCGATGCCGCCGATGACAAGGACGAAGGGGCAGGCGATCAGGGGATCATGTTCGGCTATGCCACGACCGAAACGCCTGCGTTGATGCCGGCTCCGATCCAGTATTCCCACGCGATCCTGCGTCGGCTGGCTGAAGTGCGCAAAAACGGCTCCGAGCCTGCGCTGGGCCCCGATGCCAAGTCACAGCTTTCGGTTGTCTACCGTGACGGAAAACCCGTCGGCGTCAGCTCGATCGTGCTGTCGACCCAGCATCTGGACGCGGCGCTGAGCTCGGATGACATCCGCGCCATTGTCGAACCTTATATCCGCGAGACTCTGCCCGAAGGTTGGCTGTCGGCCGAGACCGAATGGCACGTAAACCCGACCGGCAAATTTGTGATCGGCGGCCCCGACGGCGATGCTGGCCTGACTGGTCGCAAGATCATCGTGGACACCTATGGGGGTGCAGCACCTCACGGTGGTGGCGCGTTCTCGGGTAAAGACCCGACCAAAGTGGATCGTTCGGCCGCCTATGCCGCACGCTATCTGGCAAAGAATGTAGTGGCTGCCGGTATGGCTGAACGTTGCACGATCCAGCTCAGCTATGCGATTGGCGTGTCCAAGCCTCTATCGATCTACGCGGATACGCATGGCACGGGCCAGATCGCAGATGCGGCGATCGAAAAAGCCGTGGGCCAGGTAATGGACCTGACCCCGCGCGGCATCCGCGAGCATCTGCAACTGAACAAGCCGATCTACCAGCGCACTGCAGCCTACGGCCACTTCGGCCGCGAACCCGATGCCGATGGCGGCTTCAGCTGGGAAAGCACTGATCTGGCGGACGCGCTGAAAGCGGCGGTCTGATCTTAGACCAAAGGTTCGCCCATTCGGGCGCGCTCTATTCTGGTGCTTTTTGGGGGCGGCAGGTCTGTTGAGTGGACCGGTCGCCCTCTTGCGTCCGTGGTTTCGGCACAGTATGGGCTCGGCCCATGAGCACCGAGATCCCCCAACGCCCCCGCCGGAACTTTTATGGCCGCTTCAAAGGCAAAACCCTGAAGCAAAGCCAGAAGACCTATCTAAGCGAAGACCTTGATGCGCTGTCCCCGGGTGCGGTCGATTGGGAGAGCAACCCTGAACGCAAGCCGCTGGACTTGCAGGAGCTGTTTGACGGTCGCGACGTCTGGCTTGAGGTCGGCTTTGGTGGTGGTGAGCACCTGGTGCATCAGGCTGCGCGCAATCCTGACATCGGCATCATAGGGGCCGAACCTTACATTAACGGCGTCGCCATGTTGTTGGGTAAAATCCGGCAGGCTGGGGTCGAGAACCTCGCTGTGCATCCTGGCGATGCGCGCGACCTGTTCGATGTTTTGCCCGAGGCCAGCATCTCGCGTGCATTCCTGCTCTATCCCGATCCGTGGCCCAAGACGCGGCACCATCGTCGCCGCTTTGTGACACAGGAACATCTGCAACCGCTGGCGCGGGCGCTGAAACCGGGTTCGATCTTTCGGGTCGCGACTGATATTCCCGACTATGTTCGCCAAACGCTTGAGGAAGTGCCACGCGCCGGGTTCGAGTGGCTGGCCGAGCGCCCGGCTGACTGGCGCGAACCATGGGACGATTGGATTTCCACCCGTTACGAACAGAAGGCTCTGCGCGAAGGGCGCACGCCGCATTACCTGACCTTCCGCCGCACAGGCTGATTGCCGCTGGACCAACCGGCCCCAATTCGCTAAGCGGCTAAGGCACTGATAGCGAAAACAGGAGCCCCCATGTCCGGACACGGCACGCCCATCCCGATGACCTCATATCCCTGCGGTCCGCTGACCGGAACGGCAGAGGTGCCCGGCGACAAGTCGATCTCGCACAGGTCGCTGATTTTGGGCGCGATGGCGGTGGGTGAGACGAAGATTTCCGGCCTGCTGGAAGGTGAGGATGTTCTGGACACTGCCAAGGCCATGCGCGCCTTTGGTGCCGAGGTCACGGATCACGGCGGAGGGGAATGGACCGTGCATGGCGTGGGCGTTGGCGGCTTTGCCGAGCCGGATCAGGTGATTGATTGCGGCAATTCGGGCACGGGTGTGCGGCTGATCATGGGTGCGATGGCGACCTGCCCGATCTCAGCCACGTTTACCGGCGATGCCAGCCTGAACAAACGCCCCATGGCGCGGGTGACGGACCCGCTGGCGCTGTTTGGGGCGCAATCGGTTGGCCGCTCGGGTGGGCGTTTGCCGATGACCATTGTGGGTGCCGCCGAACCGGTTCCGGTGCGCTATGAGGTTCCCGTTCCGTCGGCGCAGGTGAAATCCGCTGTGCTGTTGGCCGGTCTGAACGCACCGGGCAAAACCGTGGTGATCGAAAAAGAGGCCACCCGCGACCATTCCGAACGGATGCTGGCCGGGTTCGGCGCAGAGATCACCGTTGAGGATACCGATGAGGGCCGGGTTATCACTCTGACCGGTCGCCCCGAGTTGAAACCGCAGGTTATTGCCGTGCCGCGTGACCCGTCCAGCGCGGCCTTTCCTGTTTGCGCGGCGCTGATCACGCCGGGTTCGGATGTGCTGGTGCCGGGCATTGGCCTGAACCCGACCCGCGCGGGGCTGTTTACCACGCTGCGCGAGATGGGTGCGGACCTGACTTATGAGAATGAGCGTGAAGAGGGTGGCGAGCCGGTCGCTGACCTGCGCGCGAAATACTCGCCCAACATGAAGGGCATCAACGTGCCGCCGGAACGCGCGGCCTCGATGATTGACGAATACCCGGTGCTGTCTGTGGTTGCGGCCAATGCCACGGGCACCACGATGATGGGCGGGGTGAAAGAGCTGCGCGTCAAGGAAAGCGACCGGATCGACGCCATGGCCCGCGGGTTGCGTGCCAATGGCGTGACCGTGGATGAGGGCGAGGATTGGTGGTCGATTGACGGTCTGGGCATCGGCAATGTCCCCGGCAGCGGCACCTGCGAGAGCTTTCTGGATCACCGCATCGCCATGTCGTTCATGGTGATGGGAATGGGAGCGAAATCGCCGGTCTCGGTTGATGATGGCGGCCCGATTGCGACTTCGTTCCCGATTTTTGAACCGCTGATGGCTGCGCTGGGCGCCAAGGTCGTACGCACATGAGCTTTACGGTCGCCATAGACGGCCCTGCAGCTGCTGGGAAGGGCACGATCTCGAAAGGGGTTGCGGCACATTTCGGCTTTGCGCATCTGGACACCGGGCTTTTGTACCGCGCGGTGGGGCGGCGGACGCTGGAAAAGATGGAGCCCATCGCGGCGGCCGAGGCCCTGACCGCCGAGGAGTTGCAGCAGGGCGATCTGCGCACGGCCGAGATCGCTCAGGCCGCGTCGAAAGTGGCGGTGATCCCCGAGGTTCGCGCGGCTTTGGTCGATTTCCAGCGCGCCTTTGCCCGACGGGATAGCGGCGCAGTGCTGGACGGGCGTGACATCGGAACCGTGATCTGCCCCGAGGCCGAGGTCAAGCTGTTCGTCACCGCCAGCGCCGAGGTGCGCGCTGAACGGCGGTATCTGGAACTAAGCGCCAAGGGCGACGATGTGACCCGTGAAAAGGTCCTTGCTGATGTGCGCGAGCGCGATGCCCGCGATGCCGAGCGGAGTACAGCCCCGATGAAACCGGCTGAGGATGCCGTTTTGCTGGATACTTCGGACCTCAGCGTCGAAGAGGCCCTGGCACAGGCCATTACGCTGATCGCAGAACGCAAGCCCGCGACGCCGTAGCGCCGCGGGTGATCGCTGCGAGGTGTCGGGATTACAGCTCGCCGACTGCGATGCTTTTGATATTCGACCACTGACCATCAGCTGTTTTTGCTGTGCCGGGGACGTCTTTCAGGAAGGCGGCGCGGGTTTCTGCATTCAGGAACAGGTACAGCTTGCCATCTGCAATCAGGTACTGATCCGGGTCGCCATCAAATTTCTTCCCGACCGACACACCGAACGAGCAGAAACCGCCATGTTGGGGCAGATACGCCGCCGGGTTGGCCTCGAACGCGGCGAGGTTATCCGCCGAGGTGAAATAGTACGATGCGCCATCATAAGTCGCCGAGTGGTTGGCAAAGCCTTCCACCGGATTGCCATTTGTCACCAGCGCCACTAGGTCGACACCATGCGCCGCCAGTGGAGCGCCCGCTGCTGAAATGCCGTTCGAGACGTTGATTTCGTCTGCTGCAAAGGCCGGTGCAGCAACCAAGGGCAGGGCGGCGATCAGGGTGGTCAGGATCAGAGATTTCATTGCGTTTCCTTACGTGCTTTGGACTCAGAGCGGTCGGGGTATCCGTCGCTGAAACAAATCTAACAACGCTCAACCGAACGAACTATGACAGAAAGGACTTACAGTTTTGCAGATCGTTCAAAATTGCGGCGCTTCTCGGTGATGCCTTCACTAAGCTTTGTTTGGTCACGTGACCTGCTGCCTTTTATGCTGACACTGAAACCAGCGGGAGCCTCGCCATGATCCGACTAGCCTTTTTCATGATATTTCTGGCCACAGGTCTGGCTGCTCAAGAGGCGCAAGAGACCCCGGTACTGGAACCTCCCATGACCTATGAACGGCTGGGTAAAATTCTGTTTGCATTGGATCCCGAGGCACTGCCGCAAGGTCCGGGTTTTCAACTAACATTGGGCGACGTCCCGGTTTTTGTTGTTACTGATATCAACGCCGACCGGATGCGGGCCATGGTGGCGATTGTCAGTGCGGCCGATCTGTCGCCAGCGGATCTGCAGCGCGTGATGCAAGCGAATTTCGACAGTACTTTGGATGCACGCTATGCCATAGCCAATGGTACATTGTGGGCGGCCTATATCCATCCGTTGTCGGCGCTTGAGAAGGATCAGCTGATCTCGGGTCTGGCGCAGACAGTGAACATAGCCAAGACATATGGCACGCTCTATTCCGGTGGTGCGGCCGAGTTTGGGGGCGGTGACAGTCAGGGTTTGCAGCGCGCCCTCATCGAAGAGCTTTTGAAGAAGGGCGAGGAAATCTGAACGCCGATGTCGCGGCGCAGACTTCTGCTATCTGGCAACATTTCCAAAGCACCGGTCATAGGCTCTGGCTAGGTTAGGGAAAGCTGTTATAGTCCCCCAAAACAAGGGGGAGCAGAGCCTAATGAGCAAGCGTTTGAGCAAGATTACCATCGTGGGTGGTGGCACAGCGGGGTGGATGACCGCGTTGATCCTCGAGATGGTGTTTTCCCGCACATCCGCCCCCAAGGACCGCCCCCGCATCTGCCTGATCGAAAGCCCAAATATCTCGACCGTGGGTGTGGGCGAAGCAACCGTGCCGCGTATGCCGGTCACACTGCGTCAGGCAGGCATATCCGAGCGCGATTTCTTCCGCGAAACCAACGCGTCGTTCAAATTGGGTGTGAAGTTCTGCAACTGGAACAAGGACGCCAACGGCAATCGTATCGACTATATGAACCCATTCGCGCATGGCCAGTTGCTGGAAGGGTTGGAGGCCTCGGAATATTTCCTGCGCTTCGGCAACGGGGATCGGGATTTTACTCAATCCATAGCCCCGCATGATGATCTTGCGCGGCTGTGCAAAGGTGCGCGTCCTTTGGGCGCGCCGGAGTTCGAACAACGGTTCGGCTATGCCTACCATCTGGACGCGGTAAAATTCGCCGGGATGCTGACGAAGGTCTGCACCAAACGTGGCGTCGAGCACATTCAGGATGAGGTTCAGGCGGTTGAACTGGACGAACAGGGCAATGTCAGCCACCTGATGCTTGAACGCAAAGGCCGTCATGACATCGAGATGGTCGTGGATTGCACCGGATTCCGGGGGTTGATCATCAATCAGGCTCTGGGCGAGCCGTTCATGGATTATTCGGACTATCTGCCCAATGACCGGGCCATGGCGTTGCAGGTCGAACATCCCAATCCGGAGAAGATCGAAAGCGCCACGCGCTCGACCGCGTTGGGGGCGGGTTGGACGTGGCGAGTGCCATTGTTCAATCGCGTAGGCACGGGCTATGTGTATTCTTCGGCGCATCGGACGGATGATCAGGCAGCCGATGAATATCTTGAGTGGCTGGGTGACAGCGGCAAGGGTCTTACGCCACGTGTGATCCCGATGCGGGTTGGGCGAGTGCGCAATGCCTGGGTCAAGAACTGTGTGGCCATCGGCCTATCGGGCGGCTTTATTGAGCCGCTGGAAAGCACCGCGATCCATATGATCGACCACGCCATCCGTTGGTTCGCGGAACATCTGCCGACGCGTGACATCGAGCCGTCGTTGCGCGCGCGCTATAACCGGCAGATGGACAAGCTCTACAATGAGGTGCTGGAATTCATCTGTCTGCATTACCGGTTGGGCAACCGCACGGATGACCAATACTGGATCGACGCGCGGACCGAGATGAAAATCCCCGATCGTCTGGCTGAGAATCTTGAGCTTTGGCAGCACCGCCTGCCGATGGAGCATGATGTGGAGTTCGCCACCCTGTTCGACCATCGCGTATTCCAGACTGTACTGTTGGGCAAGCAAGTCTATGACACGGGCTATGGTACAGGTATCCGTGACCGTATCCGACCGCTGAAGAAACCGATTTGGTTCCAGTGGTGGAAGGGTGCGAAGGTAGACCTTGCGCAGATACTCAAATCCATGCCGGACCACAAAACGCTGCTGCGCGATATTCGTGGCGAGCTTGAGAAACCGGCCTTCGGCAAGCCAGCCAAACCGACAGTGGCGATGCCTGGCACGAAACCGGCCCCAGTGGCGGTCCAGAACATGCCGAACTTTGCCGAGATTCAAAGTGGTGCAAAGGATCTGCAACTGTTTTGAGAAGTTTGGGCGCTTTGCGGCGCCGCGTCTTTAGCATGGAAAGGGCGGTGAATTGATCCCGCCCTTTTTGCATTTGGAGTGCTTGTCTAACCAAACCTGAAATGTAATAACATTACAATTAATTTTGTGGCGAGGTTTGCCATGCGACGAAACAATACCGGGCGAGGCGGTCGTAATCTTTGCAGCGGTCTAAAGCGGCGGCGCAGGGTGTCTCCGATGCGAACCTATGATTCCCTGCCGCCTGAATTGCGCGGCTGGTTGGCAGCGGCATGCCTGCCGTGGAGCCCGGCCTCGGCGCTGAAGATCTGGAACCGGTCGGGCGGATCGACGGATATTGCCGGAGCGCTGTCCCGACTGGATGCCATCGAACGGTCGATGTTGCAGAAGGACGCAGGCATCTGGCACATGAAAGATAGCCGAGCAGCCAGTAACTAAGGGCTTTGCTCTTGCACATTACCTGAATTCGGCCTATACGCGCGCTGTCTGAACAAGGGCGGTCAACGTCCGGATGACGTATCTGAGCAGGGCCGGGTTACCTCGGCCCTTTGCGTTTGTGTAGTCAGATGCGCACCGGGTCACGCCAGAGGACACCATGAAACAAGACCGGCGGAGACAACCGCTCGGCCAGCAAAAACGTACTGTAAAGGAAAACAACGCCACATGGCTAACGCATCCATGGAGGAATTCGAAGCCCTCCTGAATGAAAGCTTCGAAATGGACACACCCGAAGAGGGTTCTGTTGTCAAAGGCAAGGTTCTGGCGATCGAAGCCGGCCAAGCCATCATCGACGTCGGCTACAAAATGGAAGGCCGCGTTGATCTGAAAGAATTCGCAAATCCCGGCGAAGCCCCTGAAATCGCTGTAGGCGACGAGGTCGAAGTTTACCTGCGCGCCGCAGAAAACGCCCGTGGCGAAGCCGTCATCTCGCGCGAGATGGCCCGCCGCGAAGAGGCATGGGACCGTCTGGAAAAAGCATATGCCGACGACCAGCGTGTCGAAGGTGCAATCTTCGGTCGCGTCAAAGGTGGCTTCACCGTCGATCTGGGTGGCGCAGTTGCGTTCCTGCCCGGCTCGCAGGTTGACGTCCGCCCCGTGCGCGACGCTGGCCCGCTGATGGGTCTGAAGCAGCCGTTCCAGATTCTGAAAATGGACCGCCGCCGTGGCAACATCGTTGTGTCGCGTCGCGCAATCCTGGAAGAATCGCGTGCCGAACAGCGTGCCGAAGTTATCGGCAACCTGTCCGAAGGTCAGACCGTCGAGGGTGTCGTCAAAAACATCACCGAATACGGTGCATTTGTTGACCTCGGCGGCGTTGACGGCCTGCTGCACGTCACCGACATGGCATGGCGTCGTGTGAACCACCCGTCCGAGATCCTGACGATTGGCGAAACCATCAAGGTTCAGGTCATCAAGATCAACAAAGAAACCCACCGCATCAGCCTGGGCATGAAGCAGCTGCAGGAAGATCCGTGGGATCTGGTTGCTGCGAAATACCCGCTGGGCTCGGTCCATCAGGGTCGTGTCACCAACATCACCGACTACGGCGCGTTCGTCGAGCTGGAAGCTGGTGTCGAAGGTCTGGTGCACGTGTCCGAGATGTCCTGGACCAAGAAAAACGTCCACCCCGGCAAGATCGTTTCGACCAGCCAGGAAGTCGACGTCATGGTTCTGGAAATCGACGGCGCCAAGCGTCGTGTCTCTCTGGGCCTGAAGCAGACTCAGCGCAACCCATGGGAAGTGTTTGCAGAAACGCACCCCGAGGGCACCGAGGTCGAAGGCGAAGTCAAGAACATCACCGAATTCGGTCTGTTCATTGGCCTCGAAGGCGACATCGACGGTATGGTTCACCTGTCGGACCTGTCCTGGGACGAGCGTGGCGAGGATGCGATCCAGAACTACCGCAAAGGCGACATGGTTTCGGCCGTCGTTTCGGAAGTTGACGTCGAAAAAGAGCGTATCTCGCTGTCGATCAAAGCCCTGGGCGGTGACAAGTTCGCCGAAGCCGTGGGTGGCGTGAAGCGTGGCTCGGTCATCACTGTCGAAGTCACCGCGATCGAAGATGGTGGTATCGAGGTGGAATACGAAGGCATGAAATCCTTCATCCGCCGTTCGGACCTGTCGCGTGACCGCGCCGAGCAGCGCCCCGAGCGTTTCTCGACCGGTGACAAGGTTGACGTCCGCGTCACCAACGTTGACAGCAAAACCCGCCGTCTGGGTCTGTCGATCAAGGCGCGCGAAATCGCCGAAGAGAAAGAGGCCGTGGAACAGTACGGTTCGTCGGACTCGGGCGCGTCGCTGGGCGACATCCTGGGTGCAGCGCTGAAGTCGGGCGACTAAGCCCGGACCTCAGTCCAAGCAGAATTTGCGGCCCCGCATGAGAGTGCGGGGCCGTTTTTGTTGCGAATCAACACGTTCCGATTTGCAGGCTTTATTCATCTGTGGTTCACGATTTGCCGGCCAATTCCCCGACAAGTGCAAAAATTCGCGTGAGTTTGACGTAGAATCAAGGTCGCACACACAGAGTCAACGTTCCCCCGAACCAAGTTTTTTTCTATAGTGATCAGAATAATAGACATGGTAATCCGGTCGCCTGGGAGGGTAACGCACATGATCCGTTCAGAACTGATTCAGAAAATCGCCGACGAGAACCCGCATCTCTACCAACGCGACGTCGAGCGGATCGTGAATACTGTGTTCGAAGAAGTGACGGACGCCATGGCCCGCGGGGACCGGGTGGAACTGCGCGGATTTGGCGCGTTTTCCGTCAAAAAGCGCGACGCGCGGGTTGGCCGTAACCCTCGGACAGGTGAGACTGTTCAGGTGGAAGAAAAATGTGTTCCATTTTTCAAGACAGGCAAGTTGCTAAGGGACCGTTTGAACGGTAAAGCCTAAGGCATGATGCGCTACATTCGATATGCTTTTCTGGCGACCCTCGGGATCGTCCTGATTTCGGTTTCGCTGGCCAACCGCGAAGCCGTTGAACTGACCTTGATGCCGCAGGCGATTGCCGATCTGGTTGGGGTTAATTTCAGCATCGCTCTGCCCTTGTTCATTGTGGTTCTGGGTAGCATCGTGGCCGGTCTGGTCATCGGTTTCCTGTGGGAATGGCTGCGCGAGCACAAGCACCGCGCGGATGCGTCGGCCAAGACCGGCGAAGTCCGCAAGCTTGAGCGTGAGGTCAAGAAGCTCAAGAAGAAACAGAACGAAGGCAAGGACGAGGTCCTCGCCATTCTGGATGAGGCCAGCTAGGGCACCATGTCCGATATTTCGGTCAAAATATGCGGTCTGACCGCCCCTGATCACGTACGCGCTGCGGCTGAGGCCGGGGCGCGTTATGTAGGGTTTGTGTTTTTCCCCAAATCGCCCCGACATCTGGAAGTGGAGGCAGCTGCAGAGCTGGCCCATATAGTGCCCGTCGGTGTGGCCAAGGTTGCGCTGACCGTCAATGTCTCGGACGCGGAACTGGACAGGCTTGTCGCGGATGTACCGCTGGACATGTTGCAACTGCATGGCAAGGAAAGCCCAGACCGCGTGGCTGAGATCCGGCAGAGTTACGGCCTGCCTGTGATGAAGGCCATAGGTGTGGCCGAGCCCGAAGATCTAATGGCGATTGATCTGTATTCTGAGGTGGCCGACCAGTTGCTTATCGACGCTAAACCGCCGCGCAACGCGGACTTGCCCGGCGGGAACGGTCTGGCCTTTGACTGGCGCCTGCTGGCTGGTCGCAAATACTGGCGGCGTCCGTGGATGTTGGCGGGTGGTCTGACCCCTGGCAACGTGGCCGAGGCTGTCCGCATGACCGGGGCACAACAGGTCGATGTATCCTCGGGTGTCGAAAGCGCGCCTGGGGTCAAGGATGCCGGTCTGATCCGCGCATTTGTTGACGCAGCGGGCTGATACGTTTTGCCATGGCAAATCCCGCCGCTACCTCCTATGAACTACGGGAATGACGAGGGAGACACCCATGGCCAACGATCTTTTCAATTCCTTCATGTCCGGCCCGGATGAGCAGGGCCGTTTCGGCATCTTCGGCGGGCGGTTTGTCAGCGAGACGCTGATGCCGCTGATCCTGTCGCTGGAAGAGGAATATGAGAAGGCCAAAGACGATCCGACCTTCTGGGCCGAGATGGATGATCTGTGGGCGAACTATGTGGGTCGTCCCTCGCCGCTGTATTTCGCGGAACGCCTAACCGAACACTTGGGCGGCGCGAAGATCTACCTCAAGCGCGACGAGCTGAACCACACCGGCGCGCACAAGATCAACAACGTGCTGGGCCAAATCATTCTGGCGCGCCGTATGGGCAAGACCCGGATCATCGCCGAGACCGGCGCAGGGCAGCACGGCGTGGCCACCGCCACAGTCTGCGCCAAGTTCGGCTTGAAGTGCATTGTCTATATGGGTGCCCATGACGTGCAGCGTCAGGCCCCCAACGTGTTCCGTATGCGCCTGCTGGGGGCCGAGGTGATTCCGGTCACGTCCGGTCGTGGCACGCTGAAAGACGCGATGAATGACGCGCTGCGCGATTGGGTGACGAATGTGCGCGACACGTTCTACTGTATTGGCACCGTAGCCGGTCCACACCCGTACCCTGCAATGGTCCGCGATTTCCAGTCGATTATCGGCAAGGAAGCCAAGGAACAGATGATGAAGGCCGAAGGTCGTCTGCCCGACACGATCATTGCCGCCATCGGTGGCGGATCGAACGCGATGGGCCTGTTCTACCCGTTCCTTGACGACAAATCCGTCAATATCATCGGTGTCGAGGCTGGTGGCAAAGGTGTAAACGAGAAGATGGAGCATTGCGCCTCGCTGACCGGCGGTCGTCCGGGCGTGCTGCATGGCAACCGCACCTATCTGCTGCAAGATGATGACGGACAGATTCTGGAAGGCTATTCGATTTCGGCCGGACTGGACTATCCCGGTATCGGGCCGGAACATTCGTGGCTGAACGATATTGGCCGCGCGAACTATGTCTCGATCACCGACAAAGAAGCACTCGAGGCGTTCCAGCTCTGCTGCGCTACCGAAGGGATTATCCCGGCGCTGGAACCCAGCCACGCGCTGGCCCACGTGATGAAAATTGCGCCCGACCTGCCCAAGGATCACCTGATCTGTATGAACATGTGCGGGCGGGGCGACAAGGATGTGCAGACCGTGGCCAAGTATCTGAACTTCGATATGTCAGATACCGAAGGGCGTACGGCGGGCTAAGCGCCATAGCGTTAAACGTTTGGAGCCGGCCCCAAAACAGGGCCGGTTTTTTTGACCGCGCCCACAAGAGGGCCCGCGCGGCGGTCTATTGATGTCGCAAACCAGAGGTTCAGTCAGGTCTCAATCACCTGCAGCCGCGTGGTCGCGTAGTATATCCAGCGGCACCACTTCTAAGGCGCGTTGGTGTGTGGCCTCAAGGTGTACCATGGGCGCGCAGCCTTCGTCATGCGCTTGCAGGAACCGCCCGGCGCACAGGCACCAACGATCCCC
Organism: Ruegeria sp. AB6; assembly: GCF_056542685.1. Taxonomy (NCBI): domain Bacteria; kingdom Pseudomonadati; phylum Pseudomonadota; class Alphaproteobacteria; order Rhodobacterales; family Roseobacteraceae; genus Ruegeria; species Ruegeria sp. AB6. The sequence continues at coordinate 747,505 of NZ_JBQGAD010000001.1, read as the reverse complement.
GGGTTTGAGGCCGGGAAAGTCGAACTCTGGTCGAGGGGTGCTCAGGTCGTTGCCGACATATTTGGAAAAAGCCAGAAACTCGGCTGTCATCACAGCGCAGACGGTGTGGCTGCCCTGATCCTCGGGGCAGGTGTTGCAAGCGCCGTCGCGAAAGAACCCGGTCAGCGGATCGCGGGAACAGGGCGCAAGCACGCCGCCCAGTACATTTATGCTGTCCTGTTTCTGCATAATCCGACTTTACAGGCTTTGCGCGATGCTGCGGAACATTTCTACATTGGCCTCATTCACCCCGTCATCGCGGAATTTACGGTCCGCGCCGGTTGTTACGATCAGAACGCCCCGAGGCTGATCGAAATAGATATATTGGCCATAGACGCCGCGGGCCAGAAACTCACCCTCATGCGCGCCGACGGGAATCCACCACTGATAGCCATACCCGATCTTGCCCGCCTGTGTTGGGGCGCTGGGCAGAACGGATTCGGCGATCCAGTCGGCAGGGACCAGTTGCTGCCCCCCATAGGTGCCATTTTGTAGGATCATCTGCCCAAAGCGGGCGAAATCACGGGTGGTAAAGTTCAGCCCGCCCAACACAAAGGCCACTCCGGCACCGTCCGCCACATAGTAACCATCCTGTTCCAGACCTAGCGGCTGAACGATCTTTTCGGTCAACAGATCCGAGACGCTGCGCCCGGTCGCCCCTCGGATCACCATGCCAATGACATGTGTGTCGATGGACACGTATTGCCATTGCGCGCCGGGTTCTACGAAAGTGTCCTGCAACGAGGCCGCGAAATCGTCCAACTCACCACCCAAGGCCACCACGCGACCCATCCGATTGATATCGGAGTTCGGGTCGAAATAGTCTTCGTTAAAGGTGACGCCACTTGCCATGTTCAGCACGTTGCGGACTGTTGCGCCATCATAGGCCGTTCCCGCCAGCTTGGGCGCATATTGCACCACCGGATCGTCCAGCGACCCGATCGCGCCTTCGGCCAGCAGGATGCCGAACAGGGCTGATAGATAGCTTTTCGCAACCGACCATGAAATCCGGTGATCGTCGGGTCCGGTGCCCAGATAATATTCCTCAAACCGGATCTCGCCATCCTGCATCACCAGCAGGGACGTCACCGCCCGGTCCTCGGTCCATTGATCGGTGCCCTCGGGCAGGTCGAATCCAGCGCCATAGGGCAATTCGCTGGTTGGGCCGTTGCCACGGGGCAAAGCGACCGTTAGAAACGCCTCATCCATATGAGAGAAATTGTGGACGATCTTTTCTTCTGCAAACAAAGAGTTCACGGCCATGAGCCGCTGAATTTCTTCGCGCTTCCAGACCCCGACAACGATTGCGGCTAGCGCCAGCATCAAGGCGACGCGCAACATCCACTTCAGCAGTGATCTCATATGTCTCCTCCCATAGACGTGCCGCATTGGACCGCGTGCGGCAGCCATCTGCAATCAGGACGTTACGGCAAGAGCTAAGGGGCTATTTGAACTTATCCAGCAGTTTCTGCATCGCCGAGCGGTCATCAACCTGTGGTTCCGGCTTTGGTTGGGGCGCAGGTTTTTGCGCTTTGTCTGCAGTTTTCGACGATCGCGGCGGCGCGGTGCGCATGGCAACCGCGTTCATGAACTTGCCACCGTCACCATCGGCCAGATGCCCTGCACCATCCGAGACACCGCGTAGCACATCATCCAACCAGTCGGTATCAGCCTTGGCGAAGTCGCCCAGAACATAGGGCGAGACCATCTCTTTCCGCCCCGGGTGCCCGATCCCAAGGCGCACCCGGTCATAGGCGGGGCTGATATGTTCGTGGATTGACCGCAGTCCATTGTGCCCCGCATGCCCGCCGCCTGCCTTGACTCGCACTTTGCCAGGGACAAGGTCCAACTCGTCATGGAAAACGGTCACGTCGGTTGAGTCCAGCTTGTAGAACCGCATCGCCTCGCCCACGGACTGGCCTGAGCGGTTCATGAAGGTTTGCGGCTTGATCAGCAGAACCTTTTCACGGCCAAGACGACCTTCGGCGATCTCGGCCTGAAACTTGGATTTCCAGGGGCCGAAATTGTGATCTTCGGCAATCCGGTCCACGGCCATAAAGCCGATATTGTGCCGGTTGCGAGCATATTTCGATCCGGGGTTCCCCAATCCGACAAACAGTTTCATAAGAGCGCCCTTGTCTGATGCTACAGGTTGATGCCACGGTTTGCCCCCTGCTTTCCAGCCCACAGGGCAAAAGAAAACGGGGCCTGGATCAGGCCCCGCTTCAAACTCCAAACACCGGGTCTGGGTTTATTCTTCGGTTGCGTCCTGGCCGACGACTTCAACCTCATCCGCGGCCACTTCTTCGCCTTCCTCATCGTCGCTGGACGACAGGCCGGTCGGGGCCGAGATGTTGGCGATCACGAAGTCACGGTCAATGGTCGGCTTGGTGCCTGCGGGCAGGTCAACCGACGAGATGGTGACAACGTCGTTGATGTTCAGACCGGTCAGATCAATGGTGATCTTCTCAGGAATGTCACCAGCGGTGCAGACCAGCTCAACCTCGGGACGGACAACAGTCAGAACGCCGCCCTTCTTGATGCCGGGCGCTTCGTCTTCGTTGACGAACTCAACGGGGATGAACAGCGCGATCTTGGTGGTCCGGCGCAGACGCATCAGGTCCAGGTGGGTCGGCAGGTCTTTGACTACGTCACGCTGAACGTCGCGGCAGATGACGCGAACGTCTTCGTGGCCTTCAACCTTCAGGTTCCACAGGGTCGACTTGAATCGGCCTGCTTTCAGGCGCTTGAACAGAACATTGAACGGGATGTTGATCGGCAGCGGCTCTTTGTCGCCACCAAAAACAATGCCCGGAACCATGCCGTCGCGGCGTGCTTGACGAGCGGCGCCCTTGCCTGTCCCCGTCCGTTCCAGAGCTACGAGATCAGGAATCTCACCAGCCATGATATATCTCCAAATGTTAGGGCGGGCATCCTCCAAGGCTGTATGCCCGCGTGAAGCCGCGTCCTTAGCTTGATTCATTGGATTTGGAAAGGGCTTTTTTGAGCCATCGTTTTTTTGCGAGGCTCTGCCTCGCGCTCCGGGATATTTGGGGCCAGATGAAGAGCGGATCCAGACTTCATCTGGCTGAAAATATCCCGGGAGAGGCGCCCGGAACGGGCGGCGGGGGCAGAGCCCCCTGACCCAGTGATCACTTTTGCCAACGGCCCCCGAAATCTTCGGGCACCAACAGGTTGTGCGGCCCGACGTCCCCGAGATTGCGTTCACCGCACAGCGCCATTGTTGTGTCGAGTTCCTTGTGGATCACCTCCAGCGCGGTGGTGACACCTTTTTGTCCCATCGCTCCCAGACCATAGACAAAGGCGCGGCCAATATAGGTGCCTTGCGCACCCAGGGCGACGGCTTTCAAGACGTCCTGGCCCGAGCGTATGCCACTGTCTAAATGGACTTCGACATCATTGCCTACGGCGTCCATGATTTCGGGCAGTACCCGGATTGAACTGAGCGCGCCGTCCAGTTGGCGACCGCCGTGGTTTGAGACAACAATCGCATCCGCCCCCAGCTTGGCGGCCATCTTTGCGTCTTCGGCGTCCAAAATGCCCTTGAGGATCACCTTGCCGCCCCATTGCTCCATCAGTTTTTCGACCTTGTTCCAGTCGAGGCTGGGGTCGAACTGCTCGGCCGTCCACGCGCCAAGGGATGACGCATCTGATATCCCTTCGACATGGCCGACGATGTTGCCGAATTCGCGGCGCTTGGCGCCCAGCATCTCAATCCCCCAGGACCATTTGGTCATGAGGTTTGCGATAGTTTTAGGCGTCAGCTTTGGCGGTGCTGACAAGCCGTTCTTGAGGTCTTTGTGCCGTTGGCCCAGGATTTGTAGATCCAGTGTAATGACCAACGCGGAACACTTGGCGTCCTTGGCTCGTTGAATGAGGCGGCTGACATAGTCCTGATCTTTCATCGTATAGAGCTGAAACCAGAACGGTTTGGTCGTGTGCTCTGCCACGTCTTCGATCGAGTTGATCGACATGGTGGACAGGGTGAAGGGCACGCCGAACTCCTCGGCGGCTTTGGCGGCCTTGATCTCTCCGTCCGCGTGTTGCATGCCCGTCAGACCGACCGGGGCCAAGGCGACCGGCATTGACACGTCCTGACCAATCATCTGCGATGCGGTTGAACGCCCTGACATATCGACGGCAACCCTTTGCCGTAGGCGGATGTCATCGAAATCCGAGCTGTTGTCGCGGAAGGTCTGCTCGGTCCAGCTGCCGCTTTCCGCATAGTCATAGAACATACGCGGGACACGCCGCTCATAGATGCGTTTGAGGTCTTCTATGTTGGTGATGACGGGCATGAAGCAGGCTTTCGTAGGATTGGTTCACTTTGTTTACCAATCTTTATGCCGCGTCGCAATGTAAGGTTTGAGCAGGATTTTAGTGCGCTAACACAAAACCGCGACTGGGGCCTCCAGGCGCGGTTCATGGTCTTGATGTCGAGCAGGGCAGGGTCAGGCGGAGTGTGCGCCGTCAGATAGGGATTTTACGAAATCCAGAACCTCGGCCACCGGTTTGCCATCCGCGATTTGGCTGACAATGGCGGATCCCACTACGGCCCCGTCAGCAACGCTTGCAATGGCCTGCGATTTCTCGGGCGTGTTGATGCCGAAGCCGACGATGACGGGCAGGTCTGTGGCGGATTTGATGCGGGCCACTTCGGGGCCGACATTGGTGGCCTGGGCCTCGGCCGCGCCGGTGATACCGGTGATTGAGACATAGTACACAAAGCCGGACGTGTTCTGCAAAACGCGCGGTAGGCGCTTGTCGTCGGTCGTCGGGGTCGCAAGGCGGATGAAGTTCAGACCTGCATCCTGCGCAGGCAGGCAGAGTTCGTCGTCTTCTTCGGGCGGCAAGTCCACCACGATCAGCCCGTCGATGCCAGCTGCTTTGGCATCGGCCAAAAAGGTTTCTACCCCACGGCTGTAGATCGGGTTGTAGTATCCCATCAGAACAATCGGCGTCGTGTCATCCGTTTCGCGGAATGCACTGGCCAGGTCCAACGTGCGCTGCAAGGTCATCCCTCCGTCCAGGGCACGCTGACCTGCGGCCTGGATGGTCGGACCATCCGCCATAGGATCGGTGAAAGGCAGGCCAAGCTCGATCACGTCCACACCGGCCCCCGGCAATCCTTTGACGATCTCAAGCGAGGTGTCAAAGTCGGGATCACCAGCCATGATATAGGCAACGAAAGCCTTTTTACCCTCGGCCTTGAGAGCGGCGAACTTGGCGTCGATACGGGTCATCTGCGGTCCTTGCATTCAGGTTTGAACCTGATGTGCAGAAACTTTCGCCGGAAATCAATCCCGACCGCTCAGATTGGCCTAGAACCCGTAGTGATACCGCAGGAACAGTGCGTTGACGCCGGGGTTGAAGCTTTCTGTGCTGGCGTTCGACTTGTGAGTGACAGCCAGCGAAATGGCGTTGCCGCTGTCCAAAGTATAGCCAACACCCAGAAGGCTACGAATCTGAAAGCCACCACCCAAGTCATTGTCGCCGTTAGAGGCGTTAAAGTAGCCTGGCATCACACTCAACTCAGCGAACCAGCGATCCGAGAAGGAATAGATGCCCACCAGACCTGCGCCGATATGCGTGTCACCGTCGGTGTCGACAGTCAGGGCTGTACCCAGACCAGCGCTGAAACGCGTTGCTTCGTGAAACGGGCGATGCTGGTATTCTAGCGAAAAGACGCCCTGATCGTCGCCGTTGCCGTTAGAAAAATCCGCAAAACCCGCGCCAAAGATGACAGATTGGGCCTGTACCGAGGTTGCAGCCACGAGCAAGGCGACAGAAGTAAGTAACGCTTTCATTGGGTTCTTCGTCAATTAATTGTGTGTGTGTTCCTAATTGGGGACCATGACCCGCGCGGTTCAACTCACGCAAGTACAAATACCGTAACGGTTTAGTGAAGCTGCGGTGGCCATCTGCCGGTTGCACCGCTTGGGTTGCGCATTTTCCACAACCCGCCTAGAAGACGCCGTCACATCGCTTCAGGAGGCCGCAATGGGCTTTAAAATGGGAATCGTGGGTCTGCCGAATGTGGGCAAGTCGACCTTGTTCAACGCGCTGACCAAGACTGCCGCGGCGCAAGCGGCGAATTTCCCGTTCTGCACCATCGAGCCGAATGTGGGCGACGTGGCCGTGCCGGACGAGCGTTTGGACAAGCTGGCGGCAATTGCGTTCTCGAAGCAAATCATCCCGACGCGCATGACCTTCGTGGACATCGCCGGTCTGGTGAAGGGGGCGTCAAAGGGCGAGGGGCTGGGCAATCAGTTTCTGGCCAATATCCGTGAGACCGACGCGATCGCCCATGTGTTGCGCTGTTTCGAAGATGGCGATGTGACCCATGTGGATGGCCGTGTCGACCCGGTGGCTGATGCTGACACGATCGAGACCGAACTGATGCTGGCCGATCTGGAAAGCATCGAAAAGCGCCGCGCCAATCTGGTGCGCAAGCTGAAGGGCAACGACAAAGAGGCGCAGCAACAAGACCGCCTGCTGGCCGAAGCGCAGGCTATGCTGGAAAGCGGTAAACCCGCGCGGCTGGTTGAGGTTACGGCCGAGGACGCCAAGGCGTGGAAGATGCTGCAACTGCTGACCACCAAACCGGTTCTGTATGTCTGCAACGTGTCCGAAGAAGAAGCCGCCGAGGGCAATGAATATTCCGCCAAGGTCGCTGAAATGGCTGCCGCGCAGGGCAATTCTCACGTCATCATCAGCGCCAAGATCGAAGAAGAGATTAGCCTGCTGGAAGCAGACGAAGCCGAGATGTTCCTGACCGAGATGGGTTTGGAAGAACCCGGCCTCGACCGTCTGATCCGCGCCGGTTACGACCTGCTCAAGCTGGAAACCTATTTCACCGTAGGCCCGAAAGAGGCCCGCGCTTGGACCATCCGCACCGGCACCGCCGCGCCGCAAGCCGCAGGCGTGATCCATGGTGACTTCGAAAAAGGCTTCATCCGCGCCGAAACCATCGCCTATGACGACTACATCGCCGCTAATGGCGAGCAAGGAGCCAAGGAGGCAGGCAAGATGCGCGCCGAGGGCAAGGGTTACATCGTCAAGGATGGCGATGTGATGCACTTTTTGTTTAACAACTGAGCCCGTCTGGCAAACGTCTGTATCAGAGCTTTTCGTTCAGGCTGCAATGGCTGATCAGCCACCCGCCGTCAGGTTGCCGGTACAAAACGTTAAGGGATGTCCCGTAACCGGTCGTCCCTTCACTAAAGTGGACAAGGCACCAGCCGATTTGACCGTCGATGCCGGCCTGAACAACCGTAACGATTTTGTCCTCGCCACCTTCCTCAACCCATTCAGAATGGGTAGCTTCTATAGCCTTTCGGCCTTTGGCTGCAGGGCCGTAGGGCGAAAATAGTTGTGCGTCATCCATAAAGAATGACGCACAACCAGTTGCATCTTTTAACCGATAGCAATCAACATACTTGTCATACAATTTCTGAAAAACTTCTACTGCGGTCATCCGAAGCCTCTCCGTGTTGCCCTTGCCGTGTATTACAGGCGAGTATCTTGAGTAAGACAAGAATGCGTTCAAAGGTATGCTCGCCTGCAGACGGTGCTTTTCCCGCAGGTTAATACGGCTAAAGTGGTCGTCGGCCCGTTATTGGAAAACTCGAATATGATCGAAATCCGCGACCTCCAACTCCTTAGCGCCCTTGCGCGACACCAACATTTCGCCAAGGCAGCTGAGGAATGCGGGATATCGCAGCCCGCGTTCTCGATGCGCATCCGCAATCTTGAGGACCGGTTGGGTGTCTCGATCGTCCGTCGTGCCAACCGGTTTCAGGGCCTCACCGAAGAGGGCGAGATGATGGTTCGTCGGGCACGGCGGATATTGGATGATTCCAAGGCGCTGGAGCAACAAGTGCTGGCCGCGCGGGGAGAGATTACGGGCACGTTGATCCTAGGGGTCATTCCGACGGCGATCGCTTTCACCGGGCGGCTGATCAAGCGTTTGCAGCAGGCGCATCCACGCATCCTGTCGCGGATTGAGACCATGTCGGCCAGCGCCATTCAGCACCGGCTGGATGAGGGAAGTCTGGACGCGGGCATCACCTATGGCGACAGCATTGGCACCGATCTGCGGCAGGTGCAGCCTCTGTACGAGGAAACCTATGTGCTGCTTGTGCCTTCGCATATGACCGAACAGACGGGTCCGATCCCCTGGGCACAGGTGGCCGAATTTCCGATCAGCCTACTTGAGCCGCAGATGCAGAACCGCCGCATTCTGGATCGAATATTCGCCGAACAGGGCCTGCATCCGCACGTGGTGGCGGAAACCAGCGGCTTTACAGCCTCGATGGTCATGGCGCGCGAGGGGCTGGCAGCCACTGTTGTTCCGCGCGTTCTGGTGCGGGCTTTGGGCGATTTACGGGGCACCAAGGTGCTGCCGCTGGTCGATCCTGTTGTCAGCAAACCGATTTGTCTGGCCACCCTGACGCGCGAGCCCGAATTGCCCACGGTCGAGGCTTTGCGCGCCGTTGTCGCCTCATTGCGGTGATAAGCTGTCGTTATCGTGCGATTGCGATAAGAGATTTGACGATATGCTAGTCTGATGAGACACGGGGCCTTAATCGGAGGGCATCATGGCACCATTAGACACCAAGCCATCAGGCGCAGCCAAGGGCGTCTGGAAGTCAGGCAAAGGCAAAGGGCGGCACACGCCCAAAGGCCGTCAGTTCACGGATGAGGCACAGGCCGAGATCGCGCGCCTGCTGGGCGATCGCCCGCGCCGCCGTGATCTGCTGATCGAATTCCTGCATTTGATTCAGGACGAACACGGCCATATCAGCGCCGACCACATCGCCGCTCTGGCAGTCGAGATGCGCATCGGTCAGGCCGAGGTCTATGAGACCGCTACCTTTTATGCCCATTTCGACGTGGTGAAAGAGGGCGAGACGCCTCCGCCCGCGCTGACGATCCGTGTCTGTGATTCCCTGTCCTGCGAAATGGCCGGTGCCCAGCAGCTGCAAAAGGCGCTGGAGGACGGTCTGGATGCCTCGCAGGTCCGCGTCGTGCGCGCGCCCTGCATGGGCCGCTGCGATACTGCGCCTGTTCTTGAGATCGGTCACAACCATATCGACCACGCGACCCCCGAAAAGGTGCAGGCTGCGATTGCGGCTGATGACACCCACGCGCATCTGCCTGACTACGAAGCCTTCGCGGCCTATGAGGCCAATGGCGGCTATGCCAAGCTTAAAGAGCTGCGCGACGGTGGCGATTGGGAACAAGTGCAGGAAGACATCCTGTCCTCGGGCCTGCGTGGTCTGGGTGGTGCGGGCTTCCCGTCGGGCAAGAAATGGGGCTTTGTTCGCATGAACGAAGGCACCCGCTATCTGGCCGTGAACGGGGACGAGGGCGAGCCCGGCACGTTCAAAGACCGCTACTATCTGGAGCGTACGCCGCATGTCTTCCTTGAGGGCATGCTGATCGCCGCTTGGGCGGTCGAGGCGGAAACCTGCTTCATCTACATGCGCGACGAATATCCGGCGGTGCTGGAAATTCTGCGCCGTGAGATTGCCGCGCTGGAACAGGCCGGGATCGTCGAAGAAGGATACATCGATCTGCGCCGGGGGGCCGGTGCCTATATCTGCGGCGAAGAATCCGCGATGATTGAATCGATCGAGGGCAAGAAGGGCCTACCGCGTCACCGTCCTCCGTTCGTGGCGCAGGTCGGCGTGTTTAACCGCCCGACCTTGGTGCACAATGTCGAGACGCTGTATTGGGTCACCAAGGTGTGTCGCGAGGGGCCGGAATGCCTCAACAGCACCGAAAAGAACGGCCGCAAGGGCCTGCGCAGCTATTCGGTCTCGGGGCGTGTGGCAAAGCCGGGCGTCTATCTACTGCCCGCCGGTTCGACCATTCTGGACGTGATCGAAGCGGCCGGAGGGATGGCCGAAGGTCAGACCTTCAAGGCCTACCAGCCGGGCGGTCCGTCTTCGGGGCTGTTGCCCGCATCTATGGATGACATCCCGCTGGATTTCGACACGCTGCAACCGCATGGCACCTTCATCGGGTCCGCTGCTGTGGTCGTTTTGTCCGATCAGGACACCGCCCGCGATGCGGCGCTGAACATGCTGCGGTTTTTCGAGGATGAAAGCTGCGGCCAGTGTACGCCCTGCCGCGCAGGCTGCGAAAAGGCGGTCAAGCTGATGCAAGCCGAAAAATGGGACACCGATCTGCTGGAAGACCTGTGTCAGGTCATGGGTGATGCCTCGATCTGTGGTCTGGGGCAGGCGGCCCCAAACCCGATCCGCCTGGTCATGAAACACTTCGCTGACGAAATCTGAGGGGAGACAGAGCCATGCTAGACGCAAGCCCAAACAAGACCGTCACCTTCAACCTGAACGGCGAAGATGTAACCGTGCCCGAGGGCTGGACCATCTGGGAAGCCGCCAAGGGGCAAGGTTTCACCATTCCGCACCTGTGCCACAAGCCGCAGCCCGGCTACAAACCCGACGGCAACTGCCGCGCCTGCATGGTCGAGGTGGAGGGCGAACGCACACTGGTCGCTTCGTGCATCCGACCCGCAGCGGACGGTATGGTCGTCAAGACCGACAGTGACCGCGCCGAGAAATCACGCGCGATGGTCATGGAACTGCTGGTCGCAGATCAGCCGGAAGAGGCGCATGACACCTCCAGCCACTTCTGGGATATGGCCAAGCTGAACGATGTATCGGGCAGCCGTTTCCCTGCGAAAGAGGCCGAGAAAATCCCGCTGCTGGATGACAGCCACGTTGCGATGCGCGTCAATCTGGACGCCTGCATCAACTGCAATCTCTGCGTCCGTGCCTGCCGCGAGGTTCAGGTGAATGACGTGATCGGCATGGCCGGTCGTGGCCATACTGCGCAGGTGGTGTTCGACCAGAACGACCCGATGGGCGATTCGACCTGTGTAGCCTGTGGTGAATGCGTTCAGGCTTGCCCCACCGGCGCGCTGATGCCTGCCACCGTTCTGGACGATCAGCAGAAGGGCGACAGCAAGGATTATGACAGCGAAACCGAAAGCGTCTGCCCGTTCTGTGGTGTGGGCTGTAAGGTCTCGCTGAAGGTTAAGGACGGCAAGGTCAAATACGTCGAGGGCATCAATGGCCCCGCCAACGAAGGCCGTCTGTGTGTCAAAGGCCGTTTTGGCTTTGATTACATCCACCACCCGCACCGTTTGACCAAGCCGCTGATCCGGCGCGAGGACGCGCCTGCCAAGGGGCTGAATGTCGATCCCGCGAACCTGTCGACCCATTTCCGCGAAGCGACATGGGAAGAGGCGATGGATCTGGCCGCCTCCAAACTGGTGGCCCTGCGCGACCAAGACCCGCGCAGCGTGGCCGGTTTCGGCTCGGCCAAATGCACCAACGAAGAAGCCTATCTATTCCAGAAGTTCATCCGTCAGGGGTTCAAGCATAACAATGTCGACCACTGCACCCGTCTGTGCCACGCGTCGTCCGTTGCGGCGTTGATCGAAAACGTCGGATCAGGCGCTGTGACGGCTGCGTTCAACGACATCAAGGACGCGGACGTGGCGATCATTATCGGGTCGAACCCGATTGAAAACCATCCCGTCGCGGCAACGTATTTCAAACAATTCGCCAAACGCGGCGGCAAGCTGATCGTAATGGATCCGCGCGGCGTCGGCATGCGCAAGTTTGCGGATGAAATGCTGCAATTCCGCCCCGGGGCGGATGTCTCGATGCTCAACGCGATCATGAACGTGATCGTCGAGGAAGAGCTTTACGACAGCCAGTACATCCACCGCTGGACCGAGAACTGGGAAGCGGAGAAAGAGCATCTGCGCCAGTTTACGCCCGAAGCAATGGCCCCGATCTGCGGTATCGAAGCCGATCAGCTGCGCCGCGTCGCGCGCACTTTTGCGCAGGCCAAGGCCGGTCTGATTTTCTGGGGGATGGGCGTCAGTCAGCACATCCACGGCACGGACAATTCGCGCTGCCTGATCTCGCTGGCCCTGATGACCGGCAACGTTGGAAAACCCGGCGCAGGTCTGCACCCGCTGCGCGGTCAGAACAACGTGCAAGGTGCCTCGGACGCGGGTCTGATCCCGATGTTCCTGCCCGACTATCAGACCGTGACTGACGATGGCATTCGCGCCAAGTTCAACGAGGTCTGGAACTCGGACGACTTCTCGAACGAGAAGGGTCTGACGGTGACCGAGATCATCGACCAAGCCTATCAGGGCAACATCAAGGGTATGTACATCATGGGTGAGAACCCGGCCATGTCTGACCCGGATGTGAACCACGCCCGCGATGCGCTGGCCAAGTTGGACCTGATGATCGTGCAGGATATCTTCCTGACCGAGACAGCGAACTATGCCGACATCATCCTGCCTGCCTCGGCGCTGTATGAAAAGAACGGCACCGTGTCGAACACCAACCGTCAGGTGCAGCGGGTGCGCCCCGCCGTGCCGCCTCCGGGTGAGGCGCGCGAGGACTGGGCGATCACTGTTGAACTAGCGCAGCGCATCGGGCTGAACTGGGGCTACACGGACGTGTCTCAGGTGTTTGATGAGATGAAGCTGACAATGGCATCGCTCGATAACATCACTTGGGATCGACTGAAGTCCGAGACGATCACCTATCCGTCTCTGTCGGAAACCGATCCTGGTCAGTCCATCGTGTTTGGTGATGGCTTCCCGCGAACGGACGGTAAGGCCAAGTTCACCCCGGCAAGCGTTATCCCGCCGGATGAAGCCCCGGATGACGAATACCCGATGATTGCCACTACGGGCCGTCAGCTGGAACACTGGCACACCGGGTCGATGACGCGCCGGTCCAACGTTCTGGACGCGGTTGAGCCCGAGGCGAACTGTTCGATGAACCCCCGAACGCTTAAGTTGATGGGGATCGAGCCGGGCGAGACAATCCGACTGACGACCCGTCGCGGCAGCATCGACATCATGGTGCGCGCCGACCGTGCGATTGCCGAGGATATGGTGTTCATCCCCTTCGCCTACGTCGAGGCGGCGGCCAACATCCTGACCAACTCGGCTATCGACCCATATGGCAAAATCCCCGAGTTCAAGTTCTCGGCCATCAGGGTAGAAAAGATCGAAGACGCTATCGCGGCGGAATAACCGAACAAAGGCGGCCCTTATGGCCGCCTTTAACTTTTCTTGACAGCAGGGTTCGTGCGTCCAAACATGCCGCCCTGTTGCGAGGATGATGCAGATGACAGAACCGTTAAGCGGGCATGACGGCCCCTATGATGCGCCGGTCGAGATTCGGGGCTTTGAAGTGCTGCCCGAATGGATCGACTATAACGGCCATATGAATGTGGGCTACTACGGCGTTGCGTTCGACATGGCGCTCGAGCGGCTGATGGTGGATCATCTGGGCTTGGGTGAGGTGCAGGTCAACGCGCTGGGGCAGGGACCCTATGTGCTGCAATCGCAGATGTCCTTCCTGCAAGAGGTGCTCGAGGGGCAGCCTCTGACATTTCGTATCCGCATGTTGGATGCCGATCACAAGCGCGGGCATTATTTTGCCGAAATGCTGTCAGACACGGGAGAGGTTTGCGCCACGCAAGAGGCGTTGTTCATGAATGTCAGCCACACCACCGGTCGGTCTGAGGCGTATCCAGAGTGGGCCGCCGCCCGGTTGGCCCAAATGGTGCGCGACCACGCGGGGCTTACGCCTGCGCCGCAGGTCGGTCAGCCGATTGGTATCCGCCGTCAGTAGTCGCGTTGAAAGAACATGCCGATCCCTGTCTCACCCTGTCCGTCGACAGTGCCGCGCACGGTGAAGTTATCCGTCACGTCCAGGTTCAGGTTCACCTCGGTGTCACCTTCGGTGTTCACGGTGAAATCGGTATAGAGGTTGTCGCTCAGATACGCGCCTGCGCCCAGGCGTCCAGCGCCGCCCTCGGTGGCGCCGATATCAACTGTATCAACTCCGGTGCTGTCGCGCAGGCCTTTGGTCGCGTCCCCGCCCGCCCCGCTGAGCTGCGCCAATGACGCGGCCATCTGGGCGATGACAAAGGGCGACAATTCCGAGAACCGGTTGCCGAACAGCAGGATCGCCAACGCCTCTTCTGCAGGGCGCTCGGGGTCTGAGAATACATTGACCTCGGGCGCATCCAGCGGGCCTGCGATCTCGATTGTCGCGGTGCCCTCTGATGTGCTGGTCGAGGATGCGAACTCGATATAGGGCGTCAGGTCGCCTTGCAGGGTTACGACCCCCTTGGTCAGGGCCAGACGGCGGCCAAGGATGTCCAAGTTACCTCGGATCAGCTCGATCTGACCGGATGGGACCACGGAACTGGTTGTCCCGCCAATGAACAAACGCCCACCCAGCTCTGCATTTACGCCGCGACCGCGCACGAACACAGCCTTCGGAGCCAGCAGTGAAACATCAAGCGCGATGCGCGAGTCGCTTTGGGTGGCCTCCTCGTCCACGATCAAACCAGCGCGTTCCCGCGTCAGGTAGCTGGCCGGGCTTTCCCCGACATGTTCGATATTCGGGATCGGCGCGGCACCTACGGCGCCGGACGCCGCAGCAAGATTGATATTGGTTTCGCCGAAATTGATCTGGCCTGAAACGGCACTGTTGGCAGCCAGAGCGCCGGTCAGCGCGATCTGACCGTTCAGCGATGTTTCGAATAAGAGCTGATCTGTCAGCACCAGATTGTTCAGCGTCGTCGTCACATTGGCGTTGAAGGGCGGGGTCAGGTCAATCGGTCCGGACACGTTGAAACTGCCACCCGAGCGCGGGCCGCCGGTTATCGCAATGGTTGCCCGGCTTTGCGCTAATGTTACCGTTCCGTCGATCCCGGTGAAGGTCTGTCCTGCGGTTGGCAGCGCCAGCGAGGTGCCGTTGGTGGTGATTGTCCCGCTCAGCGCATCCAGCGCGGGCTTGCCCTTGAGCGCCACGTCAAACTGGGCCGTGCCGTCGATCTTGTTGGGCGAGATGAACAGGTTCGCGATGCCGATATTGACACCGCCCACGGCCTTCAGATCGGCTTCGCCCGAGGTTTCATCGAACGTACCCGACAAAGTGCTGTTAATTTGTGCCGGACCTTCGGTGTTGGAATCGATGGTCCAGACCCCGTTCTGCCGCTTTGCCGTGCCGCTTGTGGCGACTGAGCCAGGGAACTCTGGCAGGAACCGCTCGATCCGGTTGAACTTGGCGTCAAAGTCAAAATCTGCCGAACCGTCCGCGTCTACCGACCCGATCAATGACGCGTAGGAGCTGTCGGGACCACTCAGGGTTGTCGTACCCTCGACGCCATCCGCGGTGGGTGCGACATTGCCGGTCAATGTTAGCGGCCCTGACAGGATGTTCGTGATCCGCGCTAGGTCATCCAGCTGAACCGAATAATTCAGCCCGCCCGACTGACGCGCCACCTTGCCCGACGCATCGGCCGAGATTGCGGTGCCCTTCAGGCGAAAGGTTCTGACATCCAAGCCTTCGTCGCTGTTTTGGGCGTCCACAGACAGGGTCGTGCGGCCCTGAATTAGGCGGTCCACAAGGTCCATTCCAATCTGGATATTGTCGGCATCCACATCACCTTGTACGTCAAAAGCGCGGCTCGATAGGTCGCCGCTGCCCGTCACATTGGCGTTGACCACACCGGTCAGTTCCCGGCCCGCAATGCCCGAGAAAAGCGACAGGTCGGGCACGACCAACTGCACCGTCCCTTCACCCGAAGGCGCGTCCGTTGGGTTGTTGACCGTCGC
Organism: Ruegeria sp. AB6; assembly: GCF_056542685.1. Taxonomy (NCBI): domain Bacteria; kingdom Pseudomonadati; phylum Pseudomonadota; class Alphaproteobacteria; order Rhodobacterales; family Roseobacteraceae; genus Ruegeria; species Ruegeria sp. AB6. The sequence continues at coordinate 731,742 of NZ_JBQGAD010000001.1, read as the reverse complement.
CTGTACCTGCGCACGCAGCGCTGTGCCGTTCACGGTTGCTTTGCGAATTTCAATCTTGTCGAGCGAACGCGCGCCATCCCACAGAATCGTGGTTTGCCCGGTCAGCAACGGATCGTAATCGGCCAAGCCGGTCTGTAGATCGCGCGCGACGATGTTGAGCGTACCGTCGAATTCCTGTGTTTGCGCGGTGCCTTGGCCCGCGAACTCGGCCCGGACAGAGCCGCCCAGATCATGTTGGGCCAACCCGGAAAAGACCGACAGATCCGGGGCGTTGACTTTTGCCTGCCCGTCAATTGTCAGATTTCCATCTGGTGTCGTGACGTTGCCACTGGCCTCGACCTGCGCGGCGGAACTGTCCAGAGCGAAGGTACGCACCGTGATGCCGTCCGCCCCCCGCTGACCGTCCAGCGTGACGGTGGTGTTGCCGGTGATAATCGGGTCGATATCCTCGCGCCCAGTCGACAGGTCGGCCCCCTCAACGTTCAGTTTGCCGTTAAAGCTGCCATCAAGCGGGGATCCTTTGCCCTCGACCCGCGCCGTGATCTGACCGCCCAGTTCCATCTGCGCCAGATCGGAAAAGCGCGACAGGTCGGTTGCGTTCAACTCGGCCGAGCCATCGATGCTGAGCCCGCTGTTCAGGCCGTTGACCAGCGCATCCAGCGCCAGATCATAGTCCGAGCCGATCAGCTCGAACCCGGACAGGTTCAAGGACTGATCGCTGCCATAGTCGAACTGTCCGTCCAATATGATCCGCTGCCCCAAAGCGGCGTTCAGGGCGGGATCGTTCAGGTCAATGCCGGAAACACTGGCCTGAAGATCGCCGCTGACCGCAAAGCCCTCGTCCTGATCCAGAACGCCCTGAGCGGTAATGCGCGCGTTTTGCAGATTGGCTTGCGGTGCGTTCAGCCCGTTGGCCGTCAGGCTGAGATCCCACAGATTGCCGTTTTTCCGGTCAAACAGCGCCGAAATCTGTGCCGCTTTGATCGACGTATCCCCACCTGCGACGGGTAGGGTCACGGATTGCCCGTCGGGCGGGGTGATCCGCCCTTGCAGGGCCGCCAGTTGCAAGGCGCTGCCTTCGCCCAGTTGCAATTCCCCTTTCAGGCTCAGGGCCTGCGTCGTCAGTTCAAGGTCCGAGACCTCCAGAGCGCCGTCGGGTTTGGTCTGCCCGTCGACGAACAGGCGGGTCTCGGTGCCAAAAAACGGGTCAATCTCGGCGGTCAGAAACGGGGTCAGGTCGCCGCTGAGGTCGGTGGTGAAGGCGATACCCTGATCGGCTTCAGCCGCGCGCAGGCGTACCTGCCCCGAAACGCGCTGCTGGTTATCGCTGCTCAGCCCGATATCGGCAGTAAAATCCGTCAGCGGGCCTGATCCCTTGGCCGTCAACCCAATCGGCGGGCTGTCGGGGATTTTCAGCGCTGTCGATATGAGCCCGCCCGACGCCTCGATCACCTGCAAATCCAGTGTGATCTGGCTCGAGTCGTTCTGGAATCCAGCGGTCAGCTTGATCTCATCCCCGGCGCGATCCAGCCGGGTGATGTCCAGATTGGTGTCCAGCGTTCCATCGGCCAGAGACAGATTTCCAGTGACAGACAGATCGGCCGCCACACCGATTAGAGGCTCGCCCAAGGCCAGCTCATCCACCCGAATCTCGCCGATCTCGATGGAAACCGGCAATTCAGGGAGTTGAAATGGCTGCGTCTCAGCCGAAGCGGCGGGTTCCTCCGTTGTCGTCGCCCCCGGTGCGCGGGCGATGTCGATTTCCTGTGCTGTCAGTGCATTGACCGAAAACCGTCCCCGGATCAGGGCCAGTCGGTTCCAATCAAGCTGGGCGTCCTTGATGGTCAGCCAGACGCCTTCATCATCGGCGACAGTGATTTCCTCAATCGTCGCACGGGCGCTGAGCGCGCCTTGCAGGCCCTTGACCGTTACGTTCTGATTGTCGCCCGACAATGTGTCCTGCAAGAAGGTCTCGAGCATACTGCCGCCGCCGTCGTCCTGCGCGAATACCGGTGGTGCGGTTGCGATCAGAGTGGCACTGACAATCGTATATGAAGTGCGTCGTATCAAAATGCCTGTCCGATCCCGATATAGAATTGCAGACCATTGCCCGTGTCACCCTGAACCGGCACAGCCAGATCAAGCCGCAACGGGCCAAAGCCGCCCAAATCGTACCTGACCCCCAGACCAGCCCCCGAATGGGAATTCGCCGTGCTGGTCACAAAAGCCGTCGTATCGACCGCCCCGTAGTCATAAAACCCGACCAACGAGATAGTATCGGTGATTTTACCACGAACTTCGCCCGAAAGCCCCAAAAACGACTTGCCGCCTGCAACCTCATCTCCGACGGGGATACCAAGGCTTTCAAAGGGCTGCCCGCGAACAGTGCCTGCACCGCCAGAATAGAACAGGAAGTCCGGGGTCACACCGTCCAGCGAGGGGCCGATGACTGAGCCGATTTGCACCCGACCCGCCAGAACGATGCGCCCGTCGGTTCCAAGGCTGGTATAGCTGCGCGCATCCGCGAAGAAGCGGGCACCTGTTTCCGTGCCTGACAGTCCAACAAATGGCATAGCCTGCGCATCCAGATAGAACCCGCGCGTGGCGCTGACCTTACTGTCGCGTTCATCCCACTCGGCGCGGAACGGAAGGATGAAATACCTGAATTTGCGTCCGTCGCCGAAGGCATCGTCCGCGTTTGACAACTGAAACCCTGCCGAAGCCTCGGCATAAAGCCGGTCCGAGAAGGTCCGGCGCGCACCATATGCCAGCGAGGTGATTGACACACTGTAGTTGTCCGTATTGCGGCGGTCGATCAGGGCATTCCAGAAGGTGCTGTCATCGGGGCCAAGCCGGTCTGGCTGGTCCAGTCGCAAGCCGATCCGGCCATCCAAGTCCTCGGACCCGCCGATGTTGCGCAATGCAGCTTCAAAACGCAGACGCTCGGCGCGTTTGAACACGTTGCGGTGTGTCCAGGTGGCGGTCAGGTCGATCCCATCGCGCGAGGCTATTTCGAAACCCAGCGTCAGGCGGCGCTTGGGCAGGTCTTCGAAATAGACGTCGAAATCCAACGTGCCGTCGGGGTTCGGGTTTTCACGCTCTTCAATGGCGACCACATTGAACGTTCCGGTCCTGCGCAACCGGGTGCCGACCTTCTGGATTTCTTCGGGCGAATAGACCTGACCCGAGGGGAAACCCGCTATCTTTTCGATCGAAGAGTGTTTGACGTCAGAATCACCCAGAATGAACATCTCGCCAAATCTCAGGCGCGGGCCGGGATCGACGTCGATCTCTGCGTCCAGCCGGGCCTGTGGGTGGCGCGCGATCACCTTTTGCCCGGCGACATCGGCCTTGGCATGACCCACGTTGCGCCAGCCCTGAACACCGGCCGAGGCCGCGCGCTGGATGGCCCCAGTCGAGGCGGGTTTGCCAATCGCAAAATCCTCGGGCAAGACGGTTTCCGGCGCAATCGGTCGCAAGGTCGCCTCGCCAAAACGGTAGGAGGGGCCCGTTGCCACGGTAATCACCGCGCGGTCTATCTTGGCCGGGACGCTGAGCGAGCTGAGCTCTGCTGCTTCCTGACCATCTAGCTTGATGCTGACTTCCGGGCTGAAATATCCCTCATCATACATGATCTGGACGATAGTCCGATAATCCGACAGTGCGGCGGACAGGATTTCCAGCGGAGTATCCAACCCGCGGGATTCTGCGGTGGTAACCGAAGATGTCTCCTCGATCCGGTCCACCAACTCTTGCGGAGCGCCTGGCGCGACCAGCGAGGTTTCCAGAGCGGACAGTCCGGTCGGCATAGCGGCAGCCATGATGCCCAGTACCAAGGGTTTAGAAAAGCGCAGCCTGCTTCCCTGCATCTGTTGGCTCCAACTGCCCAAAATCGAACGCAATATTGCTGCCTTAAGAAGGGTGACAGCTCTTTCTGAACAGTTAGATCATCAGTCACGGCGTTGGGAAAGAAATTATCGAATATGTACTGGGAATTGCAGGCGGGTGTGGTGGCTAGGACCCTACGCAATGGTGCTGGAGGACCGTATTGAATGGTAGTGGCGCGTTAAATTGGTGATATTTGGCCGCATCGCGGCAGGTCGCGCAAAAGCGCCAAGTGAATTCAATGTGCGGGTGTTCTTCAGCGTCACGTTGATCTGCGACCCGGAGGGTGCTGTAGCTGGTCCGCGATTTTTAGCTTGCAGCCATTAGCTGCGCGACATCCAGCATCCGGGCGGAAAATCCCCATTCATTGTCGTACCAGCCGAATACGCGGATCTGGTGTTCTCCGATTTGACGCGTCTCGGGGCCAGCGATCACCAGAGACTCGGGGCGCGTGCGCAAATCCGATGAGACCAGAGGTTCATCCGTCCAGCCCAGAACCGGCGATTGTGCCACGACCTCTCGCAGCGCTGTTTCGAAAATTTCGGCCGACATACCGCGTTCCAGCGTCACGATCAGATCGACTGCTGACACGCTGGCCGTGGGAACCCGTACCGCCGCGCCCGAGATACGGCCCGCAAGATGGGGCAAAACCTCGTCGATCAGATGCATGGCGCTGGTGGTTGTCGGAACCATCGACAGCGCCCCCGCCCGCGACCGGGTCAGATCACCGCGGGGCGCGTCCACCATGGGCTGGCTGTTGGTATAACAGTGAATGGTGGTCATGTGCCCGGAAACGACGCCGCCGATCCCGTCCAGCACCTTGACCAGAGGCGCTAACCCGTTGGTCGTGCACGAGGCATTCGAAACGATGCGCGCAGACCCAAGCTGATCTTCGTTTGCTCCAAGAACAATCGTAACTTCGGTCGCAGGTGATGGGCCCGAGATCAAGACCTTGCCTGCACCTGCCACCAACCCTTGACCAGCCACATCCGAAGTTCGGGCAACGCCGGTGCAATCCATCAGCACATCCACGCCTGTCAGATCAACGCGCGACAGGTCGGGGCTGTGCGTCACGGGAATCCTGCGCCCGTCCACGACCAAATGGGCGGCGTCCTGTTCTACCTGTCCCGTATACGGACCAAAGGTGCTGTCATATTTGAACAGATAGGCACAGGTCTCCAGCGGTGCGATATCATTGATCAGCACCAGGTCGATACCATTGTCCTGCGGCATGGCCAGCAGCTGCCGCAGGATCGTGCGGCCAATGCGGCCGAATCCGTTGATCGCAAGTTTCATGCGCAAGCTATGGCAGCGCGTTGCGTTGACCTCAATGCCCGTTTTGTGCCGGGTTCAGTTACAGCTAACTTGGGAAAAGAACTGGCCCGAGATGTTCTGATACATGCTGGACACGATAGGTTTGCACCCGGTGGCCTGCTGGATCGCCGCAATGGCCTGTAGCGTGCGCAGTCGCGGCGGCGGGCCAAATGGATTGAGGTTATTGTTATCCCGCGTCGCACGATATACGATCGGACCATCCGAGACTTGGGTGATCGCCCAGGTACGGCTGAAGACCGAGACGGACTTGGTCTCTTCCTTGGCGACAACAGGGGTTGCGTTAAAAGCCGTCAAGCCGATGACAGCGGCCAGCGCCAACAGGGTTCCACGCAGTACCATTGAACAATCTCCAGTGCTAAAAAACTACGCGTATTTCATCAGATTCAACTCATCCTGTGAAGCCCTGCGCCAAAGAAACCGCTCGGAAACACACTGTTTTTACAGGGTTATGGGCATGCGACGCTACTTGTCCCAGAAGGTCGGGTATCAAAAACGTCCTGAAAAGCTGGAATGTGCGGCTTGCGGGCAGGGAGTGTGAGGGTGATGAGCGCGCAATTCTGGACCTGAGCCAAGCAGCGGCTTTGGAACTTGGGTCGTACCTATTGCGAAGGGTTCCGATGCCTTGGGACGGGGACGGCTGTGTTTGACTGATGGTCGCGGCGGGGGCTTGGACGCAAGGTCAGAGCCTGTATAGTGTTGATTGCAAATTCATTTCGAAAAAGAAGAGGCAGCCATGATGGCCCGGATTATTTCAGCTACGGTTTTGGCGGTGGCGTTGACCGCCGGCTCGTTGAGCTACGCGAAACCATTGTCGCGGATCATCGCAGAAATGGGGCTAAGCCCTGACGATTTCAAAGTCGTCAATGCGACGGCAGACGCGATGCTTGAATCCGGCACTCCGCAAGTAGGGGCCGAACAAAGCTGGAGCAATCCCGAAAGTGGGTCCAAAGGCACAATTCGGGTGCGAGGCGTGCGTGGTAATTGCGTGCAACTGCAACACTTTATCCAGCCCGACGGCACTGATCAAACGCGTGAGGTGGGCACACAGCGTTGCCGCAGCGCGGACGGCAAGTGGATTTTGACCCCTTGAACCGCCATCAATAGCCGCGTGTGCGGTCCACCTCATGAAGCAGGGGCGATCCTGCATTCAGCCGCCGGTAATTCTCGGCCACATCAGCCAATGCGTCGCCCAAATGCCAGCCGGAAACATGCGGGGTGATCGTGACACCGGAATGGGACCAGAGCGGGCTGTGCGACGGAAGCGGCTCGGTGCTTGTCACGTCCAGAACCGCGTGAGCCGGGCGGCCTACATCCAGCGCGTCAATCAGGGCCGCTTCGTCGATCAAGTCCCCGCGTCCAGCATTCAACAGCTGGCTACCCGGTTTCATAGTCCCCAGCATGTCGGCATCAAACAGGCCCTTGGTTTCAGGGGTCGAGGGCAAGATCGCGCAGACATGATCACATTGCCCCAGCAGTTCGGGTAGGGTATCGTCGCCGTGCAAACAGGTTACGCCGTCAATTTCCTTGGGCGAGCGGCTCCACCCCAGGATCTGAAAGCCGATTGCGCGCAGCATCAGGGCGCTGCGTGACCCGATATGACCCAGCCCCAGCACGCCGACCGTGGTATTGGGCGAATAGCCGGGCTCTTTTGGCAGCCATTCGGCTCGGGTCTGGGCGGCTTCGTAAAAAGGCATGTGGCGCTGGTGGCGTAGAACATAGGCCACGAACCACTCGGCAATGCCTTGCGCGGGCGCATCCGGTTTCAACCTTGCGACGCGGACGTGGTCTGGCAGATTTGGGTTGCCCACAATCGTTTCAACCCCTGCACCAAGCTTTTGCACCAGTTTAAGGTTGGGCAATTCTTTTAAGCGCGCGTCTCGCAGTCCAGCCACAGCCACCATGGTAATCTGATCCGCATCGCCGATCGTATCGGGCGTCCGCACATCCAGATCAGGGTCCACAGCTCGAATGTCACGGGCGATATCCGCATCACTCATCCAGCCGGTTAACCCGGTTTCGATCAACAGCGCCATTTTTGTCTCCACCTACTAATTTGATTGAGTTGACGTTTCGTCACCCAACTGGACATCATGTCGGCAGCTAAGTCATTCTCGGGCCGAAGGTAAAGCCCGTCTGCCGGGTGCAAGGAGGAAGCCCATGAACATGTCATTCACCCTGCGCGAGGAAAACCGCGCTCTGCTGCAACGGGTGGTCGAGATGATCCGTGACGAGGTGATGCCGCTGGAGGCAGAATATCAGGGCGAAATCGCCAAGGGCGACCGCTGGGAATATACCGAAAGACAGGCCGAGATTTTGGAAGGTCTGAAAGCCAAGGCCAAGGCGGCGGGGCTGTGGAACTTCTGGCTGACGGATAGCGAGAAGGGGATTGGGCTGACCACGGTTGAATATGCCTTTTTCGCTGAAGAGATGGGCAAGACCCCGTTGGGGGCCGAGGTGTTCAACTGCTCTGCGCCTGATACCGGCAACATGGAGGTGTTCGAACGCTACGGCTCGGAAAAGATGAAAGAGCAGTGGCTGAAGCCTCTGCTGGACGGCCAGATTCGCTCGGCTTATCTGATGACGGAACCAGATGTGGCCTCGTCGGATGCCACGAATGTGTCGATGTCCTGTGTTCGGGACGGGGACGACTATGTTCTGAACGGCGAAAAGTGGTGGTCGTCGGGGGCGGGTGATCCGCGCTGCAAGGTCTATATCGTGATGGTTAAGACCGCAGGCGAGGAACAGCCCAAGCACCAGCGTCAATCGATGATCGTCGTGCCTGCCGACACGCCGGGGATCGAGGTTCTGCGCCCGATGGAAGTTTATGGCCATGACGATGCGCCCCATGGGCATATGCATATCCGGTTCACCAATGTGCGCGTTCCTGCAGAAAACATCCTGCTGGGCGAAGGGCGGGGATTCGAAATCGCGCAGGGCCGTCTGGGGCCGGGACGTATCCACCACTGCATGCGCGCCATCGGTCAGGCAGAAAGCGCGCTGGAACAGATGTGCAAAAGGTCGCTTCAGCGCGAGGCATTTGGCAAGAAACTGGCGCAGCTTGGGGCGAATTTCGATATCATCGCCGAATGCCGGATGGAGATCGAGATGGCCCGCCTGCTGTGCCTCAAGGCCGCGTGGTACATGGATCAGGGCGATGCGCGGGCCGCTGCGCCGTGGATCAGCCAGATCAAGGTCGTGGCCCCTCGGGTCGCGTTGAAGGTGATTGACGAGGCGGTCCAGATGTTTGGTGCGCAAGGGATCAGTCAGGATACGCCGTTGGCCACGGCCTGGACCCACGTGCGCACGCTGCGTCTGGCCGATGGGCCGGATGCAGTGCACCGCCGTCAGGTCGCGCGGGCCGAGTTGAAGAAACACACGCAGGAAAAGGTGTAAGCATCGGTATGCAGGCAGAGCTCGACGGGAGCCAACCCGCCTATTTCCAAATCAGCCCGGATGGCGCATTTGTGGGCAATGACGCGGCTCGGGGACCTTGGTCCGCCGATCATTGCCATGCGGGTCCCGTCAGCGGCCTGATCGTGCGTGCAGCCGAAACCGAGGTCGGGCCCGAGAAGATGCTGACCCGGCTGACAGTGGATTTGTTGCGCCCGCTACCGCTGGCCGGACTGCGTGTCGCCGCCGAAACGACCCGCCACACCAAGACATTGGCGACCACTCGAGTGACGGTGCATGACCTTGACGACACGCTTTGCGCGACGGCCACGACCATGCATCTGGTGCGCCGTGACCTTGGTCCCGTTGCGAATGTGACCATGCCGCCGCCGCAGTTGGATGACGCAGTGACCGGGCCGTTTCCGATTGGAGAGACCCGCCACAACCTGCCCGGTTTCGCCAATCACTCCGATATCCTCTACCCCAAAGGCGGCAATCAGGGCCCGGGGCCCAAAACCATCTGGATGCGGACGCCGCCGCTGTTGGCGGACGAAGTGCAATCTCCTATCCAGGCGCTCTGTCCGCTGGCCGATTGCGGCAACGGAATTTCGTGGAACGCGCCGACAACCGAGATGGGCTTCATGAACACTGACCTGACGGTTCAAATCCACCGCGAACCGGTCTCGGACTGGCTGGCGTCAGAGTCGGTCTGCCATTGGCAGCCATCGGGTATCGGCATGTCGCAGTCGGTTTTGTTCGACACCCAAGGCCCCGTGGGCACGGCCCTGCAAACACTGGTTCTGTTTCCTCCGGCCTGAAGGTGGGCCGGTTTCTGCGCGTTGGCTTGAATGTGCATTGTCGCGGCGGGGACAAGGCCCTATCTTTGGATCATGCGTTTGTTGATCTCCTTGTTGACCTGTTGCCTGCCGATCCCGGCATTGGCCCACCCTCATGTTTTCATCGACACGGGGCTGGAGTTTATCGTGGATGACGCGGGCAACCTGACCCATGTGCGCGTCACTTGGGCCTATGATGAGCTGTATTCCCTGTTCGAGCTTGAAGACAGAAAGCTGGATCAAGATGGTGATGGTCTGCTGAGCGAAAGCGAGCAGGCGTTTCTGGCCGGGTTCGACGCCCAATGGCTGGAAGGCTACAACGGTGATCTGGTTCTTTGGTCCGAGGGGCGCATCGTACCTTTGTCGGGTCCGGCAGAGCCCACGGCCACCACCGAAAACGGCCGCATCGTCTCGACCCACCTGAGGGCGGTTGAGGGCGCACCAGTGGCGGCATCTGCGCTTTCTGCCAAGGCGTTCGACGAGACCTACTACACCGCCTACGAAGTGACGCGCCCTGTGACGGTCACGGGAAATATATCGTGCAATATCGAAAAGATTGTTCCCGACATTGACGGCCAGCTTGCGCAGATGCGGGCGTTCCTTCTGACATTGGATGCTGATTATGATCTTGAGGAAAACGATATCCCGCTGGTGGGCGAAGACTTTGCGACTGAGATCCGCGTTTCATGTCCAAGTACCTGATTGTCCCTGTCGCCTTGGCTTTGGGCCTGCTGCTGTGGTTCTGGGGCAGCGGAGGGTTTGACAACCTTGCCGCTTGGGCTGCTGGGGAACAGCGGGAATTTCAGAACCAGATCGCCCGATCCCTGCGCGCTGCGCGGGCAGAACAACCTCAGGCCGTAGCCACTCTGTTGACCGTATGTTTCGCCTATGGGTTTTTTCACGCCATCGGTCCCGGTCACGGCAAGGTGCTGATCGGAGGCTATGGGCTGGGCCGTAACATCGCCTTTTGGCGTTTGTCCGCGATCAGCGTGCTGTCCAGTCTGGGCCAGGCCGTCACGGCTGTTGTGCTGGTTTATGCGGGTGTTCTGGTGTTCCAGATGTCGCGGGACAGTCTGGTTGGCACGACCGAGCAGGTCATGGCCCCGGTCAGCTACGGCGCCATCGCTGCAATCGGTCTGTGGCTGGTGTTCCGGGGCCTGCGTAGTTTCGCCCGCCGAAACCGGGCCGAGAAATCTCACGCGCATCATCACCACGATCATCATCACCATGATCATGAGGTCTGTTCCGATTGCGGCCACCGCCACGGCCCCACCGCTGAAGAAGTGGCGCAGATCGGCAATTGGAAAGAGGCGGCATTGCTAATCGCAGGCATCGCGGCGCGCCCCTGTACCGGCGCTTTGTTCGTACTGATCCTGACGTGGCAGATGGGCATCGCCATGGTGGGTATTGCCGGTGCGTTCGCCATGGCACTGGGCACGGCGACAGTGACAACTCTGGTCGGTTGGACTTCGTTTGGCTTGCGTGGCGGGTTGTTGGCCTCAGCCTCTGCCACCCGTTTCGCGCAGGTGCTGGCCCCCACGATTGAACTGGTGGCAGGGTTGTTGATTGCCGTTATTGCTAGCGGGCTGCTGCTGCGTGCGATCTAGTTGAAGATGGGTTCGGGATAGCCGACCCGCGCCAGATACAGCCCCTGCGGCGGGCATACGGGCCCGCAGGCGGCGCGGTCTTGTGCCTCTAACGCGTCCCGCACATCTTCGGGTGACCAAGCACCGGCGCCCACCCGTTCCAGCGTGCCGACGAAACTGCGGACCTGATTGTGCAGGAAAGACCGCGCGCGGACGTGAAAGTGAATCTCGGGACCAGAGAAACCCTGCACCTGTTCAACCCGCAGCTCATCCAGCGTTTTCACCGGGCTGGCGGCCTGACAAATGGACGACCGGAAGGTGGTGAAATCATGCCGCCCGATCAGCATATCTGCCCCGGCCTGCATCGCCGCCACGTCCAGTTGGTGATTGATCTGCCAAACTTGCCCCGCGTCATGGGTCGCGGGCGCGCGGCGCATCAGGATACGGAACAGATACTGCCGCTCGACCGCTGAGAACCGGGCATGCCAATCGTCCTCGACCCGCGCGGCTTGCACAATCGCAACAGGGTCGGGCTTGAGGTGATAGTTCAGCGCCTCGGACAGGCGAAACGGGTCCCAATCCTTGACCAGATCGCAATGGGCGACCTGTCCCAGCGCGTGAACGCCCGCATCAGTACGACCAGCGGCGGCAATGGTATGCGCGCCGGGTTGAATGCGCGACAAGGCCTGCTCGATCGCCCCCTGAACCGAGGGTTGATCCTTTTGCCGCTGCCATCCGGCAAACGGTTCTCCAAGGTATTCGACTTTCAGCGCGTATCTGGGCATGTGCTGCTGGTAGCGCGCGGTGACGAGACGGGCAAGGGCAGGAAAGCGCTGGTATGTCGCGCACCGGCTACCTATCTTGGGAAAAACGATAAAAGCGGGACGACAATTTGGTCATTTCATCGCTGGCAGACAGTCTTGTGCGCGGATTTGAAACCGTGGGCGACAGCGTGTCCGAGGCATTGTTCGAACCGGTGATCCGTCTGGGTGTGACCGGCTTGGCACGGTCGGGTAAGACGGTGTTCATCACGTCACTTGTGGCCAACCTGCTGGACCGGGGCCGGATGCCCGGCTTAGTGGCGCAGCAAGAGGGGCGGATCAATGCAGCCTATCTGCAACCCCAGCCCGACGACACGGTGCCGCGGTTCGATTATGAAAACCATTTGGCAGCCCTGACCGGCCCAAAGCCGCATTGGCCGGACAGCACGCGGGCGGTTTCTGAACTGCGCCTGTCCTTCAAGGCCCGGCCTGCGGGGTTGCTGTCCGGCCTGCAAGGCCCGCGTAAGGTTCATCTGGACATCGTGGACTACCCCGGCGAATGGCTTTTGGACCTGGCTTTGCTGGACAAGTCCTTTGCCACTTGGTCGTCCGAGACACTGGACCGTATCGCCAACCGCGCCGAGGCAGCAGGCTACCTTGCGCAGGCCAAAGCCGCCGACCCAGAGGCCGAGCATGATGAGCCGCAGGCGCAGGCCCTGGCGAAGGCGTTTTCCGATTATCTCAACACCGCGCGCGATGCCGGTTACTATGATTGCACGCCCGGGCGGTTTTTGCTGCCGGGGGATTTGGCGGGGTCTCCGGTTTTGACCTTCGCGCCGCTACCTGTCGAAGGGAGTGGTGCAAGACGCAGCCTGCACCGCGAAATGGCCCGTCGGTTCGAGGCGTATAAATCGCAAGTGGTCAAACCCTTCTTCCACGATCACTTTTCGCGCATTGACCGGCAAGTGGTATTGGTGGATGCGCTGGGCGCGATTCACAAAGGGCCGCAGGCAGTTGAGGATATGCGCCGCGCGATGGGCGATATCCTGTCGGCGTTCCGGCCGGGGCGGAACGCGTGGCTCAGCCAGTTGCTGCTGGGAAAGCGTGTGGAACGCATCCTGTTTGCCGCCACCAAGGCGGATCATCTGCACCACCACCAACACGTCCGCCTAACCCACATCATGGAGGCGCTGACCCGCGACGCCCGCGACCGCGCCAGCTTTGCCGGGGCGGAAACGGCGGCATTGTCGCTGGCCTCGCTCCGCGCCACGACCGAGGAAATCCGCACACATGATGGGGTGGACTTGCCCTGCGTGCGCGGCACTTTACTGGACGGGAAGCAAGCCGCTTTCTATCCCGGCGAGTTGCCCGACGACCCCGCGCATCTGTTGGGGCCTGCGCGCAACGGGGCTGAAAGCTGGCTGGGCGAAGACTATGGGTTCATGGCCTTTGCGCCCGCGCAGTTGACCCTGCGCCCCGGTGACGGCCCTCCGCATATCCGGCTGGACCGCGCGGCCCAGTTCCTGGTCGGAGACCGGCTATGACTGTAGTCCTGCGCCCCGCCCGAAGCACCGATGCCGGAGCCACCGGAGAAATCCTGCACAGATTCGCCCGCGAGCATGACTGGATGCCCGAGCTGCATTCCCGCGCGGAAACCATCGCCTTTTGCGGCCGGATGATAGATCAGGATTGGGTCACCGTCGCGGAATCCGACGATGGTGTAATCGGGTTTCTGGCCCTGAACGGGGTCGAGGTACACTCACTATATCTAAGTGCCCCGGCACGTGGGCAGGGGATCGGACAGCGCTTGCTGGATCACGCCAAAGCCGAACGCTCACACCTGTCGCTGTTCGCCTTTCAGGCCAATCGTGGCGCGCGCCGGTTCTACGAACGCAACGGGTTTGCCGAGGTTGCCCGCAGCGATGGTTCTGACAACGACGAAAACCTGCCCGACATCAAATATGTCTGGCATCGAGAGGAACACGCAGATGGCTAAAGGTCCGGTCCTGATTGATCTGGAGGCCGAGGCCCCCGGTGCGGACGTGGCGCAGGCACCGCCGGTTCCGGATGTCGCCGCTCCGCAGGGGCAGGCGATGCAGACCGCTGCGCGGTTGGCAGCGCGAAAACCTTCGGCCTTGTCGCGTTGGTTCTGGGGGCTGGCGGCGGCCGTGATAGGGGCTGTAGTCTCGGTCGCGGCTTGGGATTTCGTGGCGTCTCTGTTGCTGCGCGCGCCGGTTCTGGGCTGGGTCGTAACGGGCCTGATCGGCGCGTTGCTGGTGGTCGGGCTGATCATCGCCCTGCGCGAGCTGGCTGCGATTGGGCGTCTGTCGCGGGTGGACGGGATGCGCCGCGCCGCCGATGCCGCGCTGGCCGAGGGTGATCTGGGGCAGGCACGGGCAGTCACGAACCGGCTGATTGCCTTCTACAAGGGGCGCGACGACACCAAATGGGGCCGCGATCGCCTGTCCGAACGCATGGGCGAGCAGTTTGATGCCTCCGGCCTGCTGACCCTGACAGAAGACGAACTGCTGGCCCCACTGGACGAAGCCGCCAGCCGCGAGGTTGAGGTCGCCGCCCGTCAGGTGGCCACGGTGACGGCGCTGGTTCCGCTGGCGCTGGCAGATGTGGTGACGGCACTGGCGGCGTCCCTGAGGATGATCCGGCGAATTGCCGAAATCTACGGGGGCCGCGCCGGATTTCTGGGCAGCTGGCGTTTGACTCGCGCCGTGTTCGTGCATCTGGTGGCGACGGGCGCGGTGGCTGTGGGCGATGACCTGCTGGAACCGGTTCTGGGCGGCTCGGTCCTAAGCAAACTGTCCCGCCGGTTCGGCGAAGGTCTGGTCAACGGCGCGCTCAGCGCGCGCGTCGGCGTGGCCGCGATGGAGGTCTGCCGCCCGCTGCCATTCTCTGACCGTCACAGGCCCTCGACCCGGCGGATCATCAAACGGGCGTTGGCGGGATTGTTTTCCAAGACTTGACCTGACGCAAAGACCTCTGCCCTGCTGGTTGCCATACCAAAGGTGGAGCCAGCCATGACCGAGCACGGACACAGCCAGCAGGAAATTGCAGCCCGGATCAACGCGCCCCCCGGTCGGGGCGTGTTGCGCGATGTCGTCTATGGCGGCATCGACGGATCGGTGACCACTTTTGCGATTGTCGCTGGCGTCGCGGGGGCAGGGCTGTCGCCGTTCATCATCGTGGCCTTGGGGCTGGCCAATGTGCTGGCTGATGGGTTTTCCATGGCGGCAGGCAACTACTCGGGTACCAAAGCCGAGTTGGACAATATCCGCCGCATCCGCGCAATCGAAGAGCGCCACATCCACCTTTACCCGGATGGTGAGCGCGATGAAGTCCGGGAAATCCTTTCGCAGAAGGGCCTTTCGGGGCGCGTTCTGGATGAGGCAACCGATGCCATCACCGCCAATCACGACAACTGGATCAACCTGATGATCGAGGGTGAATATGGTCTGGGCAGTGTGGACCCGCACCCGATGAAGGCCGCGATGGCGACGTTTCTGGCCTTTCTGGTTGCGGGCATGATCCCGCTCTTGCCGTTTCTGGCCGGGGTCGAGCGCGCCTTTGCGCTCTCAGCTTGGATGACGATGGGGGTCTTTTTTGCCATCGGCGCGCTCAAAAGCCGCTGGTCGCTAGCCCCGTGGTGGCGGTCGGGTGGTGAGACCTTGTTGATTGGGGGCGCTGCGGCATCAATCGCCTATCTGGTTGGATCGCTGTTTCATCCCTGACGACTAGAATTGTCGCAGGCGGCACAGTCCCCATGGCGGATATACCTCAGATGGCTAGGGTGAAGGCATCAACGTGGTGGCGAGGTGTGCTCTGACACTCACTGGGAAAAATATCCTTGTTCTAGGCGCTTACGGCTTCATAGGCGCGGCGGTGGTCCGCGCCTTGCGATGCCGGGGCGCGCAGGTCACGGGGCTTGTTCGTAAGCCTGTGCAAGGCGCGTTGCTACTGGACGGAATTAAGTTGGTTCAGGGCGATTTGCGCCGCTTTACGCACCCGCAGGATTGGGAGGCCGCACTCACTGGCATCGACTGCGTTGTGAACTGCGCAGGCGCGTTGCAGGACGGCCCCTCGGATGATCTTGCGGCGGTGCATCATCACGCCATTGCAGCGCTGGGTCAGGCCTGTGCAAAACAAAGTGTTTCGGTCGTACAAATATCAGCCATCGGGGCGACGCCCAATGCGGACACCGAGTTCATGCGCACGAAGGCCGCTGGTGATGCGGTCCTTGAAAGCAGCGGTGCGGACCTGTGGATTTTGCGCCCCGGGCTGGTTATCGGGCAATCAGATTTCGGTGGAACGGCCCTACTGCGGATGCTGGCAGCGGTTCCGCTGGTACAGCCGATTGCCTATCCAGCGACACCGGTCCAGTGCGTTGGGATGGAGGATTTGTGCCATGCCGTGGTTACCTGCTGCGCCGACGAAATACCGCAAGGCGCCTACGATCTGGTTGAGGATCAAGCCCAATCGTTGGGGGATGTCCTGGCCACCACGCGCCGTTGGCTGGGTTTCCCAGCGGCCCGTTTTCGGCTTGTCATGCCTCCGGTCTTGACCAAGGCAGTTGCACGGTGTGCTGACGCGCTGGGCTATCTTGGGTGGTGCTCGCCCCTGCGCAGCACGGCGATGACGGTCATGGCTTCGGGTGTTGTGGGTGATCCCGCGCCCTATCGCGCAGCAACGGGTCGCTCGCTCAGGCCGCTGCCCGAAATTTATGGGTCAATGACCAGCGCGCGTGAACACAGGCTGACCGCGCGCATGTCCCTGCTGGCCCCGCTCGTCATAGCTGTACTGAGTCTCTTCTGGGTCCTGTCCGGCATTTTCGGATTGGTCGGACTGCCCGAGGCTGCCGGTGTTCTGACCGAGGCCGGATGGACCGATGCCGCTGCCGTCAGTTCTGTCGTGTTCTGGTCTTTCGTCGATATCGCTTTGGGACTGGCCGTTCTATATCGTCCTTGGACCGCGCGCGTGTGCCTGGCGCAAGTTGGGGTGGCAGCGTTCTATGTGCTGGCGGCAACGGTCGTGACACCAGGCCTGTGGCTGGACCCGTTGGGCCCACTCGTCAAAGTGCTGCCTGCAATGCTGCTGTCGCTGGTTGCCTGGCCTATGGTGCAAAGCCGATGATGGATCCAGACCTGATCCTGCGATGGCTGCACGTCATCGGTGCAAGCGTTCTGCTGGGCACCGGAGCCGGGATCGCGTTTTTCATGCTGATGGCGCATCGGTCCGGCGACGCGCGGTTTGTTGCGCAAACTGCCCGTGTGGTCATTCTGGCTGACCTGCTGTTCACGACGACCGCCGTAATCGTCCAACCCGTGACCGGGACCCTGCTGGCTTGGCGGCTGGGTTGGTCCCTTGCCGACGGGTGGATCATGCTGTCGCTGGTGCTTTACGTCGTGGCGGGCGTGTTCTGGCTGCCCGTGGTGTGGATACAGGTCCGCCTGCGGGATCTGGCACAGACGGCTGCTGCACAGGGTGCACCGTTGCCTGATAGCTATCACCGCTTGTTCCGCATCTGGTTTCTATGCGGCATCCCGGCCTTTCTTTCGGTGCTGAGCATCCTCTGGTTGATGATCGCGCGCCCCGCGATCGAGCTGTTTTGAACCGCACCATTCACCGCAGGGGGCGGAAGCTCTGGACCATCCGCCAAGGGCGCCTTATAAGCGCGGCCATGTATGACCGGATGGCCATCATTATTCGAATTATATCCCCGGCGCTCTGACATCCTGAGACGCCGGGCAAAGGTGTTTGAGACTTCGCACCGACCGCTTCGATCCATACGACGACCAGATCATTCAAAGGACGCCCCCAATGTGCGCCGACACGATCCAGACACCTGACTACAAAGACACGCTGAACCTACCCAAAACCGATTTCCCCATGCGCGCTGGCCTGCCCAAGCGCGAACCTGCATGGCTGGAGCGTTGGGAAACCATCGGCGTCTATGACCGCCTGCGTGAGAAAAAGGGTCGGACGCCCTTTACCCTGCACGATGGCCCCCCCTATGCGAACGGCCACCTGCATATCGGACACGCGTTGAACAAGACCATCAAGGACATGATCGTGCGCTCGCACCAAATGATGGGCCATGACGCGCGCTATGTGCCGGGTTGGGACTGCCACGGCCTGCCGATCGAATGGAAGATCGAAGAGCAGTACCGCAAGAAGGGCAAGAACAAGGACGAGGTGAACGTCGTCGATTTTCGTCAGGAATGCCGCAAGTTCGCCGAGGGCTGGATCGATATCCAGCGCGACGAGTTCAAGCGCCTTGGCATCACCGGCAACTGGGCCGATCCCTATATCACCATGGACTACCACGCCGAGGCCGTGATCGCCGATGAGTTCATGAAGTTCCTGATGAACGGCACGCTCTATCAGGGGTCCAAACCCGTGATGTGGTCGCCGGTCGAAAAGACCGCTCTGGCCGAGGCTGAGGTCGAGTATCACGACAAGGAAAGCTTCACCATCTGGGTGAAGTTCAAAGTCGTGAATGCAGGCGATCTGGATGATGCGTTTGTGGTGATCTGGACGACGACCCCTTGGACGATGCCGTCGAACAAGGCGGTCGTTTACGGCAAGGACATCGCGTATGGCCTTTACGAAGTCACTGGCGCGCCGGATGAATGCTGGGCCAAAGTAGGTGACAAATTCCTGCTGGCCGACAATCTGGCGGCGGATGTTCTGGGCCGTGCCCGTTTGAACGACGATCAGTGGACCCGCGTCCGCGACGTAACCACGGATGAGCTGGCAGGCGTGCAACTGACCCACCCGCTGGCCGGGGCCGAGGGCGGCAATGGCAAATGGGATGACATCCGCGATTTCCGCGCCGCTGAATTTGTGACCGATACCGAAGGGACCGGTTTCGTTCACTGTGCGCCGTCGCACGGGATGGAGGAATTCGAACTCTACCGTGATCTGGGGATGCTGGAACAGGTCATCACCTATAACGTGATGGACGATGGCTCTTTCCGTGCTGACTTGCCGTTCTTTGGCGGCAAATACATCCTGTCCCGCAAAGGCGGTGAGGGTGACGCCAACAAGGCCGTGATCGACAAGCTCGCCGAGGTCGGCGGGCTGCTGGCGCGCGGCAAGATCAAGCACAGCTATCCGCATTCGTGGCGCTCGAAGGCTCCGATCATCTATCGCAACACGCCGCAGTGGTTTGCATCCGTGGACCGCAAGCTGGACGATGGCATGGGAGAGATGGGGGACACCATCCGTGAACGCGCCCTGCGCTCGATTGATGAACTGGTGAAATGGACCCCGCAGACGGGCCGTAATCGCCTGTATTCCATGATCGAAGCGCGCCCGGACTGGGTTCTGTCCCGCCAGCGCGCGTGGGGCGTTCCGCTGACCTGTTTCACCAAGAAGGGCGCCTTGCCCACCGACGCGGATTACCTGCTGCGTAACGAAGAGCTCAACGCGCGCATCAAGGCGGCGTTCGAGAAAGACGGCGCGGATATCTGGTACACCGACGGTTTCAAAGAGAAGATCCTCGATGGCATCGCGAACCCGGGCGAGTACGATCAGGTCTTTGACGTTCTGGACGTGTGGTTCGACTCAGGCTCGACCCACGCCTTCGTTCTGCGCGACCGCGAGGACGGGACCGAGGATGGTATCGCCGACGTCTACATGGAAGGCACCGACCAGCACCGTGGGTGGTTCCACTCGTCGATGCTGCAGGCCTGCGGCACCAAGGGGCGTGCGCCCTATCGGAACGTGGTGACCCATGGCTTTACGCTGGATGCCAAGGGCAACAAGATGTCCAAATCGCTGGGCAACACTATCGTGCCCGAAGAGGTCATCAAGCAATACGGGGCTGATATCCTGCGTCTTTGGGTGGCTCAGACCGACTATACCGCCGACCAGCGGATCGGGCCTGAGATCTTGAAAGGCACCGCCGACAGCTATCGTCGCCTGCGGAACACTATGCGCTTCATGCTGGGGTCCTTGGCGGACTTCACCGTGGCAGATCGTGTTGCGCCCGAGGACATGCCGCGTCTCGAACGCTGGGTTCTGAGCCGTCTGGCCGATCTGGATGAACAGGTGCGCAAGGGCTATGCGGCGTTCGATTTCCAGGGCGTGTTCAGCGCTGTGTTCACCTTTGCGACGGTAGATCTGTCCTCGTTCTATTTCGACGTGCGCAAGGATGCGCTGTATTGCGACGGAGACAATCTACGTCGCCGCGCAGCCCGCACCGTGCTGGATATCCTGTTCCACCGTCTGACCACGTGGCTGGCGCCGGTTCTGGTCTTTACCATGGAAGAGGTCTGGCTGGAGCGGTTTGGCGGTGATGACAGCTCGGTTCATCTGGTGGATTTCCCGGACACGCCAGCCGATTGGCGCGATGCGGAACTGGAAACAAGCATGGCCAAGGTGCGCCGCGTGCGTCGTGCGGTGACGGCTGCGCTGGAGGTTCAGCGTCAGGACAAAGTCATCGGCTCCAGTCTTGAGGCCGCGCCGATCGTCTATGTTGAGGACCAGGAAACCCGTGATCTGCTGGCTACTTTCGATGTGGACGATATGTGCATCACCTCGGGGTTGACTGTTACGGGTGATCCGGCCCCGGCCGAGGCTTTCCGCGTGCCCGAGATTGAGGGCGTTGCGGTGGTGTTCGAAAAGGCCGAGGGCGAGAAGTGTCAGCGGTGCTGGAAAATCCTGCCGGATGTCGGGCGTCATGCCCATACGGGTGTCTGCGGGCGCTGTGACGAGGCGTTGGCGTAACGTCTCTGGATTTGGAGTTCTGCGAGGCGCTGCCTCGCGCTCCGAGGTATTTTTGAACAGAAGAAGATTGGGGCGCAGCCTGTTGGGGGTTGCGCCTTTTCTCAATTCGCGGTCAGGTTCTGGCTATGCCGATGATTGCTGTCGATACGCGATTTGGACGTCTGGGGATTGAAGAGACGGGTGGTGCGATTACCCGTTTGGTCTGGGATGGACGCAATGAAGGTGAGGCGTCAGCCTTGTTGCGTGAGGCGGCAGCGCAGATGGCGGCCTATGATCAGGCGCGGTTGGAGCGGTTTGATCTGCCTTATCGTGTGGCCGGTTCTGACTTTCAGCGGCAGGTATGTGATCTGATGTATGCGATTCCACTGGGCGAGACTGTGACCTATGGGGATATTGCCAAACAGCTTGGACGCCCGGCGCAACCTGTGGGGCAGGCCTGTGGGGCGAACCCGATCCCGGTCATTATTCCGTGCCATCGGGTGTTGGGGGCAAATGGATTGGGTGGGTTTTCCGGTGACGGCGGCGTGGAGACCAAGGTGGCCTTGTTGCGGCACGAGGGCGCGGCAGGGTTGCTGATCTGAGAGTGGAAAGCTATTGCAATCCATCCGCTTGCGTCCCAACTTGTATCACATAGAGAATTCGAAGGATGTTTTTGGCATGACCGTTCAAGCCGACCCCGCCGCGCGCAAGAAAGCCATTATTGACCGTTTGATGTCACTGGAAGAACAGGAGCTGGCGACCGCGCAGGCGCATTACGATGCGTTTCTGAAGGATTCTCAGTTGGACGACCGGGAAGGGCACGACAAGGACGATATCGCGGCTTCGCGTGAAAATGCGGATCTGGCGGCGGCTTTCGACGCGCCCTTGCAAGCGCATCATGCCAAGATCGACGTGATCGAGAACACCGATTTTGGGCTGACCGATACAGTCCAGCCCGGTGCCGTGGTAAAGTTCAACAACCGGAGTTTTGTGGTCTGCGTGTCGACAACGCGGTTTGATGTGGACGGGACGACCTATATGGGGATTTCGACCCAAAGCCCGATCTATCTGGCGATGTCCGGCCTGCAGGAGGGCGACGTGTTCACCCATAACGGGACCGAGTTTGAGGTCGAGGAAATCCTTTAGGCTTTTTGCTGTGGGATCACCTGTTGGGCGATCCCTGCAAAGACCAGATACAGGCTGGTGATCACCAGCCCCCAATGCGCCCAGCTTTCGGGATGAAAATCCACCCAGGCGGCCCATCCGGCGAAAAAGGTCCAGGCGAGGGCCATGGGGAGGGTGACGCTGCGCCAACGCTCGGTCCGGACGGGATGTACGAATTTCAACGGCAGGAACATGGCCAGAGCCAGTAGGGAGACCATGAGCAGGATGACCCAAAAATTGGGTTCGAGCGCGAAGATCACAATGACGAACATGTTCCAGCAGCCGGGAAAGCCCGAGAACGAGTTGTCCTTGGTCTTCATCCGAGTGTCCGCGAAATACATTGCGCTGGCGAAGGTGATGACGATGATCGCAAACCAGCCGGTCCAGCCATCCATCAGCCCGGATTTAAACAGGGCGAAGGCGGGAATGAATACATAAGTCAGGTAATCGATAATCAGATCCAGCAATACGCCGTCAAACTCGGGGGCGTTTTTCTTGACGTGATAGTGCCGCGCCAGTGGGCCGTCGATGCCATCGACAATAAAGGACACGACCAGCCACAGATACATCAGACTCCATTTTTCTTCGACAGCGGCCAGCATGGCCAGCATCGCGAAAACGGCGCCGGTTGCAGTAAAGAGATGGACGGAGAGAGCTTTGAATCTGAGTGTCATGCGCGTGTCATGTACGATGCGTGTCCAAGATGCAAAGCAAAATGCCCTGTTTGGTGAAATTGCAATTGTGTCAGGCTTTCGGGTGAGTGCGGTCGTAGACTTCCATCAGCCGGGCGGTGTCCACGGCGGTGTAGGTTTGCGTGGTCGACAGAGAGGCATGCCCCAGCAATTCCTGTATGGTGCGAAGATCGCCGCCCGCAGACAGCAGGTGCGTGGCAAAGCTGTGGCGCAACGCATGTGGGGTGGCCGTCGCGGGCAGGCCCAACTGCTGACGCGCCTTGGCCATGACGCCCTGAATGGCACGCGGGTTCAGCGCCCCGCCGCGGACACCACGAAACAGTGGCTTGGTCTTGTCCAGCGGATGAGGGCAGAGCACCAGATACCGGTCCAGAGCTGCTTGTGCGGCGGGCAGGACCGGGACGATGCGCTCCTTGTTGCCTTTGCCAACAATTCGCAGCGATTGTGGCAGGGGGGCGTCAGCGCCGGTCAGCGACAGCGCCTCGGAAATCCGCAACCCGCAACCATAGAGCAATGTGACCACGGCCACGTCGCGCGCAGAGACCCAATCATTGGTCGATTGCAGTTCGACCGTTTCGATCAGGGCGCGGGCAGCATCTTCGTCGACGGGGCGGGGCAGTTTCTTGGTGAATTTGGGCGCGCGGGTCGACAAGACCGCGGTCGGCTCGAACCCTTCACGTTCTGCCAGCCAGCGGTAGAAGCTTTTGACAGCCGACAACTTGCGCGCCAGCGAACGCGCGCCGACGCCCGAGCCGCGCTGATCCGCCATCCAGGCCCGCATATCGGATACGGTGATCCGAGCCAGTGCTGCCAAACCCTGACGCTCGCTATGGTGCAGGGTCATAAAGGATAGGAAATCATTCACGTCGCTGCGGTAGGCGGCCTGAGTATTGGTTGATCGGCCTGAAAGCGCGACGAGACCCTCCAGCCAGTGCTGCAACGCGTCGCGGCAGGCCGGAGAGATCAGGCTCATGACAGCCAGTTGCGCATGGATCGTTCAAAAACACCGGCAAAGAAGGTCAGCAGGTCGGTGCCAAGTTGCGGTGAAAAGTGGTTGGGGTCTTTCGCGCTCATGATGATCATGCCGGGCAGGCGGCCTTCGCCCAAGTCCAGCCGCATGCAGGCTTCGGACCGCAGGTGATCGGCCTGATCGCCGAAGATACGGTGTGTGGGGTGGATGACCTCGCGCAGCACTACTTCGCGGGCGGGGCCGCTGCGATCGAAAGTCAGGTAGTTGTCGACAAAGCCGGGCTCGACTACGGCCAGCGCTCCGCCCAGTTTTTCGATCGCGGGGTCTTCCTGCAGGACGGTGGTTTCCAGGACCAGCGTGATCCGATCCACGCGCAGAATTTCGGCGACGTCTGAGCCAAGGGTGGTCAGGAAGTCCTCGAACCCTGTGGGCTCCAGCAGGCGCAGGATGGCGCGGTGCACCTGATTGGTACCCGCAAGGTTTTCATAAGCGGCCGCGATGACCGAGCGGTGGGTGTCTTCAAGCCGATCCAGCCGCGCTTCGAGCCGCTGCATGGCGATGCCGCGCAGGTCGACGATGTTATCTCCGCGCGCTTGTTCATTGGCGGCGACGAGGGCCTGCATCAGGTCCTTGTCGTCCAGCACGGCGTCAGGCTCGGCCAGAATCGCCTCGCGGAGAGTGTCCTTGAGTTTGGTATTGCTGCTCATGTCCCGTCCGGTCTTTTTTATGTTTTGCGGCCTTATAACACGGCTGGACCGATTTGCCTTGGGAAAAGTGAGCTTGCGGAAGGATTTCACGTCTTTTGCGCGACGGGGGCCTCTCCCGCCTGCAAGACCCTGATCTGCGATCAGGGCTGGCAGTTGGCCGGGCGCGGAGCCTTGCGGCACCGCGCGGCAGTGTCAAGGATCAGAGGATTTTCTGACCGGTTTTGGCCCAGTCCGCCAGGAAGGTTTCAAGCCCCTTGTCGGTCAGCGGGTGATCGGCCAGTTTCTTGATCACGGCGGGCGGGGCAGTGATCACGTCGGCGCCGATGCGAGCGCTGTCGGTCACGTGGTTCACGGTGCGGATCGAGGCGGCCAGAATTTCGGTCTCGAATCCGTAGTTGTCATAGATCTGGCGGATATCAGCGATCAGATCCATGCCGTCGAGGTTGATATCGTCCAGACGGCCGATGAAGGGCGAGATAAAGGTCGCGCCCGCCTTGGCGGCGAGCAGTGCCTGATTGGCCGAGAAGCAGAGCGTGACGTTGACCATCTGGCCTTCGTCGGACAGGGTTTTACAGGTTTTCAGCCCTGCCCATGTCAGCGGAACTTTCACGGCGATATTCGGCGCGATCTGGGCCAGCTTGCGGCCTTCGGCGATCATGTCGTCAGCTTCGGTGGCGACGACTTCGGCGGATACGGGGCCGTCGACCAGATCACAGATCTCTTTGGTGACTTCTAGAATATCGCGGCCCGATTTCAGGATCAGCGAGGGGTTGGTGGTCACACCGTCTACCATTCCCAGATCGTTCAGTTCGGCGATGGCGTCGATCTCGGCGGTATCTACGAAGAATTTCATGCGGGCAGTCCTTTGATGGGTTGGCCTTGGTTGCGGATGGCTTTACCCCAATAACACCGATGCTGAAACCCCCGACCCGAGGAGATGCGGTGAGCGCGCAGGAATATTTCGATCAGGGTGAGCTGGTGGCTGTGCTGACCACACAGCCCTTGGACCGGACGCTGGATTACAAAGCGCCCGAGGGCGGGTGTTTTCTGGGCGCGTTTGTCGAGGTGCCGCTGGGCCCGCGCAAGGTTCTGGGTGTGGTTTGGGGGCCGGGGCTGGGCGGTTTTGATCTGGCCAAGGCGCGATCCGTGATCCGTGTGCTAGAGGTCGCGCCGATGCGCGAAGAGATGCGTTTGTTTCTGGGCAAGGTGGCCGACTACACGCTTACACCGATGCCTGCGATGCTGCGGTTGGCGACCCGTGCGCCGGGGCTGAGCGATCCGCCGTCGATGCGGAAAATCTATCGTTTGGGAGATGCCGAGCCAGACCGCATGACCGATGCGCGGACCCGCGTGCTTGAGGTGCTGCGCGACTACGGCGGTTTGGCGTTCACGTTAAAGGAGTTGGCCGAGCAGGCGGGGGTGACGTCCTCGGTCGTCAAGGGGTTGGTCAAGCAAGGCGCAGTGCGCGAGGAAGACAGCCCACGTGATTTGCCCTATCCCCGGCTGGACCCGGACTTGCCGGGCAAGGCGTTGACTGACGATCAGGCCGCCGCGGTCGCGCGCCTGCAGGCTGGGCAACGTTCCGGGGATTATGGGACAACGTTGCTGAAGGGTGTCACCGGCTCGGGCAAGACCGAGGTTTACCTAGAGGCCGTCGCCGAAGCCCTGCGCATGGGGCGGCAAGCGCTGGTTCTGCTGCCCGAGATCGCCCTGACCGCCGAATTCCTGACGCGGGTCGAGGCTCGGTTCGGCGCGCGGCCTGCCGAATGGCACTCGGGTGCAACCATGACCGAACGCCGGCGGGTCTGGCGCATGGTCGGGCAGGGGGAAGCGCAACTGGTCGTCGGCGCGCGTTCGGCGCTGTTTCTTCCGTTCCGCGATCTCGGGCTGGTGGTGGTCGATGAAGAACACGACACCTCTTACAAACAGGAAGACGGCGTGCATTACAGCGCGCGGGATATGGCGGTGCTGCGGTCCTCGGTCTGCGGCGCGCTGGTTGTTCTGGCCAGTGCCACGCCGTCGCTGGAAAGCTGGGCCAATGCCGAGGCCGGCAAGTATGAGCGGCTGGACCTGACCTCGCGCTTTGGGGCGGCGGTGCTGCCCGAGATGAAACCCATCGATATGCGGGCCGAGCAGATGCAGCCGGGGACATGGATTTCGCCGTCGCTGCGGCAGGCGGTGCGGCAGCGGATCGAACGCGGGGAACAATCGCTGCTGTTCATCAACCGCCGTGGCTATGCGCCAGTGACGCTGTGCCGGGCGTGCGGGGAGCAGATCGCCTGTGATCATTGCGATGCGCGGATGGTTGAACACCGGTTTCTCAAACGACTGATGTGCCACCAGTGCGGTGAGACAAAGCCCATGCCGGATACCTGCCCGTCATGCGGGGTCGAAGGCAAGCTTGCCCCGGTCGGGCCGGGGATCGAGCGGCTGGCAGAAGAGGCGGAGGCCACTTTCCCCGAGGCTAAGATCGCGATGCTGAGTTCCGATCTGTTCGGTTCAGCCCGTGCATTGAAGGCCAAGATCGAAGAGATCGCCGAGGGCGACGCGGATATCGTCATCGGCACGCAACTGGTGGCTAAGGGGCACAACTTTCCCAAACTGACGCTGGTGGGGGTGATTGATGCCGACCTTTCTCTGCACGGGGCGGACCTGCGAGCGGCGGAACGCACGTTCCAGCTTATGCGGCAAGTTGCGGGCCGGGCCGGGCGGGCGGATAAGCCGGGGCAGGCACTGTTGCAGACGTTTCAGCCTGAACACCCGGTGATCCGCGCCATTCTGTCAGGCGATGAAGAAGGGTTCTGGAAGGCCGAGGCCGCCGGGCGTCAGGCCGCAGGCGTCCCGCCCTATGGGCGCATGGCCGGGATCGTGCTGTCCGGGCCCGAGGTCGGTCCGGTTTTCGACATCGGCAACGCGATGGCACGCAACGATGCGCCGCTACGTGCTATAGATGCCCAAGTCTTCGGACCTGCGCCCGCGCCAATAGCACGAATACGCGGGCGGCACCGTGTACGCCTGCTGGTCAAAGCCCCCAAAGGCGCGCCGATTCAGGATGCTATCGCCCGCTGGATTGCGCCCCTGCGTCTGAAGGGCGATATCCGCCTGACCGTCGATATCGACCCGCAGAGTTTTTACTGACCTCTGCACCGGTGCAGACCGCCTGTGCGTCTGCCCCCTCGCCAAACCGAAAAAATGAGCGTAGAGCGGTGTCATGCTGAAACCCATGCCGCTCTCTGATGCGCAGAGCCTTCCGTTCTGGCGCCGTCCCATAACGCTCTTGTTCATGATGGCGTTGATGATGCCCATTGCGTTTAACGCATGGAGCGCGCTGCTGAACAATTTTGTCATCGAGGTCGCGAATTTCGACGGCGCAGACATAGGCCTGCTGCATACGGTGCGTGAAATTCCCGGATTTCTGGCCGTAGGCGTGATCGCGGTGATCATCTTTATCCGCGAGCAAGTGCTGGCGATGATCTCGCTGATGATGCTGGGCGTTGCGACGGCAATCACTGCGTGGTTCCCCAGCCTTGGCGGGCTGCTGTTCGTGACGCTGTTCAGCTCGATCGGGTTTCACTATTACGAGACGGTAAACCAGTCGCTGCAACTGCAATGGTTGCCCAAGGATCGTGCGCCGCAGGTGTTGGGCTGGCTGGTCGCGATGGGCTCAGCGGCGACAGCAGTGGTGTACGGTTTGATCGTACTGACATGGGACCGGTTCGATCTGTCCTATAACTTCGTCTTCATGGCGGCGGGCGGCGTGACGGCCCTGTTGGCGCTGTTCTGCCTGCTGGCTTACCCGCAATTCGATGCGCCGACGCCGCAGACCAAGAAACTGATCCTGCGCAAACGCTATTGGCTGTATTACGCCCTGCAATTCATGGCCGGTGCCCGGCGGCAGATCTTTGTCGTCTTCGCAGGCTTCATGATGGTCGAGAAATTTGGGTTCGAGGTGCATGAGCTGACCAGCCTGTATCTGATCAATCTGGTGATCAACATGGCCGCCGCTCCGATGCTGGGCAAAGCCGTGTCCGTGTTCGGCGAGCGCCGCACGCTGATCTTTGAATATGCCGGTCTGGCCATCGTGTTCGCGGCCTATGGCGGTATCTACTGGTTCGGTTGGGGCGTGGTGCTGGCCGCGATCCTTTACGTGATCGACCATGTGCTGTTCGCGCTGGCGCTGGCGCTGAAAACATATTTCCAGAAAATCGCCGACCCTGCCGATATCGCACCAACCGCAGCCGTGGCGTTCACGATCAACCACATCGCCGCCGTGTTCCTGCCGGCGTTGCTGGGTTTGCTGTGGGTGGTCTCGCCTGGCGCGGTGTTTACGCTGGCGGCAGCGATGGCGATGATCTCGCTGGCCTTGTCGTTGCTGATCCCGCGCCACCCCGAGCCGGGCAATGAAACCATCCTGTCAAAATACGCCCCGGCCCCTGCGGAATAAGCCAGCGCTTGACCTTGCCTGCCCGGCGGCCTAGGCGCAGGGGAAACCCAAACAGGAGGCCCCCATGCCCACATTCACTGCCCTGACCACTCTGATGGGCAAGAAAGCCGCCGAAGGCTTGGGCGAAGCAATGGAGCGTCTGGAGCCGGAACCTACCGGCGTTGGTGTGTTCGAGGTCGAGGACGGCTCGGGCCTATGGGAGGTTGGCGGCTATTTCACCGAAACCCCAGATGAAACCGCGCTGGCCGTTCTGGCCGCCGCGTTCGAAGCCAAGCCCTTTGTCGTCTCGGAACTGCCCGAAACCGATTGGGTCGCCCATGTGCGTCGCGAACTGGCTCCGGTCGAGGCCGGGCGCTTCTTTGTTTACGGCAGTCACGACGCCGACAAATTGCCTGAAGATCGCATCCCTCTGCTGATCGAGGCCGCGATGGCCTTTGGCACTGGGCATCACGGTACCACTCTGGGCTGCCTCAAGGCGCTGGATTATCTACTGAATGAGGGGTTCGAGGCCACAAAAGTGGCCGATATCGGCTGTGGCACTGCCGTTCTGGCCATGGCCGCCGCGCGGGTCTGGCAGGGTGATATCATTGCCAGTGATATTGATCAGGTGGCCGTCGATGTGGCCGAGGCGAACCTGAAAGCCAATGGCATGGCCGGTCAGGTGCAGTGCGTCGAGGCTGCCGGGTTCGATCACACCGACCTGAGGGCCCACGCGCCCTATGACTTGATCTTTGCCAATATCCTCAAGGGGCCGCTGGTCGCGTTGTCGCCGGAAATTGGGGCGAATCTGCGGGCAGGGGGTTACGCGATCCTGTCGGGAATCCTCAATGAACAGGCCGATGATGTGGTTTCCGTTTATTCACAAAACGGGTTCAATCTGGCCCGTCGGGACGAGATTGGCGAATGGACGACGCTAATCTTAAGCAAACAGGGCTAAAATCGGGCCATTTACAGGAGTTTTATGGATTCCTGCCACTTTTTTGGCGCAATCTCTGTCTACCGTTCAAAGATGCATATCGGGGGCGGTTATTGGAGGCTGCCATGACTGGAAAACAACTGGAATTTGATCAGCGCGTTCATCGTCTGAACAAAAAACACGCGAAACTCAGCCGTGGTTATCGTGCGACGATGCGCAAAGATGGCCTGGTGGTGATGAGGCCGCAGCGCGTTCAGTCTGCGGTGCCTGCCAAAGTGCTGCTGATGTGCCTTGTGGGCTTTTTTGCATTCAAGACCTTTCTTTTAGCGAGCCTTGGGCCGTCCGCCTATGAATACCGCGTTGACAGTCTGAGCCAAGGGACGTCGGTCGAACAGGCTGGGGCCTGGATCATGCAGATTGACCCGATTTCTGCCTTTCTGGCCGCGCAGGTCTCAAGCTATCTGCCCTGATTTTTTGCAAATCTGAATCAGAAACGCCGCGCATAAATCAATGCGCGGCGTTCTGCTTTGCCCCCGAGGGAGGAGATAGGGGCGTGTGAGTGGTGGTCTAAATCTTACCGGCGGCTATCCGCTACGACGTCAATATCGCCGCGGCACATGCCAATATCGTCCAGTTCACGGTCACTCAGACCGCTCAGCGCGTTGCGGGTCACGCGGGCGTCGTTCCATTCCACAACGGCGTTCACAACCGCTGCAAAAAATCCGCCGATACGGCCAGCAAGGCCGAACGAGCCAGTGGTGGCGCGGGTGGTATCCAGTACGGCCATATCCTGTTTCCTTCTGGTTAGAGTTCAGTTTCAATCCTTCGTTTGAGCGGCATTTAGGGATGTCGATCTGACACCACAAGCGACGAAATTGCATGTGTCCTATGCGTTTTTTGCAAGGCTCTGAAAACGTGAAAGCCCCTTAATTCATTGGTCATTTTTGCTTAATCAAACACGTCGAATTCAGGCATTTCGCGGTCGCAAACAGGCCATTGTGTCGCCCCTCGAGCAGGTCTGTCGTTTTTGGACTTTCCGTCAATTCGCTTGGAAAATGTTCACGCTTCGTGCTAACCCGTAAGAAAGATCACAAAAACCCGAGCAGGCTGGGGCACAACATGCGGATTTTGGGCATTGATCCGGGGCTGAGAACCCTGGGATGGGGCGTCATCGAATCGCATGGCAGCCGCCTGAGCCACGTGGCCAACGGGCTATGCAAATCCGACGGTGATGATTTGGGCGAGCGGTTGTTGTCTCTGCACAACCAGATTGTCGAGGTGATCGCCGAACACACGCCCGATCAGGCCGCGATCGAACAGACTTTCGTGAACAAGGACGGTGCGGGCACGTTGAAACTGGGCCAGGCGCGCGGGGTTGCGCTTCTGACGCTCGCGCAAGCCGGGTTGCCGGTAGGGGAATATGCGCCCAACCGGGTCAAGAAAACAGTTGTGGGAGTGGGGCATGCCGAGAAAGAGCAAGTCTTGCACATGGTCAAGCTGCAACTGCCGGGGTGTCAGCCCAAGGGCGCAGATGCGGCAGATGCGCTGGCGATTGCGATCTGCCATTCCTACTATGGCGCAGCGCCGCAGGCGCGGATGAAAGAGGTGCGGGCATGATCGGAAAACTCACTGGACGCCTGGATTACCGCGCAGCAGACCACGTGCTGATCGACGTGCGCGGGGTTGGTTATATCGTCTATTGCTCGGACCGGACCATGGCGGCTCTGCCGGGCGTGGGGGAGGCGGTCTCGATCTACACGGACATGGTGGTGCGCGAAGACCTGATGCAGCTTTATGGGTTTCTGTCTTTGGTCGAGAAGGAATGGCACCGCCTGCTGTGTTCGGTGCAGGGGGTGGGGGCCAAAGTGTCTTTGGCGATCCTGTCTGCGCTGGGCCCGGATGGGGTCAGCCGCGCGATTGCCTTGGGCGATTGGGGTGCGGTCAAGGCGGCCAAAGGCGTGGGGCCGAAAACTGCGCAGCGCATCGTATTGGACCTGAAGGACAAAGCGCCGGGCGTGATGGCCATGGGCGGCACCGTGACCGAGGCGATGGACGGCCCTGTGCCTGAGCCGGTCGAACTGATTGAGCCAGCGCCTGCGCCCAAACGCGCGGCGAAACCGGCCTCGGGCAATGCGGCGGCTTCGGCTGGGGCATTGTCGGCCCTGTCGAACCTTGGCTATGGCCCGTCCGAGGCGGCCTCGGCCGTGGCCGAAGCGGCCGCCAGCCTGCCGGACGCCGGTGAGGCTGATCTGATCCGGGCGGCGTTGAAACTGCTGGCTCCGAAAGGCTGAATGGATGACTGACGCCGATCCCACTCTGCGCCCGGACCCTTTGCCCGAGGATAATGACCGCGCCCTACGCCCTCAGGGGTTGGACGAGTTCATCGGTCAGGCCGAGGCGCGCGCGAACCTGCGCATTTTCATCCAGTCGGCTCGTCAGCGGGGCGAAGCAATGGATCATACACTGTTCCATGGTCCTCCGGGCCTTGGGAAGACGACGCTGGCGCAGATCATGGCGCGCGAGCTGGGGGTGAATTTCCGCATGACCTCTGGCCCGGTTCTGGCCAAGGCCGGGGATTTGGCCGCAATCCTGACCAATCTGGAATCGCGCGACGTGCTGTTCATCGACGAGATTCACCGCCTGAACCCCGCCGTCGAAGAGGTTCTGTACCCGGCGATGGAAGATTTTGAGCTGGATCTGGTGATCGGCGAAGGCCCCGCAGCGCGCACCGTCCGGATCGAACTTCAGCCCTTTACGCTCGTCGGTGCCACCACGCGAATGGGTCTGCTGACCACGCCCTTGCGCGACCGTTTCGGCATTCCGACTAGGCTGCAATTCTACACGGTCGATGAGCTGCACGAGATCGTCACCCGCAACGCCCGGAAACTTGGGGCACCAGCAGATGACGCAGGCGCGCGCGAGATCGCACGGAGGTCGCGCGGGACCCCTCGGATCGCGGGGCGGCTGCTGCGTCGGGTGGTGGATTTCGCTATCGTCGAAGGCGACGGGCGGATCACACGGGATCTGGCCGATGGTGCTTTGACCCGTTTGGGCGTGGACAATCTGGGGCTGGACGGGGCCGACCGGCGGTATCTTAAGCTGATCGCCGAGAACTACGCCGGTGGACCAGTTGGGATCGAAACCCTTTCAGCAGCGTTGTCGGAAAGCCGGGATTCGCTTGAGGAAGTGATTGAGCCCTATTTGTTGCAGCAGGGTTTGATCCAGCGCACACCGCGCGGGCGGATGCTGGCACAAAAGGCGTGGACGCATTTGGGTCTGGCGGCGCCTCGGGGGCAAAGCGATCTGTTTGGTTGAATTGTAGTGCTTAGGATTTTATGCCTCCGGCGGCCATATTTGAAACGAGAAGAAGGGTCTGCGCGTGACACCTGATCAAATCGAAGCGCTGTTCACCCGCGAAAGCGGCGAGTTTTTGTTCGCACGTTGGGGGCGTCCGATTGTGCCCATCGTTTTCGGGGTGGAAGATGACACCTTGGCCACGGTCAAAGGGGCGTTCGAAGCGGTCGTCACGCTGGCCGGTCACAAAATGGCGGAAACGGACCCTGAACTAGGGGCCAACTGCATGGTGTTCTTCTTCCGGGACTGGAATGAGCTGTTGGAAGTGCCGGACCTCGATCGTCTTGTCCCGGACCTAGCACCTTTGGTCGAACGGCTGGTTGCGGTAGATGCCAACCAATATCGTATCTTCCGGTTCGAGGAAGACGGCGCAATCCGTGCCGCGTTCGTGTTTTTGCGAATGGACAAAGAGCTGTCGAAGGTGCCTGCCGAAACCCTGGCGCTCAGCCAGGTGGTGCAGACCGTTTTGCTATGGTCCGACACGGCATTTCGCACGCAATCACCTTTGGCGGTGGCGGGTGAGGCTACGATTTTGAGACCTGATATTGCAGGGCTGATCCGCGCGGCCTACGATCCGGTATTGCCGGGTGCGGCGCAGGATGCCTCTCATGCGTTGCGCCTGTTTGCCAGATTGGAGCAACCGCAATGACCCATACCTATACCGTCCGGGTTTTCTATGAAGACACCGATATGGGGGGTGTCGTCTATCACGCGAACTATCTGAAATTCATCGAGAGGGCGCGCTCGGACTATGTGCGCAATATCGGTAACGACCAGAATGCGATGCGCGATGCGGGTATTGTCTGGGTCGTGCGTAAGATCGAGGCCGAATATCTGGCCCCTGCGAAATTCGATGATGAGTTGACGATTGAAACCTGGATCACGTCGCTGTCTGGCGCGCGGCTGACGATGGCGCAGCGGGTGACACGGGGCGAGACCGAAGTTTTCACCGCCTCGGTCACAGCGGTCTGCATGAATGAGCAGGGCAAACCGGTGCGTCTTCCGGCAGAGATTCGCGCATTGATGTAACATTTCGCGGGGCCGGGGTGGTTCTGTTGGCTTTTCATATCCAACTGCGTTAGCGTTTAGCAAAACAAGGCCAAACGAACGGCCATCAGGCAAAAACTAAAGAGCAGGTTCATGGAAGCTGAAACGCTGGCGCTGGCGCAGGAGATCGACTTCTCCATGTGGGGGCTTTATGCCCGCGCGACCTTTATCGTCAAACTGGTGATGTTGATGCTGATCGGTGCGTCGATTTGGTCTTGGGGGATTATCATCCAGAAAATCATCAACTACCGAGCCGCCCGGCGCGAGGCGCAGGTGTTTGATGAGGCGTTCTGGTCCGGCAACCCCTTGGATGAATTGTTTGAACAGATCGGCACGCAGCCCGATGGCAGTTCCGAAAAGATCTTCGCCGCAGGCATGATCGAATGGCGTCGTTCACATCGCACCGATGGCGGGCTGATCGCGGGGGCCACAGCGAGGATTGATCGGTCAATGGATGTGGCCATCGCCAAAGAGTCTGAGACGCTGCAAAAGGGTCTGCCGGTCTTGGCGACGGTTGGCTCGACCGCGCCCTTTATCGGGCTGTTCGGCACGGTTTGGGGCATCATGAACGCCTTTATCGAGATCGCTGAGCAGCAAAACACCAACCTGGCGGTTGTAGCCCCAGGTATTGCCGAGGCTTTGCTGGCGACCGGTCTGGGCCTGTTGGCCGCGATCCCGGCGGTGATTTTCTACAATAAACTCAGCGCGGATAGTGACCGGATCGTGGGCGGCTATGAGGCCTTTGCAGACGAATTCGCCACCATCCTGTCGCGTCAGTTGGACAGCTAGGATGGGCGCTGCGGTTCAGCAAAGCTCGGGCAGCAATGGACGCAGACGCGGACGGCGTCGCGGTCGTGCCCAGCCAATGGCTGAGATCAACGTCACGCCCTTTGTGGATGTTATGTTGGTGTTGCTGATCATCTTCATGGTCGCCGCACCATTGTTGACTGTCGGGGTGCCGGTGGACCTGCCCAAGACGGCGGCCAGTGCATTGCCCGGTGATAATGAGGAACCTTTGACCGTGACGCTGACCGCTGATGGTCAGGTTCAGATTCAGACGACAGATGTTCAGCATGATGAATTGATTGGCAGATTGCGCGCCATCGCGTCCGAGCGCAGCAGTGACCGTGTGTTCCTGCGGGCGGATGGCTCGATCCCTTATGCGCAGGTAATGCAGGTAATGGGTGCGTTGAATGCGGGTGGGTTTTCCAATGTCGGTCTCGTCACCGACACGGGCGGTCCGACGCTTGACGAAGGTGGAGAGTGAGGCGGCACGGTGGATACCGGCACCAAGATCTCGGCGATTGCCCATGTCAGTTTGATCGGATGGGCCTTGTTCGGCGGCACGTTCCGGTCCGAACCCTTGCCGATGGCCGTGCAGGATGTCTCGGTGATCTCGGCTGAGCAATTTGCGGCAATGACCGCTCAGCGGGATGCGCCAGAGGTGACAACGCCTGCGGCCTTGCAGCAGCCTGACACGCCGGTTGAAGAGGTGACGCCGCCCGAGCCGGTCGAAGAAGATCAGACGGTGCCCGAGGTGTCGGAGCCATCCGAGCCCGAGCCTGACCCGGTGCCCGAGGCGGTGGAACCGCCGCCCGAGCCGGTGGTAATCGAACAACCCCCAGCGCTTGAGCCGCCCGCGCCAGAGGTGGCCGCCTTGCCCGTGCCCCCCGGCCCCGAGGCGCAGCCGCGCCCGGCAGACAAGGTTGCGCCTGAACCCGTCGCGCCGCCTCCGCCCGAGGCTGCACCCGATGACATTGAAACGCCCGCTGTGTCTTTAGACGAAGGTGCCGAGATCCAGCAAGAGCAACAGGATCAGACCGCCCCCGAAGAAGCTACGGATGAGATCGTGACCGAGGCCGAGGAAGCCAAGGAATACGCGCCGCGCAGCTCTCCGCGTCCGCAGGTACGGTCAAACCGTCCGACCCCTCCTGCGCAGCCCGAAGTGGCGGAAACACCCGAAGCCGAGCCCGAGACACCTGCGCCGCAGCCTGCGGATGAAAGCGCCATCGAAGATGCGTTGGCCGAGGCGCTGGGGCAGGGCACAGAGCCCTCTGGCCCGCCGCTGACCAGTGGTGAGAAAGACGCGATGCGTTTGGCGGTGTCGCGGTGTTGGAACGTTGGGTCCTTGTCAACGGATGCGCTGCAAACGGTGGTAGTCGTTGGATTTTCGCTGACCCCCGATGGCAAGGTGGTGGGTGGCAGTTTGCGTTTGATCGACAGTTCAGGCGGTTCCGACGGCGCAGCAAGACAAGCCTATGAGGCCGCCCGACGTGCGATCCTGCGCTGCGGGGCAAAAGGATACAACCTGCCTGCTGACAAATACGCGCAATGGCAGGATATTGAGATTACATTCAATCCCGAGAGGATGCGGATCAAATGATGAGATTTCTGACCAGCCTGTTGCTCGGCCTGACGCTTCTGACAGCGCCGGTTCATGCCCAGAACGGACCGCTGCGCTTGGAACTGGATCAGGGGATCATCGAACCCTTGCCCTTCGCGGTGCCCAGTTTCGTGCCCGACGGTCCCGCTGCGGCTCAGTACGCGCAAGATATCACACGGGTTGTCGCAGCGGACCTCACCGGCACCGGGCTGTTCCGCGAAATCTCGTCTGATGCATTTATCAGCCGGGTCAGCAGCTTTGAGGCGCCACTGCAATTTGCCGACTGGAAGGCGATCAATGCCGAGGCGCTTGTTACTGGGGCGGTAAATGTCTCGGGCAACCGGCTAACGGTCCGCTTCCGGGTATGGGATGTATTCTCCGGGCAAGAGCTTGGTAACGGTTTGCAGTTCGCAGGCACTACGGATGGCTGGCGGCGCATGGCGCATAAGGTGGCCGATCAGGTCTATAGCCGCGTAACGGGTGAGGGCGGTTATTTCGATAGTCGCGTGGCCTTCGTGTCGGAAAGTGGCCCCAAGGATCAGCGCCTGAAACGTCTGGCGATCATGGATTACGACGGCGCTAATGTGCAGTACCTGACCGACAGCGCCGCCATCGTGCTGGCTCCGCGCTTTTCGCCGACGGGTGACCGGTTGCTCTATACCAGCTATGAAACCGGCCAGCCACGCATCTATGTGCTGGATGTGGATCGCGTCCGCCGCACCGAGCTGAACACGCCCGGCGGCACGATGAGCTTTTCACCTCGTTTCTCGCCTGATGGACGCTCGATTGTCTATTCGCTGATTCAAGGGGGGAATACGGATCTTTGGAAGATGGATCTGGCCTCGGGGCAGAGCGTACGTTTGACTAACACGCCGGCGATTGAGACCGCGCCCAGCTATTCGCCAGATGGGTCGCAAATCGTGTTCGAAAGCGACCGCTCGGGCACGCCGCAACTGTATATCATGCCCGCGAATGGGGGTGAGGCGACGCGGATCAGTTTCGGTCAGGGGCGTTATGGTACACCGGTCTGGTCCCCGCGGGGCGATCTGGTCGCCTTCACCAAGCAAAACAAAGGTCGGTTCCATATCGGCGTGATGCGCACCGATGGCAGCGAGGAACGGTTACTGACTTCGTCCTTTCTGGACGAAGGGCCGACATGGTCGCCCAATGGTCGTGTGATCATGTTCACCCGTGAAACCCAAGGCGCAAGCGGTCGGGCGACGCTTTATTCGGTGGATATCTCGGGGCGCAACCTGCGCCCGGTGCGCACGCCGGATGGCGGCAGCGATCCGTCCTGGGGGCCTTTGCAGAATTGATCGCGGGGGCGGTCGGAAAAGTTCACAAGAAACCCGCGCTGTGATACACAGGCGGCAATAAACAGAGAACACAACGAGGCACTTGAAATGAACGTATTGGGCAAAGTGGTAGCTTTGGGCGTGCTTGGCATTCTGGCCGCCTGTACCAGCAACGATCCCTCGACATTGGGAGGCGGCCTTGGCGGCGGCGCAAATGGTGGTGGTCTGGCCGCAGGATCGCCCAGCGATCCGCGCTCACCTGCTTATTTCCAGCAGACCGTCGGCGACCGGGTTCTGTTTGCGGTCAACGATTCGAATCTGTCGCCGCAGGCTCAGACCGTTCTGCAAGGTCAGGCGGACTGGCTGCTGGCGAACCCGGATTTCGTGGCAACCATCGAGGGCCACGCAGACGAACAGGGAACCCGCGAATACAACCTTGCACTGGGCGCACGTCGGGCCAATGAAGCTCGCGAATACCTGATCTCGCGCGGGGTGGCGGGCAACCGACTGACCACGGTCAGCTATGGCAAAGAACGCCCGATCGAGATTTGCAGTACCGAGGATTGTTATTCCAAGAACCGCCGTGCGGTAACGGTGCTGACCGGCTCAACACTGGGGTAAGATGATGAAAGTTGCAGGATGGGTTCTGGCCGCGGTTCTGGCGACCGCCGGGGTGGCACAAGCACAGGATCAGCAGACCCTGGCCGATATTCGGCAGGAACTGACCGTGCTGCATGTGGAGATCCAGCGTTTGAAACGTGAGTTTTCGACGACGGGATCTCCGTCACCCAACCTATCGGGCAGTTCGATTCTTGAACGTGTCGGTGCGATTGAGGCCGAGTTGCAGCGCCTGACCCGTCAGACCGAGCAGTTGAACCAGCGGGTGCAGAATATCGTCACCGACGGCACCAACCGCATCGGCGATCTGGAGTTCCGTTTGGTTGAGTTGGAAGGCGGCGATCTGAGCACGCTGGGCGAAACCTCAACCCTTGGGGGGGAGACGCAGATTACGGCGGCTGCTCCGACAACACCCGCTGCGCCCACGGCGATTGATCAGGGTGAATTGGCGATAGGTGAACGCGCGGATTTCGACGCTGCCGCGCAAGCGCTGGCCGAGGGCAATTTTCAGGCCGCAGCCGACCAGTTTGCAAGCTTTGATACCTCATATCCCGGCAGCCCTCTTGCGCCCGAAGCCAACCTGAAGCGCGGGCAAGCGCTGGAAGGGTTGGGCGACACACGCGAAGCGGCGCGTGCCTTTCTGGCCAGTTTCACCGGTGATTCCGAGGGGACTTTTGCGCCCGAGGCTTTGTTTGAGCTCGGCTCGGCCTTGGGTCGACTGGGACAAACCGATCAGGCCTGTATCACACTCAGCGAGGTTGGGGTGCGGTTCCCGGCATCCCCAGCGGCCTCTAGCGCGACACAGGAAATGGCGTCGCTGGGCTGTTCTTGACCACATTCCCCGACAAGTTGAAGGATGCGTTGCGCAGGCGACTGCCCGCGCAACTTCCTGCCCGCTTGGGGGTTGCAGTTTCAGGCGGCGGCGACTCGGTCGCTTTGCTGCACCTTCTTGCGGAGAACGCGCAGGGCGTTTCGCTGTACGTTGCAACGGTGGATCATGGATTGCGCCCTGAATCTCGCACTGAAGCCGATCGGGTTGCCGAAATGGCCCGAGACATGGGATTGGCTCATGAAGTGTTGCGGTGGACCGGATGGGATGGCAGCGGCAACTTGCAGGATCAAGCGCGGCAGGCCCGGTACAGGTTGCTGACCGACTGGGCCCGGCGCAATGATGTACCCGCTATCGCACTTGGTCACACTGCCGACGATCAGGCCGAAACCGTCCTGCTGCGGCTTGGTCGCGCGTCCGGCGTCACAGGCCTGTCTGGGATGCCTGCTGCGCGCGAGCTGAACGGGGTTCAACTGCTCAGACCGCTTTTGGATGTCACCCGACAGGAGTTGCGCGACTACCTGAATGCACACGGGTTGGACTGGATAGAAGACCCTTCGAATCACGACCTGCGCTTTGATCGGATCAAGGCGCGCGAGGCTCTGGCAGGGTTGGATGATATCGGCATAACCGCCCGATCCCTCAGCCGGGTGGCTGACAACCTTGCACAAGCGCGCGAGGCTTTGGACGTGTTTACGCAGGAAACCGCGCGTCGGGTTCTGCGGGCTGAGACGGGCGACATCTGCGTTGATCGCGCGGGCTTTGTCGCGCTGCCCAGCGAAATCCAACGGCGTCTGTTGGTGGGCAGTATCCAATGGATCGCGGGTGCAGGCTATCCGCCGCGGCAGATGGCGGTCGAACAGGCTCTGTCGGCTTTGCGCCAAGCAGAAACAACCACAATCGGGGGATGTATGGTGGTTGCCAAGGACGAGAACACGTGGATTTGCAGGGAACTAGGGGCGATTTCCGTACAACTTTCCAAGCCGGGCGATTTGTGGGATAGCCGCTGGATCTTGACCGGTCCGCAAAGATCAGACGCGCAAGTCCGCCCATTGGCAGAGGCTGGGCTGCGGCAGTTGCCCGACTGGCGTGCTTTGGGAAAACCGCGCGCGGCGCTTGTGGCATCGCCCGCGATTTGGGCAGAAGACACGCTGCTGTCGGCGCCTTTGGCGGGTTTTTCCAATGGATGGCGGGCGGAATTGGCGTCAGAAGTGCCCGAGTTGCACTCTTCTTTTTTATCGCATTGAACCTGCTTGAATCATCTCTATTTTATAGGGCAACCCGGCAGACCCCCATCTGCCGAAATCTTTTGGGAGATTTTCCTTGGGCAACGCTCGTAACATCGCCTTCTGGGTCGTTCTGTTTTTACTGATCCTAGCACTGTTCAATCTGTTCAGCGGACCGGGTGGAACGCTTCAGAGCAATGAAAGAACTTATTCCGATTTCGTCACAGCCGTTGAAAGCGGCGAGGTCAAGAATGTTACGCTGGATGGCGAACAGATTCGCTACACCACGCAAAGTGGTGCCAGCTATGTCACCATCAAACCCGCCGATGCCGAAGTCACCAAGCTGTTGATCGACGAGAACATCCCGGTGCGGGCGGAAAAACAGCAGCAGTCGGGCTTTCAGTCGTTCCTGATCACATTGCTGCCCTTCCTGCTGCTGATCGGTGTCTGGGTCTATTTCATGAACCGGATGCAAGGCGGCGGTAAAGGTGGCGCGATGGGTTTTGGCAAGTCCAAGGCCAAGATGCTGACCGAAAAGCATGGCCGAGTGACCTTTGACGACGTCGCCGGTATCGACGAGGCCAAGGAAGAGCTGGAGGAGATCGTCGAATTCCTGCGCAACCCGCAGAAATTCAGCCGTCTGGGCGGCAAGATTCCGAAAGGCGCTTTGCTGGTCGGCCCTCCGGGTACTGGTAAGACACTTCTGGCCCGTGCGATTGCAGGTGAGGCAGGCGTGCCCTTCTTCACAATCTCAGGATCGGACTTTGTCGAGATGTTCGTGGGTGTCGGTGCATCGCGTGTGCGCGACATGTTCGAACAGGCCAAGAAAAACGCGCCCTGTATCGTGTTCATCGACGAGATTGATGCCGTAGGCCGCCACCGTGGTGCCGGTTATGGCGGTGGCAACGATGAACGGGAACAAACGCTCAACCAGTTGCTGGTCGAGATGGACGGGTTCGAGGCCAATGAAGGCGTGATCATTCTGGCGGCCACCAACCGCAAGGACGTTTTGGACCCCGCGCTGCTGCGTCCGGGCCGGTTTGACCGCAACGTGACCGTCGGCAACCCGGACATCAAAGGCCGCGAGAAAATCTTGGGCGTTCACGCACGCAAGACACCTCTGGGCCCTGATGTCGATCTGCGCATCATCGCACGCGGTACGCCCGGTTTTTCGGGTGCTGATCTGGCGAACCTTGTGAATGAGGCCGCGTTGATGGCCGCGCGTGTTGGTCGCCGCTTTGTCACCATGGAAGATTTCGAGAACGCCAAAGACAAGGTGATGATGGGGGCTGAGCGCCGCAGTATGGTGCTGACGCAAGACCAGAAGGAAAAGACAGCGTATCACGAGGCTGGTCACGCTGTGGTCGGTCTGGAATTGCCGCTGTGCGATCCGGTTTACAAGGCCACGATCATCCCGCGCGGTGGTGCATTGGGTATGGTGGTCTCACTGCCCGAAATGGACCGCTTGAACTATCACCGAGATGAGTGCGAACAAAAGCTGGCCATGACCATGGCCGGTAAGGCCGCCGAAGTCATCAAATACGGTGAGGATCATGTGTCGAACGGTCCCGCTGGCGATATCATGCAGGCCAGCCAATTGGCGCGTGCGATGGTGATGCGCTGGGGCATGTCGGACAAAGTCGGCAATATCGACTATGCCGAGGCGCATGAAGGCTATCA
This sequence comes from Ruegeria sp. AB6, assembly GCF_056542685.1. Lineage (NCBI taxonomy): Bacteria > Pseudomonadati > Pseudomonadota > Alphaproteobacteria > Rhodobacterales > Roseobacteraceae > Ruegeria > Ruegeria sp. AB6. Next base: position 689,903 of record NZ_JBQGAD010000001.1, on the reverse strand, counting down.
GGGCAACACTGCTGGTTTCTCGGTTTCTGCCCATACCAAAGAGCTGATCGAGGAAGAGGTGAAGCGCCTGATCCAGCAAGGCTATGAGCGTGCCCACAAGATTCTGACCGACAAAAACGAAGAATGGGAACGCTTGGCGCAAGGCCTGCTGGAATACGAGACCCTGACCGGTGACGAGATCAAGCGCGTGATGAACGGCGACTCTCCGACCGAAGGTGACGACGAAGGCGATAGCCCTGACGAGGGCAACGCGCCCAGCGTTACGGCCATTCCGAAGACCAAGGTTAAGAAAACTCCGCCCGATGGCGGGATGGAGCCAGAACCGACCGCGTGACGGCAAAAACCCGAGCTAAGGCTCGGGTTTTTCTTTTCTTTCCGACGTGCCTGCCGTCTAGTGCCAGTGAAACGCTGTAAAGGGGATGATTATGCCTGTCATGCGCGAAACGGAATTCATGGGCGAAGTGGTCTGGTTGGGCCATGTATCGGCTGGTCAGTCCATCCGTGCCGACTCCGTACCCGCTTTGTCGCTGGGTTTTGCAGGTGTCGCCGGAGAGCGGCATGAGGGCGAAAACCGCGCTTCATGTGTGCGGATGACGAACCTCTACCCTAAAGGCACAGAAATCCGAAATGTGCGGCAACTCTCGGTGCTGTCTGAAGAGGAGATGCAGGCAACCGCTACCGAGATGGGGCTTGAAACGCTGGACGCGTCCTACCTGGGGGTCAGCATCCTGTTGCGCGGTATTCCTGACTTTACCCATATCCCGCCTTCGTCGCGTCTGCAGGGGCCGGATGGAGTAACGATCACGGTGGATATGGAAAACCGCCCTTGCGTGATTCCCGGCCGCGAGGTCGAGGCCGATTTGCCCGGCCATGGTGCCGCGTTCAAGCCCGCAGCCAAGGGGCGGCGTGGGGTGACTGCATGGGTTGAAAGGCCCGGAGCGCTACATCTGGGTGACCAGCTAAAGCTGTTCGTCCCCGATCAGCGCGCTTGGGCACCTTAAGACACAGGATTTCCGATGGGAAACGATCAAGCTTACGTTACGCGACCCCCTAAGTGACGCTACGCCGTTTCACGGCGTGATTATGTCGGAATCCATATCCATCGCTTTGGTACACAATTGTATGGATTGATCAGCACCGGGCTATTTGCGCCGGTTTGCAAGGCATTCAATCAGGGATCTTGCCCAATGAGCTACAAATCCGACATCGAAATCGCCCGCGAAGCGAATAAGAAACCGATTCAGGAAATCGGTGCCAAGATCGGCATCGAATCCGCCGATCTGCTGCCTTATGGCCACGACAAGGCAAAGGTCAGCCAGGACTTCATCAACTCGGTTCAGGACCGTGAAGACGGCAAGCTGATCCTTGTCACCGCGATCAACCCGACCCCTGCGGGTGAAGGCAAGACCACCACCACCGTGGGTCTGGGCGACGGCCTGAACCGCATCGGCAAAAACGCGATGATCTGTATCCGCGAAGCCTCGCTTGGCCCGAACTTCGGCATGAAGGGCGGCGCTGCAGGTGGCGGTTACGCGCAGGTTGTTCCGATGGAGGAAATGAACCTGCACTTCACCGGTGACTTCCACGCCATCACCTCGGCCCACTCGCTGCTGTCGGCGATGATCGACAACCACATCTATTGGGGCAACGAGTGTGACATCGACATCCGTCGCGTTGCATGGCGTCGTGTGGTCGACATGAACGACCGCGCTCTGCGTCAGATCACCGCCTCGCTGGGCGGCGTGTCGAACGGTTTCCCGCGTGAAGCTGGCTTTGACATCACCGTGGCGTCGGAAGTTATGGCGATCCTGTGCCTGGCCAACGACCTGAAAGACCTGGAAAAGCGCCTGGGCGACATCATCGTTGCTTACCGCCGCGACAAGACCCCGGTCTATTGCCGCGACATCAAAGCCGAAGGCGCAATGACCGTTCTGCTGAAAGACGCAATGCAGCCGAACCTGGTGCAGACGCTGGAAAACAACCCGGCCTTCGTCCATGGTGGTCCGTTCGCAAACATCGCACACGGCTGTAACTCGGTCATTGCGACCAAGACCGCGCTGAAAGTTGCTGACTATGTCGTGACCGAAGCAGGCTTCGGGGCCGACCTGGGTGCCGAGAAGTTCATGAACATCAAGTGCCGCAAGGCGGGCATTGCTCCGTCGGCAGTGGTGCTGGTTGCCACCGTGCGCGCTATGAAGATGAACGGCGGCGTTGCCAAGGCCGATCTGGGTGCCGAAAACGTCGACGCGGTTCAGTCCGGCTGCGCCAACCTGGGCCGTCACATCGAGAACGTGAAATCCTTCGGTGTTCCGGTCGTCGTCGCCATCAACCACTTCGTCACCGACACCGACGCCGAAGTGCAGGCCGTGAAAGACTATTGCGGTGAGCACGGCGTTGAAGCTGTCCTGTCGCGTCACTGGGAACTGGGCTCGGAAGGCTCGGCGCCGCTGGCCGAGAAAGTCGTCGAAATCGTCGAAGGCGGTTCCGCAAACTTCGCGCCGATCTACCCCGACGACATGCCGCTGTTTGAGAAGGTCGAAACCATCGCCAAGCGCATCTACCGCGCTGATGAAGTTCTGGCCGACAACAAAATCCGAAACCAGCTGCGCGAGTGGGAAGAAGCTGGCTACGGCAACCTGCCGGTATGCATGGCGAAAACCCAGTACTCGTTCTCAACGGATCCGACCCTGCGCGGTGCACCCACCGGCCACTCGGTTCCGGTGCGTGAAGTCCGCCTGTCCGCTGGTGCCGGCTTCATCGTGGTTGTCTGTGGTGAGATCATGACGATGCCTGGCCTGCCGCGTAAACCTGCTGCGGAAACCATCTGCCTTAACGACGCAGGTGAGATCGAAGGCTTGTTCTAAGCCGGTTTTTGAACCATCTCATGGTCCGGGGATATCCCCGGTCCATGAGGAGATCGCTATGCCCACTCTGACACCTCCGCAAGACTGTCATTCTATGCAGGAATTGCGGGTTCAGATCGATAAGCTGGACCGCCAACTGATCGAGATGTTGGTGACGCGCGCAGGTTACATCGACCGCGCCACGCAGCTTAAACCGGCCGAAGGGCTGCCAGCCCGTATCCCGGATCGTGTTGAAGAAGTGGTGCAGCGGGTGCGCGACAGCTCGGATGCGTTGGGTATGGATCCTGATCTGGCCGAGCAGTTGTGGCGCATTTTGATTGACTGGTCGATTGCGCGTGAGGAGCGCGTTCTTGGGCCGGAATGAATGACCGGGCGCTTTGCGCCCGATCCGTTTTTGGAAAGAAGGGATCACAGGATGGTAGCCCAGGTTATCGACGGTAAGGCCTTTGCAGCGAATGTGCGTGCACAAGTGGCTGATCAGGTTGCAAAGCTGAAAGAGGAAAACGGTATCACGCCCGGTCTGGCCGTGGTTCTGGTGGGCGAGGATCCGGCCAGCCAGGTTTATGTCCGCTCAAAGGGCAAGCAGACCGTCGAGGTCGGCATGAACTCGTACGAGCACAAGCTGGACGCCGAGACCTCGGAAGAAGACCTGCTGGCACTGATCGACAAGCTAAACAACGATCCGGCCGTGCACGGCATTCTGGTGCAGCTGCCGCTGCCCAAGCACCTGAACGAAGATCTGGTGATCAACTCGATCGACCCGGCCAAGGATGTGGATGGCTTTCACATCTCGAACGTGGGTCTGTTGGGCACGGGCCAGAAATCAATGGTGCCCTGCACCCCGCTGGGCTGCCTGATGATGCTGCGTGACCACCACGGCTCTTTGTCGGGCATGGATGCGGTTGTGATTGGCCGCTCGAACATCGTGGGCAAGCCGATGGCGCAACTGCTGCTGGGCGATAGCTGCACCGTGACCGTCGCGCATAGCCGCACCAAAGACTTGCCGGACGTTGTGCGCCGCGCCGATATCGTTGTCGCCGCTGTGGGCCGCCCCGAGATGGTTCCCGGCGACTGGATCAAAGAAGGTGCAACCGTGATCGACGTGGGCATCAACCGCATTGAGCGTGACGGCAAGAACAAGCTGGTCGGAGACGTCGACTACGCCAGCGCCGCCGAGCGCGCAGGCGCGATCACGCCGGTTCCGGGTGGCGTAGGTCCGATGACCATCGCCTGCCTGCTGGCCAACACTCTGACAGCGTGCTGCCGCGCGAATGGCCTGCCCGAGCCCGAGGGGCTGACGGCCTGACCTGAATTTTTACTCAGGGCGAATAGAAAAGGCCGTGGAGTTCATCGACTCTTCGGCCTCTTTTGCGATTCATTGTGGAAATATTAAATTTGCACGGTCAGGCTTTTACGTGGAAGGAAACGGTGATAAATCAGTAATCCCAGCTGGTTACGACCTAGGTCGATGGATTGGCCGGGGTCGGGGGGATTTGCAGAGCCAATATGAAGACCATACTGAACTCAATTCTGGCCGAGTTTACTTTGCGCCGAGTGATCGCGGGTTTCGTCTTTCTGCCTTTGTTGGCTTTTGCGCTCCAACCTTTCCCTGAACTAAGCCTGCCATTCCTGTCGCGTCTGGTGTTCTGGTCCGGTGTCACGGCTTTGGCGATCGCGGCAACATGGGCTGCGCGGAGGATCAGTTGCAACTGGTTCAGAAAGTTGGAATTGTCGCGGCGTGATCTGGCGGTAATTCCGGTAATATTGGTGCTGTTCCTTCCCTGCTTATGGGTGATGGTCTGGCTGCTCTTCGCCGCGCAGGGAGCCCAGTCGCCCGGATTTTTGCCGGTTGCCTCCTATGGGGCTTTGTTCGCGACCGGGCTATTGATTACGCGCAGCCCAATGCCCGAGGCACCGGGAGAGATTGCTGTTCAACCCCGTCTGACCCGACGCTTGCCCAAGGGGTTTACCGGACAGATCTACCGACTGACGGTGCAGGACCATTCCGTGGATGTCGTGACATCAGAGGGTACATTTACCATCCGGTCACGACTTTCAGATGCGATTGACGAGATGGAACCTGTCCTTGGGTATTGTACCCATCGGTCGCATTGGGTGGTTGGCAGCGCCATCTCTGGGGTCGAAAAACATGGTGGCAAGACGTTTCTGCGGCTTGAAAATGGCGATTTGGTTCCGATCAGCCGCAAGTACAAGCCCATGCTTGAAGAGCAAGGGATTGTCTGAATTCGCTATCTCGGCATAGGGACCATTTGGGGGTGCGTTCCGATCAAAATGGCCATTGCGTCAACCCCCATTAGTTCGGACACAGCAGCCTGTGTGCTGCGAAGACCGCCGGTATAGGTGCCATAGGCGGGCAGGATCAGGCGGCGTTCATCCAGCAGAAAGGCGGGGCGCGAGATTGATCGTCCTCGCAGCTTCAGCCGCACCTTGGGATGGTAGTGACCCGAGATTTCGGCCCTTTCGTCAGGGTGCGCGATGTGGCGAAAGGTCAGGCCCGAAACTGAATGCTCGGCCAGATGCGCGCCGCCCAGATCGACCGGTCCGGGGTCGTGATTGCCTTCGATCCAAATCCAGCGGCGACCGGCTTGCAAGGCTGCGATCTGCAACCTTTCGGCTTCGTTCAGGCCCTGCGTCGAGTCCAGGTCGTCAAAGCTGTCTCCTAAGCAAATTACCGTCTCGGCCTGCGTGTGGGCAATGTCCGAGGAAAGCCGCGCCAAGGTGTCCCGGTTTTCATAGGGCGGCAGGGTCAGGCCGGATCGGCGCGCCAGACGCTCTGACTTGCCCAGATGCAGGTCAGACACGCAAAGCAGGCTTTGATCGGGCCACCAAAGCGCCCCGCTGCCCAAAGCGCGCAGCGTGTGCTCGGCAAAGGTGAATGTCAGATCGTTCATGATACGTTCTTTGCGGGTTTTCTGCGGCGCTGCAAGCGGATTCGCTATGGTGCCAACCCTGCTTCTTGCAACAGCCGCGCGCTTTCTTCGGCCAAAAGTCGCTCCTCGGCGGCGCCTTTGACGGGGACTTTGCCAACTTCAAGGAACAGGGGCGCGGCCAGTGGTGAGACGCGATCCAACCGCAACAGGTCGATGCGGTCGCCAATCCGGGCAATCATGTCCTCGATCCGGCCAAAGTCGACCAGACCTCGCATCGCCTCTTCGCGGGTGATCTGCATCAGCAGGTGGGCGGGGTCGTATTTTAGCAACGTGTCATACAGAATGTCCGAGGAAAACGTCGCCTGCCGCCCGCTTTTGCGCTGCCCGCCGGTGTTGCGCTCGATCAGTCCCGCAATGGTCGCCGAACTGCGGAAGGTGCGTTTCATCACGGCATTGCCCGCCAGCCACGTGTCCAACCCATCGCGCAGCGTCTCGGCCTGAAACAGGGGGCGCGGGTCGGTGACGGCGTCCAACCCCCAGATCAGGGTGGCATAGTCGGTGGCGACAAACCCCAGCGGCGCAAGGCCGGTTTCCTCCATCCGTTTGGTCAGCAACAGACCCAGCGTTTGCTGTGCATTGCGCCCGGCAAACCCGTAAACACACAGATGTTCGCGCCCATCCGAGGGGAAGCTTTCGATCAGCAGCCTCTCACGACCAGGAAGGCGTGAAACCTGCCGTTGCAGGGCCAGCCACTCGGCCGTATGTGCGGGCAGTTGTGGCCAGTCCGGTTGTGCAAACATGCGCAGAATACGGTCGCTCAGCTGCGTCGAGGTGGCGAATTTCGTGCCCGAGAACACAGCGACTTTTGGCTTGCGATCCGCGCGTCGGCTGACCTCAACCGTCATCTCGCGCAGCCCTTCATAACGCACGATCTGACCACCGATCAGAAACGTGTCACCGGGGGTGAGCGTGGCGGCAAAGGCCTCTTCAACCTCGCCCAGCGGTTTGCCGCCGCGATTGCGTTTCAGCCGAACTTTCAGCGTGTCGGTGTCCTGAATAGTTCCCAAGTTCATACGGATACGTTGCGCCGCGCGTGGATCGCGCAACTGCCACATGCCATCGGGGCGTTGTTGCAGCCGCTGCCAACGGTCATAAGCGCGCAGGGCGTATCCTCCGGTGGCGCAGAACTCCAGACAATCATTGAATTGCGGGCGGGACAGATCGGCGAACGGTCCGGCGGCCACCATTTCCGAATAAAGCGCATCCGCATCAAACGGGCCTGCCGCCGCCGCGATCAGGATATGCTGACACAGCACATCGCGAGGCCCTGCGCCGCGAGGTTCCCCGTCCAAATCATGGGCTCGTGCAGCTTCGAGTGCTGCGACGCATTCCACCACCTCGAACCGGTTTGCGGGCACCAGCAGAGCCTTCGAGGGCGCGTTGTAGCGGTGATTGGCGCGCCCGATCCGCTGAACCAGACGTTTGACATTCTTGGGCGCACCGATCTGGATCACAAGGTCCACGTCGCCCCAGTCGATGCCCAGATCCAACGAACCGGTACACACAATCGCGCGCAAATCGCCCCGCACCATTGCGGCCTCGACCCGTTCACGCTGTTGCCGATCCAGACTGCCGTGGTGGATGCCAATGGGCAGGGCGTCGTCATTGGCGAGCCACAGGTTATGAAAGAAAACCTCGGCCTGCGCGCGGGTATTGTGAAAGATGAGCGTTGTTTTGTGCTCTTTGATCTGTTTCAGAACCGCAGGAATGGCATAGGCGGCCCCGCCGCCGGACCACGGCGGCAGCTCCTGAGTTTCAAGCATCTGAATGTCGGGGTCTGGTCCGGGGTCAGCCTGTACGATTTGGCAGGGGTCGGGGTGCCGGGCCAGAAACCGGGCGATGGCGTCCGGGTCCTCGACCGTAGCAGATAGCCCCACACGCCGCATAGTCGGGCCGAGTGTTTGCAGCCGCGCCAGCGCCAGCATCAACTGATCTCCCCGCTTGCTTTCGGCCAGCGCGTGAATCTCATCAACGATCACACGCTGTACCCCGTGAAACATGCGTTGCGCGTCTTCGTATGAGGTCAACAGGGCCAGGCTTTCCGGCGTGGTTAGTAGGATATGCGGAGGGTCCACCCGTTGGCGTTTCTTCTGCGTGGCCGAAGTGTCACCTGTGCGGTCCTCAATACGGATGGGCAGGCCGATCTCATCCGCTGGGCCCCGCAGGTTGCGCCGGATATCCGCCGCCAGCGCCTTGAGCGGCGAGACATAGATCGTATGCAGACCCTCTGGAGCACTTTCGGACAGTTCGGCCAATGTCGGCAGAAACCCGGCCATCGTCTTGCCGCCACCCGTGGGCGCGATCAGCAACGTTGCCGGGTCCATGGCCCGGTCGAACATATCTTGTTGGTGGGGGTGGATCGACCAGCCTTTGGTCGTGAACCAGTCGGTGATCCGGGCGGGAATCGGCGTCATGGCCGTATGATGGCCCGCCCGGCGTCAGAATGGCAGGGGTTAGTGAACGATCTTTTCTTCTTTGACGAACATGTTGGCCCAGGCGCGGTCGATCAGGTCGGGGCTCATCTGATAGGGGATGCCTTCGAATTCGCAGATCGAGATCATCTGGTCGATCAGGAAGATCGGTTGATAATTGGCGTAGATATTGTTGATGGTTGGGTATTTGACCTTCAACAAATGTACCAAAGCAGCTTCATCCAGCGGCATGCCGCGTTTGCGGGCGACCATGGCGAAGATTTTCAGGAAGTTTTCCTGGTTCGGGCCGTCGATCTTGATCTTAAAGAAGATCCGGCGCAGAGCCGCCTGGTCGAAAATCTCATTCGGGTGGAAGTTGGTCGAAAAGATCACCAGCGTGTCAAAAGGCACCTCAAACTTCTCGCCCGATTGCAGACCTAGGATATCCTTGCTTTCTTCCAGCGGAACAATCCAGCGGTTGATCAGTGCCTGGGGTGGCTCGGCCTGACGGCCAAGGTCGTCCACGATAAAGATGCCGCCGGTCGATTTCAGCTGCAGCGGGGCCTGATAGGTCCGTGCGGTGGGGTTGTAGACCAAGTCCAGCATGCTCAGCGACAGTTCACCACCGGTCACAACGGTCGGGCGCTCGCACTGCACGTAGCGGGTGTCGAACCGTTTGCGGCGGCGAAGGCTGTTGGGGTCGTCAGCCTCTTGTTCGATCGCCGTGTGTACGATCGGGTCATAAACGGTGATCACCTGACCGGCATATTCGATTGCGCGCGGAACATACACGCTGTCCCCCAACGCATCGCGAATCCCGTTCGAAATCGAGGATTTACCATTGCCCGGCGGTCCATACATCAGGATCGAGCGACCCGCGCTGACCGCAGGTCCAAGGTGATCCAACAGGCTGTCGGGCAGAACCAGATGGCCCATAGCACCGGTTAGCTGATCGCGTGTCACCTGAATATTGCGGATCGACTGGCGCTTGACCTGTTCGCGGTACACGTCCAGCGGAACCGGCATCGCGCCAAAGTATTCCGACTGGCTAAGCGCATCCAGCGCCCGCGCCTTACCGGCATCGGTCAACTGGTAACCCATCTCATTGCCGCTATTGGCGTTCAGCGTACCTGTCGCCTCAAGCAATTTTTGTTCGCGTGAGATATCGATCAATTCCTGTGTTACCGCACCGGGCAGGCAAATCGCTTCGGCCACTTCCGAAACGGTGTCTACGTTCTTGCGGAACATCGTTTTCAACAGAATGTCCCGCATCATCACGATCGGAAGCCGCATTTCACCCAGCCCTTTGGGGGCAGGAGGGGCCATGACCGAGGTTGTCTGCATATTCATGAGCGTCGCCCGTCCATCCAGTATTCACGCCAAAAGCCCCCACGGGGCCGCTTGGTAGAAAAACTGGCCTTGCTTTGTGGCAGTACCAAGGCATCGACAAGGCGGGTTAATGATAGTTTACGAGCCGTAAACAGTTCCCAGTATCAGATAAAGGGCGAGGCTACCGCCAAGCGCAAATCCCATGGGAAATTGCTTGCCCCTGTTCCAGCTTTCCCATTCGGGCGCGATGGCCCTTAAGGGGGTCGCCTTGGCCAACCGATGCGTGGCAAATGCCGCCAATGTAGTTGCCATCAAAATCAGGATCACCGCACGAAAATCGGCGGTCCACACAAACGGAGAAGCCGCCGCGATGAACTTGGCGTCCCCCGCGCCCATGACCCCGGCGACATTAAACAGGATGCCCAAAACCAGAAAGACGAGCGCGTGCAGAAGTTGCCAGATATAAGGTGGAAGGGAAATCGCAATTGGCCCCAGCCGCCCCTGCGTCCACTCCATTGACCAAGGAGGCAGTAGAAACAGACCGATCACCACAAAGACGCCAAACAACGCTACCACAGCGTGGTTCTTGATCAGCATCTCGCGCATGTCGGTGAAAGCAACGTAAAAACAGATCGGCAGGACGAACGGCAAAAACCAGGCCGCGGCCTCTGCTGGGATGTGCATCAATTAGGCTTCCTCGAGCGCACGGAGCGAACGAACCGCTTCCTCGTAGTGCTGCGGGTGCGTGGAAATCGCTTCCCGGAACAGGTTCTTCGCAGTGGCAACATCGCCTTGTTTGACTGCGGAAATCCCCATTGTGTTCAGCAACATAGCGCGTTCAACCTGCGTCATCGGGACAACCGGCATCGCATAGTTTCCCTGAGCCGCACGCGCCAGAACCAGATTGTTCTTGGCGGTAAAGAGGGTCCGGTCCTGACGAATTGCTTCAGCGAACAGACGCTCGGCGTCTTCGTAATCGCCGCGCGACAGTTTGGAATAGCCCCAATTGTTCATCACGCTTCCGGGACGGGTCGTCAAACCGACAGCGGTTTCATAAAAATGGTCCGCGCGGTTCCAATCTTTTTGAGAATCCGCGACAACCGCCTCCAGGCGATACCGTTTGAATGTCTCATAGGTTGGCGAAATACCGTCCAGCACCGTCTTGGCCTGCTTCCAATCGCCCGACCGGACCAGCGCGTCCGCATACTCCACACGGTCCACGTTGCCGGACCCTTTCATGGTGGTGACCTTTTTCCAAGCGGCCTTCGCCTCGGTGGTGCGCTTCGCGCGAGACAGTGAAATGGCCAGACCGCGCTGCAAATCAATCCGACCAGGGTTCTTTGCGGCTGCGCCCTGGAAATAGGTCACGGCTTCGTTCGGGTCTGCGGCGGTCAGCAGAACATCGTTCAAATTGGTCTCGTCGATGACGTTTACTTCCTGAAACGTCTTTTCGACCTTTTCCTCTTCGGTTTCTTTTTCGCAGGCCGACAGGATCAGCCCACACAAAACCATCGACGGAATCAAGAATTGTTGGCGCATTTTTGCGTCCCTTACTGCTCTGGCTCTGGTTCCGGGAGCTTGCGCAGCGTGAATTGCCCGTCGCCTTGCTGCTCCAGTGTGTATTCTTGTTCTTCTGGCGTAGTATTAACAGGATTTTCCATTTTTGCGAGAGCTAAGCGCAGATTGTCCAGAATTGCGTCACTTTCGCCATTGTCCAACGCGAAGGCGCGCCGAAAGACCTGAGCGGCCTCAGGATATTCGCCTTTTTCGATCAACAAAACGCCCAGATTGTTCCAGGCAACGGACCATTCAGGGTCCTCCTCGACCGCGCGGCGCAACAGGGTTTCAGCCGGCTTCAACTGCTTCAGACCCAGATTTGCAGTGCCCATACCGGTCAGGATTTCGGAGGTCATACCCTGATCCAGAGCGGCACGGGCAAAGGAATCCAAGGCAAGATCATATTCACCCGATACCAGCAGGCGATTGGCGACCACCAACGGATCCTCGGCCTCGCCATCCGGATCAAAGCTAGGCGGGGTGAGGTTGTCACTCTGTGTCGTTTCCGTGCAAGAGGCCACCATGGTAAAAACCATGATGGCCTGCAGCATGCGGCGCACCCTGTTTGAGACGCCCCTGTTTGTGTTTTTCATCGGTTTTTTTAACCACTGCCAGTGTTTGCGAAATCCGAGATAGCTTTTGCCGAAGGACCGACCAAAATGACCAGCAACGGCGGCACCGTCAAAATCATTGTGGCAAGTGTCATTTTGGTTGGCAACTTGTTAGCGGCCTCTTCGGCCCGCATAACACGTTTGTCACGCATTTCGCTGGCATAAACCCGCAGAGCGTCTGCGATCGACGTCCCGAAAGTGGCCGACTGGATCATCACAGTCACGAACGAGTTGACGTCCTGCACCCCGCATCGCGTCCCAAAGTCACGCAGAACAGTGTCTTTGTCCTTACCAGCCTTCAGCTCGTAGGCGACGACCTCGAACTCCTGCGCGATGTCAGGGTAGGAGGCTTTCATTTCGGACGCGACCCGGACGATGGCCTGGTCCAATGATTGGCCGGCCTCAACACAAACCAGCATCAAGTCCAACGTGTCAGGGAAGCCGGCTTCAATGGCACCCTGCCGCTCGGCGACGCGTCTGGTGATCCAATAGCGGGGCAGGAAGTAGAGAGCGGCCGCAGGGATCAAAACGCGAATGATCATCTGTTGCGAGGTGAACTCCTGGTCTCCGGCAAAAACGGTTACCAATGACATACCGATCAGTAGGCCGACGATGCCCAGAGCGAATTGCGCAAAGTGGAAGAAGCGAACGGCGTCCTTGGACTGATACCCCGCCTGACGCAGTTTGAGCTGCATTGCAGAGAGTTCTTCTTCATTTTTCGGCTCCAGAAAGCTAGAAAACTTTTCAAGCTGTTCGTTGCGGCCTGCGGTGCGCAGTTTGTCGCGCTTGTCCTTCTTGCTCTTCTTCGGTGCCGCTTGCGAACGCTGCAACTTTTTCAGCGGATCTTCACGCTGATTCATCATCAACGGAATGGCGACAAGGATCATTAGTACCCCCAGCGCGCCCACGATGATCAACGGGCCGAATTCGCCGAGATGTTCTGTGATCAAGTTGTTGATATGGGTCAGGAATTCCATGGGGTTCTCCTCAGACCTTAATGTTTGTGAGAATGCGCATGACGATCAGGTTCACCGTGAGCATGATGCCAACAAAGAAGCATGCCGGGATAAACCAGGGATGGTCCAGAACCTCGTCATAATATCCAGGGTCTTTCACCAGAATGAAGACCAGGCAAAAGACGGGGAAGCCGGACAGGAACTTACCGGACCATTTCGCCTCGGCCGTGATGGCTTTTACACGACGGAACAGACGGAACCGCGATCGAATGACAAGCGCCAAACCAGCAAGAACCTCGGCCAGGTTACCCCCGGATTGTTGCTGAATGCCGACGGCAACGGACAGAAAGCGCAGATCCTGCATGTCGAGCCGCTCGGCCAGATCCTTCAGGGCCTCGCCCACGTCGCGGCCATAGGCACATTCGTCCGCAATCACGCCAAACTCGGTTGCAAGTGGATCCTGAACCTCGTTCGCCACAATCTGGATGGTGGATACGAACGGATTACCGACCCGAAGCGAACGCACCATCAATTCCACAGCATCCGGCAATTGTTCTTCCAGCATGGCCATGCGCTTGCCGGCCTTGTGATTCACCCATGCATACACACCGCCAACGCCGATAGCGATTGAGAGCGCAATACGCAGGACCACATCTGTTGCGGTTCCGATGCTCAACCCCATGAAGGCAAAGCCCGACACCAGGACCATGATCATGATCAGTTGCCGCGGCGAAAACGCAATCGCCGCCTTCTGCGCCTTGTCGGCCAGAAGCGAGTAGAGCGGGATGCTCTGGGATTTCATGTGCTGCTGCATTTCCTTGCGCAGCTGTTCCAGAACCTGTTCGCGCCCGACACCTTTATCGAGCATGTCCAGACGTCGATTGACGCGGCTGTTTAAGCTGATGGATTTGCCGAAGGCGACCAGATAGATCCCTTCGACCAGTGCCAATACGGCGACGAAAATGACGACGTAAATAAGGGCCTCGACCGGCAGTTGCATAATGGGAACTCCTTACATTGTCGTCGGTTCATAGATCGCCGGAGGCAGGTCAAAGCCCCACAGACGGAACCGTTCCGAATAGTGGCTACGTACACCGGTGGCGGTGAAATGACCGATGATTTTGTTCTCAGGCGTCAACCCAACACGTTGAAATCTAAATATTTCTTGCATCGATATGACGTCACCTTCCATACCTGTGATCTCGGTGATCGAGGTCATTCGGCGCGAGCCATCCTGCAAGCGGCTGGCTTGCACGATCAGGTTCACAGCGCTTGAGATCTGGCTGCGGACCGCCTTGATCGGCATTTCGATCCCGGCCATCGCAATCATGTTTTCCAGACGCGAAATCCCGTCACGGGCCGAGTTGGCGTGGATCGTAGTCATGGACCCATCGTGGCCTGTGTTCATGGCCTGCAACATGTCGATCACCTCGGCGCCACGCGTCTCGCCCACGATGATGCGGTCAGGGCGCATACGCAGGGCGTTTTTCAGACAGTCGCGCGGGCTGACTTCGCCTTTGCCTTCCACGTTGGGCGGGCGGCTTTCCATCCGGCCCACATGGGTCTGTTGCAGCTGAAGTTCCGCCGTATCCTCGATTGTCAGGATACGCTCGGCGTCATCGATAAAGCTGGACAGGGCGTTCAGCGTGGTGGTTTTACCCGAACCGGTACCTCCGGAGACGATCACGTTCAGCCGGGTCGACACGGCGGCTTGCAAATAGGCCGCCATTTCTTCGGTGAACGCGCCGAAATTGACCAGGTCGTCAATGCCCAGCTTGTCCTTTTTGAACTTACGAATGGACACAAGCGAGCCATCCACCGCAATTGGCGGCACCATAGCGTTGAAACGCGAACCATCGGCCAGACGGGCGTCAACATACGGGTTGGATTCATCCACACGACGACCCACGGCGGACACGATCTTGTCGATGATCCGCATCAGGTGCTTTTCATCTTTGAACGTGATGTCGCTGATTTCCAGCTTACCATGACGTTCCACGAAAATCTGTTGAGGGCCGTTTACCAGAATATCGTTTACGGTATCGTCCTGAAGCAACGTTTCCAGCGGCCCAAGCCCGGTGACTTCGTCATATAGTTCTTTGTTCAGTTGCGAACGGTCATCGCGGTTGAGCACGATGTTCTTGTCTTCCAGAACCTCGCTGGCGATCGAGCTGATCTCGGCCCGCAGTTCGGCTTCGCCCGCATTCTCAAGGGCCGCCAGGTTCAGGTTCTCAAGCAGTTCACGATGCAACTCGATCTTGATCTCGCCCAACCGCTCCTTACGCTTGCGTTCCTTGTCACTTGCGACCGGCTCGGCGGTTTTTTTCTTGAGCGGACGCCGCGCGACCGCAGTCGCCGAAGCTGCTTTTTCCGGCGCCGGGGCAGGTGTCGCGGCTTGCGCCTTGATTGCTTCGACCGGCTGTCCGGCGGGCTGTTTCTTGTATCTTGAAAACACGTCGGATCCCCCTTTGGGATGATGTTACGCGGCCTCGGCGCTGCTGCTGCCAAGGGTGTGAAGTGACTTTGCCAGTTTTGCGATTTCCTTGCGCAATGGGTTCTTTGCTGCCGAATTGGCCAGCGGCAGACCGTGATCGCCGCTTTGCATCACCGGCTTGCCGCCGTCGGGCAGTTGCAGATCAATCGAAATACCCAGGCTTTCGCCCATACGTTTCACGCGGCTTTTACCGTTTAGATCAGTGAATTTCGGGGCCCGGTTTAGGGCAAACCGTAGCTTGTTGAAGGGCAGTTCCTCGGCCTGCAACGCGCGCTTGAGGCGCAGAGCGTTTTGGGCCGAGCGCATATCCAGCTCGATCAGGGCGAAATACACATGCGCGGCCTGAAGAACGGTTTCCGACCACTGCACCAGCGTACTCGGCATATCGACGATCACATAGTCAAAGTGCTTGCGCGCGGTATCAATCACGCGCTGGATGTCTTCGGGAGTGATCAGATCCAGCGGCACCATGTCCGAAGGGGCCGTCAGAACCTGCATCTTGTCTTCGTAGCTTTGCAGCGCTTGCGAGAAGACATCGTCATCCATCGAATCCGTGTCTGACAGCATCTCGAACACCGTTTCGCGACGCGGCAGGTCCAGATAGGTCGACACGGTGCCGAACTGCAAATCCAGATCCAACAGGCAGACCTTCGGGGTTTCCTTGTCCGATGCGGTTGCCAATTCCCAGGCAAGGTTGACGGCCATTGTCGTCGATCCGACGCCGCCAGCCAGCCCATGCACAACGAACAAAGCACCTTCTTTCGACTCGCCCTGCGTCAGCTGAACCGCAGCTTGTTGTGCGACAACGACGGGGTCAGGCTGATTCATGCGCGCGATTGCTTCTTGCAGTTCGCCTTCGGGAAGAGGGTAGGGAACAAATTCGTCCGCGCCCTTGCGCAGCAACTGATGCAGCGATGCCGGAGTCACATCTTCGGCAATAAGGACGACTTTGATTTTCTTTTCTTTAGCGCGCGAGATGATCTCGCCCATCTGGGTCAGGTTGTCCTCGTCTTCGCCGTCAATGGCCAATGCGACGAATTCCAGGTTGTCCGCCTCGGGCTGTCCAAAGAAAGCAAGTGCTTCCGCAAATCCCAGATCGCCCCAGCGCTCACCCAGAGCGGCTTCCATATCTTCGATGAGCAAGTCGAAATTCTGGACATCTCTGCTGATCGTGCAGGCCAGAATGGCGGTGTTATCATCTTGCGTCGTTGCGCTTGTCATTAACCCAATCCTCATCATGAGGGCAGCCATCCCGGCGAACGCAATCGTTCGATCAGGCTGGCTGTTGCCCTGCTGCGACCTTTTACGGCCGACTTCACCCAATTGTTGAAAATGTGGCTTGGAACTTAGGCAAGATTTAGGCGCAAAAGAACCAATTGTAGGGAATTGGGCGACGATGTCGCCCAATTCAAGTTTATTGTTTTATTCGCCGCCGTCGGAGGTGTCACCGAGGTTCGTTTCAGCGCGCAACTGGCTTTCATACGTCGCGCTTCCGACATATTCGCGGTAGATCACTTCGGCGTATTTACCGTCCAGAATCAGCGGGTTACCGTCCACAAAGCCGGAAACCTCTGTCACGGTCCGGCGGTTGCGGCGGTCCCTGTTCGGCGTGTCGATTAACGGACGCGTTTTGCCGAAGGATACAACAGCCTCAAGACGGGAGCGTGAAATGCCCTGTTGAGTCAGGAATGCCACTGCTGCGTTTGCCCGGCGTTGACCCAAGGCTTGGTTGTAAGCCTGAGAGCCGACCGCGTCGGTGTGACCGTAAACCCGGAAGCGCGCTTCTGGGAATTGTTTGATCCAAGCCGCTTGCCGCAACAGAATCCGCCGTGCCGATTCATCCAGCTGTGCGCTGTCGAAGGCAAAGTTGATCTGCGTCGGCACCTCGGCGGCGAATCTCTGACCCAGAATCTGGGCGTAGCTCAGGTCGCCGTTCAGGACACGCGTGTTGTGCAGTGTCGCATTTCCGAATGCGCCTTGGTCGATTTCATATCCGGCCTCTCGCGTACACGCGGTGACAGAGACCGAAAGACCCAGTGCGATTATCCACTTTTGCATTGGTCCTATCCTCCTATCAATCCAGGACGTAGCCGTAAGAGCTACCGAAGTCCTGCTTGGCGACCTCAGAAGCCGCGCCGGCTCCGGCGGGTTCGGTTCGTGCGACACGGCCATTGATAAACAGATCAAATTCGCTGGGTGGTTTGACCCGATCTGTCGGCAATGCCAAAGCTTCGCCACGTGTGGGCGACACCAGGTGTGCCGTCACAATGATGACCAACTCACTTTGCGCACGCTGGTATTCCGCGCTGCGGAACAGGGCACCCAAAACCGGCACATCGCCGATCCAGGGAACCTGGCTGTTGATGTCGGTAAAGTCATCCTGAATCAGCCCAGCGATTGCGAAGCTCTCACCATCGCGCAGTTCAACAGTTGTGCTGGTTTGGCGAACGATGAAGGTGGGAACATTGTCACCCTGGATTGTGAAGTCCGAGTTTCCGTCAATGGCCGACACAGAGGCCGCCATTTCAAGATTAATAATGCCGTCATCCAGAACGCGGGGGATAAAGTCCATCTCTACGCCGAAGGCGCGATATTCGATCGCGATGACGCCATCGTCCTGTGGCACAGGAATCGGGACCTCACCACCGGCAAGGAAGGTGGCTTCCTGACCGGACAGGGCCGAGAGATTCGGTTCTGCCAGGCTGCGGGCCAGGCCTTTGGATTCCAACGCTTCAAGCAGCAGGCGAACCTGAGTAGACCCTGCGCCAAATCCAAAGAGGATTGCGCCGGTATTCGTCTGAACGACTGGAATGTTATTGTTCAACGCATTCGTCAGAGCCGGAAGGTTGTTCAACGTGTTGAAACCACCTGATGTGTCAGTCCCGGCAAAGCCCAGCGACGCGGTCAGGCTTTTGGCAACCGACCGGTTCATCTCGGCAAAGCGAACTTTCAGCATCACTTGTTGAACACCACCGACCGACATCAGGTTGGACACACGTTCGGGCGCGTAGCGCTCGGCCAACTCCAATGCGCGGGCCAGTTTGCCGGAACTGGATACTGTCCCGGACAATACGATCCCGTCATTGGCAGTTCGTACTTCAATCCGCTCATTGGGAAGGATCTGACGCAGACGCTCTTTGAACTCCGATACATCCGGCGAAACCCGGACCCGAACATTCGCAAGCAAGTTACCTGCACCGTCGAACAATGTCAGAGTGGTCAGACCGGGCGCTTTACCCAATACATAGATCGTGCGATCCGAAAGCGACGAAATATCAGCGATGCCAGCGTTGGCAATGCTGAGCTCGGCGAACGGCTGCTCACTCTCAACAACAATGGCGCGGTTCATCGGGACATCCAGCGTTTCCGCTGTTCCCTTCTTTACCACGCGAAGACTTTCAGCCCAGGCGGTCTCACCGATTGAACTGATAACAAGCGTCAACCCCAGCAGGGTTGCGCTGATCCAAGAATATATTTTCATGTGACCTGCCTCTCCGATCACGCCTCGTTTTAGGTTTAGCACCTTATGCCTGTTAACCCTGCGCGAATTACGAATTTATTGCAATAATCAAGGGTTTCTGGAATTTTCCTTATGTGGACAATTCGCAACATCCAAAATGAAACAAGCCGCGCAGAGGCGCGGCCTGTCATCCTAAAGCGCTGATTTGGCGCTAGTTTGTGCAGGGTGTCACGATTCCGGTATCAAAGATTTCGGCGCCGCGACGGGTCTTAATCGTGCAGACTTCTTCGACGGCTGCAGGTGCCGCAGGAGCGGTCTCTTTGATTCCCAACAACTTGCGTTGGTCAACCTCGACGGCGCTTGCGACCGTCTCATCTTGTACGCCAACCAAAGCCAATGACAAACGGCCTGTGTTCTGCGCTTGCGCTAGGGCGGCAATCTGTTCAGGTGTAGCCGCAACAGTAACAGTACGCGCGATCGTTGCGCCAGCCAGATCTGATCCGGCGGTTTGGTCGACTGCAATCAACTCGATATTTGTCTGGATCAGACGAGTGATTTCGCCGTTGTTGCCGGCAATCGCACCGCTAAGAGAGCCGGTCCAATACACGTCGACCTTGTCGCTGGGGCGTAGGAAGCCCGAAACCCCCGAGGCCACGTCGACACGGATTGCGAACGCACGCATCCCTTTGGCAAGGCGCGAGGTCAGACCTGCTGCTTCGCCCGGCTCCGTCACTTTGACGGCCATCAAAGCTTCATCTTTTTCCATTGTCCTCAGGACAAAACGGTCGCCTTTTGCCGATTCTGGAAAAAATGCTGCCAATTCGGAAAAAGTGCCTTCGGGAATCGCATCTTCGGGCCATTTCACGACGCGCACATCTTCCTGGGCGATGCGCTCACCATATTTCAGGGCGCGTGTTGATACCAAAACGTCAACAGTCGGCACGGATTTGACATTCGCCAAAGCCTCTTCCGCCGCTCGTTTCTGTCGCTCCACTTCTGCCTGAGTCTGGGCGATATAGTCCCGCGCCAAGTAAACAGCGCCACCGGCCAAAGCCACCCCTATAATCAGGACTAGTCCAAATACTGCACGCATTCGTGTCCCCTCGTATCATTTTGTTGTCGTTTAATCGCCGATTGGATTTCGGCCATGCTCGACCTTGGGTATCGGTTAATTGTGTCGAAAAGAGGGACAATCCCGATAGTTTTTGCGTTTTTTTGTGCAGAGCTTACTCAAGCCTACACTGAACTTAAGAATCTGGGCTGTCCGAAAAATCCAGGTCTATTTCATGCACAACTACAGACGAGACCGCGGCGCCGTTTCTGGCGTCCAAGTCTTTTACTGGTTCCGCTATGTAAAGGCCGATGAAAGAAGCGAATCCAACAATCGCGGCGGTCAAAACAACCCAGTCGACCGTGACTGCTCCATTTTCGCAATCCAAAAACTGTTTAAGTCTTTTTAGCATGTGGCACCATGGCAAGGACGCTTAAAAAAAATGGGGCCAAGCCTAACTAAGCATGACCCCACCGAATTTGTTTTCAACAGGAGTGGTATTACGGAGTAGTACCAAACGAAGTGTTGATGTCGGACGGAGTGTCAACCGTGCCAAGTGCGGTACCGACGTTGCGCGAAACAGTCGCGGTGCCGTCGCCGATCTGAGTGTAAGCAACTGCGGCCAGGCCAACGATAGCTGCGGTCAGAACGACCCAGTCAACTGTTACGGCGCCGTCTTCGTCTTTGCAGAAGTTCTTGATGAACTTGATCATGTTACGTCCCTCCTAAGGATCAAAATAGTTAATTAAACCTCGGCGTCTTCCAGAGCTTTCTCTCTCAGTCCGCTCCCGACCGTCTCGGTATGGCATTATGTTTGACGGGCAGGCGTGGCAGGAATTGGGCCAAACCCCAAATTTTTTCGCTTAAGTTTAACTTTTTGATAGCTTTCACGGTAAGTCACTGAGAATAAACAATTAAAATATTCTCTTTTGCTCGAGGATGTGAAATCTGCGATGCAAAATTGCGGCAAATGAGGCGAATCTGCCCCAATTCACGTTGTTTTTATGGCCTTAGCCGTCGATTCCGGGTTCATATCAGCCAAAAGAAATCCGTGAGGCGGGCAAAATGAATCTCCGGAATGTAATGCTGAGCGTCAGCTTGGCGGTTGCGACGATATTGGCTCCTGTTCAAGCGCTTGCGCAGACGCAAGAGCCAAGAGGTGTCTATAAACGTGTCAAAGCGCCAAAGCCGGGGACGCGCCCACGCGTGACCGTGCAGATAACACCTCAGGAACATGCGGCGGCTCCGTCCGCGCCCAGTACCGGGGCAGAGATTGAGGTGCCGGAGGTAATCGCTCGTACCCGCGTCGCACCTCCGGCCTCGCCGGGCGGGTCGGACAAACCGGTTGGGTCCTACAAAGCCTTCTGGGACAAGATATCTCCTGAATTGGCGCAGGCCCGGGCTGGCCGGTTGGAAGATGCGATGAATGCGCTGATCGCAATCAACGTGGCCTCCCCTCGACTGCAGACCCTTCAGACCATTGCACAGCAGCAAGGGATTGAGATCCTGCGGCAGACCGTGGGCACTAATGTGTCCCCAGCATTGGTTTTGGCTGTGATCTCGGTGGAATCGGCTGGCCGGTCTGACGCGGTCAGTTCAGCAGGTGCACAGGGGTTGATGCAGCTTATGCCTGCCACGGCCAGGCGCTTTGGCGTCGAGGACAGTTTTCACCCCGGCCAGAACATCTCGGGTGGTGTGAAATATCTGGACTGGCTGATGAACGAGTTCGACAACGACCCGATTCTGGTGCTGGCAGGCTACAACGCAGGCGAGGGGTCGGTGCGCAAACATGCCGGGGTGCCACCGTTTTCCGAGACGCGGGACTATGTGCCCAAGGTGCTGGCGGCGTTTCAGGTGGCCCGCGCGCTATGTTCCACGCCACCCCAATTCATTTCCGACGGCTGCGTGTTTCAGACGCTGAATTGAAATAGGCCCGCTTTAACCAGCGGGCCTTTTCATTGGATACTCAGTTGACGATATTGGCCTCGGTGGCGGCACGAATCTCGTCCTCGGTCACGCCCTCGGCGATCTCGACGATCTTGAGGCCGCCGTCGACCACGTCCATCACACCCAGATTGGTGATGATGCGGTTCACCACTTTTTTGCCTGTTAAAGGCAGGGTGCATTTCTTCAGCAACTTTGATTTGCCGTGCTTGTTGGTGTGATCCATCACTACGATCACGCGGCCCACACCGGCCACCAGATCCATCGCACCGCCCATGCCTTTGACCAGCACGCCGGGGATCATCCAGTTGGCCAGATCGCCTTCTTCATCGACTTCCATCGCGCCCAGAACAGCGGCGGCGATCTTGCCGCCCCGGATCATGCCAAAGGACGTGGCACTGTCGAAATAGGACGTACGAGATAGCTCGGTAATCGTTTGCTTGCCCGCGTTGATCAGGTCGGGGTCTTCCTCGCCCTCGAAAGGGAAGGGGCCCATGCCCAGCATTCCGTTCTCGGATTGCAGAGTGATGTCCTTGTCGCCCACATAATTCGCCACCAGCGTCGGAATACCGATGCCAAGGTTCACATACATGCCGTCTTCCAACTCTTGCGCCGCACGGGCGGCCATCTGATTACGATCCCAGGGCATTATGCGTCCTCCTTCTTGCGGGTGGTGCGCTGTTCGATGCGCTTTTCGTGGCTGCCCTGAATGATGCGATGCACATAGATGCCGGGCAGGTGGATCGCATCGGGGTCCAGCGAGCCGCGGGGCACGATTTCCTCAACCTCGGCCACGCAGACCTTGCCGCAGGTCGCAGCGGGCACGTTGAAGTTCCGGGCGGTCTTGCGGAACACCAGATTGCCGGTGTCGTCGGCCTTCCACGCCTTGACGATGGCGAGGTCGGCAAAGATGCCTTCCTCCATAATGTAAGTCTCGCCGTTGAAGTCCTTATGCTCTTTACCTTCGGCGATCACGGTGCCCACGCCGGTTTTGGTGTAGAAACCGGGAATACCGGCACCACCGGCGCGCATACGTTCGGCCAGAGTACCTTGCGGGTTGAACTCCAGCTCCAGCTCTCCGGCCAGGTACTGACGCATGAATTCGGCGTTTTCGCCAACATACGAGCTGATCATCTTCTTGACCTGCTTGGTCTGCAACAGAATGCCGATGCCGAAATCATCGACGCCTGCGTTGTTCGACGCAAAGGTCAGGTTCTGCGTGCCTGCCTCCTTGATGGCCTCAAGCAGCAGTTCCGGAATACCGCACAGGCCAAAGCCGCCTGCCGCGATGAACATGTCGTCATGCAGCAGCCCGTCCAACGCCTCGGCCGCGTTTGCATAGACTTTTTTCATGAAAAACTCCCCCAATGACATGGTGATGGGCAGGTTGTGCCGCCACGTCACGGGGAAGTCAACGAATCCAAGGGGGTGGTGGTATTTCTACCTAAGAGGCCGCCTTCTTGGTGGTTTTCTTGGCCGCTGCATTTTTCTTGGGGGCAGCCTTCTTTTTAGTGCCTTTCTTGGCGGCGCGTTCATTGACCAGTTCGATGGCCATTTCCTGCGTCACGTCCTCGGGCTTGATATCCTTGGGGATGGTCGCGTTGACCTTTTCCCATTTGACATACGGCCCATAGCGTCCATCCAACACCTGCATCGCGCCGCCATCGGGGTGATCGCCCAACTCCTTAAGCGGTTTTGCCGCCGCCCGGCGTCCACGGCCCGGATTGGCGCGCTTTTCGGCCAACATCTCGACCGCGCGGTTCATGCCGATTTCAAAGACGTCATTGGGGTCTTTGAGGTTGGCATATACCGGCTTCGTCTCTTCCGGCATCTGGTGCATGATATAGGGCCCGAACCGTCCGAAATTCGTGCTGATCATGCCGCCCTCGGGGTGTTCGCCGATCTGGCGGGGCAAGGACAGCAGCGTCAGCGCCTTGTCCAGATCCATGTCATCCTTGCTCCACCCACGGGGCAGGGACGCACGCGGGGGTTTCTTGTTCTCGGGCGTTGGCTCGCCGCGCTGGACGTAAGGCCCGAACCGGCCGGATTTCAGCCAAATCTCATCGCCCGCATCTTCGCCCAGCAGGCGTTCATCGCCCTCAGCCCCTTCGCCCGCGATGGGGCGGGTATAGGTGCACTCGGGGTAGTTGCCGCAGCCGACAAACCCGCCGGTGCGCGAGGTTTTCAAGTGCAGTTGCCCCAAGCCGCATTTTGGGCAGACGCGGGGGTCGGAGCCGTCTTCGCGCGGCGGATACAGCTGGGGTGCCAGCGCTTCATCCAGCTTGTCCAGTACTTCGGAAATCCGCAGCTCGGACGTCTCCCCAATCGCGGCCGAGAAATCGCGCCAGAATTTACCCAACAGGTCTTTGTAGTCGCGGTCGCCCGCGCTGACATCGTCCAGCTCGCCTTCCAGATTGGCGGTGAATTCATAGCCCACGTACTGCCGGAAGAAATTCAGCAAAAAGATCGTGACAATCCGGCCTTTTTCTTCGGGGATCAGCCGGTTTTTATCCTTGCGCACATATTCGCGGTCCTGAATCGTGGTCACGATCGAGGCATAGGTTGACGGACGCCCGATCCCTAGCTCTTCCATGCGTTTGACCAGCGTGGCCTCGGTATAGCGTGGGGGTGGTTGGGTATGGTGTTGCAGGGCCAGAACGGCCTCATTGTCGGACAGAACTGCGGCCTTGTCCTCGGCTTTCGAGAACTGATCCTTAAACGAGGTCTTGGCGAACCGCGCCGGATCGCCCTGCATGATCTGCGGCAGGCGTTTATCGTCGTCATCGGCAACGTCGTCGCGGCCTTCTTCATAGACGCGCATGAAGCCGTCGAACATGACCACCTGACCGGTGGCACGCAAACCGACTTGGCCGTCATCGCTGCCGATCTCGACCGTGGTGCGTT
The DNA here is from genome assembly GCF_056542685.1 of Ruegeria sp. AB6. NCBI lineage: Bacteria > Pseudomonadati > Pseudomonadota > Alphaproteobacteria > Rhodobacterales > Roseobacteraceae > Ruegeria > Ruegeria sp. AB6. Next base: position 665,371 of record NZ_JBQGAD010000001.1, on the reverse strand, counting down.
CCAGCCGTGCCGCGGCCATCTGACAGGCAATCGTGCGCTTCCAGATCAGGTCATACAGCTTGCGCTGATCCTCATCCGTGACCTTCAGGTCGCTGGCATCGCGCGACATATCCGTGGGACGGATACACTCGTGGGCTTCTTGCGCGTTCTTGGCCTTGTTCTTGTAGATGCGCGGGCTGTCCGGCACGTATTCCTTGCCATAGCGGTCAGAGATGGCATCGCGCGCGGCGGCCACGGCCTCGGGGGCCATGTCGATACCGTCGGTCCGCATATAGGTGATGTAGCCCGCCTCATACAGTCGCTGCGCCACCTGCATTGCATGGCGCGCACCCATGCCGAACTTGCGGCTGGCCTCCTGCTGCAGGGTCGAGGTCATGAATGGGGCCGACGGGTTGCGCGCCGCAGGCTTCGCCTCGACGGAGGTAACGCTGAGTGCGCGGCTGGTGATCGCCTGCACCGCCAGTTCGGCCTGCGTGGCGTTTTTCAGGTCATGCTTGTCCAGCTTGTTCCCGGCCAGAGTGACCAGACGCGCCTCATAAGTCTGGCCGCGTGGGGTTTCGAACAGCGCTTTGACCGACCAGTATTCGACCGGCTTGAACGCCTCTATCTCCATCTCGCGCTCGACGATCAGACGCAGACAGACTGATTGCACGCGACCTGCCGACTTCGCCCCGGGCAGCTTGCGCCACAGGACGGGGGACAAGTTGAACCCCACCAGATAGTCCAGCGCGCGGCGTGCCAGATAGGCTTCGACGAGAGGCATATCGACCTGACGCGGATTCTGCATCGCCTCGGTCACGGCGTCCTTGGTGATGGCGTTGAAGGTCACGCGGCTGACGGGCGTGTCCTTCTTGATCGAACGGCGCTTGGTCAGCGCCTCTTGCAGGTGCCAGCTGATCGCCTCGCCCTCTCGATCGGGGTCAGTGGCCAGGATCAGGGCGTTGTCTTCTTTCAACGCGTCGGCGATGGCCTTGACATGCTTGCGGCTGTCATTGCCGACCTCCCACTTCATTTCAAATTCGTGTTCGGGATCGACCGATCCGTCCTTAGGTGGCAGGTCGCGCACATGCCCATAAGACGCCAGAACCGTGTAGTCGGGGCCAAGGTATTTATTGATCGTTTTGGCCTTGGCAGGGGATTCTACAACAACTACAGGCATTTAGGGGAAAACCTCGCTCGACGAATATGGCGCCTTCTATGATGGTGCAAAATGTGTAGGGCAAGAGCGAATTGTCAATGCGTTCCTTTGGTCATGGGAATTTGGGGGTGATTTCAAAACGATACGAGTGAAAAAAGGGCCCTCAAGCCGAAAGAGACAGCAACCCGCCCGGTTGACGTTGGATACGCCCTTCCAGCTCAAGATCCACAAGTGCGGGGCCGATTTCGCCCGCCGAGGCGGCGATGTCACGGATCAACTGATCCTCGGCAATTGGTGAGGGACCGAGGCGGGTCAGAATCGCCTTGTGCAAGGCGGCAGGCGGGGTTGGCTTTGTGATTGTTGGGGTGCGCTGCGGCCGAGTAGCTGTGATCAGGTCACGCTGGGGCAGGGCTTCGATCACGTCTTCGGCCGAGCGCACCAAAGTCGCCCCGTCGCGGATCAACAGGTTGCATCCGGCGGCGCGGGCATCAAAGGGATGGCCGGGAACGGCCAGAACCTCGCGCCCCTGATCCAGCGCATCCCGCGCAGTGATCAGGCTGCCGGATTTTGCGGCGGCTTCAACCACGACAACCGCCTGCGCCAGCCCCGAGATGATCCGGTTGCGGCGTGGAAAATGCCGGGCTTGCGGTGTCACGCCCATGGGCTGCTCCGAAACACGCAACCCGGATTCGGCGATTTTTTGGGCGAGATCAGTATTCTCGGCAGGGTAGATCACATCGACGCCACCGGCCATCACAGCAACAGTACCTGTGTCCAAAGCGGCCATATGCGCTGCGGTGTCGATCCCGCGTGCCAGGCCCGAGACGATGATATGTTCCTGTTTGCCCAGATCCGTCGCCAGCCCCCGCGCCATCCGCGCGCCGAGTGACGAGCAATTGCGCGCGCCAACCATCGCCACTGCAGGGCGGTGCAATATCGACACGTCGCCGATGGCCCACAGCATCGGTGGGGCATCATTGAGATCGTTCAAAGCGTTGGGAAAGTCGGCGGACCCAAGGCACAAAAGCTGCGCTTTGGCAGCTTTTGCGGCCTTGAGTTCCGCCTCAATCACGCCGGGCGGGCACGTTTCATACCCTTCAATACCAGCAGCGCGTGCCATTTCGGGCAGCGCAGCCAGCGCATTCTGCGCTGAGCCATGTTCCCGCAGCAGCCGACGAAACGTCGCCGGACCAACCTTGCGAGAGCGCAACAGACGAAGCCAGGAAAACCGATCCTCTTCCGTGGTGGGTGGGAGTGTGGGGTGATAGGAAGAAAGCTGCTCTTCGGTCATCCGTTGCTCCGCCTGATTGCAGAACTGGTTTACGACTGTAGGGGTTAACAGCTTCTGAATCCTCTCAAATTTTTCTGGTATTTTTGCGATTTGATCTCGTGACAATGGCTAGTGTGTTGAAAAATAGCGAAAATATTTTTTCGCAACTATAGGGTCAACCAGATATTGCCCAAATCTATGCGTAGGATTTGAGGCGCTGTGTTAACCCTGCGCCTCAACAGATGAGCCACGATTCTAACTTAGGCCGCCGATCCGCCCACGGTCAGGCCGTCCATCAGAACGGTAGGTTGGCCAACGCCAACGGGCACCCATTGACCGTCCTTGCCGCAGGTGCCCATGCCGGGATCCAGCGCCATGTCATTGCCAACGCCACGAATACGGTTCAGCGCGGACGGGCCATCGCCAATCAACGTGGCCCCTTTCACCGGTGCGCCGATTTTGCCGTTTTCGACACGGTAAGCCTCGGTGCACGAGAAGACGAATTTGCCATTGGTGATGTCCACCTGACCACCGCCAAACCCGACCGCCCAGATACCGTCCTTGATGTCAGCGACTAAGGATGCCGGGTCGGCGTCGCCACCCAGCATAACAGTATTAGTCATGCGCGGCATTGGTTTGTGAGCATAGCTTTGACGACGGCCATTCCCGGTAGGGGCAACCCCCATAAGACGCGCGTTCTGGCGGTCCTGCATGTAGCCGGTCAGGATGCCATCCTCGATCAAAACGGTGCGCGAACTGGGCGTGCCCTCGTCGTCGATCGAGATCGAGCCACGCCGATCCGGGATCGTGCCGTCATCGACCACGGTCACGCCTTTGGATGCGATTCGCTGCCCCATGAGCCCGGCAAAGGCGGAACTGCCCTTGCGGTTGAAGTCACCCTCCAACCCATGACCGATGGCTTCGTGCAGCAGAATGCCGGGCCAACCAGGGCCAAGCGCGACCTCCATCACACCGGCCGGGGCGGGGATGGCGTCGAGGTTGACCAGCGCGATCCTCAATGCCTCTTGCGCCTTGTCCTGCCAGTCTGCCGGGTCGATCAGCCCGTCCAACCCAACACGACCGCCCCCACCGGCCGAGCCGCTTTCGCGGCGACCGTTCTGCTCGACAATCACCGAGATGTTCAGCCGCGTCATCGGTCGCACATCGCGTACCAGCACGCCATCGGGGCGGAGAATCTCAACCTCCTGCACAGCGGCAGCGATGGTTGCGCTGACTTGTACGACCCGAGGGTCCAGATCGCGGGCAAAGGCATCGATCTCGCGCAGGGTTTCGATTTTGACCGGAAAACTGGCGGATTCTATTGGGTCCTCATCCGTATAAAGCCGCTTGTTCGTAGCGCGCGGAGCGTCCGCCAGCGTTCCTCCGCCATCCCCAACCGCCAAACGCGCGGTTTCGGCGGCTCGTTTCAAAGCGCCGATCGAAACATCGGTGGAATGCGCGTACCCAGCCACTTCGCCTTGCACCGCCCGCAGGCCGAACCCTTCGGACGCGTCATAAGACGCAGTCTTTAGCCGACCGTCATCAAAGACCAACGCTTCGGATTTGCGACGCTCGACAAACAGCTCTCCGTCCTCGGCCCCGGCGGTGGCAGATTGAAGGACCGCAAGGGCTTCGTCCTGTGGAAGAACGCTTTCAAACGGGCGAAACGGGTCGTTGGGCATCACTTGGGACCTTTCGGGTTTGATCCAGATCAAAAATAGCGTCTGTTTGACGCAAGCATTTTGCTTTATCTACCCGCAGGAATATGGTTTTTAACGCGGCTAAAGACAACGGGAGAGGTGCGACCGATTCACACCTTTTCGCCAGGGACGCAAAGATCAAACGATCAGGACAGAACATGAAGAATGCTTTGATGCTTTCGGGCTTTATGACAGCCCTCTCCAGCCTTCCGGCCATGGCTCAGGAGCTTGAGATTATTGGCAAACCGGTTGATGGTGGTATGGGCTTCCAGCCCGCCGTGACCGAGCTGGCCACCGGAATTCAGCGGCTGGACGGGATGATTCTGGTGATCATCACCGCGATCTGTCTGTTCGTGGCTGGTCTGCTGATCTATTGCATCGTGCGCTACAATGAACGCTCGAACCCTGAACCTGCGCGGTTCTCGCACTATACCCCGGTTGAGATCGCGTGGACGCTGGGCCCGATCCTGATTCTGGTCTTTATCGGTGCATTCTCGCTGCCGGTTCTGTTCAAACAGCAGGAAATTCCCGAAGGCGACGTGGTGATCAAGGTTGTCGGCAACCAATGGTACTGGACCTATGAATACGTCGACCACGACTTTGCATTCGACAGCTACCTGCTGGGCCATCCGGCCACGCTGGACGAAGGTGCACGCCCGGCGGATGCCGATGTGACCCCGTTTGTTCTGGATGATGCAATGCGCGCCAAGCTGGCAGATGCCGGTTACAGCGATGATGAGTGGCTGCTGGCCACCGACACCGCTGTTGTCGTGCCCGTGGGCAAGGTCATCGTTATGCAGGTCACCGCGTCCGACGTGATCCATTCGTGGACCATCCCGTCCTTTGGCGTGAAGCAGGACGGTGTGCCCGGTCGTCTGGCCGAGCTGTGGTTCCAGGCCGACAAAGAAGGTGTGTACTTCGGACAGTGTTCGGAACTGTGCGGCAAGGACCATGCCTATATGCCGATCACCGTCAAAGTGGTCAGCGAAGAAGCCTATGAAGAATGGCTGCAGGGCGCTCTGGAAGAGTATGCTGGCCAGCCTGTCACCTATCAGGTTGCCTCGAACTAAGCCCTTTGCGGCCTAGGTTTAAACAAGTGGGCTGCGCGGGGATCGCGCAGCTTTTGCCCCCAAAGGACCGGACATGAGCGACGCAAGCATCAATGCCAGCCAAGTGACCGCCTCGGCGCACGCGGATGAGGCCAGCTTTGGCGATTATTTCGCCCTGCTGAAGCCGCGCGTGATGTCACTGGTCGTGTTCACGGCCTTGGTGGGTCTGCTGGCAGCACCGGTGCCGGTGCATCCTTTTGTCGGGTTCTGTGCCATTCTTTTCATCGCCATCGGCGGCGGCGCGTCTGGCGCGCTGAACATGTGGTGGGATGCGGATATTGATCGGGTGATGAAACGCACCAAGGGTCGACCGATTCCGGCGGGTAAAGTGCAGGAAGGCGAGGCGCTGTCGCTGGGACTGGCGCTGTCGGGCCTGTCGGTGATCATGCTGGGGCTGGCGACCAATTGGTTTGCTGGTGCTTTTCTGGCGTTCACCATCTTCTTCTACGTCGTCGTCTATACGATGTGGCTGAAACGCTCGACGCCTCAGAACATTGTGATCGGTGGCGCGGCAGGGGCCTTCCCGCCGGTAATCGGGTGGGTCGCGGCCACGGGCACGATGTCGATTGAGCCTTGGCTGATGTTCGCCCTGACCTTCATGTGGACCCCGCCGCATTTCTGGGCGTTGGCGCTGTTCATGCGCTCGGACTATGACGACGCAGGCGTGCCGATGCTGACCGTGACTCATGGCCGCCGCGCGACGCGCAGGCATATCCTGGTTTACACGGGCCTTCTGGCGCTGCTGGCTGTTGGAACGGCATTCTCGGGCATTGGTGGTCCGGTCTATCTGACCGTCGCTATAGTGATGAACGCCTTGTTCCTGTGCGGTGCATGGGCAATTGCGCGCCGGACCGAGGACGACTCGGAAGCAGATAATTTCAAGGTCGAGCGGTCCTTCTTCAAACTGTCGCTGCTGTACCTTTTCCTGCACTTCGGCGCGATTCTGATTGAGGCGTTGCTTAAACCCTATGGGTTGGGAGGCTGGTCATGAGCCTGCGCAAAAGCCACGAACTGCACGAACGTCGTTTTAGTCGCAATCTGGGCGTAGGCCTGACGCTGGCGGCGTTCATCGTGATCATTTTCGGTCTGACCATCGTCAAAGTCTCGGGAACCGATTTCAACATGGCGACGCAAGAGGTGCAGAACTGATGGCGCTGTCTGGTCCTCAAAAGACGGTTGTTCAAACTGTGGGCGTCGTGGTGCTGATGGGCAGCCTCGCCTGGGCTGCGGTGCCGTTTTATGACTGGTTCTGCCGCGTCACCGGGTTTGGCGGCACCACAGGTGTGGCTGAAGCCGCGCCTGAGGATATTCTCGACCGCACCGTCACCGTCCGCTTCGACGCGTCAAAGGCCAAGGACATGGCGTGGGAGTTCAAACCGGTCGAACGTGAGATGGAAGTACGCATCGGCGAGACCGGGCTGGCCTTTTACGAGGCTTATAACCCGACCGACCGACCGATTGCGGGGCAGGCATCCTACAATGTCGCGCCCTATTCGGCCGGCGGCTATTTCCAGAAAATCGCCTGTTTCTGCTTTGAAGAACAGGTCCTGCATCCCGGCGAGCGGGTTCAGATGCCGGTAAGCTTTTTCGTCGACCCTGAGATGGTCGAGGATCTGGAAGCGAAATATGTGCATACGATCACGCTGTCGTATACATTCTACGAAATTGACCTGCCCGAGGGCTATGCCGCCCTTGATGCGCAGGCTGATACAAACACGAACTAATGCCTTTAGGTGAGGGACGCTGATGGCACACGCTAAAAACCACGATTATCACATTCTGGCCCCGTCGATCTGGCCGCTGATCGGCGCCGTTGGCGGCTTTGTGATGCTGTTCGGAGCCGTCCTGTGGATGCACGGCGTCACGTCGTTCATGTTCTGGATGGGTCTGGTTGCCGTTCTATACACCATGTTCGCCTGGTGGTCCGAAGTGGTGGCCGAAAGCCGCGCGGGCGACCACACGCCGGTGGTGCGCATCGGCCTGCGCTATGGCTTCATCCTGTTCGTGATGTCCGAGGTGATGTTCTTCTTTGCCTGGTTCTGGTCGTTCTTCAAACATCGCATGTACCCGATGTACGACTATGCCGGCACCGAATATATCCAGCCGGATATTCATGCGGTTGACCCGTTCCATCTGCCGCTGATCAACACGCTGGTCCTGCTGCTGTCGGGCTGCGCGATCACATGGGCGCACCACGCGCTGGTGCACAACAACGACCGCAAGGCGCTGGTGCAGGGTCTGGCGATTGGGATCGTGCTGGGCATCGCCTTCACCGCGCTGCAGGCCTTTGAATATTATGAGCTGCTGGCTCATGAGGGCTGGGAGTTTGGTGGCGACCAGTTCTATTCGAACTTCTTCATGGCAACCGGTTTCCACGGCGCGCATGTGATCATCGGGACGATCTTCTTGAGTGTCTGCCTGATCCGAGCTCTGAAGGGCGATTTCACACCTGAAAAGCACGTGGGATTTGAGGCCGCCGCTTGGTACTGGCACTTTGTGGACGTCGTCTGGCTGTTCCTTTTCTTTGCCGTTTATATCTGGGGTCAGGCTCCGCTGTTCTGATCCGCTCAGATAGGTAAATTGCAAAAGCCGCCCCGAGGGGCGGCTTTTTCTCGATCGGGGGCGCAAGATTGCGCCCCATACAATTGCGAGGTTGCAATCGGGATCGCGCTGCCCTTAACAAGACGCCGGTTTCTGCAACAAGGTTTCACCTGACTATGCGCCGCATTCTGTTCCTTCTGATCTTCGGGCTTGCCGGTCTGGGCGTGCTGCTGTCGCTGGGCGTCTGGCAGGTGCAGCGTTTGGCCTGGAAAGAGGCCGTTCTGGCCGAGATCCACTCGCGCATCGCAGCAGATCCCGTGGGCCTGCCGCAGAGCGTATCCGAAGACACCGACAAATACCTGCCGGTAACGATTTCGGGCGATATGGAGCCGGGGGAGATCCACGTTCTGGTCTCGGTCAAGCAGGTCGGGGCGGGCTATCGGATCATCCAGTCGTTTAGCACCGAGGATCGGACTATTCTGGTGGATCGTGGCTTTGTGCCCACTACGGCGAAACTGGTCGAGCGACTGACCGGGCCAATGACCGTAACCGGCAACCTGCATTGGCCGGATGAGATCGACAGCTATACGCCGGAACCCGATATCGACGACAACATCTGGTTCGCGCGAGACGTGCCCAATCTGGCCGCCGCGCTTGGCGCCGAACCCATCCTGCTGATTGCCCGGTCGGAAACCGACCCCAGCATCACACCTTTGCCGGTGGACACGGCGGGCATTCCCAACGATCACCTGCAATATGCAATCACATGGTTTGGTCTGGCTCTGGTTTGGGCCGCAATGACCGGTTATTTTCTGTGGCGCAACCGCGCCCCTGCACAGAGTGAAGAGCAATGAAATATATCTCGACCCGTGGCCAAGCGCCGGAACTGACCTTTGAAGAGGCGATGCTGACCGGCCTAGCGCGCGATGGCGGCTTGTACTTGCCCGCCGAGATCCCGGTGATGAGCCATGATGAGATCGCCGCGCTGGCCGGTCTGCCCTATGAAGAGATCGCGTTCCGTGTGATGTGGCCCTATGTCAGCGGCTCGTTCACCGAGCAGGAGTTCAAGGACATCATCGCCCGCGCCTATGAAGGCTTTGGCCATGACGCCCGCGCTCCGCTAAAGCAGCTGAACGAAAACCACTTCCTGCTGGAACTGTTCCACGGCCCCACTCTGGCCTTCAAGGACTTTGCCATGCAGCTGATTGGTCAGCTGTTCCAGGTGGCGCTGAAGCGGCGCAATGACCGTGTGACCATTGTAGGTGCGACCAGTGGCGATACCGGTTCGGCCGCGATTGAGGCGTTTCGCGGGCTGGACGCGGTGGATGTGTTCATCCTGTTCCCGCATGGCCGTGTTTCTGAGGTGCAGCGCCGTCAGATGACGACGCCCGCCGACAACAATGTGCATGCGCTTGCCGTGGATGGTGATTTCGACGATTGTCAGGCCGCGCTGAAAGATATGTTCAACGATTTCGACTTCCGCGACGGGGTAAAACTGGCCGGCGTGAACTCGATCAACTTTGCGCGGGTGCTGGCGCAGATCGTCTATTACTTCTCGGCGGCTGTCAGTGTGGGGGCACCGCATCGCAAGGTCAGCTTTACCGTGCCCACCGGCAATTTCGGCGACATCTTTGCGGGCTATCTGGCCAAACGCATGGGGCTGCCCATTGATCGTCTGGTTGTGGCGACCAACCAGAACGACATCCTGCATCGCTGTCTGTCGGGTGAGGGGTATTTCAAGGGCGATACTATCCCTTCGATCAGCCCGTCGATGGATATTCAGGTCAGCTCGAACTTTGAACGGGCGCTGTATTACGCCTATGGCGAGGATGGCAGCGCCGTTGCGCAGTTGATTGATGAACTGAAAACCGGTGGTTTCAACGTCAGTCAGGGCGCGATGGAGGCCCTGCGGGAAAATTTCGACTCGGGCCGTGTGTCCGAAGACGAAACGCTGGCCACAATCAAACACACGCTGGCGCACAGCGCTGAACTGGTTTGCCCGCACTCGGCCATCGGGATCAAGGTCGGTGAAGATCACCGCTCGACAGACGTGCCGATGATCACGCTCGCCACTGCCCACCCGGCGAAATTCCCGGCGGCGGTCGAGAAGGCAAGCGGGGAACATCCGGCTCTTCCATCCCGCATGTCTGATCTGTATGAACGTCCGGAACGGGTGACACGGATTGCCAATGATCTGGGTGCCCTCGAGGATCATATCAAAGGGCATATCGCCGAGTGACTGTCAGACAAGACCAGCTGAAGAACGGATTTCGGATCGTCAGTGAGAACATGCCGGGGCTGCAATCTGCGGCCATCGGCATCTGGGTGACCGCGGGTGCGCGGAACGAGCGGATCGAACAGAACGGCATCGCGCATTTCCTTGAACACATGGCGTTCAAGGGAACCGAGCGGCGGTCTGCGCTGCAAATCGCCGAGGCGATCGAGGATGTGGGCGGCTATATCAACGCCTATACCTCGCGCGAGGTGACGGCCTATTACGCGCGTGTTCTGAAAGACGACGTTGCGCTGGCGATGGACGTGATCGGCGACATCGTTCTGAACTCGATCTTTGACCCGCGTGAGATCGAGGTTGAGCGCGGCGTGATCCTGCAGGAAATCGGTCAGGCTTATGACACGCCCGACGATGTGATCTTTGATTGGCTGCAAGAGCAGAGCTATCACGATCAGCCCCTGGGCCGTACTATTCTGGGTCCGACCGAGCGGGTCAGCGCGTTTTCGCGCGAAGACCTGTCGGGTTTCGTGTCTGAACATTACGGGCCTGAGCAGATGATCCTGTCGGCAGCAGGGGCCGTTGATCACGATGCGCTGATGAAAATGGCCGAAGAGATGTTTGGTCATCTGCAACCGCGCAAAGGGTTGATTGCTGAGGCCGCGAAGTTCACCGGTGGCGAAGCGCGGCAGGAAAAGAATTTGGAGCAAGCGCATTTCGCACTGGCAATCGAAAGCCCGGGCTACCGTGATGATGCGATCTATACGGCGCAGATTTATTCGACCGCTTTGGGCGGGGGCATGTCTTCGCGGCTGTTCCAAGAGGTGCGCGAAAGCCGTGGGCTTTGCTATACAATCTTCGCTCAGACCGGAGCTTACGCGGATACCGGCACGACGACGATCTACGCAGGAACCTCGGCCGATCAGGTGGGTGAGCTGGCAACGATCACCATCGATGAGATGAAGCGCGCCGCCGAGGATATGAGCCCCGAAGAGGTCGCCCGCGCCCGCGCGCAGATGAAAGCCGGGATGCTGATGGGGCTGGAAAGCCCCTCGAACCGCGCTGAACGTCTGGCGCGGCTGGTGCAGATTTGGGGTCGGGTGCCCTCGCTTGAGGATACGGTCGCCAAGATTGACGCGGTCAGCACCGAAGATGTGCGTGCCTTTGCCGAAACCATGGCGATACAGGCCCCGGCGGCGCTGGCGCTGTATGGTCCGGTCTCGGGCGCGCCCACATTGGCGGAATTGCAGGAGAGGCGCGCGGCGTGATGCTTCTGGGCCGACGCAAGCTGAAACTTGAGACAGCGCGCCTCAGCCTGCGCCCGCCGGTGCATTCCGATTTCAACGACTGGGCGGCGCTGCGGCGGGCCTCAAAAGAGTTTCTCACCCCGTGGGAGCCGATCTGGGCCAAGGACCACCTAAGCCGCAAGTCTTTTACCAACCGGGTTTATTGGGCGCAGCGCTCGGTTGCGAGCGGGACGGCGATACCGCTGTTTCTGTTTCGACGCGAAGATGACCGGCTGGTCGGTGCGATCACGCTGGACAATATTCGACGCGGCCCGGCGCAGGCGGGAACATTGGGGTATTGGACCGGGCAGGCCTATGCGCGAAATGGCTATATGCGCGAAGCGATCGGGGCCGTGGTGCATCATGCCTTTACGCGCTTGGATCTGAGCCGGATCGAGGCGGCGTGTTTGCCCGAAAACAAGCCCTCGCGCGGGTTGCTGGAGCGGTCAGCCTTCAAATATGAGGGCGTGGCGCAATCCTATTTGCAGATCAATGGACGGTGGCGGACGCATGTTCTGTATGCGTGCCTGCGGTCGGACCGTCGCGGCAGGACCGACGCGGGCTAGGGGGCTCTGCCCCCGTCGCAGCAAGCCGCGCCTCCCCCGAGGTATTCTTGAACAGAAGAACAAGGGGCATGACTTGCGGCGCATCTGCGCTAGTATCGGGTTATGCGCTGGGTGGTTGCGATATTGTTGGTGATTTCGGGTGGGGCTGCGGCGCAGGAGCGGCGGCCAAGCCATTGTATTGCTATAGCGGATGCAGCGCCTGGAATCGAGTATGTTCACAAAGCCGCTTGGACGGACCCGGTGCCGGAGTTTTCGGTTCGGATCAGCTATGTCGCCCATGCTTCGTTTCTGATCCAGACGCAGGGCGGGTTGAATGCGGTGACGGATTTCACAGGGTTCATCGGAAGTGCCGATCTGATCCCGGATGTGGTCACGATGAACCATGCTCATAGCACCCATTGGACGGCGCATCCCGACCCGGCTATTTCGCATGTCTTGCCCGGTTGGGGGGAGTTCGGGCAGGGGATCGAGCATCATCTGGATTTGGGTGAGATGCTGGTGCGCAATGTCTCGACCGACATTCGTTCGGTCTATGGCGGGGTTGAGGAGCGCGGAAACTCTATCTTTGTTTTCGAAATCGAGGGGCTGTGCATTGGCCATCTGGGGCATTTGCATCATGTCCCGTCGGACGAACAATTCGCAGCCTTGGGGCGGCTGGACGTGGTCATGGCCGCGGTAGATGGGGGCACGACCATGCCTCTGCCCGAGATGATTGAGGTGCTGAAGCGGTTGAAAAGCTCGGTCATTATTCCGATGCATTGGTTTTCGGGCTTTTCGCTGGATCGGTTTCTGGTCGATATCCGGGATGAGTTCCCGGTTGAGCGGGATGGTATCTCGGAATTGACTGTGTCGCTGCGCACATTGCCGGATCGGCCGACGGTGGTGGTGCTGGAGCCGCAATACTTGATTGAGCTTGAATAGGGCTTGTCGGGTCCGGCGGAGTTGGGCAAGGAATGCCTATGACATTGAATCCTGCTGACGAAACCTTTGCTCAATCCCTCCGCGACACTCTGGGCGATGGTGTTTTGCGTGTGCCCGAGCCGCGATATGCAGAGGAGCCGCGCCGCAGATTTTCAGGACGGGTCGGTCTTGTCGCGGCCCCGCGTCGAACGGAAGAGGTCGCGGCGCTGATACGGTTGGCGTCTGCGGCGTCGATACCGGTTGTGCCTTATGGGGGCGGAACCGGGCTGGTCGGTGGGCAGGTGATGCCTGATGGGCCTGCGCCGCTGTTGATCTCTTTGGAGCGGATGACAGCTATCCGCGCGGTTTATCCGACCGAGAATATTCTGATTGCCGAGGCCGGAGCCGTTCTGGCTGATATTCAAGTGGCTGCCCGGCAAGCAATCCGCTTGTTTCCTCTGTCTCTGGCTGCGGAAGGGTCGTGCCGGATTGGCGGCAACCTTGCGACCAATGCGGGTGGGGTCAACGTCCTGCGCTATGGCAATGCACGCGATCTTTGCCTGGGGCTTGAGGCGGTTCTGCCCAATGGGGAGATCTGGCATGGGCTCAGCCGGTTGCGGAAGGACAATACCGGTTATGACCTGCGCAATTTGCTGATCGGGTCTGAAGGAACGTTGGGGATCATAACCGCGGCGTCGCTTAAGCTGTCGCCGTGTCCTGCCGCGGTTGGAACGGCTATAGTGCAGGTCTCTTCGCCCGAAGCTGCCATTGATTTGTTGGCCCTTGCGCGGGATCAGCTGGGGGACGGTGTCAGCACGTTCGAACTGATCCACAGACAGGGGCTGCACTTTCTGTCCGAGGTGCTACCGAATGTACGTCAGCCGTTTGCATCCCTGCCGGAATGGTCCGTATTGATCGAGATTGGATTGTTCGGCGATATTGCACCTCAGGAGGCACTTGAGACGCTCTATTCAGCGGCTGAGGCAAGGGGTTTGGTCCGGGATGCCGTGATCGCGCAAAGCGAGGCGCAGCGGGCTGATCTTTGGGCCGTTCGCGAACGTATCCCCGAGGCGAACCGGCTGATCGGCTCAGTTTCGAGCCATGATATCTCCGTGCCGATCTCGGAAATCCCCGCGTTTATCCGACAGGGGGCAGAGGTTGTTGCCATGTTGGGGCCGTTTCGCATCAACTGTTTCGGTCATCTGGGGGACGGCAATCTTCACTACAACGTGTTTCCCCCGGCAGGGCGTAGTCGATCTGATTTCGATGTGCAGCGGGCCCCGATCAAGCGTGCCATCCACGATCTTGTGCACAAGTTCGGTGGATCGGTTAGCGCAGAGCATGGGATTGGACGGCTGAAGACAGATGATCTGGAACGCTATGCCGATCCGGCCAAGCTGGCTGCAATGCGGGCGATCAAGTCTGCGCTCGATCCCAAGGGGATCATGAACCCCGGGGCTGTTTTGTCGGTATAAGTGCGGCCCGGGTACCCCCGAGCCGCGCGCCGTTTTACGAGGATGGCAGGATCACTTTGTCGATAACGTGGATCACGCCATTCGTCGTTTCGATATCGGCCTGAACGACTGAGGCGTCATTTACCATCACGCCGTTGTCCAGATCGATTGTCACGTCGCCGCCTTGCACGGTCGCAGCCTTCATATCGTCGGACAGATCACCCGACATCACTTTGCCCGGTACCACGTGATAGGTCAGAACAGCGACCAGCTGGTCTTTGTTTTCGGGCTTGAGCAGAGACTCAATGGTCCCTTCAGGCAGGGCTGCGAAGGCTTCGTCAGTCGGGGCGAAGACCGTAAATGGACCTTCACCTTTCAAAGTATCCACCAACTCGGCGGCCTGAACAGCAGCGACCAGAGTTTCAAAGCTGCCCGCGCCGACAGCGGTATCCACGATGTCTTTCTTGGCTCCGGCGAAAGCAGCGGTGGCGATCAGGGCGCCGGACACGCCGGCAATTGCGAATTTGCGAAACATGATAAAAGGTTCCCTTGTTGGGATGCCCTTGGTGGCATCAACAGTGGTACGCGCGCTATTCAAAACAGGATCACTGAATATGTTGATGACTTTAACTTGAAGCCGCCAAACTCTGCGCTAAGCCAGCGTAGAACGAATTTTCAACTCACAGCTTTGTGATCAGTTTGCAGTCAGAGACCTTCGAATTCGCACAGGACATGCACATCCATGTCCATCTCCTCCAGCAATTTGCGACCGCCAAGGTCGGGTAGGTCGATGATGAACGCGCAAGAGATGATCTCACCGCCCAATCTCTCGATCAGTTTGATCCCGGCGGCAGCTGTGCCCCCGGTGGCCAGCAGATCATCGACCACCAGGATTTTTTCGCCGGGCTGGATCGCGTCGTCGTGGATCTCAACGATAGCCTCACCATATTCCAGCTTGTAGTCTTGGCTGATCGTCGTGCCGGGTAGCTTGCCCTTTTTGCGGATCGGGACGAACCCGACACTCAGTTGGTGGGCAATCGCGCCGCCCAGAATGAAGCCGCGGGCCTCAAGTCCCACAACCTTGTCAATCCGCTCGCCTGCATAAGGGTGTAGCATCTGATCAATCGCCATGCGAAACCCGCGCGGGTCGGCGAACAGCGTTGTCACGTCCCGGAACATGATCCCTTCATGGGGGAAATCGACGATGGTTCGGATGTAATCCTTGACCGTTTTGTTTCTGGACATGGAAGGACCCCTTTGGCGTCAAAACACGCTGGGCTGTTTGGCCCATTGGGGTCGGTCATGCAAGGATTGATTGCGAGTGTTTATTTATGACGTCCCGCAAGAATGGTCGGAAAGCTTTTATAGCGATACAGCGCCGAGGGCAGCCAAGCCAGGTGAGGTTTGCGCCAGTTGCGCTGGTCTCGCAAAAGAAATGCCTGAGCAGCATGAAGGTTCATTGCCATATTCCTTATTAATTGATAGGTGCTCGATAACTACAATTTCTATGCGATGTATATACAATGCATCTCGGAAAGAATCAAGACTTTGTCAGGGATATAAAGCGTGGCCAAGAAAGACGGTAAGGGTTCTACCAAGAAAAACAGTCAGTTGGTCCTGCGTCTGGACAAGGATGAGCGGGACGCTTTTGTCGAACTGTGCAAAGAGTTGGACACTTCGGCCGCCCGCGAAATTCGGCGGTTCATACGCGGCTTCATGAAGGAAAACGCCGAAGACTAGGCTGGACGGCGCAAAACCGCAGTCGCGACACCCATTCCGATCAGGGCCAGCCCTCCGAACCGGGTCATGGCAGTGATCACGCCCGCTCGTCCGATCATCACCCGCAGCCGATCTGCCAGCAGCGCATAGGCTAGCGCGTTCAGCCAAGCGAGTCCGACGAATGTGGCGATCAGGATGATGAATTGCGGGCCCAGAGGGTCCGAGGGGCGCAGGAATTGCGGCACGAAAGCAATGAAAAAGGCAATGGATTTCGGGTTTAGCGCCGTCACGGCTGCTGCGTGACCGAACACGCTGCGGGCAGTGACGTCCCGGCTGGTCTCGACGGTGCTCAACCCACCGGATGGGGCGCTGCGCAGCAATTTGATGCCAAGCCAGATCAGATAGGCTGCCCCCACCCATTTCAAGACCGAAAACAAGGTGGCCGAGGCCAGCACCAGTGCGCCTAAGCCTAGCAAAGACGCGGTCATGGCGATCAGATCTCCGACGGCAACGCCAGTGGCCGAGGCCACGGCAACACTGCGCCCTTTGGACAGAGCATAACTTAGCACCAGCAGGACGGTCGGTCCGGGGATCAGCAACAGTGCAGTCGAGGCAGCCACAAAGGCCAGCCAGAGATCAAGGGACATGGGGGCTCCTGTCAGAATAGTACCGCCAGAAAGCCCTGCGATACCGAGAAGGTCAAGCCGCACGTGGCTGAGTCATGCGACGCATCAGGCCCTCAAGCGGTCCACGCGTGAACCAACGCGACCAAAGCAGGCCCGCCAGTGAAGACAGTATGCAAAAGCCCAGCGCATAGAAGACAATCTGAGCAGGGGAGAGAGAACCGTCCAGCAGATCTGCTTCCTCTAGCGCGCCCATACCGATCAGGATATGCGCGACATACAGTGTCAGGCTGATCCGCCCCGGCGCTGTCAAAGCTGATGCGACGCCCAAGCGTTTGAGCTTTGGCCACAGTTTCAGCAGCAGCCCGATCACCACGCAGGCCGATCCGGTTCCGGCGAGGATATAGAATGGTCCGGGCGGAATGGATTCGGTGCCCAGGTAAGCGACCAGGTCAGGGTCCTTGACCAGCATCGAAGGAAACATTGCAAGCACTGCTGCGCCGAACCCCCACATGATCAGGCGGTGTTGGATACAGATCGTGTGGAGTTCTGACCGCCCAATTGCCATGCCAATCAGCAGGAACGCAGCCCATGGCAAAACCGGATGCCAGCCGTTGAAGACCGCGTTGCGCAGAAAACCGGGTAAGGTCCAGAGGTCGTTATACGTCAGGGTCGCCCAGTTCCATCCATTGCTGTAGTCGAAGGTCAGATTGGCCAGTACAGCCAATCCGACGATACCCAGAGCGCCCAACCAAAGGCTTCGCGCCGAGGCGGTCAAAAACGCTGCGCCGACCACAAAATACAATGCGTAGAAATGCACGATGTCGGCGCCAAACACGTTCATGTTGATCAGCCCCAATCCAAAAAGGAACAAAGCACGCCGCAGCAGCAGAGGGGCCGCGATGTGTGACAGGCTGATGCCGATCCCGGCCAGGATCACGAACAAGGCCGCTGCACGCCCCTCCAGCGCATCGACCAGAGCCGTCGCCCAGCCGCCATCCGGCGCAACCTGCGCCGCGATCCGGAAATTCACCAACACCATACCGCAGAACGCCAAAAACCGGGCTGCGTCCAGTGCCTCCAACCGTTTCATGCTTGTCCTCATCGTTGTCGCCTGCGGTTCTGTCGGGTCTTTGTGGCGCAAGTGCGGCTGCACCCGGTAAACAAATCGCGAGCGGCTGCGCCTGTTTTCAACCTTGACCCTATCCAACCCGCGCGCAGGGCGGTATTTCCGCAACAGTCTGAAGATTGCATTAAACCGCGCGGTCACGCCTTGAAACACAGGGCAGGGTTCCCAGTCTATGAACAGGCAGATTTCAACCGGGAGGAGGCACATGGCACAGGTGCAAACGGATCATCCACGCAACACGGGGCATGGTCTCACAAGCGCGCGGCTCAAAAGGGCGCTGATCCTTTTGGTTGCGATCTGTGCTGCTGCCTATGCCGCGATCCTTGGGTATATGTACGCCAACCAACAATCGCTGTTGTTCAAACCGGGTGAGACGCTACCTGTGCCGGCAACGGTCGGTCTGGCGGATGTAGAGGTGCTTGCACTGCCCATGGCCGATGGTACCCAGCTGGCTGTGTGGACGGCTCCTCCGGCCACCGAAGGCGCGCCTACAGTGCTGTTTTTCCATGGTCAATCCGGCAGTCTGGCGGATCGCGCGGATCGGATGCGTGAAATCCTCAACAGTGGTTTAGGCCTGTTCGCCCCCAGCTATCGCGGCTTTCCGGGTAGTGAGGGCACGCCCTCTGAACCAGCGCTGATCGGCGATGGGATCCAGATGTATGACCGCCTTGCTGCCGAAGGTCACACGGTCGTTCTGCATGGGCAAAGCCTTGGAACCGGCGTTGCCGCCGCGGTGGCCGCGCAGCGCCCTGATGCACGCCTCTTGGTGTTGGAGGCACCGTTCACCGCAACGGTCGATGTCGCCGCTGAACGCTATCCGTTCCTGCCGGTCTCAGCCCTTATGAAAGACCAATTCGCGACCCGCGACCTGATTGATCAAATCACCGTGCCAACGCTGATCTTCCACGGCACGGCGGACACGACCATCCCGGTCCATCACGGGCAAGCTCTGGCCGAAATGGCCGGAGACAACGCGCAGCTTTTCATCATTCCCGACGGTACGCATGACGACCTCTGGTCCCACGGCCTATGGGATCAAGTACAACAGGCGCTGATCAACTAGCGGTCACAGAATCCGCCCGGCCACCGCATCCAACTTGGCCAGCAGGGCCGGGTCACGTTTTTCCGGTGCGGTCAGAATGGCGTATTCCAGCGCTCGGTCACATCCATGCGGGCAGGGGGCGCGGTCTGTTCCCAAAAGCGCGGGCAACCCTTTGACCAGGGCCCTGCCTTTTTCCGCGTTGCCGGTCAGGGTGGCGATGATGGCGGTCACGTCAACCTCGCCGTGGTCAGGGTGCCAACTGTCGTAATCCGTGACCATCGCGATTGAGGCGTAGCACAGCTCGGCCTCGCGGGCGAGTTTCGCCTCGGGCATGTTGGTCATGCCGATCACGTCACAGCCCCAGTGTTCGCGGTACATCTTGGATTCCGCCAGAGATGAGAATTGCGGGCCTTCCATCGCCAGATAGGTGCCGCCCCGGTGGATGTTGATCCCGGCGGCCTTGCCTGCGGTTTCACACGCATCCGACAGGCGCGGGCAGGTGGGATGGGCTACGCTGACATGCGCAACGCAGCCGGTACCGAAGAAACTTTTCTCGCGCGCAAAGGTCCGGTCGATGAACTGATCGACGATCACAAAGTCCCCCGGCGCCATATGTTCGCGAAACGATCCACAGGCAGAAACCGAGATCACATCGGTGACACCCAGCCGTTTCAACGCGTCGATATTGGCGCGATAGGGCACCTCGGTCGGAGAATGCACATGGCCGCGTCCGTGACGGGGAAGGAACGCCATTGCTACACCGTCCAATGACCCGGTCAGAATCTGGTCCGAGGGATCGCCCCAAGGCGTTTCAACAGTGACCCATTCTGCATTTTCCAACCCGTCAATGTCGTAAATGCCTGATCCGCCGATGACGGCAATCTTGGTCTGGGTCACGTGCTTTCTCCGAGTTGTTGTGCGAGTTGAAGGATTTGTGCGCCGAGCGGCGGCGGCTGACAAGGGGCAATGCGGGTTATTGTGACGTCAACAGATTGCGCGCTTGCGCCTGTTGTTGGAAATCCGCCCAAGCGGCGCTGAATTCCTGCAAAGGCCATGTCAGGTCTTGCGCCTGCCCATGCCTGTCGCGGAATTCGAACCGATAGGCCTCGCCCTTCAGCATGGCTTCAACGATCTCATCCGCACCGACGCCGTCAAACGTGCAGCTCAACCCGGTCAGACATCCGGGTCTGCGCATGCGCCAAACCGCTCCGTCCTTTCCATCGATCCGAAAGCCGGATGGCCAGAACAAAGTGCCGGGCTCGATACCGAACTCGATCTCCACGCCATCCGGGGCAAGGGTGATAAAGATGAACTGTGCTCCAAATTTCGGGCGCAGCGAAAACACCTCGGCACGGCGAATGTAACAGCGTTGCTTGAGCGCGCCGTATTCCTCGCGCTCATCGCAGATGGAATTCCAAACCCCGTAGGTTTCATAGTGGGTCACACGCCAGTTGCTGGCAGTGTCATTACCCTGCAAGTCCTGCGCTATAGCGGCAATAGGGGTCAGAAGAAACAAGATCAGCCATCGCATGGCGCGAAGGTGTGCCCCCGGTGTGGCAGGTTCAACTCACGACTCTGTGAGATATCGGCTATGCGCCTCGTGCATAGCAGCCTCCCGCCTGGTGCGGTGGCTCAGAGGGCGGATGACAGGTAGAAGGCCCCTTTCGCGCGCAGATCAACCGACAGGACATTCCATGCCCAGAGCCATGCTGGCAAGCTTTGCCAACCGTATTGCCAAACCCGACCTGCGTTGGGTGCCGGATGAAGGGCTGACACCGTCCCGTTTGCGGATCGAACTGCTGTCTGGCCTGACCGTGGCTCTTGCGTTGGTTCCCGAAGCGGTTGCATTTGCCTTCGTCGCGGGCGTGCATCCGTTGGTTGGCCTCTATGCTGCCTTCATGGTCGGCCTGATCACGGCGCTGATCGGCGGGCGCCCGGGTATGATCTCGGGCGCGACCGGGGCCTTGGCGGTTGTGATGGTGGCGCTGGTGGCGGAGCATGGCGTGGAATACCTGTTCGCGACCGTGGTTCTGATGGGCATCCTGCAAGTGATTGCCGGGGCGATGCATTGGGGCCGGTTTATCCGCTTGGTGCCGCATCCGGTGATGTTGGGCTTTGTAAACGGGCTGGCGATCGTGATCTTTCTGGCGCAGCTTGGGCAGTTCAAGGTTCCGGGCACAATGGAGAACACCGGCCACGGCATGGGCGGAGGTGAGTGGCTCTCGGGTCTGCAGCTTTACACCATGCTGGGCCTGGTCGCGCTGACCATGGCGGTGATTTGGGTCATGCCGCGCATCACGCGTGTTGTTCCGGCCCCTCTGGCCGGGATTGTCGTTGTTGCCGCGCTGGTGATCGGCTTTGGCCTGGATGTACCGCGCGTAGGCGATCTGGCCTCGATCGAAGGCGGCCTGCCGCATTTCCACATTCCGATGGTGCCGCTGACCTGGGAAACCATTGAAATCATTCTGCCCTACGCCGTCATTCTGGCCGCCATCGGCCTGATTGAATCGCTGCTGACCCTGAATCTTGTGGGTGAAATCACGGGCAAACGGGGCGGAGCGTCACAGGAATGCATCGCGCAAGGCGTGTCCAACGTCGCTACCGGGTTCTTCGGTGGCATGGGCGGCTGCGCGATGATCGGCCAGTCGATGATCAACGTGAAATCCGGTGGTCGAACTCGAATCGCTGGCATCGCGGCAGCCTTGTTTTTGTTGATTTTCATCCTTTTCGCGTCCCCGCTGATCGAGCAGATTCCGCTGGCCGCATTGGTCGGCGTGATGTTCATGGTGGTCATCGGTACCTTCGCTTGGAACTCGTTCAACATCATGCGCAAAGTGCCCCTGATGGATGCGTTCGTCATCGTGCTGGTGACGGTTGTTACGGTGATGGAGGACCTTGCGGTTGCAGTTGTCGTCGGCGTCATCGTCTCGGCTCTGGCCTATGCCTGGAACAACGCCAAGCGCATCCATGCGATTACACGGGATTCTGAAACAGAGAAAGGTGCGAAAGTCTACGAAATCCAAGGCCCTCTGTTCTTTGGTTCTTCTGACGGATTTGTCGAACTTTTCGATGTCCCGAATGATCCCGAGACCGTCATAGTGGATTTCGCCGAAAGCCGTGTGGTCGATCAATCGGCCCTTCAGGCGATCGAAAACATTGCTGGCAAATACGAAGCGGCCGGTAAACGCGTGATGCTGCGCCACCTGAGCCGAGATTGCCACAAGCTGCTGAACAAAGCTGGTCACCTTATGGTCGATAGCGACGATGACCCTGACTACGAGATTGCGGTGGATTACTCTGTCCGTACGGGCATTCTGGGCGGCCACTGAGTATTTAGCGAGGCTCTGCCTCGCGCTCCGGGATATTTGGGGCCAGTTGAATGAAGGATCCCCTGCTTCATCTGGCTAAAAATATGCCGGGGGAGTCGCCGAATAGGCGGCGGGGGCAGCGCCTCCTACACGGTTAGTCATCCGGGCGGTTGAGTGAGAATAGTTCAGTAACCACCGAATAGTCGCGGTATCCGAGCCGTGCCAGTGGCTGAAACGCCGTGACGTCGAACTTGCCATCCTTCAAACAGTCATCGCGAAGGTGGACACCGGTGACTTCGCCGAAAACAACGCGGTTCGCCGCGCCGGGCAGTGTGACGATCTGGGTCAGCTTGCATTCCAGGGCGGCGGGCGCGTCCTGAACCCGAGCACATGGGATCGTCTCGCACTCCACTGCAGTCAAACCTGCGTGGTCGAATTCATCCACATGTTTTGGTAACCCGGCGGAGCTGGCATTCATCGCATCACGATGCGCATGGGCGACAACGTTTACGCAGAAAACGCCTGTTGCTTCGATATTGGCGAGACTGTCTTTGCCGCCGTCTTGGTCGGGTTTCGTCCCGGTCGTGGCAAACATCACCTGTGGCGGTGTATACGCGACCCCGTTGAAGAAGGAGTACGGCGCCAGATTGTTGATCCCATCGCCGTCGCGGGAAGAGATCCAGCCAATCGGGCGCGGGGTTATGATGGCGTTGAAAGGGTTATGCGGCAGGCCGTGGCCGTCTTCGGGGCGATAGAACATATGAACTCCAAGCGTTTGCCCAAGGCGTAACGAAGTGCTAGGGCGAATTCCAGCAAGGAAAAGAGGGCAGGGGTGCAGCAATTCACGATCAAGCCGGAGGACCCGGACGATTGGTGGGAGGTCGAGGCTTTGTACGACCTGTGCTTTGCGCCTGGGCGCGAGGCGCTGTCCTCGTACCGGTTGCGCGATGATGTTCCGCCGGTTGAGGGCTTGTCTCTAGTGGCCCGAGATGGTGAGGGCATTTTGGCGGGGGCGATCCGGTTCTGGCCCGTTCATGTGGGGACCTTCGATGCGTTGTTGCTGGGGCCGGTGGCCGTGCACCCCACCCATCAGGGGGAGGGCTTGGGCGGTTTCCTCATACACGAGGGCTTACAGGCAGGTCTTATCAGAGGATGGGAGCGGGTGATGCTGGTGGGCGATGCACCTTATTACAGTCGTTTCGGCTTCGCCCGCCTGACCGGAGTTGAGATGCCGCCGCCCACCAATCCCGAACGGGTTCTGGGGGCTGAGCTTGCCTTGGACGCGTGGACGGATGTCAAAGGTCCTGTAACGCGTTGGGACCGATGAACTATTGAAAAAACGGGGCATAGTGCCGATCTTTTTAGGACAGGAGGGCACGCATGCAGAACGTTGTTCTTGTCGAAAAACTGGATGCCGAGGCAGAGTTGGACCGGCTGGCCGGGTACTACCGCTCGGCGGGTGGGCCGGGTGTTCGGTTGCTCAACAGTCTGGGCGGATCTGCGGAAACCCTGCTGGATCAACTGCCCCCGTCACTGCGAGAGGCGTTGACCGGAGCAACCGAGCAGGCGCTTTGGGTGGCCATGCATGCCGCCGAAGGGTCGCGCAGGGCGGTGCCGGATCAACGACCTTGGGTGAATACGGCTGTGACCACGGCCATGGGCGCAGCAGGCGGTGTGGGCGGAGTGTCGACCTCTTTGGTGGAATTGCCCGCAACGACCACGATGCTGTTGCGCGCCATACAGGGTGCTGCCGCACGAGAAGGGTTTGACCCATCGGAAGACGGTGTGAAATTCGATTGTGTGCAGGTTCTGTCCGCGGCGGGTCCGCTGTCCTTCGACGATGGTGCGGATTTCGGGTTTTTTTCAGCTCGGATGACGTTGACCGGACCGGCCCTTCAAAAGCTGATCGCCACCGTCGCGCCGAAACTGGCGGTGGTGCTGGGGCAAAAACTCGCCGCGCAATCCGTACCTGTTTTGGGGGCGCTTGCTGGTGGTGGGACGAACTATGTCTACACACGCTATTACCAGCGTATCGCCCGCGTGCATTTCGGTTTGCGCCGATTGGCCAGTGATGCCGATATCCCGCATGACGATCTTGTGCGAAAACTGGCCGCACGCATGTGACGCTTGGTGGAGTTCGCCAAGTATGGTAGGAGTTCTGCGACGACCCTCTAAATAAGTACAAAAAACCAAAGCTTTGGGCGTCGCAGGTGTTGAAAGGGGCGCAAGGCATGAGCAGGCTATGGCGGTATCAACTGCCGGAAGCAGACAGGATTCCGGTTCAACAACAATCCGCCGCTTTGTGTTACCGTTTGCGTGCCGGCGCCCCCGAAGTTTTGCTGATCACAACTCGTAGGTCGGGCCGCTGGATCATTCCCAAGGGCGGATTGATCAAGGGGATGTCCTCGTCCGAGGCAGCGCGGCAGGAAGCCTGGGAAGAAGCGGGCGTGCGTGGGGTCTGTTCGGCTGAGATGATCGGGCGGTACACGCACATAAAACAACGGCGCAAAAAAGAGGCGGTCCTTTGCCTAGTGGAAGTGTTCCCGCTGATGGTAACGTCTTTATCGGAGCGCTATCCCGAATGCGATGATCGTGAGCGCGCATGGTTTTCGGTGCAGGAAGCGGCAGCGCAGGTGGATCAGCCTGAACTCGCCCAAATGTTACGGCGGGTGCCAACGCAGTCGCATTGATCTGCAGACTGGGGCTTGTCATTGTTTTGATGGTCAGTATCTATTCGGCAATCGCAATCTGGACGGATCATGATTCAATACGCCTTGAAATGCAGCCAGGGCCACGCGTTTGACAGTTGGTTCCAATCGGCCGCCGCTTACGGCAAGCTTGCCGGGGCAGGCATGGTGGTCTGTGCCATCTGTGGCGACGCTTGCGTTGAAAAGGCGATCATGACCCCGCGTGTGCGCCCAGCCAGAAAGGTCGAGGCGCGCAGCGAAACACCTGCCAAGGAAGAAAACCCGGTCGAGATGTCGGTTCCGCCCGCCGAGCTTGAGAAGGCGCTGTCCGAGTTGCGGCGCAAGGTCGAGGAAAACTCGGACTACGTGGGTAAGGATTTCGCGTCCGAGGCACGCAAAATGCATTTGGGTGATGCCCCAGAACGGGCTATCTATGGTGAAGCCAAACCCGAAGAGGCCAAGGCCCTGATTGAGGACGGCGTTCCTGTCGCGCCCTTGCCCTTTATCCCCAGCCGCAAAAGCAACTGATCCTAAGTTTACCGAGGGGCCAACGCCGCCGTGGGGATTTCGTAGACCTCGCCGGGGTCAACGAAGATCACCATGACGTTTCCCTGAGTCTCATAGCTGAGCCGCGCGGCGGAATCGGTGGATTCTGGGACGCCGTCGGCGAAATAGATGTTGCGCACCTCGCCATTGCCCATGCCAACTGCCAGAGTTATCCGTCCATCGTCTCGATGGCGCAGCTCGGCGTTGCAGCTGCGCAGGGGTTCGCCCGCATTGGTGGCACAGGGTACGGTTCCAAGCGCGTTCTGCCCATCTGTTGCGGCAAGCGAGGCTTGCTGAGCCAAAGCGGGTGTGGACAATAAGACAAAAGCAAGAGCTAGGCGGGGCATGGGGAACCTCTTCACAAATGGAATGGGGCCAAGCTGACACCGTGGAGGGGGGATGTAAAGCACCCGTTAGACCGCAGTGGAAAAGGTTTTGAACACTTGCCCTTGCGGCCCCCCTGACATAAGACGCTCGGGATCTGAATTCCAAGGCGCGGAGACACCAGCCCCCATGCCCGTACTCGTGATGAAATTCGGCGGCACATCTGTCGCCAACCTGGACCGCATCCGCCGCGCTGCGAAACGTATCGGCGTCGAGGTGGCAAAGGGCTATGACGTCATTGTCATCGTCTCGGCCATGTCCGGTAAAACCAATGAGTTGGTAGGCTGGGTGAACGAAACCTCTCCGCTGTTTGATGCGCGCGAATATGATGCGGTTGTATCCTCGGGCGAGAATGTGACCGCCGGCTTGATGGCGCTGACGCTTCAGGAAATGGATATCCCCGCCCGCAGCTGGCAGGGCTGGCAGGTGCCGCTGATGACCACCAGCGCCCACAGCCAGGCCCGGATCGAGGAAATCCCGACCGAGAACCTGAACCAGAAATTCGGCGAAGGCATGCGAGTTGCCGTCGTCGCCGGGTTCCAGGGCATCAGCCCCGAGGGCCGCATCACCACGCTGGGTCGCGGTGGATCGGATACGACGGCGGTGGCCTTTGCCGCAGCTTTTGGCGCGGAGCGGTGCGACATCTATACCGATGTGGACGGCGTCTATACCACCGATCCGCGCATCTGTGAAAAGGCGCGCAAGCTGGATCGTATTTCGTTCGAAGAAATGCTTGAATTGGCCTCGCTTGGGGCCAAGGTGCTGCAGACCCGCTCGGTCGAGCTGGCGATGCGCTACAAGGTGAAACTGCGCGTTCTCTCAAGTTTCGAAGAACAATCCGACGAGGCCGGTACGCTGGTCGTCGATGAGGAGGATATCATGGAATCCAATGTTGTGGCCGGTGTGGCCTATTCCCGCGACGAAGCTAAGATGACCGTCGTGTCCGTGGCAGACCGCCCCGGCATCGCCTCGATCATCTTTACCGCGCTCAGCGATGAAGGCGTAAATGTAGACATGATCGTGCAGAACATCTCGGACGAGGGACGCACCGACATGACGTTCTCGTGCCCGACCGATCAGGTGGCACGCGCCGAAAAGGCATTGCTGGCGATCAAGGATGCGGGTGAGTTGAACTATGCCGAACTGGTCGCCGACGAAGACGTCTGCAAGGTTTCGGTGGTTGGCATCGGCATGCGGTCGCAATCGGGTGTTGCGGCCAAGATGTTCAAAATTCTCTCGGATGAGGGGATCAACATCAAGGTCATCACAACCTCCGAGATTAAAATTTCCGTCCTTGTGGACAGGAAATACATGGAACTTGCGGTTCAGGCACTGCATGATGCCTTTGAACTGGACAAGGCGGCCTGAGCGTTTCAGCCAAAGGTCTTGCCTGACGCACTAATTTGGGTGGGCCATGGCGGACGGTACCGAAACTGAATCCCGCAAGCTGCTTGGGCGGCTGCGCGAAGAGATGGCGAGCGAGGCCGCCGGTCAGGAACGTCTTGACCGGATCACCCACCTGATCGCCGATAGTATCCGGGCCGAAGTGTGCTCGATCTATCTGTTTCGCGATGAAGACACATTGGAGCTCTGCGCGACCGAAGGGTTGTCACCCGAGGCTGTTCATAAGACCCGAATGCGCATGGGTGAGGGGCTTGTGGGTCGTGTAGCTAAGTTCGGCAAAATCGTGAACACACCGAATGCGCCTGCCGCCAAGGGTTTCCGTTATATGCCTGAAACCGGGGAAGAGAGATTCTCGTCTTTCCTGGGTGTGCCGATCCAACGTCTGGGTGAAAAACTTGGTGTTCTGGTGGTCCAATCCCGCGACGCGCGGGAATACTCGGCGGACGAGGTCTATGCGCTGGAAGTAGTCGCCATGGTGCTGGCCGAGATGACCGAACTGGGTGCCTTTGTGGGTGAGGGTGCGGCTCTGTCGCCACGACACCAGCAATCGGTACAGCTGAGCGGCGGCCCGGCGCAGGAAGGCTCGGCCGAGGGCCATGTCTGGTTGCACGAGCCACGCGTGGTGGTCACCAACCCCATTGCCGAAGACCCTCATCGCGAACGTGAGCGGCTGACCGAGGCCGTCGATGAATTGCGGGTCGGCGTCGACAAGATGCTCGAGATATCAAAGGATGGCGATACCGAGCAGTTGCAGGTGCTGGAAGCCTACCGGATGTTCGCGAATTCCAAGGGCTGGATGCGCCGGATGGAGGAAGACATCGCTCGCGGCTTGAGCGCCGAGGCGGCTGTCGAAAAGGAGCAATCGCAGGCCCGGGTGCGGATGGGGCAAGTAACGGATCCCTACCTGCGCGAACGTTTGGCTGATCTGGACGACCTCAGCAACCGTCTGCTGCGTATTCTCACCGGGCAAGGCAACACCAATGGCGCGGATTTGCCGCCTGACCCGATCCTGATCGCTCGGAATATCGGGCCCGGAGACTTGCTGGAATATGGCAGGTCGCTGAAAGGGATTGTGCTGGAAGAAGGCTCGGTCGGAAGCCACGCAACGATTGTGGCGCGGGCCTTGGCGATTCCGCTGGTTGTGCATGTGGGCCGAATTACGACCGAGGCGTT
The DNA here is from genome assembly GCF_056542685.1 of Ruegeria sp. AB6. Taxonomy (NCBI): domain Bacteria; kingdom Pseudomonadati; phylum Pseudomonadota; class Alphaproteobacteria; order Rhodobacterales; family Roseobacteraceae; genus Ruegeria; species Ruegeria sp. AB6. Next base: position 637,162 of record NZ_JBQGAD010000001.1, on the reverse strand, counting down.
GAACGGGGATCACATCCTTGTCGACGGTGACAACGGCAGCGTCCATCTGCGCCCCGAAGATTCCGTCGTCACTGCCTTCCGCGACAAGATCGCCATGCAGGCGCAGGCGCAAGAGAGATATGCCTCGATCCGCGAAACGCCTTGTGTGACCCGTGATGGCGAGCGGATTAATCTGGTGATGAATGCGGGTCTGATGGCGGATTTGCCTTCGCTGGGCAATTCGGGGGCCGAGGGCGTAGGCCTGTTTCGGACCGAGTTGCAATTCCTGATCCGCAATCAGATGCCGAAACGGTCCGAGCTTGTGACGCAGTATCAGCGGGTTCTGGACGCGGCGGGCGAAAAGCGCGTGGTGTTCCGGACGCTGGACATCGGTTCGGACAAGGTTCTGCCCTACATGAAACACGTGGAAGAACCCAACCCCGCGCTGGGTTGGCGCGCAATTCGGGTGGGGCTGGACAAACGCGGCGTGATGCGGATGCAGTTGCAGGCTTTGATGCGCGCCGCCAATGGCCGCCCGCTGACGATCATGTTCCCATTTGTGGCACAGGCTGACGAATTCCGTGATGCCAGGTGGGAGGTCAACAAGACCATTGAACGCGAAAAGCGTCTGGGTCACGTCCTGCCGGAAAAGATCGAAGTGGGCGCGATGCTGGAAACGCCCTCGTTGGCTTTTGCGCCGCAGAAGTTCTTTGACGAGGTGGATTTTGTCTCGATCGGGGGCAATGACCTGAAACAGTTCTTCTTTGCCGCTGACCGCGAGAATGAACTGGTGCGCCGCCGCTATGATACGCTGAATGTCAGCTTCCTCAGCTTCATTGAGCGCATCGTCGAGCGCTGCAATATCTCGAACACGCCACTGTCGTTCTGCGGTGAGGATGCCGGTCGCCCTGTTGAAGCGCTTTGTCTTGCTGCGATGGGCATCCGGTCGCTGTCGATGCGGCCTGCCTCGATCGGGCCGGTGAAAAGCGTTCTGCTACGGGCTGATCTGCAGTCTCTGCGCAAGATCATCGCAGATGCGCGGCACCGGGGCGAACAATCCGTGCGCCCCGCTGTCATGGAGTGGCTGCGCAATCAGGGCTGAGCGGGCAGGGGTTTTGAAACTAATTTCAAATCCGGTGTTGATTTATGCGTCGGATTTCATTAATTCGGCGGTGAATGTTAGCGATAACATAACTGGTAAACCCAGTGAGTTCTGAAGGAGCCTGTCGATGGTTTCACGCGTAATCCCGGTTAATCCCTTCGATCTGGTGCTGTTTGGCGCGACCGGAGATCTGGCGCAGCGCAAGATCCTGCCCGGCCTGTATCATCGCTTCCAGGTCGGCCAGATGCCGCCCGAAGCCCGGGTGATCGGCACCGCGCGCTCGGATATCGACAGCGCCGCGTTCCGAGATCAGGTCCGCGCGTCGATGAAGGAATTCGCGCCGGAGTTCAAAAAGGATGTGCTGGATCGGTTTCTGGCACAGGTCGAATATGTCTCGGTGGATGCACTGGGGAACAAAGGCTGGCCAGAGCTAGCCAAAATGCTGCGCCCGGACGTGGTGCGCGCCTTTTACCTGTCGGTCGGTCCCAGCCTGTTTTCCGGGATAGCACAACGCCTGAACGACCACGGCGTGGCAACGCCTGACAGCCGGATCGTCGTGGAAAAGCCGTTCGGGCACGATCTGGCCTCGGCCAAGGCGCTAAACGAAGGGCTGCGCGGCTGTTTCGAGGAACATCAGATTTACCGTATCGACCATTATTTGGGCAAGGAAACGGTGCAGAACCTGATGGCCTTGCGCTTTGCCAATTCCCTGTTCGAGCCGCTGTGGAACGCCACTCATGTCGACCACGTTCAGATCACCGTCGCTGAAACCGTCGGGGTCGAAGGGCGCGGGGCCTACTACGACCAATCCGGCGCGATGCGGGATATGATCCAGAACCATCTGGTACAACTTCTGTGTCTGACGGCGATGGAGCCGCCTTCGAAATTCGCGCCCAACGCGGTGCGCGATGAAAAGGTCAAGGTGATCGAGGCGCTGGAACCGGTCGACGCAAGGGACATCGCCCGAGGTCAGTACCGCACCGACAAGGGTGGCGACGGCTATCTGGACCATGTCGGAGATCCGGCCAGCCGCACTGAAAGCTACATTGCGCTCAAGGCGCATATCGGCAACTGGCGCTGGGCCGGGGTGCCGTTCTATCTGCGCACGGGCAAGCGCCTGCGGGCCCGCGAATCCGAGATCGCGGTGTTCTTCCGCGACCCGCCGCATACGATTTTTCCGAATGTTGGCCCTCTGCATGGCAACGTGCTGGTGATCCGCCTTCAACCGGACGAAGGCATTACCCTGCGCACCACGATCAAAGACCCCGGCCCGGGCGGTTTCCGTCTGTCTGATGTGGCGCTGGACATGAGCTTTGCCGAGGCGCTGGGCGCAGATGCGCGGGCGCAGGACGCCTATGAGCGACTGGTCATGGATGTCATTCGCGGCGACCAGACCCTGTTCATGCGCGGGGATGAGGCCGAGGCCGCCTGGGCCTGGGTCGATCCTATTATAAACGGCTGGGAACAGCGTGGTGACCGGCCTGCCAAATACGATCAGGGCAGTTCCGGCCCAGAGGAAGCCCTGATGCTGATGCATCGGGACGGACGCCGCTGGCGTCAGATCGGAGGGTAATCATGGTTCATTCCGTCATCACCGACGTCACTCAGCGCATTATCACGCGCAGCGCCGATCTGCGGGGCCCGCATCTGGAACGGATGGAGCGGGCCAAATCCAAAGGCCCCGCTCGCGCGCACCTGTCCTGCAGTGGACAGGCCCATGCCTATGCCGGTGCGGGCGAGGATCAGCAGTCCATGGCCACCGGCACGGCAGGCAATCTGGGCATCGTCACCGCCTATAACGACATGCTTTCGGCCCACCAGCCGTTCGAACGCTACCCCGCCCTGATCCGCGATGCGATCCGCGCGGCAGGTGGAACAGCGCAGGTCGCGGGCGGCGTGCCTGCGATGTGCGATGGCGTCACGCAGGGCGAGGCGGGGATGGAGCTGTCTTTGTTCTCGCGCGATGTGATCGCGCTGGCGACCGGCGTGGCCCTCAGTCACAACACCTATGACGCTGCCGTTTTCCTAGGCGTCTGCGACAAGATCGTCCCCGGCCTGATCATTGGGGCGCAGGCGTTTGGCCATCTGCCCGCCGTCTTCCTACCCGCCGGTCCTATGACCAGCGGCCTGCCAAACGACGAAAAGGCCAAGGTCCGCCAGAAATTCGCCGCCGGAGAAGTCGGCCGCGACGAGTTGATGAAGGCCGAAATGGCCGCCTATCATGGCCCTGGCACCTGTACCTTCTACGGTACTGCCAACACCAACCAGATGCTGATGGAGTTCATGGGCCTGCACCTGCCGGGCTCTAGCTTCGTCAACCCCAACACCCCCCTGCGTGATGCGCTGACCGAGGAAGGCGCGCGCCGCGCCCTGTCGCTCAGCGCGCTGGGCAACCACTATACGCCCGTATGCCAGATCCTCGACGAACGCGCTTTTGTGAACGGGATTGTCGGCTTGATGGCTACGGGGGGCTCCACCAACCTGCTGATCCACCTGATCGCCATGGCGCGGGCAGGGGGTATCGTGTTGGATTGGGAGGATTTCTCTGACATTTCCGCCGTGGTGCCTCTGGTCGCGCGGGTCTATCCCAACGGTCTGGCCGATGTGAACCATTTCCACGCCGCAGGCGGACTGGGCTATTGCATCGGTACTTTGCTGGAGGACGGCCTGCTGCATCCAGACACGCTGACGGTCGCAGGGCAGGGGCTGCATAACTACACCAAGGAACCTAAGCTGAAAGGTGGTGACTTGGTCTGGGAAGAAGGTGCAGGGCATAGCCTGAACGACAAGATTCTCCGTCCGGCCAGCGACCCGTTCCAACCCACCGGTGGCCTGTCACGCCTGACGGGCAATCTGGGAACGGGCGTCATGAAGGTCTCGGCCGTTGCCCCCGAACATCAGGTGGTCGAGGCCCCGGTCCGCGTGTTCCACGACCAAGACGCGGTCAAAGCCGCCTTCAAGGCCGGAGAGTTCACTGACGACACCATCGTCGTCGTCCGCTTTCAGGGTCCAAAGGCAAACGGGATGCCCGAGCTGCATTCTCTGACGCCCATGCTGTCGATCCTGCAGGGCCGAGGCCAAAAGGTCGCGCTGGTCACCGATGGCCGCATGTCGGGCGCTTCCGGCAAGGTCCCCGCTGCGATCCATGTGGTCCCCGAGGCGCTGGATAGCGGCCCCATCGCCTGCCTGCAAGACGGCGATATCCTGCGGGTCGACGCAGTAAAAGGCGATTTGGAGATCCTGACGCCCGGCGTGCTGGATCGTAGACCTGTCACCGCCGACCTCAGCGCCAATCAGCACGGCGTGGGGCGGGACCTGTTCGGAGCCTTCCGCCAGAATGTCGGGTCCGCTGACACTGGCGCCAGCATTTTCGGAGTGTAAACCATGTCCAAAACCCAACGCACCCGCGAGATTTGCGCACTGGCCCCAATCGTGCCGGTTCTGGTCGTCGATGACGCGGCTCAAGCACGGCCTCTGGCCGAGGCTTTGGTCGCAGGAGGCCTCCCCGCGCTTGAGGTCACCCTGCGCACGCCTTCGGCGCTCAGCGCGATCCGCGCCATGGCTCAGGTGCCGGGTGGTGTGGTTGGTGCTGGTACGCTGATCACCCCAGAAGACGTCCGCGCAGCGAAAGAGGCGGGTGCGCAATTTGGTGTCTCACCGGGTGCAACCGACGCTTTGATCGCCGCATGTGAAGCCGAAGGCTTGCCCCTGCTGCCGGGTGCGGCCACTGCCTCTGAGGCGATGCGCCTGTTTGGGCAGGGCTATGACATGCTGAAATTCTTCCCGGCCGAAGCGTCCGGTGGTGCCCCCGCGCTCAAAGCGATCGGCGCGCCGCTGCCGCAAATCACATTCTGCCCAACGGGTGGTGTGTCGCCGTCAAATGCACGCGATTACCTGTCTTTGTCGAATGTTGTTTGCGCAGGCGGTAGCTGGGTCGCGCCCAAACAGATGGTCATGGACGGCGACTGGACCGGGATCGAAAAACTTGCACGTGAGGCGTCGCAGCTGATGGATTGACGCCGCGCGGGACGTCACTAAATTGGGCGTCAATTCAGACAGGTAGACCCCATGACAAACCACATCTCTCTCGCGCAAGGGCGCGAGTATCTGGCCATCCCGGGCCCCTCAGTGATGCCGGATGCCGTGTTGCAAGCGATGCATCGGCCGTCGCCCAACATCTATGATGGCGCACTGATCGAGATGATGCCCGCCCTGACCCGCGACCTCAAACGCGTGGCGCGAACCGAACACAACGTGGCGATCTACATCGCCAACGGTCACGGCACGTGGGAGGCGGCACTGTCCAACGTGATCGCTCCGGGTGAGGTGGTTCTGGCCCCAGCGTCCGGCCGGTTCACCTATGGCTGGGCCGAGATGGCCGAAGGCATTGGCGCCAAGCCGCAGCTGATTGATTTTGGGACCTCTTTGCCTTGGAATTTTGACCTCATCGCTGATGCATTACGCGCTGACAAAACACATGAGATCAAAGCCGTTTTGGCAGTGCATGTGGACACGTCGACTTCCGTACGCAACGATATTCCAGCATTGCGTGCCCTGCTGGATGACTTAGGCCATCCCGCTCTACTGATGGCCGATTGCATCGCATCGCTCGGGTGCGACCGGTTCGAGATGGATGCATGGGGCGTCGATGTCATGGTCACCGCCTGCCAGAAAGGACTGATGACCCCTGCAGGAGTAGGCTTTGTCTTTTTCAACGAAAAAGCCGCCGCCAAACGCGCCACCATGCCCCTCGTTTCGCAATACTGGGATTGGGTGCCGCGCGCCCAGCCCGACCTGTTCTATCAGTATTTCGACGGCACCGCGCCGACCCATCATCTCTACGGCTTGCGCGCCGCGCTAGACCTGATCCACACCGAAGGGCTCGTACATGTTTGGGCACGCCACGAACGCCTTGCCACCGCCATCTGGACCGCCTGCGAGACATGGGCCGAAGGCGGCGCGCTGCATCTGAACGTGGCGGACCGCGCATACCGCAGTCACGCAGTCACAGCGCTGCGCCTAGTGGACGGGCAGGGCACCCCGCTGCGCCACTTCACCGAAACCCAACTCGGCCTCACCCTTGGTATTGGCCTGGGGATGGATGACTGGGACGGCTGCTTCCGCCTCGGCCATATGGGTCATGTCAACGCCCAAATGGTGATGGCGATGCTGGGCGGGGTCGAAACCGCGCTCGCGGCGCTGAACATCCCGCGCGGTAAAGGCGCGCTCGAAGCCGCCGCCGCCGCTCTCGCGGCCTAGAGCGTAGATCCGCCCTTCATCTGGCTAAAAATATCCTCGGGGGGAATCGCGCCAAGCGCGATGGGGGGCAGACAGCCCCCCCGCTCGCTCACTATGCGAGCCCAGCTCAGGGAAAACGCGCCTGCGCCTCAGCCAGCGCCTTGGGCAAAGCTGATGCAAACGCATCCAGATCCTTCTCTGCGCCGCAGCTGATCCGAATGCATCGGTTCTGAGGCGCCGCAAATGGCATCCGCACGAAAATGCCCTGCGCAACCAGCGCCTCCAACACCGCCTTGGCAAACTCTCCGTCACACCCGCAATCAATGGCAACGAAATTGGTGGCCGAGGGCAGAGGCTCCAACCCATGTTCCCGTGCGATGACACCAATGCGGTCCCGCGCCGCCGCAATGCGGTGCTGAACATGGGCCAGCCATTCATCATCCTGCAAAGCCGCCAAGGCCCCCGCCTGCGCCGCGCGGTTCATTCCGAAATGATTGCGGACCTTGTTGAACGCTGAAATCAACGCCGGTGCCCCGATCCCATATCCAACCCGCGCGCCTGCCATGCCGTGAACTTTGGAAAAGGTACGCATGCGGATCAGGCGCGGGTCGTTTGCATCGACCGGGGCGGCGGTGCCCTCGGGGGCGCATTCTACATAAGCCTCGTCAAGAACCAGCACGCAGCCTGCAGGCAGCTTGTCCATCGCGGCGACGATATCTGCACCCCTGTGCCAAGTGCCCATTGGGTTGTCCGGGTTGGCCAGATAAACCAACTTGGCACCTACCTCAGCCGCCTTGGCAAACAGCGCCACGGGGTCCTCATGGTCATCTCTATAAGGCACCTTGTGCAGCACCCCTCCGAACCCGGCCACGTGGTAGTTGAAGGTAGGGTAGGCCCCGTCCGAGGTCACAACGGCATCGCCCGGCCCGACAAATAGGCGCGCCAGATATCCCAGCAGCCCGTCAATCCCCTCGCCCACAACGATATTCTCGGGCGCAACGTCATGGTGATCCGCCAAAGCATGGCGTAAGTCGTGGTTTTCGGGATCGCCATACATCCAGATCCCGGTCCGCGCCATCGCCTCAATCGCACGCGGAGAGGGGCCAAAGACGCTTTCATTGGCCCCCAATCGAGCCAGAAAAGGCGCACCGCGCTGCCGCTCCTGCGTTTCTGGGCCGACAAAAGGCACGGTGGCGGGTAGGGATTGGGCAAGTGGGGTAAAGCGGAACTCTGTCATGAAGGCAGATAAACGTAAGGTCATCCGTCAGGCAAGCTTGCGCTGCGGGCAAAACACCCGCACCCTTGCGCCAAGCCACAACGGAAGGAGCGCACATGCGCATCGCAATCGGTCTGATCCTAATTGGTCTCGCCTATCTGCTTTTTTGGCCGGTCGCAGTTGAGCCCGTCGTCTGGGACGCCCCAAAGGCCCCTGGTTTTACGGGCGAATTCGCCGAAAACAACGCGCTGGATCGGCTTGAACTGATCTCCCTGCCCGACGGCGAGGAGGGCCCTGAAGACATTGCTGGTCTGCCTGATGGCACAGTCTTTACGACCACACAGTCCGGAGCGCTCTATCGCATTGATCAGGATGCGCCGCAGAAGGTCGACGATCTTGGCGGCCGACCGTTGGGTCTGAAGGCCGGTCCTGACGGAGCCCTCTATATCTCGGACAGCTATCGGGGACTGATGCGCTGGACCGGGCCGGGGAATTTGGAAACGCTAGTCTCTGAAATTGACGGCGCACCGGTGACCTACGCCAACAATCTGGACGTCGGGCGTGATGGCACGGTTTATTTCTCGAACTCGTCCGACCGTTTCGACCCGGAAACCATGGGGGGTACCAAACCCACTTCGGTTCTAGCGATTTGGGAGCAATCGCCCACTGGCTATGTCGCCCGCTATTCGCCGGAGGGCGCCGTCGAAAAGATCGCCGAAGGGTTTGTCTATACCAATGGGGTCGCGCTCTCGCCTGACGAAGATTTTCTGCTGATCGCTGAAACCGGGCGCGCTCGGGTGCACAGGCTGTGGCTGACTGGTCCCAAAGCGGGAACACAAGAGGTGTTTCTGGACAACCTGCCGGGCTATCCAGACAATATCAAAGCCCAAGGCGACGGCACCTATTGGCTGGCCTTCGCCAGCCCGCGCGTACCGACTGAGGCGCTGATGCCTTATCCGTTTCTGCGCAAGGTGATCTGGCGGTTGGGGCCGATGGTGCGGCCCGCCCCGATCCATCGGGGTATGGTGATCCGCTTCGACGGCAACGGGACGATCCTGCAAAACCTGCAAGACCCCGCTGGGCGTCTGGGCATCACGACCGCAGGGCGGATTGTAAGTGATGACTTCTATGTCATGACACTGGATTCGCCGTGGTTCGGCCGAATGCCTGCCGAAAAGCTGCCCTAACGTTGATCTGGAACTTGGTGACGCTTGCAGGCATGCTTACCTCAACCGGTAATAGGAGGTCCGCATGTCACGCGTATCCGTCGAATACAAAGATCACATCGCTCATGTCACGCTGACGCGCGGCGACAAGATGAACGCGTTGGATGACGCGATGATCAAGGCGATTTTGTCTGCGGGGCAAGAAGTGGCGGCTTCGGACGCGCGAGCGGTGGTGTTGTCGGGCGAAGGTAAGAGTTTCTGCGCTGGTCTGGATATGGCGAGCTTTGCCAAGATGGCCCATATCGACCCGCGCGAATGGCTGATGGCCCGCAGTCACGAAGATGCCAACGAGATGCAGGAACTGGCTTTGATCTGGCGACGCCTACCCATGCCGGTAATTTGCGCCATTCAGGGCGTGGCCTATGGCGGCGGGTTGCAGATCGCCTTGGGTGCGGATGTGCGCATCGCGCATCCTGACACCAAACTGGCCGTGATGGAGATGAAGTGGGGCATCATCCCCGATATGGGCGGTATGGTGTTGCTGCCCAAGCTGGTCCGCTCGGACGTTCTGCGTCTGTTGACTTATACTGCACGGCCTATCGGCGCGTCGCAGGCGGCGGATTGGGGTTTGGTGACCAAACTCTCTGACGATCCACTGACCGAGGCCATAGCGCTTGCCGAAGACATCGGGGGCCGCAGCCCGTCGGCCATCCGCGCGGCCAAGCGGCTGATCGATCTGGCCGAAACTCAGCCTCGCGCCGAGGTGCTGATGGCCGAATCCGCCGAACAGGTTGAGTTGATTGGCAAGCCCGAGCAGATGGAGGTCATCGCGGCCCAAATGCAAGGTCGCAAGCCCGTCTTCAAGTGATCAGCGCATAAATGCGCGGCGGGCGTCGCGGGCCATGTTATAGCGCATCTCAAGATCGGCGATGCGCGCCATCACCCGTTTGCGCGCTTGCGGATCGCTCAGTGTGGCATAGTCCTGCCGGGCAGCGTCGAGTTGTTTCTTGATCGTGAATTCTTCGGGCAAAACACCGGCCTGCGCCATGATCCGATGCCCGGCGGCCAAAGCAGGATCGGTTTGCGCTTCGCCGGATCGGTCGGGCAGGGGGCGGCCTTCGCCTTCAAGGCCCTCTAGCTGCCCCTCGGCCTGCGCCTTTTGGATCTGGCGTTCGATGAGTTTTGCTAACGACCCGAACATGGCACTATTCTAAAGGCTGTCTCTGAAACTGAAAACCCCGCCACGGGTGGTGCGGCGAGGTTTGGGATTTCCGTATATGGAACGAGAAGAAGATCAGGCTATTTCTTCCAAACGGGCCAGCGCCTCGTTCAGTTTAGCCTCTTCTTCTTCGCGGGCGGCGAGGTTGGCTTTGGCTTCTTCGACAACCTCTTCCGGGGCCGAGGCCACGAATTTGGGGTTGTTCAGACGCCCGCGCAGACCGCCCAGTTCCTTGGCCAGCTTGCCTTTGGCTTTCTCCAACCGTTCCTTTTCAGCGCCGATGTCGATGATATCGGCCAGCGGCAGGCCGAAGGACGCGCCGGGGGCCGCGATCGAGATGGTGCCTTTGGGCAGCTCATCCGCTTTGGTCAGGCTGTCGATGCGCGCCAATCGCTTGATCAGCGCCTCGTTGCGGTCCCATGCGGCTTGGCCGTGATCGTCGATCTCTGTCACCAGCATCGGCACATACAGCCCCGCCGGAACCCGCATTTGCGCACGGGCCGAGCGGGTGTTCTCGATCACCGAGATCACCCAGTTCATCTCACGATCCGCGTCGGCATCGACCAGTTCGGTGCCATAGGTCGGCCAGTCGGCATGGACGACCATTTTCGCGCGGTCGCCGGTCAGGTCCCACAGTTCTTCGGTGATGAAGGGCATGATCGGGTGCAGCAGGACCATGCACTGATCCAGAACCCAGCGCATCGTAGCGCGGGTCTCGGCTTGCGCCTCGGCGTCGTCGCCTTGCAGCAGGGGTTTCGACAATTCCACGTACCAGTCGCAGACCTTGCCCCAGACAAAGGCGTACAGCCCGTTGGCCGCATCGTTGAAGCGATAGCTTTCCAGCGCCGCGTCAACCTCGGCCCGCACGCGGGCGGTTTCGCCGATGATCCAGCGGTTCACGGCGGCTTTGGGTTTCAGGTCGGCCACGTCCAGTTGCGGGACGGTGTCGGTGAAGACCTCGTTCATCTCGGCAAAGCGGACGGCGTTCCACAGCTTGGTGCCGAAGTTGCGATAGCCGGTGATGCGGTCGCGGGACAGTTTCAGGACGCCGCCGATGGCCGCCATCGAGGCGTTGGTGAAGCGCAGCGCGTCGGCACCGAATTCGTCCACGATCTCTAGCGGGTCGATGACGTTGCCGGTGGTCTTGGACATCTTCTTGCCCTTCTCGTCGCGGACGAGCGAGTGCAGGTAGACGGTGTGAAACGGGATTTCGTTCACCACGGCTAGTTGCATCATCATCATACGGGCGACCCAGAAAAACAGGATATCCGCGCCGGTGATAAGAACGTCGGTGGGGAAGTAGCGCTCCAATTCCTCGGTTTGCTCGGGCCAGCCGAGCGTGCCGATCGGCCAGAGGCCGGAGGAGAACCACGTGTCGAGCACGTCGGGGTCGCGCCACACCGGATAGACCAGCTTGGTCGGGTCTTGTTCGACCGCGTATTGGGCAAGACTTTCGGCGAACTGATGGATCGCTTCATGCTTGTCTACGACTTCGATGACCGTCGCGTGGCTCAAAGGGCTAGGAATGTTAGCGTTGTCGTCGAGGAATTTTTCAGTGACGGCCTCAAGGCTTGCGGCACATTCCATGACATTGCCACGATGCAGCATGCCGCCTTCGTTCAGCAAACGGCCCAATTCGACCAGATCAAGGTTGCCGTCGTTTTCGTCATCCTTGAAGTTCTCGGCCGACAGATCGAGCCCATACCAAACCGGAATCTGATGGCCCCACCACAGCTGACGCGAGATGCACCAGGGCTCGATGTTTTCGAGCCAGTGGTAATAGGTCTTTTCGCCCGACTCCGGGATGATCTTGACCGTGCCGTCCTTGACCGCATCCAGCGCAGGGCCGACTACCTTTTCGGCGTCGACGAACCACTGGTCAGTGAACATCGGCTCGATAACGACTTTCGAGCGGTCGCCGAAGGGCTGCATGATCGGTTTGCTCTCGACCAGCGGGACCAGCGCCGCCGGGTCGTCATCCTCGCCCAGCTTGGTGCCCAGACGCGGATCATCGGCGCGGGTCATCACGGCCAGACCGTCGGCGGTGATTTCTTCGACGACTTTCGCACGCGCTTCGAACCGATCGAGGCCGCGCAGGTGATCGGGGATCAGGTTGATCGCGTCGATCTCGTTCTCGGTGAATTCGCGACCACGCGCGTATTCCTGTGCCTTGTCGGCCTCATCGGCATAAGGCGCGCCATCGGCCCGCATCGCGCCTTTGGTGTCCATCAGGCGGTACATCGGAATGCCGCCGCGCTTGGCGACCATGTTGTCGTTGAAGTCATGCGCGCCGGTGATCTTTACCGCGCCCGAGCCGAAATCGGGATCGGGATACTCATCGGTGATGATCGGAATCTGGCGGCGATGTTCTTTCGGGCCAACCGGGATTTCGCAGAGTTTCCCGATGATTGGGGCGTAACGCTCATCCGACGGATGAACCGCAACCGCGCCGTCTCCCAGCATGGTTTCGGGGCGGGTCGTAGCGATCGAGATATAGTCGCGCTCTTCCTCAAGCACGATGTTCCCGTCCTCGTCCTTTTCGACATAGGTATAGGTCTCGCCCCCGGCCAGCGGGTATTTGAAGTGCCACATGTGGCCGGGCGTTTCGATGTTCTCGACTTCCAAATCCGAGATCGCAGTCTCGAAATGCGGGTCCCAGTTGACCAGTCGCTTGCCGCGATAGATCAGGCCTTTTTCGTACATATCGACGAAAACCTTGATCACCGCGTCGTGAAAATTCGCAGAGTTTTCGTGGCCGGTACGCGGATCACGCGGTGCGCCCGCCATGGTGAAAGCGTTGCGCGACCAGTCGCAGCTGGAGCCCAGCCGTTTCAGCTGTTCAATGATCGTGCCGCCATATTCGCCCTTCCATTCCCAGACCTTGTCCAGAAACGCCTCGCGCCCCAGTTCGCGGCGACCGGGTTGGCCGGTGGCGGCCAGCATCTTTTCCACCTGCATCTGGGTGGCGATCCCTGCGTGGTCCTGTCCGGGCTGCCACAGCGTGTCGAAGCCGCGCATCCGGTGCCAGCGGGTCAGGATATCCTGCAGCGTGTTGTTAAACGCATGACCCACATGCAGCGCGCCCGTCACATTGGGTGGCGGGATCATGATGGTAAAGCTTTCGTCGCGCGAGCGGTTCGCGCCTGCCTTGAAGGCTCCGGCCTGTTCCCAGGCCTCGTAGATGCGGGCCTCGGCCTCGGCCGCGTTGAATGTCTTTTCCATCGCCATGGGGTGCGTCCTGCGTCATCAATCTCGGGTCAGCGATTGCAATAGCGAATGCGCGCAGGAAGGGGAAGGGTGCGCGTGCTATCCGTCCTGCGCAAAACGGGCGTGGAAGTAATCCTGCACCCTCTGATAGGCCGGTTCGTGGAAATCCAGCGTCAGCAGAGAGTGATCCTTGCCCTCATATTCCTGCGTTTCAAGGTCATCACCAAAGGTGTCTTGTAGCGCGCACATCAGCCGTTTCGGGGCCAGCTTGTCATCCGCATAACGCATCGCAAGCCCCGGGCCTTTGGCAGCCATGCCCGCACGGGCTTGTGCGATGTCATCGGAGCTCATGTGCAGTGTATCGCCGCCAAAGACCGGCAAGGCTGGCTGGCTGGCGACGCCGCCCAGAACCGCGTCCTCAGCCATCAGGGTCAGAGCGAAACTGCCGGTCAGGCACATACCGATGACACCCACGCCTGCTGCGTTGTCGCGGGACTTTATCTCGGCCGCCAGCGACCGCATCCAGCCTGCGATGGGGCTTTGGCGACCTTTGAGGAACATGTTGAACTCGCGCCGGACGCAAAACAAGCGGGCCATGTTGCGGCCCATTGTGACTTTGCCATAGGTGCCGAACATATGCGGCAGGTAGACACGAAACCCCGCCCCGTTCAGGCGGTTGGCCAGATCCAGCGTTTCGGGCCCGATCCCCGGCAATTCTTGCAGGATCAGGGTGGGCGGGCCTTCGCCCCCGGCATAAACGTCATGGGTTGCGGTCTTGCCGTCGGTCATCGCGGCAGAGAAAGGGAAAACGGTATCATGTGTCCAGGTCATGGGGTCTGAGGCTATCGGAATCCCGCAGAACTTAAAGTCCAAACCCCTGTCTTTTTCTGGACATCGCCCACACTCGGGCTAGGGTCGCCTTCGGAACCGCGCAGGAGGGTCGCCCCATGGAAAAATTCGGCAGAAGCCAGCCCGTCAAACGGACCGAGGATCAGAGGTTTCTGACCGGGCAGGGGCACTACATGGATGATGTTGTACCAGAAGGTGCCCTGCACGCCGTGTTTGTCCGCTCGCAGGTGGCGCATGGGGTGATCACGGCGCTTGATCTGGACGCGGCGCGCGCAGTTGATGGGGTTCGGTTGGTGATGACGCTGGAGGATTTGAAAGAGGCCGAGATCGACACCGTGATCAATGCGGCGACGGTCAAGAACCGGGACGGATCGCCCGCAGCAGCGCCTGCGCGTCACATGCTGTCGACCGACCGGGTGCGCTTTGTTGGCGAACCGATCGCGGTGGTTATTGCTGACACTCAAGCCCAGGCCCGTGACGCCGCCGAACTGGTCTTGGTCGAGATTGACGAACGCCCCGCCAAGCTGGACGTGGATGCGGGCGGAGAGACCTTGCACTCCGAAGCGCCGAATAATCGCGCATTTGACTGGGGTCTGGGCAACGAGGCCGCGACCGAGGCCGCGTTTCAGGCTGCGGCGCATACTGTATCGCTCAATGTGGTGGATAATCGGGTCATCATTGCCTCGATCGAGCCGCGCGGCTGTCAGGCCAACTGGGTCGATGGTCGCCTGCATTTTGCTTATGGCGGACAGGGGGTTTGGGCCATGCGCGCTCAACTGGCGCAAAAGCTGCGGGTTGAGCCTGAAGACATCCGCGTCACCACTCCGGATGTAGGTGGCGGCTTTGGTATGAAGGTGATGCCCTACCCGGAATATTTCTGCACTGCCGTTGCAGCGAAGAAGCTGGGCAAACCCGTGCACTGGATGTCCGACCGGTCCGAGGCGATGCTGTCCGACCATCATGGCCGCGACCTGACCTCGCTGGCCGAACTGGCCTTTGATGCCGATCACCGGATCACGGCCTATCGCGTTCACAGCAAGATCAATCTGGGTGCCTACAACAGTCATTTCGGGCAGGCGATTCAGACTAGCCTGTTTAGCAAAGTTTTGATGGGCGTTTACGACGTCCAGACGACCTATCTGCGGGTCGAAGGGTTCTTTACCAACACCACACAGGTCGATGCCTATCGCGGTGCGGGCCGCCCCGAGGCGATTTATGTGCTAGAGCGCGTCATGGACCGCGCCGCGCGCGAACTGGGCGTGGACCCGTGGGAGCTGCGCCGCAAGAATTTCATCCGCCCCGAGGCGTTTCCCTACACCTCGGCCACCGGCGAGACCTATGATGTGGGCGACTTCAACATGATCCTGTCCCGCGCGGGCGAACAGACTGCGGGATTTGCCGCCCGCAAGGCCGCCGATGCCGAACGCGGCCTGATCCGCGGGCAGGGCCTATGTTACTATATCGAAAGTATTTTGGGGGACCCTTCCGAGAACGCGAAAGTGGAGTTCTGCGAGGATGGCACCGTGAACCTCTATGTCGGCACCCAATCGAACGGGCAGGGGCATGAGACGGTTTATGCCCATTTCCTGTCAGATCAGACCGGGATTCCGGTGGACCGGATCAATGTGGTGCAGGGCGACAGCGATCAACTTCCTCATGGTGGCGGTACTGGTGGGTCTCGGTCCGTTACGGTGCAAAGCACAGCCACACTGGCGACAATCGACGTCATGATCGCCGCATTCACGCCCTATCTGGCTGATAAGATGGGGGTGGAGGAAAGCGATGTGACATTCGATCACGAAACCTTTCGCGCGCCGGGGTCGAACCTGACGCCCACCCTGACCGAGGCCGCGGATATGGCCCGCGCCGATGGCCGTACTGACCTGCTGCAACATCAAGCGCGCGCCAACCTGGATGCGCGCAGCTATCCCAACGGCGCACATGTTGCCGAAATCGTCATTGATTCTTACACCGGAGAAACCTGGGTTGACCGCTATACAGTGGTCGATGATTTTGGTAACCTTATCAACCCGATGCTGGCCGAAGGGCAAGTACATGGCGGTGTAGTCCAGGGGATCGGACAGGCGCTAACCGAGCGTGTTGTGCATGATGCGCAGGGGCAACTGCTCACGGCTTCGTTGATGGACTATGCCTTGCCGCGCGCCGCCGAGATACCCATGATTAAGTTTACCTCGGCGCCGGTTCCGTCAACTTCAAACCCGATGGGGATGAAGGGATGCGGTGAGGCAGGCACCGTGGGCGCGCTGGCCGCAGTGGCAAATGCGGTTCAGGATGCGCTCTGGGATCACGGGGTGCGACAGGCGGATATGCCTTTCACACCTCAAAGAGTATGGGAGTTGCTGACGCATGGATCTGTCGCGGCTGAGTAGAAAGGTACTGGGATGGCTCGGACGGCCTCTGCGGTCCGAACACTCAGCCGAGTCGCGCCACCGTGAACCGATCAGCCATGTGATTATCCTCGACGGGACCATGTCGACGCTGGAACCGGGCCGAGAGACCCACGCAGGCCAAACTCTGCGTCTGTGTTGCGAGATGGGCAGCAAGGTCTCGGTATTTTACGAAGCTGGGGTACAGTGGGACAACTGGAAGTCCTCGCTGGACGTGATGATGGGGCGGGGGATCAACCGCCAGATCAGGCGTGCTTACGGCTATCTGGCGTCGCGCTACAAACCCGGCGACAGGATTTACTTCATCGGCTATTCGCGCGGGGCATACGGCGTGCGCAGCCTTGCCGGGGTGATCGATTTGATCGGGTTGCTCAAGGCCGAACACGCGACCGAGCGGAACATCAAGCAGGCCTATCGTCACTATGAGTGCAACGCTAACGGCAAGGCGGCGGCTGAATTCCGGCAAGCCTTCTGCCACGAGGATGTGGCGATTGAGATGGTCGGCGTCTGGGACACTGTAAAAGCGCTGGGCCTACGTCTTCCACTACTGTGGCGCTGGGCCGAAGAACGCCACGCCTTTCACAACCACCAGCTTGGCCCGGCCACCCGCCACGGCTATCACGCCATGGCGCTTGACGAGACCCGCGAAGTGTTCGAGCCGGTCTTGTGGAAATGTACCCCTGATTTCAAGGGCCATGTGGAACAAGTCTGGTTCCGGGGCACGCATGGGGATGTCGGCGGTCAATTGAACGGGTTCGAAGAGGCGCGCCCACTCAGCAACATCTCTCTGATCTGGATGCTGGACAAGGCCGAGATGCACGGCCTACCACTGCCTGACGGATGGCGCGACCGCTTCCCGACCGATACAGCTGCGCGGTCAGTGGGCACATGGCGCGGCTGGGGTAAGATTTTCCTGCTGCGCAAGCACCGGAAAGTGGGCAAGGACCGATCCGAGAGGCTGCACGTCTCGGTCTCGCCGGATGATCTGCCGGGCTGGGTACCGATGCCGGATTTGCCATCACATCCGGCGCAGTGAAGGGCTGACGATTTGCTAACGGCTCCAATGATCACCAACACTTCAAAGTCCGGTTCGAGCCCAAAGCAGACATCTTAGGGAAGCAGAATTGGAGTTTTCGTGGCAACGCCAAAAGCAAGCTACTTTAATTCGCCCAAACTGCCCAACCGACAGTTGGGCTGCCCGAGGCAATCGAGCCAGCTGCGAAGATGCTGGGGTTTTCAGCCAGAAGTGGACTTAACCTAAGTGGGGGGCTGCGTTGCAGTTGATCTGGCTATACGGGCCACAGAAAACAATGTCACAAAGTCTTGCAGGTCTCGGCGTTTTCGCGCGAATGTCTGGGTCGGTGCGCGGCAAGTTGATCCTGTTGAATTTTTCGCTTTTGTAAGCCGATTTGACCGGTCCCGTTCGAAATCTCTGCTGTGTTGGCCCTTGGAACACCGTCAATCGTGGAAGCTGCGTCTGACTGAATGTTGGACAGATTGCCGCAGGTTGTGCAACGCTAAGGCGCATGACACATGCGCTTAGGGAGGTAAAATGTCAGATACAAGTCAAAAAAAGATGCTCGACCCAGACCCTCGCGTCTGGGATTTCGAGACTGAATATGAACTCGGACAGGACAACATCAGACCGCTCGGGTTGGATATCCATAACCCTGTCTTCATCGTTTCTGGTTTGCTGATCCTAGGCTTCGTGATCGTGGCATTGGCCAATCAGGAAGCGGCCGCTGCATTTTTTGGCTGGCTTCGGCCATGGCTGACCAGCACCTTTGATTGGTTTCTTGTGTTGTCGGTGAATGCGATCACCTTGTTCTGCCTGGCGCTCATTGTCTTGCCGGTCGGAAAGGTCAGAATTGGCGGAAAAGATGCGAAACCGGACTACTCGTATGCGGGTTGGATCGCAATGATGTTTGCCGCAGGAATCGGGATCGGTCTACTGTTCTTCGGTGTATTGGAGCCCGTGTACTACAACTTCTCGGAAGATGGGAATGCGCGCCCCTTAAACATCGACATCACCGAGCCCGGCAATGAGTATATCGGTGTTGTTGGTACGATCCATCACTGGGGTCTCGAAGGTTGGGCTGTGTACGCTGCAGTGGGACTGGCACTGGCGATTTTTGCATACAACTTGAACCTGCCGCTGACGCTTAGGTCGGCGTTCTTTCCGCTACTTGGTGAACGTGTCTGGGGCTTCTGGGGGCATGTCATCGACACGCTGGCCGTGTTTGCGACCCTCTTCGGACTAACCACCTCGTTGGGCCTCGGTGCGCAACAGGTTGCCGCAGGTTTGAATGAAGTGTTTGGCATCACGCCTTCGCCCACATTGACCGTCATCATCATTGTCGCGATCACGCTCATTGCGCTTGGTTCAGTTTTGTTGGGAATGGATGCCGGCGTGAAACGGCTATCTGAGATCAACATGATCATGGCAGTGGGGCTGTTTATTTTTGTGATCGCAATGACCGGAGTAGCGGCCGCAATTGCTCGTTACGTTTCAGTCATGGTTGACTATGTCACGCTACTACCTGCGCTCTCCAATCCCTTTGGCAGAGAGGATACCAGCTTTTTCCATGGGTGGACTACGTTCTACTGGGCATGGTGGATTGCATGGTCTCCTTTCGTGGGAATGTTCATTGCCCGGATCTCTCGGGGTCGTACGGTGCGTGAGTTTGTTCTTTGTGCCCTTATTGCTCCTACGGCGGTCTGCGCATTGTGGATGTCCACTTTTGGAGGGGCCGCGATTGACATGCTGAACGCAGGTAGCGCTGAAGGCGTCAAAGCAACCGTCATCGACAGTTATGCGCCAGAGGGCGCCCTGTTCGGCTTCCTCAAGGAGTTGCCTCTGTACAATATCGTCGCCCCGATCTCGCTGATTTTGATTGTGATCTTCTTTGTCACGTCATCTGATTCAGGGTCGTTGGTTATCGATACTATCACCGCAGGTGGTAAACTGGATGCGCCCGTTGTTCAGCGTGTTTGGTGGTGCACTTTGGAAGGTTTGGTTGCCATTGCGCTTCTTCTAGGCGGTGGATTGAACGCCCTCCAAGGGGCTGCCGTGTCAATGGGGATTCCATTTACACTGGTGATCCTCATTATGTGCTACTGTCTGTGGCTGGCTCTGCGATCCGAGTACAAAAAGCTGTAGCAAGCGGACAAAATCAATGATGGCTTCCTAAAATAAGGGAGCCATCACATCGGGTTGCCGAGGTTTTTGAATCGACTAGTGCCGAACAACAAAAACCGAGCAACTGGCATGTGTCACTACGTGGCTGGCGGTCGTTCCCAGGAGGTAATCCTGAATCTTTGGGTTGGCCGCCTCCATCACGATCATATCCACGTTGCGTTCATCGGCGAGCTTTACGATTTGCCGATGCACAGCACCGGTTCGAGCAACAGTTTCTAATTCGACGCCTTCCGCCGGGTGATCTTTCACAAACTTCTCCAATTGCTCGCTCCAATAGCCAACAGAGTCGCGAATATTCAAGTTTCGCTCCATTTCTGGCGCAACTGTCACCACGAGAAGCCGCGCTTCTCTGCGCCTGGCCATTGCGATTGCTTCTTCGTAGGCGCTGTAGTCCAACCTGACGTGACGAAGGTTTAGCGGGCATAGGATTAATTTCGTATCACGTGGCATCTTCAACATCCCGTTTCACGCATTTGGCCAATAAGTATTGAATGACTTTGCAAAGCGGACAGTCAAGAGCGACCGCGTTCCATAAACAGCAGGCGCTTTGTCCGCTAAGCAGTTTCTGATGTAGTACGCAACCAATGGCTGCGTCGCGTCCTAAGCGGACGTTCGCATTAACGCACTAGCCTAGTGTTGCTGCGACAGGAACTGCCGGGCTTTTGCCGTAACGATGACAGCTTAGGTATATTTCACCCCCCTGGAGTATACCAAATTGGCGAAGTGTAAGCACGTTCCTGAGTTGACGTAGGCACCTCGGCAGGCAGTTCGTCTCCGAACCGAACGGCATCGTAAATTGTCCACCTCGGTGTGGGAATTTCCAAGACACGGGCATAGTAGAAAGCGCTCATAGAAGGATCGAAATCAGGGTCTTTCCAAACGGTGATCAGTTCCGGGGAACCTATTGAATTCGTAAACGTGCCCGTTGCAACATCCACGGTGTTCCCTACCGTTGGCAGGTTGCCGTCCGCATCGGGTTCTCGGTCTCCCGACCAAGCCACATCATAGACTCGCTCTTCAGTTTCGCCGCTGGAATTTAGCCAACCTTTCACAATCTGAACACGGTCGAGATTGCCGGAGAACGGATCTTTCAGCGCAGCAACCAGGAAGGTTGGGGCGTCCGCGCCTTGTGTCGCGTCCGCGAGGTCCCCACCCATCGGAACGCCTTTTTCATATCCTATTTCTGCGGGCAATCGAGATCTTGCGTCAGCTTCCGTAAAATCCCAACCACCAAAGAAACGAACCGCGATGCGACTACCGGTTGTCCCGTATACTTCTTTCCGTTCCATGGCGTCGAATATGGCTTCGCGTGTGTTGTCCTGAGCCCAAACCGCTGCATAGCCTGAGGCTGCCATTTCCCACCCGAGAATCCTCAAGGCATCGAACTCGCCAACGACATGCTGCCAACGGCCAGGTTCCGGCTCGACGCCAGAGTGTTTGCCAAAGAAATTGTCTTCTTCCGCCGTTGCCAAAGCAGTATGGCTGTCGGTCGAGCCCACTACTCCGAACTTGTATGGATTGGTGCCGAGCTGAGCTTCTAGCTTGAGACCGTTCTTCAAGGCCTCGCGGGCGTATTCGTACTGGAGCATCCAGTCTTCTTTGAGTGTCGGACCCAGATTGGATTTATCCCAGGTTTCATAGTCAGCGAACTCATCGTTCGGGCTGAGAAACGGGTGAGTTTCTCCATCACCTTTGATCTGGGTAATCTCATACATCGGCTCCCACTTGGCACGCCGCTCTGCGTAGTCTTCTGTCAAAGGCTCACCCGTTTCAGGGTTTGTCTCGACCGGAAACATCAAACCGTTGGAGACGTTGCCGTTGTGAGCAAGGGCCAGTACACGACCACCAGTCTCTAGTTCATAAGTTTCCATCCAATCCCATAGCCGTTCCGGATTAAATGTTTCTGCGGTTGTGAAGGGCAGCATTTGCCGAGCGCGAATGGCATCATCCCGGTAGATCACATTGCGGTGGAGGTTGTTGCCAGCTTCGGTAGATGTCCACTCGTACCCGATGAACGCAGTGAACGTGCCAGGGTCATTGTGATGATCCGCAGTTTGCGTGAACTTGTCCCACACGGATTGTACAAACCTTCGATCTGCAACAGCTTCGGGAAGCGCCTCGCCCGTGATGCCAGCAAAGGTCTCAATAACTTCCATAGTGGCTCCAAGTGCAACGTCTCCGCCCGCATTAAGCCGTTCGCTCCAGTCTCTGAGGGTTGCATCGCGCATCAGCGTGGAGTTTCCCGCGATGATTTCATTCATTGCACCCATGGCATCAGAATGATCGGATACAACAAGCCAGTCGAGCGGACGCGATAACTTCACACGGAGGCCATGTGATGTGGTGACTTCCTCACCACGTGCAAACCTATAGGCATCGTCGGGGCTCAGAATAACGCCAAATCCACGGGCATCGAGTGAATTTGATGTGTGCAGGTGAGTATCACCCCACAAAGGTCGCGTAGGAAAATCCCGACCTGCATAGGGTGAGAAATCGGCGGGTGCGGGTTCACGCATATCATCAACCGATATGGTCATCTCTCCGACTAGCCCACCTTGTGCGGCCTCTTGAGCATGTGATGAGCTTGTTATGAATGCTGCGGAAACTATTGCTGTCGATGTCGTCAGAAAAAACTTCATATGAACCTCCCAGCCGAGCTGAATACCAGCTTATGGCAACATCTGAGTCGGTTGTTCGTCAAGGAAAACAACGGTTTTTCTTGGTTGAGCAAAAGAGAGCCTGAGGGAGGTTCGACCAAAACCGGACCGCAGCTTCGCACGCAATTTTGACGCTCTACCACTGTGAGAAAATACCGCGACGAGTGACCGTTCTTGACGACTGGCAGCTTCGTTCGACAGTCTTGAGTCCGTGAGCTTGATTGGAGATGTTGTTATGAAGTGGTTGTCCCGCACATTCCTACTGTCCTTATCTCTTCTATTTGCCGAGGCCGCTTCGGCTCAAGAAAAACCTAACATCGTATTCATATTTCTAGATAATTTTGGGTGGGGCGAACCCGGGTTCAATGGAGGCGGCATAATCCGAGGTACGGCGACTCCCGAGATGGACGCCCTCGCTGCGGAAGGACTACGACTCACGAACTTCAACGTAGAAAGCCAGTGCACGCCGTCCCGCGCAGCGACCATGACAGGACGGTATGGCATCCGAAGTGGCAACCATACGGTCCCACTGGGAGGTGGCGTTTACGGCCTGACTCAATGGGAAATCACGATGGCCGAGATGCTGAAGGATGTAGGATACAGCACGGCCATGTACGGGAAATGGCACCTTGGATGGACCGAAGGGCGCTATCCAACGAATCAAGGATTCGATGAGTTTTACGGCGTTGAGACCACTGATGTCACAGTCTGGCGCACGCTTCCGGTTTTGCCGATGCCAACATGGATGAGCCGGTTGTGATGCAGGGTGTTGCAGGTGAGCCAGCAACCATCGCTCAAGACTACGATCTGGACTATCGCGGCGAAATAGATGGCGACCTGACGAAAAAGGCCATCGAGTTTATCGAAGCAAAGAGTACCGAAGACGCGCCGTTTTTCATCTATCTTGCTTATACTCAGACCCACTATCCAAACATCGTGTCCGAGGAGTTCGAAGGCGCCACTGGAAACGGCGTCTGGGCCGACATTCTGTTTCAAACAGATAGCTATATCGGGCGCATTGTTGATGCGATTGAGGCAGCAGGCGTTTCCGACGACACCGTGGTGATATTTACTGCTGACAACGGCCCCGAAGCTCTTCCGGTTGGGAACGCCAACGTCTCGCCAGTTCCTGCGGTACATGGTACGGCCGGACCTTGGCGCGGTACTCTATTCACCAGCCTCGAAGGAAGTATGCGTGTACCCTTTGCAATCAAGTGGCCGGGAAAGATCCCTGCCGGTTCTGAAAGCAACGATGTTGTCCACTCAATGGATCTCTATCCGACACTTGCGGCTTTCGCAGGGGGCAAGGTACCTGATGACAGAGCCTTTGATGGTGTCGACCAGTCAAAGTTCTTTCTTGGTGACCAACCAAACTCAAACCGAGAAGGCGTGATCGTCTACATGGGTGAGCAGATATTCGGCGTAAAATGGAAGGATTGGAAAGTTCTTTTCAAAGAGAATACAACGGCTTTTGGTGCAACGGAGTCTTTCGACACACCAAGGCTCTATAACCTTTTGAATGACCCACACGAGCGTGAAAGCGTACTCTTCCCGCACACATGGGCGGCTGAAAAGGCTCTGCCACAGTTGCAGGAGCACCTCGATACATTCGAGAAGTTTCCTCCGATCCCCCCGGGAACGCCGGATCCCTATGAACCACCCAATGACTGAGTGACGGCTTTGTACGCCCAGCCGACGCTCGGACCCAAACCACCCTCGCAGCTTTCAGCGAGGGTGTTTTCCTTGTGAGGGCTCGTTGCGCCTTGCGTAGTTCTTGAATATACAACACTTCCGGTAAGAGGCTTGACGAAACGCCCGCACTCTTTTCAAGCTCTACAATGTCAATTTAGGTTCCGGTGTTCCCAATCACCGCCGACGATCTCTCCGCGAGCTCATCGGCTGGAAGGCCACGCCCACATGCGCTTCGCAGTACGGCTTACCTGCCTCAACCGGCAGGCCGCAGAACCAGAAATCCTCGGTTGCGGGGTCGCCGACGGGCCATTTGCAGGTTTTCTCAGTCAGTTCCATCAGCGTCAGCTTCTTGGCCTTTTTCTCGACCTCGTTGACCTTGGCCAGAGCCTCGGGGCTGATTTCGTTGGCCGAAGGCTGCGGCGGCAGCGGTTGACCGGCCGGGATGATCTGGCGGCGGGCGGGCACGGCGGGCTTCGCCTCGGCCGTCGGAGCGGGTGCGGGGCGCGCGGGCTCGGTCTTGGGCGCGGGTTTCGGTTTGGCCTCGGCCTTGGGCGCAGCGGGTGCCGGTTTTTCCTTCGGTTCGGCCTTGGCCGGGGTCGCGCCGGTTGCGCGGTTCGACAGGCCCAGACGGTGAACCTTGCCGATCACCGCATTGCGGGTCACGCCGCCCAGTTCTTTGGCGATCTGGCTGGCCGACTGGCCCTCGCCCCACATCTTTTTCAGCAGTTCTACACGCTCGTCAGTCCAGGACATCATTTGCCTTTCAAAAGCGGAAAGCGGCCCCGGATTCGGGCCGCCTTGGGAAATCATCTCGGCGCCCTATTCTAATCACTGCCGCCCGAGTTACAAGCGGTTCTCGAATCAGCTATGGGGTGGGTCATGCAGAATCTGATCGAACAGGACGCGCGCCGCTTTGGCGCGGTGAATTGGATGGGCCTTTTCACCCTCGCGCAACGCGAAACGCTTCGGTTCATGGGGGTGTGGACACAGACCCTTTTGGCCCCTTTGGTAACGGCGGGCCTGTTTCTGCTGATCTTCAACATCGCCATCGGCCCCAGCCGTTCGGACGTTATGGGTGTGCCGTTCCTGACCTTTCTAGCGCCCGGGATCATGATGATGACCGTGATCCAGAACGCTTTTGCCAATACCTCCTCGTCGATGGTGATCGCCAAGGTGCAGGGCAACATTGTCGATACGCTGATGCCGCCCTTATCGCCGCTGGAGATCCTGTTGGGTTATCTGGCAGGCGGGATTGCGCGGGGCGTTCTGATCGCGCTGGTGGTCGCCTTGGCTTTGGCCCTGGTGTTGGGGATCGTGCCGCAATACCCGCTTATCGCGTTGATTTTTGTGGTACTGGGCGGGGCTTTCATGGGCGCACTTGGCCTGTTTGCCGGGATTTTCGCCAATAAATTCGACCAGATGGCGGCGATCACCAATTTTATCGTCACACCACTGGCATTCCTGTCGGGCACATTTTACTCGGTAGAGGCTCTACCACCCGTATTGAACCGCCTGAGCCACGTGAACCCGGTTTTCTATCTGATCGACGGGCTGCGATATGGGATGATCGGGGTGTCCGATAGCTCTGCGTGGCTGGGGATGGTTATCTGCGCAGGCGCAACCCTTTTGGTAGGCGCGGCGACCTGGCAGATGTTGCGAACAGGTTATCGGCTCAAGGCCTGACGCTGCCGTCCTTCGCGCCAGACGAGGATCAGACCTCCGGTCAGGATGATCGTGGCGCCCAGCGTGCTAATCCAATCAGGCACAACGCGGAAAATGGCGAAATCATAGAACGCGGCAAAGATGAGCGTGACATAGCTGATCGGTGCTACAAATGATGCGTCCGCCCGCGCCATTCCGTTGACGAAACACGCCTGTGCACAGGCCATCAGCACTCCGATTCCGGCCAGCGCCGCCCATTGCTGCGAGGTGGGCATCTGGAACACGAAGCTGACCGCGACCGAGGCGATGGTCAGACCCATTGCATTGTTGATCAGCAGAATCTGGATGGGAATCTCTCGGCCCGAGAGCTTTTTGATGAAAATCAGCTCCATCCCGATCACCACGGCAGCCGTCAGCGCCAGCAACGCGGCGGGTTGAAAACTGTCGGGGGTTGGGCGCAGTAAGATCAAAGCTCCGGCCAAAGCGACTGCTGCAGCAAGCCAGCGCCAAGGGCCGATGGTCTCCCTCAGTAACGGAATGGCCAGAATCATGGCGAAAACCGGGTTCAGGAAGGATATCGCAGTGGCATCGGCGAGCGGGATAAACGCGACCGAGGCGAACATCAGCGTGATCCCGACCCATCCGAAACTGGTGCGCCCGATATGCAGCCCCCAATGCGGGCGGCTCAGGCGCGGGCGCAGAATGCCAACTGCGCTGACAATGACCATAAACGCGAACATAAACCGCCCGTGGCTGATCTGCATCGGGTGCAGGGCTGGGCCCAACTCATCTGTTCCCAACGCCTTGGCCAGCAGGGTTGTCCCGGCAAGAAGCGCGCTGGCTGCAATGATCAGCAAGGCCGCGAGCGGCGGGTTATGGCGGGCGGGTGTCATGGGCCAGCGGTGCGCCAAGGAGCTTCAAATAGCAAGGGACAAGTTCGCCTTTGGATGGAAATTCGACCACGCGTCCATTTCGGGGTTCCCAGTTGGTGCAGACCTCGCTATACGCGCTTGCATGATCAAGACTGCACATATCCTGCGCCTCCGACGTCGACGCATCACTGCGTAACCGGCCTGTTTGATCTATTGCGCACTGTAATTCTGCGCAAACTCCACCAAATCTGTTGACGAATAGGGCCTTCGTGTTTCACTCACGAGGCTCAACTGATCCAAAAAGGATGATCCCATGATCCCGTCCGTTCTGCCGACCTATAATCGCGCGCCTCTGACCTTCGTGAAAGGTGAGGGCGCCTGGCTGACCGAGGCGGATGGCCGACGTTTCCTTGATCTTGGCGCCGGGATCGCCGTGAACGCGCTGGGCCATGCGCATCCGGCGCTGGTGAACGCGTTGTCCGAACAGGCGCATGCGCTGTGGCACGTGTCGAACCTCTATCACATTCCCCAGCAGCAGGCCTTGGCCGACAAGCTGGTGGAACATACCTTTGCTGATACGGTGTTTTTCACCAATTCCGGAACGGAATCCTGTGAACTGGCCGTGAAAATGGCCCGCAAGCATTTCTATGACAAAGGTCAGCCAGAACGGGTCGAGATCATCACATTCGACGGTTCGTTCCACGGTCGCTCCTCGGCAGGTATCGCCGCTGCGGGGTCCGAGAAGATGACCAAGGGCTTTGGCCCGCTGCTGCCTGGCTTCGTGCACCTGACATTTGGCGATCTGGACGGTGTAACCAACGCCATCACCGAGAAAACCGCCGCGATTCTGATCGAACCGGTGCAGGGCGAAGGCGGTATCCGCCCTGTCCCCGACGCGGAAATGAAAGCGCTGCGCCAGATATGCGACGACAATGGCCTGCTGTTGATCCTTGACGAAGTGCAATGCGGCGTGGGCCGAACCGGCAAGCTCTTCGCCCACGAATGGGCTGGGATCACGCCGGATATCATGATGGTTGCCAAAGGCATAGGCGGAGGGTTCCCCCTGGGCGCCGTCCTGGCCACCGAAGACGCCGCCAACGGCATGACCGCAGGCACTCATGGATCGACCTATGGCGGCAACCCGCTGGGCTGCGCCGTGGGCTGCGCAGTGATTGACCAAGTGGCAACCCCTGCCTTCCTCGAAGGTGTGAACCGCAAGGCGGGCCTTCTGCGTCAGAAACTCGAAGGGCTGATTGCCGACCACCCGGATGTTTTCGAAGAGGTGCGCGGCACTGGTCTGATGCTGGGCCTGAAATGTAAGCCCACCAATATCGACGTGGTGAATGCGGGCTATGACAATGAGGTCATCACCGTCCCTGCTGCCGACAATGTGATCCGCCTGTTGCCACCGCTGACCCTGACCGAGGACGATATCGCGCAAGCCATGATCCGCCTGGAAAAAGCGGCGCTGCAGGTCCAGGCCAATCTGACCACTGCCTGATCCTTCTTATGTTCAAAAATACCTCGGGGGCCGCCATTCGGGCGCCATTGGTTCAAGATCCAATGACGACGGGCAGCGCCCCCGGCAACCAAAAGCCAAAAGCGAAACGAAATGAACCATTTTCTCGACATTCACAAAACCGAAGCAAGCGACCTGCGGGCTATGATCGACCAGGCCGGGGCAATGAAACAGGCGCGCCTTGGCCGCCCCAAAGCCGCCGTTGATGATGAACAACCCCTCAAGGATCGGATGGTTGCTCTGATCTTCGAAAAACCTTCGACCCGGACGCGCGTGTCTTTCGATGTCGGCGTGCGCCAAATGGGCGGGCAAACGATGGTGCTGTCCGGCAAAGACATGCAACTGGGTCACGGAGAAACTATTGCCGACACCGCGCGCGTGCTGTCGCGCTATGTCGACATGATCATGATCCGTACCTTTGACGAGACGATCCTTACGGAAATGGCCGAATTCTCGGATGTGCCGGTCATCAACGGCCTGACCGACCGCACCCACCCCTGTCAGATCATGGCCGATGTCCTGACATTTGAAGAACATCGCGGGCCGATCGCAGGAAAAAAGGTGGTCTGGACCGGCGACGGCAACAATGTCTGCGCGTCCTTTCTTCATGCGGCCGGTCAATTTGGCTTTGACCTCACATTCACAGGCCCCCCACAGCTTGACCCCGAGGAAGAGTTCATGGGATTCGCCCGCCAAAAAGGGTCGCAGATTGTGGTCGAGCGTGATCCGTTCAAAGCCGTCCAAGGCGCCGATCTGGTTGTAGCCGACACGTGGGTCTCGATGCATGACAGCCAGTCTGCCAAGGAACGCCGCCACAACCTTCTGCGCCCCTATCAGGTCAATACCGAACTGATGTCACATGCTAAGCCGGACGCGCTGTTCATGCATTGCCTGCCGGCCCACCGCGAAGAAGAGGCGACATCCGAGGTCATGGACGGCTCGAACTCGGTGATCTTTGACGAGGCCGAAAACCGTCTGCACGCGCAAAAGGCTGTGATGCGCTGGTGTCTGGGCGTCTAACGCCTGCGCAGGTCCCATACACGCAATCTGGCGAGCGTCCAAACGCTCGTCACCAGAACCAAACCACATAGGGCGGCTTTGGTCAAAACCTCCATCGTGCCTTCAATCAGGAGCGCATGAGCGACGGTCCCGGCAATTGTCACAGAGGCTAAAACGGTGTGCAAAAGCCGCCAGATGCGAAACCGCAGGGCCAGCCGCTGCCTCAAAACGCCCAACCCACAAGCCACGAATGCAGTCCACATGGAGATGACGCCCCACACTGAGAATGGAGTGGGTGATGTGAAGGTCAAAGCATCTACAACATCCGGCGGACTGGTGATCCACAATCCGGCGACGTGGATGATTATGGCACCGATCAAAATCAGGCCAACCCAGCGGTGCAGGCGGCGGCTGAGAAGTGGCGCTACTCCCGGTAGAGCTTTTGAGGCCAATAGCGGCTGCAACAACAATAAGCTCAGCGACAGCACCCCCGCGAAACCTGCAACGATGTAGATAGGGCTTCGCCAGGCCAGATAGGGGCTGAAGCCAGCAGCAATGACTGGCGCCAAAAGCGCAACAAACAAGGCCACCCAGACCAATGCGGTGCGACGAGCCACTTAGATCGGTTGCAACACGAAATGCGCCGCAAGGGTTTTGTCCCGTGCACTGGACATCACAGGGCGTAGGAAAACCGTCTCAAATTCGCCGCTATCATAGGCCAGATGCCCATGCGGTTGCCCAAAAGCAGGCACTATCTGCGGCATCTCCAGCCGGAATGCACCTTCCGCGTCGGTTAAGGTTGCGCCGTGGCTTTGGGGGTCGCGCTCATGACCTTCGGTTGTGTGCGCCCAGATTTGAATGCGTTGACCGGGCAGAGGGGCACCGTCACCTGCGCGGCGCACGGTACCCGTCATCCAGAACCCGCCGCCACCAATCCGTTCGACCACAGGTGCGCCGGGGCGATAGTTGTTCGATCCTCCGCGCATCGACGGCGTCGGCGCCAACCCTTTGGCGCGCGCAGGAACCAAAAGGCCCGAGGCCAACACAGCCCCGCCTCCTGCGATCAGAGAACGACGATTGAGGGGCGAACCGGTCATGCAATCCTCCTGCGGTTTGACGCTAGATATAAAATAGCACGATCTCAGCTTATTCCGAGGAGGATATGCGAATTGTGAAGTGGCTCTAGGATGCGGGGGCCACTTCTGGGCGTTCGGAGCAGGGTTTCTTTGCCGCGACTAATCGAATGGTATGTGATAACATAATTGCAATGAAATGATGTAACTCGCAATGCGCACTAGTTATGTGCAAAAATCGCAGTATTCATGATGCTTTTTGGGTTATATGTTGCATTCACGAACAGAACCTACGTTTGCAACTGAGGACACCGGAATGAGTTGGAACCCCACCCACAGCCCCGAATGCCTGTCTGAGAGCGCCGCGCTTGAAACACTGATCATTCCTCGGGCTCGCGATCTCGGCGGGTTTGAGGTGCGACGGGCGCTGCCTTCGGTAAAACGTCAGCTTGTCGGACCATTTATTTTCTTCGACCAGATGGGCCCGGCGGAATTTATCACCGATGGTGGCATTGACGTGCGCCCGCACCCGCATATTGGGCTGGGTACCGTGACTTACCTGTATCAGGGTGAATTCGAACATCGCGACAGTCTGGGCACCCATCAGATGATCTATCCAGGCGAGGTGAACTGGATGGTGGCGGGGCGCGGTGTGACCCATTCGGAACGCACAAGCGCCGAAACACGCGGCAAAAAGCACAGCCTGTTCGGCATCCAGACCTGGATCGCACTGCCGGACCAGCACGAGGATATGTCCCCCGATTTCGAACATCACAAGCAAGGTGCGTTGCCGCATATTCAGGACACAGGGGTCAGTGCGAGGCTCATCCTTGGATCGGCCTATGGCGCGTCCAGCCCCGTAAACATGCTGTCCGAAACTTTTTATCTGGATGTTCAACTTGACCCCGGCGCGGCCATTCCCTTGCCCGACGATCACGAGGATAGGGGCGTCTACGTGACGCAGGGCTCGATCGAAGTTGCAGGCGACGTTTTCGAAGCCGGCCGCATGATGGTGTTCCGGCCAGGCGATCGCCTTTCGGTCAGGGCAGGACCAGCAGGGGCGCGGCTGATGCTGTTAGGGGGCGCAACATTGGGGCAAGATCGGTATATCTGGTGGAATTTTGTCTCATCCTCGAAGGAAAAGATCGAGACCGCCACGCGGGAATGGCAGGCCGCCGATTGGGCGAAGGGTGCTTTTCAACTGCCCCCCGGAGATGACGCCGAATATATCGAGATTTCTGAACAGCTTGCACGCACGAAGCCCAGATTGGCGCGGTGACGGCACGTCACGTGACCTTGCCCCAGTGGCCTATCCCGGCAATTCTTGTCTGAAGGGGAGGGCGCCATGAAAATCGCCATAGCGGGTGCAGGCAGTATCGGGTGTTATTGCGGCGGGTTGCTTGCTAGTGCCGGTCACGAGGTCACTCTGCTAGGGCGTGCCCGCGTTTTGGATCCGATCCGGGAACATGGCCTGACCCTTACGGATTTTGCCGGGCAGAACCGGCACATTGACACTTTGACCCTAGCCGAGGATCCGGTGTGCATGGCAGATGCCGAGGTGGTCATCGTCACCGTCAAATCCGGAGCGACGGCAGATATGGCTGCGCTGATTGGGCAATATGCGCCGCAGTCGGTAGTGCTGTCCTGGCAAAACGGGATCGAGAATGCGCGTGTACTGCGCGCTGCCTTGCCCGATCAGGATGTCCGCGCCGGAATGGTGCCGTTCAACGTTGTTCCTATGGAGGGCGGGCGGTTTCACCGGGCCACCTCGGGCGAGATTGTCATCCAATCCGGCGCAGGAGGTTTGGGGCAGGCGCTGGGATCTGCGGAATTGCCTGTTGTCGAAAGAGACAGGATCGAGGCCGTTCAGTTGGGCAAGCTGGTCATCAACCTCAACAATGCGCTGAACGCCTTGTCCGGGATGACGTTGAAACAGCAGTTGATGGACCGGAACTGGCGTCAGCTCATGGCCGACCAAATGGCCGAGGCTCTGGCTGTTCTCAGGGCTGCGGATCATCCCGTTGCATCGACCACACCGTTGCCTGCTTGGGCTATCCCGCATGTTCTTCGCCTGCCGACGCCGTTGTTTTCAAAAATTGCGGCGCGGATGCTGACGATAGATCCTAATGCGCGCACCTCTATGGCATATGACCTGATGGCCGGGCGCGTTACCGAGATCGACAGCCTGCAAGGCGAGATTATCCGCCTCGGAGTGCAGCATGGCGTGGCGACGCCGTATTGCGCGGGTGTGCAGGCTTTGATCGAAGAGGCGCAGGATCAGCCTTTATCCGTTGATCAGGTCAGGCGCGCTGTGGATTAGTGGAAGGCCGTCAGAAGGCCGAAGATCATCGCCGACATGACGGCCGAGGCGGGTACTGTCACGATCCACGCCCCAAGGATCGTCATGAAATGCGACCGGCGGACAAGCTTGCGGCGTTGGCGTTCCTCGCGGGCACGTCGTTGCTCGGGCGGGCGCTGTTGGTTGGACTTTTTCCAGCGGCGATCTGTCTCCCATTCGCGGAAGAAACCCACCCCGAATACTGCGCCGATAGCGATATGGGTGGTGCTCACGGGTAAGCCCAGCCAACTGGCCAGAATGACGGTCAGAGCCGTGGCGAGGGCGATGCAAAAGGCGCGCACCGGGTTCAGTTTCGTGATCTGGGTACCCACCATGCGGATCAGGCGCGGGCCGAACAGGAATAAACCGAAAGAGATTCCAAACGCGCCGATCAGCATGATCCATTGCGGCACGGCTACAGTGGCGGCAAGGTCGTGGAATTCGGACACGTGGACGATCCCGGCCAAAGGGCCAATCGCGTTCGCCACGTCATTTGCCCCATGCGCGAAGCTGAGGAAAATGGCAGCGATGATCAGAGGAAGGCCAAACAGAGATTTCATCGCCCGGCGGCGGTTCTCTATGTTGCGGGTCCGCCTGTGCACCCATGGGATCGTAAGTCGCCAGAAAACAAGCCCCAAACCTCCACCGGCGCTCAATGCGATGACAGGATCAACTTGGACGACCCGCTCTAACCCTTTTACCGCCATATAGGTCGCAAAAGCGCCTGCCATCAGCCCCACCAAAATAGGAACCCAGCGGCGCGCGGCGGTGATTTTGTCGTCCTGGCGCAGAATGCGCGCGCGGATAAAAGCCAGGAACATGGCGGCGACCGCGCCGCCAATCACGGGCGAGACCATCCAACTGAGTGCTATGGTGCCGACGGTGCTCCAGTTCACGGCGCTCAGACCTGCGGCTGCGACGCCTGCGCCGACCACGCCCCCAACGACCGAATGCGTGGTCGAAACCGGGGCCCTCACCCAAGTGGCGATATTGACCCACAACGCCGCCGACATCAGGGCCGCCAACATGGCCCAGATAAAGTGCGCTTCTGTTGTGACCGAAGCCGGATGTACGATATCGCGCGAAATAGTCGTCACGACATCACCCCCGGCCAGCAGCGCACCTGCGCTTTCGGCGATGGCGGCGATTGTGATGGCGACACCCATCGGCAACGCGTTGGCGCCCACGGCGGGGCCCATGTTGTTGGCGACATCGTTGGCGCCCACATTGATCGCCATATAGGCGCCGAATACGGCGGCTGCGACCACAACCAGACGCCCGTCGGCCTGCCCAAACAACACTGCAGCGGTCAATCCCGCCAACACCACAAAGGCCAACGCAACGCCGGAGGCCAGCAGCGGGCGCGCAACGAACGCATTCGCGTGTTCAATACGCGAAATGCGGTGCAGGTCGCTGTCCAGCGCCTTCCATCGGCTGTTGGTGTGGATTTCAGTCATTGGGTTTTGCAAGTGGTTGCGGGCTAGCGCAGGCCGATACAAGGTTCGGGCCTGCTATTCAACCTTCTGCCCTTTCAGGGCTTGCGAATGTGTTAATACCGACGAAGAAGCGCACGCAATTCGGGCTCGTTCACCCGCTCTGCCGCCTCGGACGGGCGAACCCAGTGCCGCTCGCGCTGGCCGAGCTCCGGGAACTCGTCCGCCAACTCCTCTACCTCAATTCGGTACACGCTGGTCAGAACCGGAAGCAAAGATCCGTCGTTTAGCTTTTTGTCATATGTATAGCGCCCCACCGGGTCCCGGTGGATATGTGCGGCCTGAACGCCGGCCTCTTCCCATGCCTCTTGCGCAGCCGTTTCCGCACCGTCTTTGCCATCCATGGGCCAGCCCTTTGGGATGATCCAGCGACCGGTGTCGCGGCTGGTGATCAGTAGCACCTCGATCCCACTATCGGTTTGGCGCGTGCACAACGCTGCGACCTGCACCCTGCGGGGACGCAGGAACAGGGGGCGAAGGATCTCCTCCCAGGTATTTCGCAACCAATGTGACATGTATTTTTTACGTCGGCCTGCCCGAGCGCCTCCTCAAGCGGTCAAATAACAACGAAAGAAGATATATTCAATAAACCGGAGGGGCAGGCCTAATTGCGTCGTTTCGCACGCAAGGTTGGGTCGGCCTGTGTGGGGTCTTCGGGCCAGGGGTGTTTGGGGTATTGCGCGCGCATGTCCTTTCGGACATCAGCGTAGGAGCCCGCCCAGAACCCCGGCAGGTCGCGTGTGATCTGAATGGGGCGTTGGGCCGGGGACAGCAGGGTGATCTTCAGCGGTTCGCCTCCGACAACCGGATGGCGCGTGACACCGAACAGTTCCTGCAACCGGACCGAGATTTCCGGGATCGCCCCGCCATAATCAATCGGTACCTTGCGGCCCAACGGCGTCTGAAACGCGCCCGGCGCACGTCGGTCCAGTTCCTGCGTCTGGGTCCAGTCTAGCCGTGCACGCAGGGCAGGCAGCAGATCAAACCGCTTCCAGTCCTCGGCCGAACGCACGCCCGACAGCATGGGCAGCAGCCAGTCCTCTAGAGTGTTCGTCAGCCCCTCGGCTGAGAAATCGGGCAGGTTGGCACCTTCGGCGCGGACAAGTTCAACCCGCGCCGCCAGCCGGGCGGAGGCCCCTTCGAGCCGCAAGCCGAGGTCGCGGACACCGTCCAACATCGCCAGTGCCAAGGTTTCGTCGGGCACGTCCTTCCAGATACGGTCATCCAAGGTGATCGCGCCCAACCGTTCCTGCCTGCGGGCGATGACGCGGCGGTCGCGTTTGGACCACGCACAACTTTCGACCCAGGCGATCTGATCCGCGAAGAGATCACGGATTTCACGTTCCGAGATCTGCGCAGCCATGCGCACGCGCGCCTCGCGCGGATTGCCGTCGGTGTCGGTGACAACCAGATAGGGGGCTGCGGCCAGGGTGTCCGTGCTGTCCAGCACCACTCCCTTGCCACCCGACAAGACATAGCGCGGCTCATCGCCTTTGCGGCGTTGGCCGATGCGGTCGGGATAGGCCAGCGCGGCCATGGCGGCGGGGCTCAGGTCGGATGGGCTGCCCTTGCTGCGCAGCCGCTTGGCCTCGGCCTTGATGCGATCAAGCGCACCCGTATTTACTTGCCAGACGCGGTCGCGTTGAAAAGTGCGCAGGTCACGCAAGGTCTCATACCGCAACAACATATCAACAGGCGCGCCAAGCAGCGGGTCGCGCTCGGCCATCAACGCGGCCAGAGGGGCGGCGTCCGGCCCGGCACGTTCCAGCATATGTCCCAGCCTTGGGTGCAGGGGCAGGGCAGCCAGCGCGCGACCGTGATCGGTGATCCGCCCCTTGCGGTCCAGTGCGCCCAGCATGGTCAGCAAGGCGCGGGCCTCAGACATCGTGCCTTCGGGCGGAGGGGTCAGA
Organism: Ruegeria sp. AB6; assembly: GCF_056542685.1. Taxonomy (NCBI): domain Bacteria; kingdom Pseudomonadati; phylum Pseudomonadota; class Alphaproteobacteria; order Rhodobacterales; family Roseobacteraceae; genus Ruegeria; species Ruegeria sp. AB6. The sequence goes on along the minus strand of NZ_JBQGAD010000001.1, from coordinate 601,364 downwards.
AAGGCCAGATCACCCGGTTCTGCCCCCCAAAGCGCCAGTTCCAGCGCCAGACCAGTCAGGTCGGCTGCCTCGATCTCGGCCGGAGGGTAGGCGGAAAGGGCGCCCTCTTCGCCCTTGGACCAAAGGCGATAGCAAACGCCTTCAGCCACGCGTCCGGCACGGCCCGTGCGTTGGGTTGCCTCGGCGCGCGTGACGCGTTCCGTCACCAGCCGCGACATGCCTGATCCTGGATCAAACCGCGCCCGCCGTGCCTGTCCCATATCGACCACAACGCGGATGTCGGGAATGGTTAGAGAGGTTTCGGCAATCGACGTGGCCAGAACGACCTTGCGCCCCGTCTCGACCGGACCAATCGCCTTGCGTTGGGCGGCGAAGGGCATCGCGCCGAATAGGGGGCGCACAACACACACATCGGGCAAGCGCCCGGCCAAGGCGTTTTCGGCGCGGCGAATCTCGCCCTCGCCTGGCAGGAAAACCAACATCCCGCCGGTTGTTTCGCGTTCGGCCTGCACCACCAGATCGACCAGAGCATCCAGCCGTCGCGCCTTCGTGCCCAAAGGATGGTCCAGCCAGCGTGTTTCAACCGGAAAGCTGCGGCCGGACGAGGTTACTAGTGGCGCGTTCATCAACCGCCCGACAGGTTCGGCGTCCAACGTGGCAGACATGGCCAAAAGGATCAGATCGTCGCGCAACGCGCCTGTCACCTCAAGGCACAGCGCCAGTCCCAAATCGGCATTAAGGGACCGTTCGTGGAATTCGTCAAAGATCACCGCGCCAACGCCGGGCAGGTCCGGTTCGGATTGTAGCATCCGGGTCAGGATGCCTTTGGTCACGACCTCGATCCGGGTGTTGGCCGACACCTTCGCTTCGCCCCGCACCCGGTAGCCCACCGTTTGCCCCGCGCGTTCGCCCAGCGTTTCGGCCATGCGTTCCGCTGCCGCACGGGCAGCCAGACGGCGCGGTTCCAGCATCACGATCTTGCCGTCACACAACCCCGCCTCGAGCATCGCCAGTGGGACCCGCGTCGTCTTACCTGCGCCTGGAGGCGCTTGTAGTACGGCCCGCCCTGCGGATTTCAGGGCAGCCAGCAGCTCAGGAATGGCGTCGTCGATTGGCAGGCGAGTCATGCAGGCTTTATCCGCCAAGCGCCGCGCGGCGTCCAGTTCAGCTGTTCCGGTTTCGCCAGAGGACAGGACGATCAAGCTCACCTTTACCCAAAGCGGGTCCGCACAGTGGGCCTGAGCAGCGACGGTGAGGGGGACAAAAACCAATCGCCAGGGTCACAAAAACAGCGCAGCGTGTTGGCATCCAGCGGGTTCTTCGCACAGTCCGGTCTGGACAAATCGGCTGTGGCGACGGCAAGTAGTGGAGCCGCAGGAGGTTGGGACGAAAATGGACATAGACAACCTGAGTGACAGAATTTTGGACGGAGACCGGCGTGCGCTGGCACGCGCGATCACTTTGGTCGAAAGCGGCCGTGCTGACCACCGGGCGCAGGCGGGTGAACTATTGGCGCGTCTGGCCAATTCCGGGCGGCAGGCGCTGCGTATCGGGCTGTCGGGCACGCCGGGCGTTGGCAAATCCACATTTATCGAAAGCTTCGGCATGATGTTGATCGGGCAGGGGCTGCGCGTTGCTGTTCTTGCGGTCGATCCCAGCTCGGCCCGGTCCGGCGGGTCCATTCTGGGCGATAAGACCCGGATGGAGCGTCTGAGCCGCGAACGCGCCGCCTTTATCCGCCCGTCCCCAAGCCAAAGCCATCTGGGTGGTGTGGCCCGTCGCACCCGCGAGGCCATCGCCCTGTGCGAGGCCGCAGGGTTCGACGTGGTTCTGATTGAGACCGTTGGCGTGGGGCAATCCGAAACCGTGGTGTCCGAGATGTCGGACTTGTTCCTGCTCTTGCTCGCACCGGCGGGCGGGGACGAATTGCAGGGGGTCAAGCGTGGCATCATGGAAATGGCGGATGTGATTCTGGTCAACAAGGCGGATGGGGACCTCAAGGCTACCGCGACCCGTACCTGCGCAGATTATGCGGGAGCATTGCGGCTGTTGCGCAAGCGCCCGCAGGACCCTGAGGGCTTTCCCAAGGCAATGACGGTTTCAGCCGTGGAAGAACACGGGTTGGAACAGGCTTGGGTCGAGATGCAGGCGCTTAGCCAATGGCGCCGTGAAACAGGTCAATGGGCAGTGAACCGGTCCGATCAAGCCTGTTTCTGGTTCGATCAGGAGGTGCGCCATGCCCTGCTGGCCAGGCTGGAAACGTCCGAGGCCAAAGCTGAAATGGCATCGTTGAATGCCAAAGTCGCGCAAGGGTTGCTCAGCCCGGCTGCTGCTGCGCAACAGATGCTGTCTCATCTGGCTTAGGGGGCTGGTCAGAGGGGTGTTCTTTTTGCGAATTTTCTTGGCAAAACCATGATGTGACGGGTGCGCCCCGGCGTCATGCAGCAAAGTCAAAGAATTCCGTTGATCCGTCTTGACCCTCTCGGCGATTCCCACTAAACGCATCCAACCAGTTTTCGGGCGCGACTTCGGGTTGTGCCCCTTGTGATTTGGCTGAGGGCGTTTTGCCTGGCCTCCAGAAACAAAGGAAGAAACCATGTCGCGCCGTTGCGAACTGACCGGAAAAGGCCCGATGACTGGCAACAATGTCAGCCACGCCAAAAACAGAACTCGTCGTCGTTTCCTGCCCAACCTGAACGACGTCACCTTGCAGTCCGAAGCTCTGGGCCGTGGCGTGAAGCTGCGCATCTCGGCGGCTGCGCTGCGCTCGGTCGACCACCGCGGTGGTCTGGACGCGTTCCTGGCCAAAGCTAAGGACGAAGAGCTGTCGGCCAACGCGCTGAAAGTGAAAAAAGAAATCGCTAAGGCACAGGCCTCCGCCTAGGCTTTTTCCGATCTGCGAATTTTGGCCCTGCACCTGTCCGGTGTGGGGTCTTTTCGTTTGTAGTCAGGGCATTACGAGAAAAGCACTTCCAGCGTGACAATGTTCACATACAGTTGGCTGACGTGGGGTTAAGTTTAGTCATATTCATCTGGCGGAGTTCACTCTCATGTCTTTCAAATCTTACGATTTTCTTGCCCTGTTGACCGGTTTTTTCGGCAATACCTTTGGGACAGGTTTTCGGATGCAACGTCAGGTGAACCGGCTGCATACGAGCTTGACCAAAGGGTCCGTAAAACGACCGGAATTGGACCGCTGACGGTTCATTTCAAACCAAGGGCTTCTAGCGCTGCCGATTGTGCTTGAAGCCCGCTTTCCCTCGGGCTTATACCGTGGGTCAGAGTGAGACCCGTTCTGAAATATCTCTTGCCTTGCATGCTAACGCTGCTGGTTGTCCTGACCGGTCAGAGCGTTGCGGCCTCGCGCGGGGTGGATGCCGCTGTTGGGCAGATGGTGCTGTGTACGGGTACGGGGCCGGTGGTGGTCTATATGGATGCCGAAGGGCAACCGACGCAACCGCCGCACTATTGTCCGGACTATGCGCTGACATTGCTGGGGGCGATTGACGCGCCGCATGTGGACGTTCCGCCTGCGCCGCGCCCCAAGGTTGCCGTGCCGGCACGCACGCGCGGAAATCTGATCGCGGCACCCCGTCCACATCATCCGGCGCGCGCGCCTCCGGCCCGGATTTGATCGCAAAATCAGTTCGTTCAAATTCTCAAGTCAGGAGAGGCGCAATGCCCTTTTCATCCAAATTCATGGCGGTGCTGGCCGCTGTTACCTTTGCTTCTGCCGCTATGGCGCAGGACACTATCACGGTCGAGGATGCCTATGCGCGTTCGGCCGGTAAAGCAGCCAAGGCCGGGGCGGCCTTTATGGTGATCCAAAACAGTGGCGATGCCGAGGACCGGCTGATCGGTGTGCAATCCGACGCGGCGGCACGGGTCGAGTTGCACACGCATCAAATCGACGCGAATGGCGTCGCAAAGATGATCCATGTTGAGGAAGGCTTTGTGATCCCGGCGGGCGAGTCGCATATGCTGAAACGCGGCGGTGATCACGTGATGTTCATGGGACTTGCCGCTCCGTTCGAACAAGGTGAGACGGTTCCTGTGACGCTGATCTTCGAAAAAGCCGGTGAGGTCGTTATCGAGGTTCCCGTCGATTTGGAACGTCACGATACGGGCGGCCACGGGTCGCATTCTAACTAGGCCTACGCCTGTCTTCGGGCCGCGATGCGGCCGTCATCCATGCGTCAGGCCGGGTAAAACCCGGCCTGTTTACGCCTCAGCGGTTAACGACACGCGGGGCGACCCGGTCATGGGCGCGTTTGAAGCGGGCTGCCAGAAAGAACATGACGGCAGAGAAGGCCAGGGCCGAGAAGGCGATCGCCCAGCCAAGCGCGACCATACCACTACCGGGCCAAAACAACAGGACCAGCCCGATGATTAGGGCAACGATCCCCGAATTGCGAACAGTCCCCGCATCTGGGTTGTGTTCGGGCATTTGTCGCCACGCCATCAGCGCGCCGATCCCCACGATCAGCGCCCATGCGCCTAGCAGGAAAAAGGTCAAGCGCGCGACGCCTTCGGGCCAGATCAGTAGTACCAGACCGATCAGCAGCGCGCCGACGCCGACACCGCCGATCAGGCCGCGCCGCCCGAATCCCAGCAGGGTGAGGCCGCCATCCAGTACCAGCAACACCCCCACCAGCCGCAGCAGCAGTGCGATACTACCCGTGGGCCAGAACAGCGCTGCAATTCCCAGCGCGCCTGCCAGAAGGCCGCGCAGCAGGAAGGTCCACCACAGATTGGCCAGTTGATCGCCCAGCGCATCGCGGCTGTCCATGCTGTGTGCCTCAAGGATCTCTGGCTGCGGGTTGTTCGGGTCGGTCATTGGGGCCTCCGGTATTGGCAGGGTTATTCAGCCCCAAAATAAATCGTTTTTCAACCGCAGGTTAGGATTGGGTCAGCAATCCGTCGACCCACTGCGGCACGATCTGAGTGGCTGGGCCCAGAATGACTTCATCATACCGCGAGGCGCCATCCGAGGGATCAAGGTTTAGTTCAACCGTTCGCGCTCCGGCCAAGGCAGCTTCGTGTACGAATGCAGCTGCCGGGTAGACCTGGCCCGACGTGCCGATTGATGCAAAAACGGTCGCCCCTGCCAAGTGATCGTAAATTAGGTCCATGTGATACGGCATCTCGCCAAACCAGACTACGTCGGGCCGGGCGGACGGCGCAGCGCAAGCGGGGCAAACCTCGCCCACGGACATCTCGGGTGGGGCAGTCCAGCGATGATCGCAAGTGGCACAGAGTGCTCCTGCAAGCGTGCCGTGCATGTGCAGGACGTTTTCGGCCCCGCCAGCCTCGTGCAGGTTGTCAACATTCTGGGTGACGATCACAACCTCCGACGGAAAGTCGCGTAGCAGGCGGGCGAGCGCCAGATGGGCGGCGTTGGGCTGCGCTTTGGCAGCCTGAATACGGCGGGCGTTGTAAAAGCCGTGAACCAACGCTGGATCGCGTGCAAAGCCCTCGGGCGTGGCGACGTCTTCGATCCGGTGCTGGGACCACAGACCGCCTTCGTCGCGAAATGTGCCCAAACCGCTTTCGGCGGAAATCCCGGCACCTGTCAGAATGACGATCTTTCCCATCTTTGCCTCACGCGCTACACCTTGCCTCATGAGCCACCGTATCCTGTTTGTCTGTCTGGGCAATATCTGCCGTTCTCCTGCCGCCGAAGGTGCTTTTCGTACCCGTGCGCCCCATTTTGTCACCGACAGTGCCGGGACCTCGGGCTGGCATATCGGTGATCCGCCTTATGGGCCGATGCAAAAAGCGGCGCGGGCGCGCGGGATTAAGCTGGACGATCTACGGGCGCGGCAATTCGTGGCCGAGGATTTCCACCGGTTCGATCTGATCATCGGGATGGATGCCGACAACATAGCGAATATCGAGGATCTGCGGCCTGCGGGCAACGACACCCCGGTTCGTTTGCTGATCGATTTTGCACCGCAATCTGGTGCGGACCATGTGCCCGATCCTTACTATACCCGCGATTTCGACGGAGCGCTGGACCTGATCGAAGCGGCCGTCGTAGGCCTTGAGACGCATCTGCGCGCTTAGCCCATCACCTTTAGCCGGCTCTCCAGCCATGGCAGTTGCGATAGCGCCGGGTCCACGATCTGGCTGCGCATCAGGCGGCGCATCATATCGGCCACCTCTTGCGGGACCTGATCGGACCAGTCAGTACGGGTGAACAGGGAAATCATCCGGGAGAAATCCCCAAACGGGGCTGGGTGCGCCTCAAGCCCTTCATGGAACCGGGCGGCGCGCATGAACCCCAAGGGCGTGGTGATGGCCCAGCCGAGGCCACGCGCGACCATTGCCATCAGCGCAAGATGCGAGCCGATCTCGAACCGTTCCTCGAACTCTAGCTTCTGGCGGGCCAGATGTGCCTCGATCTGGCGGCTAATAAGCTGTTCACGGGCGTAGCGCAGAAACGGATGCGTCTGCACCGCATCCTGCGCTCCTTTGGGAGTGACCAGAATGAACGGATCCTGCACCAGCGGGTATTCGGCCACGCCCTCAAGAACTTCACCGGAATGGGCCGAGACGGCCAGGTGCAGGCGCTGTGCCTCGAGTTCGGCAAACAGATCAAGGCTTGGCAGGGTGATCAACTTGAATTTCGAGCGAGTCAGGCTGTCGGCCAGCAATGTCGCCAGCCGGGGTGTCAGGTCATTGTCGAAATCGTCGATCAGCCCGATGGACAGGGTGGTCAGATGGCCCAGATCCATCACGGTCAACTCGCTCTGAGCCATTTGCAGTTCGGCAAGAACGGTCTCGGCGCGGGCCAGAAAGCTGCGCCCGGCCTGCGTCAGCCGCATTGGTCGGCGTCCGTGGTCGACCAGTTCGGTGCCCAACGCGTTTTCCAGATTGCGCAATTGCTGACTTACTGACGGCTGGCTGAGCCCGGTGATCTCGGCCGCCTGTGCAACCGACCCGGTGCGCGCCAAGGCCTCGAACACTTCAAGGCCTCGCAGAGTCAGCCCTTTCATCACCATCGCACATCCCTTTCGCTGCGCCTTTTCTGGGGCGCAGGACGGGTCAGGTCAAGGATGCTGAGGTGTTTAGCTACAGATCGCCTGCGCCATCTGGCCGAAATTCTGATACCGGTCCCACAGCGCATCATCGCGCGCGCTGCGCGACATCTTCAACTCCTGCGCCTTATGAGGATCAGCGAACCATTTCGAGACGGTCTTTTGGTCGCTGCGCGTCAGCGCCTGATCGGCCACGCGCTGAATGCAACTGCATCGGTCGCGTGTCGCTGCCGAACGGTCGGATGCCAGACATGCCTGTTTGATCTGAGCAGCCTCAACAGCCAGCGGAGTGGTCGCCACGGACGCAGCACAGAATGCGATCAGGAGGAACTTTTTCATGCTCGAGCCTCGTTTTTGCCTGCCCGGAGAGATCTTGCGCCCCTCTCGGCCTTTGGTGGAGTATGAATCAAACTGGATTCGGGATCAATCGGGCGTTTCAAAATTGTGATTGCGCAGGGGAACGAAGTCGCATTTGCTAAGGCAAGCCATCGGATTTGAGAACACAATGCTTAAGAAATACGGCCGTACATTCCACCTGCCGCAATCCACCGGAGCCACCGGCGATGACAAAATCATGCGCAGTGTCGACTGGCTGGGCGCCGCAAATGAGGTTGTCTTCACCGAGAAAATGGCCGGGGAGAATACGACAATCCACAGTCAGGGCTGCCATCCGCGCAGCCTTGATGCCCGATACCATCCGTCGCGCGATTGGATGAAAGCCTTTGCGGCTGGCATCTCGCCTCAACTGGCCGGGGATGAGCGCATAGTTGGCGAGTATCTCTTTGCGCGCCACTCTATCGCGTACCGCGCGTTGCCATCCTATTTTCTGGGTTTTGCGTGGATTAAGCAGGAGGAGGTTCAGGCCTGGGACGCGACTCTCTTGCGCTTTGCCGAACTTGGGATCGCTCCCGTACCGGAATTGTATCGCGGTCCGTTTTCGGATCAGGTTGTCAGTACGGTTCTTTCCGATCTTGATCTCGATAGACAAGAGGGTTTCGTAGTTCGAAGCACGGCCGCCTTCCCGGAGCAGGATATGCCAACCCACCTAGGCAAATACGTGCGCGAAGATCATGTGCAAAGTAACACGCATTGGATGAATGCCTAACTGGTCAAAAACGAGCTAGCCTGACAAGCTGTAAGCCCGGCAAACAAAGGCGTTCGACGGGGGCTGTCCCACCTTGACCAGCGCCCGTTTTCGAACCATATCCCGTCGCTATGACAGACCTCGCTCATATCCGCAATTTCTCCATCGTCGCGCATATCGACCATGGCAAATCCACCCTTGCTGACCGGCTCATCCAAGAGACCGGAACGGTCAAGGATCGCGACATGAAGGAACAGCTGCTCGACAGCATGGATATCGAGCGGGAACGCGGCATCACCATCAAGGCCAACACGGTTCGCATCGACTATACGGCTGATGATGGCGAGGCATATGTGCTGAACCTGATCGACACCCCCGGTCACGTGGACTTTGCCTATGAGGTCTCACGGTCCATGCGCGCGGTCGAGGGCTCGCTGCTGGTCGTCGACTCGACCCAAGGGGTCGAAGCGCAGACGCTGGCCAACGTGTATCAGGCCATCGACGCCGATCATGAGATCGTGCCGGTGCTGAACAAGATCGACCTGCCCGCATCTGACTGCGACCGCGTGGCCGAACAGATCGAGGATGTGATCGGCATCGACGCGACCGACGCCATTCAGGTCTCGGCTAAGACGGGGCAGGGCATCCACGAAACGCTGGAAGCCATTGTTCAGCAACTGCCAGCACCGCAGGGCAATCTGGACGCGCCGCTCAAGGCGATGTTGGTGGATTCGTGGTACGACGCCTATCTGGGCGTGATCGTCCTGGTCCGCATCATGGACGGCACGCTGAAAAAGGGGATGCGGGTCAAGTTCATGTCGAACGGGACCCTCCATCATGTGGACCGCGTCGGAGTCTTCCGCCCCGAGATGGAGATGGTCGACAGCCTAGGCCCCGGTGAGATTGGCTTTCTGACCGCTTCAATCAAACAGGTCCGCGACACCCGCGTCGGGGATACCATCACCAATGACCGCAACGGGACTGAGGACGCGCTGGACGGCTTCAAGCCCGCGCAGCCGGTGGTGTTCTGTGGCCTCTTTCCCGTCGACAGTTCCGAATTCGAAGACCTGCGGGACGCGATCGATAAGCTGGCGCTGAACGACGCTTCGTTCTCGTTCGAAATGGAAACCTCGGCGGCACTTGGTTTTGGCTTCCGCTGCGGCTTCCTTGGGCTGTTGCACCTTGAGGTCATTCGCGACCGGATCGAACGTGAATACGATATCGAGCTCATCACCACCGCGCCGTCGGTGATCTATCACGTCTACATGAAAGACGGCGAGATGATCGAGCTGCACAACCCTGCCGACATGCCCGACCCCTCCAAGGTCGACCATATCGAGGAACCGCGCATCAAGGCGACCATTCTGGTGCCCGACGAATACCTCGGCGACGTGCTGAAACTGTGTCAGGACCGCCGTGGCATCCAGCTGGATCTGACCTATGCGGGTAGCCGCGCGATGGTCGTCTATGACCTGCCCCTGAACGAGGTCGTCTTTGACTTCTACGACCGTCTGAAATCGGTAACCAAGGGCTATGCGTCCTTCGACTACCAGATGACCGGCTATACAGAGGACAATCTGGTCAAGATGTCGGTGCTGGTGAATGACGAACCCGTCGATGCGCTCTCGACCATGGTCCACCGCGACCGGGCCGAGATGCGGGGCCGGGCGATGTGTGAAAAGCTCAAAGACCTGATCCCGCGCCATATGTTCAAAATCCCGATCCAAGCCGCCATCGGAGGCAAGGTCATCGCCCGCGAGACCCTCTCGGCCCTGCGCAAGGACGTGACCGCCAAGTGTTACGGAGGCGACGCCACCCGGAAACGCAAACTGCTGGATAAGCAGAAGGCGGGGAAAAAGAAGATGCGCCAGTTCGGGAAGGTGGATATCCCGCAGGAGGCGTTTATTTCAGCGCTCAAAATGGACAGCTAAGGCTGTCCATTTCTTCCTCTTGGTTTGTCTAAGTTTACGCGGATTCTGGATCGGCGTCCGATTGTCCGAGGTCGGTGAGTTCAGTCCAGACCGCCTCAGGTATGTCCCAATCGGCCCACTCAAGCGTTTGGTTTACATGCTGGGGCCACGTCACCCCGCAAACTGTTGAAGCAATGTTTGCATCTCGAAGCGAGAATTGCAGCGCCAGCGCGCCCATTGGAATGTCGTATCGGGCACAGATATCTTCGACCGCGCGCACAGGCGCGAGCATTTCTTCTGTTGCTGGCCGGTAAACGTAAAAGTGGTGAACCGCGCTACCTCTTGCCAGAATTCCTCCCGCGTAGGGTGCTGCATTTAAGACGGTGACACCCTTGGAAACGGCTTGTTCGATTAGGGGCGAAGCATTCACGTTTACAAGTGTGTGCCGGTTATGCGTCATCACAACATCGAAGTCCCTGTCGCGCAACATAGGCGACAGGACGTCCAGCCGTCCGCCGGCCAAACCAACGGCAGTTGCAAGGCCTTCCTCTTTGATTTTGAACAATTCGTCCAGCGTACCTCCGCTGCGCGTGATCTCTGACATATTACCAGCGTATTCCGGGTCGTGGAGGTGAAGGATGTCGACGCTGTCTACGCCGAGTGCCATCAGGCTTTGCTCTAGCGACCGCCTAGCTTGGGTAGCGTCGAACACGCTCGTCTCCATGTCGCGGTCGATTTTCGTGGACAATACACAGCCTTCTGGCAAACCACCGAGTTCACGAATTACGCTCCCAATGCGGTCTTCACTTCGGCCCATAGCATAGCCGCGGGCGGTATCGATAAACCCGTCGGGGCGGGTAAGTATTGTGCGCAAGGTTTCTCGCGCCCTATTCTCATCAACTTCGTAACCATAGATTTGCGGAATGCTACCTATCCCTGTTGACCCAAAACCAATTCGAGGAATTCGTACCCCGGTTAGACCGATTTCGTGAAACGTCGTCATTGCTCCCCTCCCTGAAATTTCGAATCAGAATATATAAATATTCTGCGGGACCGTTATGCACTTCAAGCTTGAGGGCTGAGTAAAATCACTTGAAATCCAAACAGGATATCCGAATCTGTGATCCAGCTCACAGCCCAACTTTTTAAAACTTGTTAGTGTTGACCTAGCGGCAACTTCGGCAGGAGGCCCCTATGTCCATTGTCCCCATCATCGCGCTCGGATCGGCAGGTCTCTATTCCATCGCCATGATTGCGATGAAGTTCTGGTGGAAAATCCCCGGTCTCGGCCTTAGCCTGTTGATCGTGGCAACCCTGCTGGCCGCCGCTACGCTGGAGCTTGCCGCGCTACGCGAGGAGCGGTTGGGTATCATCTATACCGGCATTCTGGGGGCCGAGGTTGTGCTGATCGCCATCGCCTCGTTCTTCTTGTTCGGCGAAAACTTCTCGATGCGGGAAGGGATCGGGATTGCCTTAGTTGTCGCCGGAACCGCCTTGGCGTGGGCCTGATTAACCGCAATCTGAACCCTTCATGAAGCTTCCTTCACAAATGTTGTAACGCGTCCACCTCCTCCCAATCTGTTGAGCAGGCCAGCATCGGCCCGGACACAAACGGAGGAGAGACCATGACCAGATTTATGACTGCCGGAGCAGCCGCTTTGGCCACGAGCCTCAGCCTTGCCACCGCAGCCGCAGCCGATACGCCTGACCTGCGCGGGACGTGGACGGGCAGCTATACCGCCGTCGGGCCGAACCGGACCTCGACCGGGGACGCGCCTCGGTTCAACAACGCCGAGTGGGTTCTGGATATCCAAAAGCAGCAGGACAATGTGTTTTGGGGGCCCAGTAAGTGGCGTCCGAATGCGGCTCAGACCTGGCGGGTGATGGACGCGACTGGCACAATCAGTCTGGATGACCCGACCCGGATCAGCATCGTCGAAAGCTCGGCCAATCCCGAGATCGGTGTGAATGCGCTGATTGATGCCCGGTATGAGGACGGCAAAATTTATGCGGATTTCCGTAGCCTGCGTCGTGGAACGACCTACAGCACCGTTCTGGAACGGCAGGTGAACTGAAGCGACCCTGGCTCGGACGGGCTGTAGGGGGTACCGGCTGCTAAGGTATGCCGCGGCGTAGTAGGTAATTCCGGCCGGGTCAGGGCGCTTCTCAGGACTACCCGTCTCCGCAGGGAGGAGGCGGTTCGGGCGGCGGCGCGCCCCACATGCAACAGGCTTTTGGTCCTTTCCGCCAGATACGCGGCGTCTCTTGGCGGCAGGGGATTGGGCCCGCGACCTTCAGCGCGGTGTTGCAGTGGTTCGATGCTGTCGCCCGAGCTCTCTGGTTTTTCAGGTCGAATTGCGCGGTTTGATTCGGATTGGCAACATGATTCTGCCTCTGCACCTTCAGGAAACCCATTTGCGGGTGCAGAAACGGGTGCGAAGGAGGCCATTTTTCACAGACGGGAGTTTTCCGTACTCAACAGCCCCTCGCGGCTGGGTTTCCAGACTTGTCCACAAATTCATCCCTGCGGATATCAACACTTTATCCACGGCTAATTTTCATGCTGCGGTGCTATTTTCTTGCCGGACTGCGGATCGGATGTAACAGTTTCGTTATCGCCAAGGCCTTTAGGGGTCACGGCGGGACGCAAAGGCCAAAGGGGCTACGCGGATGATGGGGAACTTTCGGGTTTTTCTGTGATCGCAGCGGGTTACCGGCTGGTTTCAAGGTGGTCCGGGCATCATGGCCGGATCGTTTCGAAACCTTATCAGATGGTTAATGCGGGCTGTGACGCGCTTTCACGAGCGTGGCACGGTGGTCGCGGTTCCTGCGGGGGCCGAGACAACTGGAACGGTGCGTCCCTCGGGTGTGCCGAACCGGCAAGGCGTCAGGAGTGTTCCGCAAGGGCACATGCAAAGACCGCGTCTGCGCACCTGACGCCTTTTCCTTTTCCCGGGCTATTGGGCAATCAGGCTGCCACTTACCTTTCGCCAAATGCGAGAAGGGGTTCTTGTGTGACCACAAGAACCCCAACGTCGTGTCAGATATGCAATGCCGCGTCTATGCACCTGTGGCTCTATTATAGCCACGATATGCTGGATCATTCAACAATATATTGAGGGCGGCAAAGTTCTTGCCCCAAAATGGAGGGGATCAGATGTTTTCCTGAACGTCGCTTGCCGTGTTGGTAATTGCGTCCCCGGCTTTCTCGATATCCCGACCAACGCCTTTTGCAGTTTCGCAGGCGGTCAGGGCCAGCAGGGTCAGTCCAATCAGAGCGGTGCGGATCATCTGTGTCTCCATAGGTGTTTGCTACGCCGTGCCTAGCAGTTTTTCAAAAGCGAAACCAGCGTTTTGCAGCGGAATCAGTCCTTGCGGATGAAAGGGCCAAAAAGCGCGGTCAGCAGGAAGATTATAGCGGCGGCACAGACGATGCTGGGACCCGCCGGTGTGTCGGCCAGATAGGCACCGCCGAGCCCACCCAAAGCGGCGAGGGACCCGATCACGGCGGCGAAAACAGCCATGCTTTCCGGGGTTTTGACCAGCGACCGCGCCCCGGCTGCCGGAATGACCAACAGTGCGGCGATCAGCAGGATGCCAACCACTTTGATTGCGACTGCAACGGCCAGCGCCATGGCGAGGGTCAGCCAAAGCTCCTCGCGTTTGGGGTCGAAGCCTGATGCATAGGCCAGATCGGGGTTCAGCGTGGCGACCAGCAAAGCAGACCACCGGAGTGTCATCACTGTCAGGATCAGCGCTCCTCCGATCCAGATGGTGGCAAGGTCCCCTTTGGTCACGGCCAGAATGTCGCCAAACAGAAAAGCGTTCAGGTCAAGACGTACATCTGACAACAGCGCCACCGTCACCAGACCTGCCGCCAGCGCGGTATGTGCGATGACGCCCAGCAAAGTGTCCATGGCAAAACCTTTGCCGCGCAACAACGTTACGGCCAAACCCATGGTAAGGGCCGAGGCCAGGATCGCGGGAAGAAGCGGAAGCGAGAAAGCAAGCGACAGCGCGACCCCAAGGACCGAGGCATGGGCCGTGGCTTCTCCCATATAAGCCATTCGGCGCCAAACGACGAAACAACCCAAAGGGGCCGCGGCAATCGCCACGCCAACACCAGCCAGCGCTGCGCGCACCATGAAGTCATCCAGCATCAATGTGCCTCATCATGCGAGTGATCATGGTCATGCGAATGACTGTGCTGATGCTGGTAGAGCGCCATGGTCCCCTTAGTGCCACTGCCGAACAGCGCACGGTATTCAGGCGCATCAGCAACCGTTCGCGGCGACCCTTCACAGCAGATATGTCCGTTTAGGCACAGAACCCGGTCCGAGGCCGCCATGACCACGTGCAGATCGTGACTGACCATGACGACTGCGCAGCCGATATCGCGGCGCACCTGCTCGATCCTTTGGTAAAAGGCCGCGGCGCCCGGTTGATCCAACCCTTGCGTGGCCTCATCCAGCAGAAGCACTTGGGGTTTCTCCAAAAGGGCGCGGGCCAGAAGGACACGCTGGAACTGCCCGCCGGACAGTTTGGTCATTTGCCGGTTTCTGAGATCCGGAACACCAGCCAATTCAAGGGCCTGAACAGCCTCTTGTGCCGAGACCCGTCGGGGTAGGCCGAGGAAACGCTGAACGGTCATCGGCAGGGCCGCATCCAACGCCAATTTCTGAGGGACATATCCAATGCTCAGGTTTGGCGCACGGTGGACTGTTCCTTCTGCTGGCGGGATCGCACCGATCATGGCGCGCAACAAGGTTGACTTGCCCGATCCGTTAGGACCGACAATCGTCACGATCTCAGCCTCGGACACCGATGCGTTGACGTTTTCCAGAATTGTGCGCCCATCCACCCGGATCGTCAGGTCCTTGAGAGTGATCAGTGGGGTCGTCACGCCTGTGTTCCAATACATTCCGGGCACAGGCCCTCAGCCTCGACCACGACGCGTTCGATTTGAAAGCCGGATGTGTTTGCGGCAACGCCCAGACGGCCCTGCGTCAGTTCGGTTTCGGTTTCGGCGACCGCTTTGCAAGATCGGCAAATAAGAAAGGCTGGTACGTGATCATGGGTGGGGTGCGCGCATGCGGCATAGGCATTGAGCTGCTCAATGCGGTGGACAAAGCCGTGTTGCACCAGAAAATCCAGTGCCCGATAGGCCACGGGGGGTTGTGACCCCATGCCTTCCGCAGCCAGCACGGCCAGGATGTCATAAGCACCCATAGCCTTGTGTTTTTCCAGCAAAATCTCAAGAACCCGCCGTCGAACTGGCGTAAATTGCAAACGTTTTGCTTTGCATTTCGCCTCAGCTTGGGCGAGGGCGGTATGTACGCAATGGGCGTGATCGTGCTGTCTGAAACCGACGGTGCTCATCCGGTGCTCCGAATTATTTTTGGCTTGATATGTTATAACGTCGGGCATATCAAGCGACCCAGAAATGTAATAACATATCACTCGAGGGTAAATATGCGACGGTCAGTTCTTTGTGCTGTGGGTTCAGTGTTGGCAAGTCAGGCGGTCGCCGAGCCGCCTAAAGTAGCGACGGATATTGCGCCTGTTCATTCGTTGGTCGCACAGGTCATGAACGGTGTTGGAGAGCCCGCGTTGATCATCCCGGCCGGATCTTCGCCGCATGACCACGCCATGCGCCCATCCGAGGCGCGGGCGCTGCAATCGGCCGATGTCGTGTTCTGGGTCGGTGAAGAGCTAACACCATGGATGGAGAAGCCGCTGGATGCGCTGTCTGGCGACGCGCGTCTCGTCACTTTGTTGGATGCGGAAGGTACAGTGCTGTATGAATTCCGCGACGTGGTTGCAGATGGTCATGACGATCATGACGATCATGCGGGCCACGATTCGCATGATGAACACGAAGAACATGACGATCACGATCACGCCGGGCATGACGATCACAAAGATCATGAAGAACATGCGGGGCATGACGATCATGACGGTCATGACGGTCATGATAAAGATGTTGAGCACGCGGCGCATGAGGATCATGATGACCACGCCGGCCACGACGAAGATCATGACGAGCACGCAGGCCATGATGACCATGGTCACGATCATGAAGGCGTCGACCCGCACGCTTGGCTCGACCCTGCAAACGGGCGTGTTTGGGTCCATGTCATTGCTGAGGCGCTGGCCACGTCAGACCCTGAGAACGCCGCCATTTACAGGGAAAATGCAGAGCGCGCCAAAGCGGAGCTGCTTGAGTTGGAAGCCCAGATCGCTACAAAAATCGCTGGGATGCAGGATCACCGGTTTATTACGTTCCACGACGCCTATCAGTATTTCGAAAACCGCTTTGGACTGCAAACCTCTGGCTCCGTAAGTCTCGGCGACGCGTCCAACCCTGGGCCTGCGCGACTGGCCGCGCTGCAAGAGAAGGTAGCAGAGGATTCAATCCAATGTGCCTTCGCCGAACCTCAATACGACACGCGCCTTGTCGAGACAGCGATCGAAGGTTCTGGGGCCGGAGTTTATGAATTGGACCCGCTTGGCGTCGACGTCACCCCCGGAACCGATCATTACTCGGCTATGTTATTGGGGATGGCGCAGGGCTACGTGAATTGCGCCAGCGGGTCCTGAGCCGCGCTTAGGCCGCTTCTTCGGTGCAAAACAGTTCGTAGACAAGTTCCAGCATCCGGCGGGGGCGATCATCTGCCAAACGGTAGAAGATCGCCTTGCCCTCGCGTCGGGGCGAGACCAGCCCCTCAAGACGCAGGCGAGACAGTTGTTGGGACACTGCGGCTTGTCGCGCAGACAAAAGTTCTTCCAGTTCGGTGACCGATTTTTCGCCAGAGACCAAATGGCACAAGATCATCAGCCGCCCTTCGTGGCTAATGGCTTTCAGGAAGTTCGACGCGTCCGTTGCGTTCCCCGCGATCTGTTCGAGGTTCTGAGGTGACATATCCTGTGAAATCTGGGGCAGTGCCATTAATATTTTCCTTGTGGGCCCGGTCGACGGGCGAGTGTTTTCGATTTTCAATGATCTCCGCCGTGCGGAGGCCGTCTGCCTGTATTTTGACCAATTGCCCCCATATGCATGAATCAAAATGACGTGATGGGATGATGCTTGCACATGATTGTGAGGCTCTTTGTGCAAGATGCGTGTTTTTCGAGTCCGAACGATCTCATTTGCACAAGAAGATACAGAAGTCTTTGGCCCCCCTTGCAGCCCCTCAGTGGCAGCACTAAGACTCGGGTAACGTTTCTTCGGGTATTGTCCCGATCCATAGCAAAGCAGGCAGGTTCCGTATGTTCGATCCCGTTGATACCTATATGAATACGCTCGTCCCCATGGTGGTCGAACAGACAAGCCGTGGTGAACGCGCCTATGATATTTTCTCGCGCCTTCTGAAAGAGCGGATCATTTTCATCAACGGCCCGATCCATGACGGGATGAGCCATTTGATCGTGGCCCAGTTGCTGCATCTTGAGGCCGAGAACCCGAACAAGGAAATCTCGATCTACATTAATTCGCCCGGCGGCGTAGTGACCAGCGGTTTGTCGATCTACGACACAATGCAGTATATCAAGCCGAAATGTTCGACATTGGTGATCGGTCAGGCGGCCTCGATGGGGTCGGTTCTGCTGGCCGGGGGCGAGAAGGGGATGCGCTTTTCGCTGCCCAACAGCCGGATCATGGTGCACCAGCCCAGCGGTGGTTATCAGGGTCAGGCCAGCGATATCATGATCCACGCGGCCGAGACGCAAAAGCTGAAGGATCGTCTGTATGACATTTACGTGCGCCATACAGGACAGACAAAAAAGGCGGTTGAAAAGGCGCTGGACCGTGACAATTTCATGAGCCCGGAAGAAGCAAAAGAATGGGGCCATATCGACGAAATCGTCGAAAACCGTGCAAAAGTGGACGGGGACGACGCCTAGGAATCTGTGCCCGTGTTGACCACGTTGGGTACATTTTTGAGATTGTAGCCGCCCCGGTGGTGGCCTAAGCTGCACCAACAAGCGGCAAACGCGGCCCCCGGGCGGGGCCGCAGAGACGAAGCCCGAAAGGTATAACATGGCGACGAATTCAGGCGGCGACGGCAAAAATACGCTCTATTGCAGCTTTTGCGGCAAGAGCCAGCATGAGGTGCGCAAGCTGATTGCCGGACCCACAGTATTCATCTGTGACGAATGCGTCGAACTGTGCATGGACATCATCCGCGAAGAGACCAAGGCCAGCGGCCTGAAGTCAAGCGACGGGGTGCCGACGCCCAAGGATATCTGCGAGGTTCTGGACGATTACGTGATCGGTCAGGCCACCGCCAAGCGCGTTCTGTCGGTTGCGGTTCACAATCACTACAAACGTCTAAACCATGCTCAGAAAGCGGGCAGCGATATTGAGCTGGCGAAGTCCAACATTCTGCTGATCGGCCCGACCGGCTGCGGCAAGACGCTGCTGGCCCAGACGCTGGCGCGTATTCTGGATGTGCCCTTCACCATGGCGGATGCGACGACCCTGACCGAAGCCGGGTATGTGGGCGAGGATGTCGAGAACATCATTCTGAAACTGCTGCAAGCGTCGGAATACAATGTCGAGCGTGCGCAACGCGGCATCGTCTATATTGACGAAGTCGACAAGATCACGCGCAAGTCCGAAAACCCCTCGATCACCCGCGACGTTTCGGGTGAGGGCGTGCAGCAAGCGCTGCTGAAACTGATGGAAGGCACAGTGGCCAGCGTTCCGCCGCAGGGCGGACGCAAGCATCCGCAGCAGGAATTCCTGCAGGTGGACACCACGAATATCCTGTTCATCTGCGGTGGCGCATTTGCGGGTCTGGACAAGATCATCGCGCAGCGCGGCAAAGGTTCGGCCATGGGCTTTGGTGCTGATGTGCGTGACAATGATGACCGGGGCGTGGGCGAGATTTTCAAAGATCTTGAGCCCGAAGATCTGTTGAAATTCGGCTTGATCCCGGAATTCGTTGGCCGTCTGCCGGTTCTGGCAACGCTTGAGGATCTGGACGAGGATGCTCTGGTTACGATCCTGACCAAGCCCAAGAACGCGCTGGTCAAGCAATACCAGCGTCTGTTCGAGCTGGAAGATGCCGAGCTGGCCTTTACCGATGACGCACTTAAGGCGATTGCCAAGAAGGCGATCGAACGGAAAACCGGGGCACGTGGTCTGCGCTCGATCCTGGAAGATATCCTGCTGGATACGATGTTCGAACTTCCAGGTCTTAAAAACGTGACCGAAGTTGTGGTCAACGAAGAGGCCGTGACCTCAGAGTCGCAACCGCTCATCATCTATGCGGATGCAGCGGAATCTGCGTCAGCCGGGTAAACCGCTTAATTTCAAACACATACGGCGCGGTTTTCCGCGCCGTTTTCTTGTGAGGCGCAGGAATGATCAAACGTATTTCGTCCGGTGGTGAGTTTGAAGCCAAACTCGGATATTGCCGGGCTGTTGTTGCAGGTGGCTGGGTCCATGTTGCGGGCACAGTCGGGCAAGGCAATGACGTGGTCGAGCAGTGCCGTTCGGCGTTGACGATCATTGAAAAGGCGCTGGCCGAGGCCGGAGCTGGGTTTGCTGACGTGGTCCGCGTGACGTACATGTTGCCTGACAAGGCCGAGTTCGAACCCTGCTGGCCAATCCTGAGCGAGACATTCGGCGCGAACCCACCGGCGGCAACGATGATCGAATGTGGGTTGATCGACCCGAAATACCGGATTGAAATCGAAGTGGCCGCATATCTGCCGGAATGACAGGTGTGATCCTTGTGAGACTGGACCTTGGCGCGCCTTTGGTCCATATCTGCGGAAACAGAATTGCCGGAGGCAGCCCATGGGTATCCTGAACAATCTCTTGCGAGCCGTGACTTGGTGGAACGGGGCGACCTTGAACACGCAGATTTATACTGCACGCAAGGGTGAGAAGGTTGGCGAAGATGACCAGGGTAACGTCTTTTATCGCAACGCCGATGACAGCAAGCGCTGGGTGATCTTCAATGGTGAGGCCGAAGCCAGCCGCATTGATCCTGACTGGCACGGTTGGCTGCACCGCACGTGGGATGAACCACCGACCGACAAGCCGCTGGCCCATAAATCATGGGAAAAACCGCATCAGGAAAACCTGACGGGCTCGGCGCTGGCATATGCACCGGCTGGGTCGCTGCGCCGCCCGGACCCGATTGAACGTTCCGATTACGAGGCCTGGAGCCCCGAATAAACGAGGCAATTTATGTCGAGCTATAACGTAACCGAAGTCCTAGTTGGCGGCGCTGTTTTAGCCTGTGCCGTTGCGTTTGGCATCTATGCCAGCCAATCCACCGGCCTGTCGCAGGGCGGTACAGGGTACGAACTGGGGGCCTCGTTCCGGTCGCTGGAGGGCGTGGGCGTAGGGACAGATGTGCGCCTTGCCGGGGTTAAAATCGGAACTGTGACGGGGGTAACCCTGAATTCCGATACCTACCGCGCAGATACAACCTTTTCGATATCGGACGGCATTCTGGTGCCTGATGACAGCGCGATCGTGATTTCCTCCGAAGGGCTGCTGGGCGGCAACTTCGTTGAGGTAATGCCTGGTGGTTCGCCCTTTTATTTTGAGCCGGGTGACGAAGTTACCGACACGCAGGGCGCGGTCAGCCTGATCTCTTTGCTGGTTAAATTCGTTGCCGGGGACGGCAGCTGATGCGACGCGCAGCCCTTGTCGCGGCATTGTTGACCGCAACGGGCGTTTCGGCCCAGCAAAAGGTCCAATCCGGGCCGGGCGCGATGTTGCGCGGGTTGGACAAAGTCAGCGGCCAGACCGTGGATATCCAGATGCAAAATGGTCAGACCGAGGCAATCTTTGGTCTGGATGTCGCCTTGGGCGACTGCCGATATCCGGCCGAGAACCCGACAGGTGATGCTTTTGCCTATCTGACAATTTGGGAAAATGGCAAGACGGATCAACTGTTTGACGGTTGGATGATTGCGACAGCTCCGGCGTTGAACGCCCTGGATCACGCGCGCTATGACGTCTGGGTCATCCGTTGTATCACGCCTTCGGCGGATTGATCCAAAGCCGTGGCAAAGTCCGCCTCAAGGTTGATCGCCTCTTCCAGTTCCTGCCGATATTGCGCGCGCGGTATCTCAATCGCGCCCAGCGAGGCCAAGTGCGCCGTCAGAAACTGCGTGTCAAACAGCTGAAACCCGGTTCTGCGCAGCCGGTCGATCAGATAGGCTAACGCGATTTTCGACGCGTCCGTACGGCGGGAAAACATGCTCTCACCAAAGAAAGCTGCGCCAAGGGTCACGCCATAGACGCCGCCAACCAACGCGGATTCGTCCCACACCTCCAGCGAATGCGCATGGCCCGAGCGGTGAAGCTGTTGGTAGAGCAGGTGCAATTCGCTATTGATCCATGTATCTGCGCGGTCGGCACAGCCATCGACCACCGAAGCGAAGTCTTGATTGATGCTGATCGAGAATCCGCATTTGCGCATCCGCCGCGCCAGACTGCGAGAAATGTGAAACCCGTCCAGCGGAAACACGCCGCGAAACTTGGGATCGACCCAGAACAACTCCGGGTCGTCGCGGTGCTCGGCCATCGGAAAAATGCCGACGGAATAGCCATGTAGCAAAAGTTCCGGCGAGAGGCTCATGCAGGACATCCCGCGGTCGAAAGGCCAAGGCCCTTCGACCGGGTTGTGTTAATCGGCCATGTTCTCCGCAAGCCAGTGCTCCAGCCAGTGGATGTTGTAGTCACCGCTGTGAAGATCAGGCTCTTGCAGCAAGGCGTGGAACAGAGGCACGGTGGTGTCGATCCCGTCCACGATCAGCTCGCCCAAGGCACGTTCCAGACGCGCTAGCGCCTCGGCCCGGTCGCGGCCCTGTACGATCAGCTTGGCAATCAACGAGTCGTAGTAGGGCGGGATCGAATAGCCGTCATAGAGCGCCGAATCCATCCGTACGCCCAGACCACCCGGCGCGTGATACGCTGTGATCTTGCCGGGGCAGGGCGAGAAGTTGGGCAGCTTTTCCGCGTTGATCCGAACTTCGATGGCGTGGCCATTGATCTCCAGATCGTCTTGACCAAACGACATGTCTTCGCCGGCCGCCACGCGGATTTGCTCGCGCACTAGATCGACGCCGAAAATGCCCTCGGTCACCGGGTGTTCCACCTGCAGGCGGGTGTTCATTTCGATGAAATAGAACTCGCCGTTTTCGTACAGGAACTCGATTGTACCCGCGCCGATATAGTTGATCTTGGCCACCGCGTCCGCGCAGACCTTGCCGATCTTGGCGCGTTCCTCGGGGGTGATGCATGGCCCGGGGGCCTCTTCAAACACTTTCTGGTGGCGGCGCTGCAGGGAACAATCGCGTTCGCCCAGATGGACGGCATTGCCCTTGCCGTCGCCAAAGACCTGAATCTCGATATGGCGGGGCGTGGTCAGGTATTTTTCGATATAGACCTCGTCATTACCAAAGGCAGCCTTGCCTTCGGCACGCGCGGTCATGAAGGCGCTTTCCATCTCATCCGCATTCATCGCGACTTTCATGCCGCGTCCGCCGCCGCCGGCGGTGGCTTTGATGATGACGGGATAGCCGAATTCCTCGCCGATACGTTTGGCGTCTTCCAGCGTGGGGACGCCGCCGTCGGAACCCGGAACGCAAGGCACGCCCAGTTCTTTCATCGTGTCCTTGGCGGTGATCTTGTCACCCATGACGCGGATATGTTCGGCGGTCGGGCCGATGAAAGTTATGCCATGATCTTCTACGATCTGCACGAACTCGGCATTCTCGGAAAGGAAGCCATAGCCGGGATGGATCGCCTGTGCGCCGGTGATCTCGCAGGCCGAGATGATGGCGGGCACGGACAGATAGCTTTGCGGGCTTGGCGGAGGGCCGATGCAAACCGATTCATCCGCCATGCGCACATGCATCGCGTCGCTGTCGGCTGTCGAATGCACGGCGACCGTCTTAATCCCCATCTCGCGCGCGGCGCGGATGACGCGCAGGGCGATCTCGCCTCGATTGGCAATCAGGATTTTGTCGAACATGGGCCCGCCTTACTCAACGATGACCAGAGGCGTGCCGAATTCCACAGCGTCGCCGTCGCCCACCAAAATACGCTTGATGATGCCGGATTTCGGCGCGTGGATGTGGTTCATGGTTTTCATCGCTTCCACGATCAGCAGCGTGTCGCCCTCGGACACCGATGCACCGACCGAGATGAACGCAGGCGCGCCCGGTTCGGGCTGCATGTAAACCGTGCCCACCATGGGCGAGGTCACGGCACCGGGGTGGCTGGCGGGGTCTTCGGCTGCCGCAGGGGCTTCGGTCGGAGCAGCAGCAGGTGCTGCTGCTGGGACAGCGGCGGGGGCTGCTGCCGGGACGGCAACCTGAACAGGAGCGGCTGCGGCTTGGTTCATACGGCTGACGCGCACGTTCAGGCTGTCTTCTTCGCCATATTCGCGTTTGACCTGCAACTCGGTCAGGTCGTTTTCGCGTAGCAATTCGGCAAGAGCCTTGATGAATGCCACATCCGCTTCGTGTTTGGTGTCTGTCATGAGTGTCCTCGACGGTTCCCCTTGGCCCGTCTGTGCGTTGCGGGCTTTGATCTGATTACGCAGCGTTATAATCTATGCGTCCAGCCATGAAAAGCGCGTCTCGGCCTGTCTGAACCGGGTTTGGTTAAGTTTTCGGTAGGGAAATAAACCTAGAGCGGCATTCCAGAAAGTTTCGCTACCAATTCCGGTAGTTTTCGCGCTCCGAATTTCTCCAGCAGCCGGGCACGGTAGGCCTCGATAGTGCGGTAACTCAGGCCCAGTTCCACGCCGATTTCCTTGGCTGACAGGCCACGGCAGGACAGGATCGCGACCTCGCGTTCGCGCGTGGTCAACTCGACCAAGGGGCGTTCTTCCGAGATGTCGGAAAAACTCCAGATTCCATGCCTGAATGGGTCGTCCGGCGTTAGGGACCGACCGCGTGCACGGCACCAGAACAGGTCGCCATTGCGCCGCCGCATGACCCGTTCGTCCGTGTAATATCCTGTGTCACGCATCACTTGAAGGCTGCGCGCGCCAATCCGTTCCCAATCCGCGACCGAGGGGTAAAGGTGCAGCAGAGGCATGTTGCGGTACTCGAATTCTTCCCCGCCAAAGGTGCGGGCGAATTGCAAGTTGCACCGTCGGATGATCCGGTTCTCCAGCTCGACAAGGCCGATTGGGGCATATTCGAAGGCGGGGTCGCTCATCCCGCTATGGTGCCGGGATTTTAGTGGGATGAGAAGGGGGAAGGCCGGGAATATGTTCCTGGCTTGACCTGTGATTTTGTTAAGGTTGTAAAGATGGTGGGAAAATTTGACTATAAGTAATAGAAATATATCAAAAGTTCCGAAAATTCCACGGACAATGACAGGGAAAGTGCAGCTATGAGGGACGCGCTGACAGGAAGTCGAATCCGCGAAAGGCGTCAGATCGCTGGTCTACGTCAGGCCGAACTGGCGCGCCGTGTGGGTATTTCGGCTTCTTACCTGAACCTGATCGAACATAATCGCCGCCGGATCGGGGGGAAATTGCTGGTCGATATTGCGGCGGCTCTGTCGGTTGAGCCTTCGGTCTTGACGCAGGGGATCGAAGCCACCCTAATCTCGGCCCTGCGTGAGGCTGCGGTAGACGCAGTTGGTCAGCAGGCTGAGGTTGATGCGCTTGAGGAATTTGCTGGGCGGTTTCCCGGTTGGGCGGGGGTTCTGGCGCAGATGCACCGCCGGGTGGTTTCGCTGGAACGCACCGTTGAAACCCTGTCCGACCGTCTGACCCATGACCCGCATTTGGCGGCGTCGATGCACGAGGTGCTGTCGACCGCCGCCGCGATTCGGTCCACAGCCGCCATTCTGGCTGAAACACATGAGATTGAGCCTGAATGGCAGGATCGATTCCACCGCAACCTTCACCAGGATGCGGAGAGGTTGGCAGATAGCTCCAAATCGCTGGTGGCTTACCTGGACGACACCGAAACCACCGATGATCGGAGCGGGGTGCCGCTGGAAGATGTTGAGGCGTTCTTTGAACGTCACGACCATCATTTCCCCGAGATCGAGGCTGGTGCGGACCCTGCAGACTTGGACCTGAGCGGTTTTGATTCGACGGCGGCCCGGACTGTGACCCGCGGGTTTCTGGACGTCTATGCAACCGATGCACGTGCTATGCCTTTGGACGCGGTGAAAGCGGTGCTGGACGGTGCAGAGCCAGACCCGCTGAAACTGGCTGCTCAATTCAACGTGGATATCGCGACCGTCCTGCGGCGACTTGCGGCTTTGCCCGAAGGCGTGCTGCGGCGACCGACAGGGCTGGTTATTTGCGATGCATCCGGCAGCATCCTGTTCACCAAATCCGTTCCGGGCTTCGCAATGCCCCGATTTGGCGAGGCCTGCCCCCTTTGGCCCCTGTTTCAGGCGCTGAATCGCCCTCTGGTTCCGATCCGTCGCCGGATCGTGCAGCTTGGTCGCTCGGCTGCCGAGTTCGATTGCTTTGCCTACGCGTGGCCGCAAGGGGTCGCAGGCTACGATGATGCGCCTGTTTACCATTCGGTCATGTTGGTCCGGTCGGTTGAAGAGGGCCAGCCCAGTGATCAGGCCGTCGCACGTGTAGGTCCCAGTTGCCGGGTGTGCCCCAACGATGATTGCGCGTCGCGCCGCGAACCATCGATTCTGAGCGAAGGTTTTTGACAGTTTCCCGACAGACGGCGTAAGCTGGCGCTGACGGTTTGTGGATGGATGATCCGTCTCGGGGAGGAATACGACAAATGAGCCGCAAGGTTCTGTTGATTGAGGATGAGCCCAACATTGCCGAGGCCATTCGGTTCCTGTTGACGCGTGAGGGTTGGCAGGTCGAAACGCACTCGGAAGGGACGGACGCGATCGAGGTGATCCAGGGCGCACAGCCTGATCTGGTGATTCTTGATGTCATGTTGCCGGGCAAAAGTGGCATGGATATTCTGCGTGACCTGCGCGAACTGGACGATATGCGCAGCTTGCCGGTTTTGATGCTGACCGCACGCGGGCAATCGCGCGACCGCGAGATGGCTGAAAACGCTGGGGTCAGCCGCTTTATGACTAAGCCGTTTTCCAATGCCGAGGTGCTGACAGCCGTACGCGACTTGCACGCTCAGGCCACGCAATCATGAGCAACGGCGGGGATCGACAGCCTCCGGGCGTTCGGCCTTCGCTGTTTCTGGAACGCCAGAGTTACCGCCGCCGCCGGCTGATGGACGCCGCGCGACTGCTTCCGATTCTGGGGGCTGCGCTGATCGCCATTCCGTTGCTGTGGCCGGAATCCGAAGGCGACAACGGTGTGCCCCTGTCCTCGGCCATGTTCTACATTTTCTTTTGCTGGGGCCTGCTGATCGGGGTCAGCTTGATCTTTGGCTTCGCAGCTAGGCGCAGCGCTAGCCGAGATGACGCCGAATCGGATGCGGACAAATGGCAACGCTGAACGTTCTAATCCTTGTTTGTCTGGGCTATGTCGTGCTGTTGTTTGGCGTCGCTTTTGCGGCAGACCGGTTGGCGGCGGCAGGCAAGGGTGCGTGGTTGCGCTCACCTCTGATCTATACGCTGTCTCTGTCAATCTATTGTACTGCCTGGACTTTTTACGGCGCTGTAGGCAATGCTGCCCGCTCGGGGCTGGAATTCGTTACGATCTATCTTGGCCCCACGCTGGTGATGATCAGTTGGTGGTGGGGTCTGCGCAAACTGGTGCGGGTGGGGCGCAGTCAGCGGGTGACGTCAATCGCCGACCTGATCTCGTCCCGGTATGGCAAGTCGAACACGCTGGCAATCGGCGTGACCATACTGGCTGTGCTAGGCGGCACGCCTTATATCGCGCTGCAACTGCAATCCATCACTCTGTCCTTTTCGATCTTTGCCGAGGCCGACCCCACAGGGCTTTACCGCGAAGGATCAAGCGTGTTTTGGGTTGCGGCAGGGCTGGCTGTTTTCGCCATTTTGTTTGGAACGCGAAATCTGGACGCCAACGAGCGCCACCACGGCGTGGTCACTGCAATTGCGGTTGAATCCGTCGTCAAACTTTTTGCGCTTCTGGCGGTGGGCATCTTTGTCGTCTGGGGCATTGCCGGCGGTGTCGTGCCAATGATGGACCGTATTGACGCCTCGGAGATAGGTCAGTGGAACGTCGATGCCGGTCGCTGGACAACCTTTGTCTTTCTGTCCGCTGCGGCCTTTGTCTGTCTGCCCCGCATGTTTCAGGTCATGGTCGTCGAGAACGCAGATGAAGCGCATCTGAGGACTGCCGCCTGGGCCTTTCCGCTATATCTTCTGTTGATGAGCCTGTTCGTGGTGCCGATCGCTGTGGTCGGGCTTGACCTGTTGCCCGACGGCTCGAACCCCGATCTGTTTGTGCTGACGGTACCGCTGTCGCAGGGCAATGAATGGCTGGCCATGCTGTCATTTATCGGAGGATTTTCGTCGGCCACATCCATGG
This sequence comes from Ruegeria sp. AB6, assembly GCF_056542685.1. Lineage (NCBI taxonomy): Bacteria > Pseudomonadati > Pseudomonadota > Alphaproteobacteria > Rhodobacterales > Roseobacteraceae > Ruegeria > Ruegeria sp. AB6. The sequence continues at coordinate 573,886 of NZ_JBQGAD010000001.1, read as the reverse complement.
TGATCGTCACCGCCATGGCGCTGTCGACTATGGTGTCGAACCATGTGGTTATGCCCATTTGGCTGAGCACGCAGGAGGGGGGCGGATCCGTCTCGGGCGATGTGCGCAACGTTGTTTTGATGGCGCGACGCGTGTCTATCGCAGTGATCATGGCGTTTGGGTACTATTATTACCGATTGTCAGGAGGAGGAGCGGCGCTTGCGTCAATCGGGTTGGTGGCTTTTGCCGGAATTTCGCAAATCTTACCCGCTTTGGTCGGCGGGTTGTTCTGGAGAGGGGCCACGCGGACGGGCGCGCTTGTGGGGCTGACGACCGGGTTTCTGCTTTGGATATATACGTTGTTGCTGCCCGGAATGGGCGGTGTCCTGATGACCGACAGCGTCTTGCAGCACGGACCTTTCGGGCTGGGCTGGTTACGCCCGCAGGCGCTGTTCGGGATCGAGGGCATGGATCCAATGGTCCACGCGGTGATGTGGTCGCTGTCGTTGAACACGGTGGCGTTCTGCGTGGCTTCGCTGCTGAGCTTCCCTAGCCCGCTGGAACGGTTGCAGGGCGCGCAATTCGTCAATGTGTTTGACCATTCCGTTGCCCCGCGTGGCTGGAGTGGGTCGGTCGCACAAAGCGAAGACCTGATGATCATGACCCAGCGGATTCTGGGGGCCGGTCCCGCGCAGGAATTCTTTCAGGCCGAAGCCCATCAACAGGGTGGCCGCACGCGCCTGCCCGAACCGACGCCTGTCTTTCTGGAGCGCCTGGAACGGGAACTTAGCGGTTCGGTCGGGGCGGCGACGGCCCACGCGATGATCGGTCAGATCGTGGGAGGCTCGTCGGTTTCGGTCGAAGACCTGCTGGCGGTGGCCGACGAATCGGCGCAATTATTGGAATATTCCAGCCAGCTTGAGGTGAAGTCAGCCGAACTCAGTCGCACTGCGCGGCAACTGCGCGAGGCCAATACCAAGCTGACCCAAATCTCGGAGCAGAAAGACAGTTTCCTCAGCCAGGTCAGCCATGAATTGCGCACCCCCATGACCTCGATCCGGGCGTTTTCCGAGATCATGCGGGACACGGACGGGCTGAGCGACCAGGAACAGACGCGCTATGCTGCCATCATCCATGACGAGGCCCTGCGTCTGACGCGGCTGCTGGACGATTTGTTGGACCTCAGCGTTCTGGAAAGCGGCCGGGTCAGTTTGAACATGGGTGGCGATACGCTGCGGTCCGTGCTGGATCGGGCTGTTTCCAGCGCTTTGGCCGGAGGAAGCCATACTTTGACCGTTCGGCGTTCAATCGCGTCTGAACGCCTGCCGCTCCATACCGATCTTGATCGTCTGGGGCAGGTCTTCATCAATCTGATCACGAACGCCCAGAAGTATTGCGACGCGGATGAGCCGGTTCTGACGATTTCCGCCCATGATGTAGGGGGACAAGTCGTGGTCGATTTCACCGATAACGGCAGCGGCATTCCTCCCGAGGCGCAGTCGATGGTGTTTGAGAAATTCGCTCGGATCGGCGGTGACAAAGCCGGCGGGGCGGGATTGGGTCTGGCGATCTGCCGGGAAATCATGCAGCGCCTTGGCGGAGAGATCACCTACTTGCCCGGTCAAGGCGGCGCAGCGTTCCGCGTTCGCGTGCCGTTGGCCTATCGGCAGGCCGCGCAATAGCGTTTTTGTAAAGACATTGGTAACCGCCGCTGGGTTAGACCAGAGAAGATGAAGTAAATTGGCGGTTTAGGCTATGGCACAACCGGTCAACGCGGTGTTGGCGCGCAAACTCTCGGTCGGGCAAGAAGGGCAGGGGGATGGCCCTCGTTCTGCCCTGCGCGCTTTTCGGCTGGGGTTTGCCCGCGCCGCGGGGGATCGGTTGAACTTACCTCTTTCAGTCATCGGGGCGAAGCAGTCAGCAAGATCTCCGGATGTACTGGGCGATTTTGCAGGCGACGATTGGTTGTTGTTGCGCTTCTCAGATCCCGATGGGGTCGCGGCAGCGGTATGTATGGATATCGGGGTGGTATCGGCCATCCTTCAGGTGCAAACGATCGGAGAGGTCATGCCTGACCCTCCTGCCGGTCGTTCGTTCACAGACACGGATGCCGCCATGGTCGCGCCAATGGTCGAAGAGGCACTGCGTCGCGCCGATGCTTTAGCCGATCCCACTGGCGGCCAGCCTGGCCTAACCGGTTATGAATTCAAAGCCCGTCTTGCTGATATGCGATCGTTGTCCCTGGCCATGGTTGAGGACGCATATTTGACCTTTGATCTGACGGTCGAATTGAGTGGCGGGTTGCGTCAGGGCCATATTGCACTGCTTTTGCCCGAGCGGGCGGGCACGGATGCTGAAATTGTGCCCGAAGACCCCTCGGGGCCGAGCCTGGAGCAGGCAACCGGGGTTGTGCGGGCCGAATTGAACACGGTGATTTGCCGGATGAACCTGCCGCTGGCTGCATTGTCGGGGCTCTCGGCGGGCGATGTATTGCCGCTTACCGGCTCCCGGTTGGATCGGGCCGAGGTTCTGACCATAGATCGCACCCGTGCCGCGGTCGGACGATTGGGCCAATGTGGCGGGATGCGAGCAGTGCGGCTAAATGAATATGCACCACTGCCAGCACTGGCCAATACCGAAGAGTTTCTGGAAGCCCGGTTGGCCACCGAGCAACCTCACCACGCAGAAACAGCGAGGCAAGAAGGTCAGCCCTCGATAAAGGAGCCCGATCTGACAGCAGAGACACTGGAATTCAACGACTCTGATCAGATCGCCGCCGAAATTTCCAAACTCGCTGGTTTGGAAAACAACCCGGATGCATTTGGGTAAAGCGGTAGATCAGTCTGTCGAGCCGCGAATTTGGTCCAGCGTCGGGCGCAGGTTCTCCAGTGCGTAACCCGCCTTGGTTGTGGCCTCTAGAATGTCATCGGTGCTCATCCGGTCACATTGTCCCAAGGCCCAGACAACCGAGCATCGCGTGCCAGAGGCGCAATAGGCCAGAACCGGCCCGGTGCAGTTTTCGGCAAGGTCACGCTGACGGGCCACGTTTTCCGGCGTCATCGTCTGGTGGGTCAGTTCCAGAACCTCATATTCCAGCCCTGCCGCCCGAACAGCCTGACCGATTGCGTGAGACTGCATATCGACCGGCACCTCAGTATTCGGGCGGTTGCAGATAACCTTCACGAAACCTGCATCGACAATGGCTGGGACATCCTCGACCGTGATTTGCGGCGAGACGGCGTAGCGGGGGGTGATGGGGCGAATCTCCATCCTGTTTGATTAGGCCGCGTTGGCCGCCCTGTCCAGTTTCGACCCCACCGCAGGGGCCGCATACATCCCCGCAATCATCGCAAGAAGGAACACAATCCCGCCAACTCCCCCATATGAGATCGACGCAATGGCCGGTCCGGGGCACAGGCCCGACAGCCCCCAACCCATCCCGAACATAACCGAGCCGATGATCAGGTTGCGGTCAAGCTCGGGAGCGGATGGGGCCGGAAACGTCCCGCCAGTCAACGGGCGGCGGTGCTCGGCCAGTCGCCAGGCAAAGAACATGGGCACGATCGCGCCGCCCATCACAAAGGCCAGCGTCGGGTCCCAATTTCCGAAAATGTCCAACCAACCCTGAACTTTGGTGGTGTCGGTCATGCCCGACAAAAGCAGCCCCGCGCCGAAAAGGGACCCTGCGAGGAGGGAAATCACCATACGCATCAGATCAACCCCAGCAGGTGGCGCAGGAACACCAAGATTACGGCACCGGCGCCAATATAAATTACCGTCGCCACGATGCCGCGCAGCGAAAACCGGGAGATGCCGCAAACCCCATGCCCCGACGTGCAGCCATTGGCGATCCGAGTGCCGACCCCAACCAGCAGGCCCGCAATAATGACGACCGAGAGGTTGCCTGTCAGATGTGTCGCGGGCGCGGGAGATAGAAGCAGGCTGAGAATCAAGGGCATTCCGACAAGTCCTGCGATAAAGGCCAGTCGCTCTTTTGTACGGTCCGAGCCGTCGATCAGCCCGCCTAAAATACCGCTGGCCCCCATGATGCGACCGTTACCCAACAGGTAAATGGCAGCGCCCAACCCGATCATCAGGCCGCCGCCAAATCCCCAAATCCATTCCGTTTGCATTGTTTGCCCTTTCGACGGATCTTTACAGCTTGTTCAGTGGAACCTTCAGAAAAACATCGCCTTTTTCGTCCGCTGGTGGCATCTGGCCGGCCCGCATGTTAACTTGAAGGGAAGGAAGGATCAGACGCGGCATTCCCAGGGTCGCATCGCGCGCATCCCGCATCTCGACGAATTCTTCGATCGGGCGGCCCTGACCGATATGCACGTTCAGCGCCTTTTGTTCGCCCACGGTGGTTTCCCACGCGAATTCATCGCGGCCGGGGGCTTTGTAGTCGTGACCAACAAAGATCCGAGTCTCGTCGGGCAGGGAAAGGATCTTTTGAATCGAGTCATACAAGACCTCCGAGGACCCACCGGGAAAGTCACAGCGCGCGGTTCCGAAATCGGGCATGAACAGGGTATCGCCGACAAAAGCCGCATCGCCGATCACATAGGTCATGCAAGCCGGAGTGTGGCCGGGCGTATGCAGGACATCACCCCGCATCTGGCCGATGTGAAAACTGTCGCCTTGGCGGAACAGGGCGTCGAATTGACTGCCATCGCGCTGAAACTCGGTCCCTTCGTTGAAGATTTTGCCGAAGGTTTCCTGAATGGTGACGATCTGGTCGCCGATGCCAATTTTCCCACCCAGTTCCTGCTGAAGGTAGGGCGCAGCCGACAGGTGGTCGGCATGGACATGACTTTCCAAAATCCATTCAACCTTCAGCCCGTTGGCGCGGACATGGCTGATGATCTCGTCGGCTGAACTGGTGCTCGTGCGACCCGAGGCATGGTCGAAATCCAGAACGCTGTCGATAATCGCGCAGGCTGTGCCTTCGGGTTCTTGCACCAGATAGGACACCGTGAATGTATCGGTGTCGAAAAATGCCTTGACCTTGGGTGTCATCTTGCCCTCCGCTTGTCTTTCTCTTTATATAGTAAGTCTGGAATATATCGCAATCAAGCTTGCGTGACTTGATGCCTGTCAAGGCAGATTAGCCGGAAATCGACTAGACTTTAACCGTTCCGCAATTCGCCGCCGATTTTGCCTTACGTAACGGCAAGTTTATGCGCGACCGCGGGCGTGGATCAGCTAGTCTTAAAACAGTTACCTATATGGGTGTAGTCAGACAGCATTTGGGAGGATGACGATGTCTACAAGCAATTTGTATTCCGAAGCCGCACAACTGGAAGAAAAGTTGCAGGGTGCCTGTTTGGAAACTCGTCTGGCCTTGCAGCCTAGCGTTACAAAGGTAATCGATCGGATGCGCCAGCAGGGCGTTCACGTGCCATCGCGGCTGCGTCGCCTGGATGCGGCCCTTTGCGAAGATGCAATGGAAGCGCAGTTCGACAACTTGCCAGTTTGACGTACAGGTTTAGCTGAACGAAATTCCCAGGATCACCAGCATCAGGCCCAGGACCGACAAAAACAGGGACGCCAGATTCCACGGCAGAACCCCCTGAACAACGGCGCGCAGTTCATCATCAGACAGGCCCGATTTGCGGGCCTTCATCACGCGCAGGATACACCAGACCAGCCCCAGGAGACCGGCAAGCGACAGGGCGGCTCCGCCCCAGGTGATGAGTTCGAACATTTGGCCTCGCAATCTTTTGCTGATGCGCATTGCGCTTACCGGATCGCATTGTGGCGCACAAGCCCGGCCTGCGATTGAACGCTTGCGGCGCCGGCGGGTGCGATGTATCCGGCATATTGCCGCTGCCACCGCGGCCGGACCGCAACCTCTGGGAGAGACGTAGATGGAAGAAATGACCGAAGACCAGGCCACCGCCAATTACCGCGTGACCGCCGGAGAACTGCGCCAATTTATCGAGCGGTTCGAGCGTCTGGATGCCGAGAAAAAAGACATCGCAGAGCAGCAGAAAGAGGTTATGGCCGAAGCCAAGGCCCGCGGCTACGACACCAAGGTGATGCGCAAGGTCATTGCCCTGCGTAAACGCGACGAGGACGACATCGCCGAGGAAGAGGCGGTCCTTGAAATGTACAAAGAAGCGCTTGGCATGAGCTAAAGGCCCTTTGCAAACGCCCACACCCGGCGTTTGCCCATCCCTCAATACCTAGAGGGGCGCGTTGCGCGGGCTCAGAACCTGAACCCCGCTCATATTTGCCAACCGAGCTACGTCCTGTTCGTACAGCTCCGAGAATGCATCAACGATTTCTGCGTTCCATCCGGGAAGCTCAAGCTCCTCTTCAAGCCTGTCCGTTTCGGCGTGTTCCTCAAAAATGTGGAACAACTGGACCTGAAGGGCTTCAGGATCGTTGGCTTCAGTGTCCAAGGCTGCCTGCGCCAGAACTTGCCCCTCTGCAGTCAACAACGACAAGATCAGGTCATATTCTCCGGTCAGGGCTGCGGTTTCGGGTATCCCGCTGACTTGGCGCACAACATTGCCCCAGATGAGGGGGGTGTCTTCGTTGCACCAAAGCGTAATCTTCACATCCGGGGCGAGATCACGAATATCCTCGATCATGCCAATCCAGCTCAGACAGCTTAGATCTGTTGTGCGCAGAATCTCTTCGCGATCTGGGTCGGGCAGGGCCATCAGCAGTTTCGGGATAAAACTGCCTGGATTTCTAAGGGCGAAATACAGATTTATAGGTTCTTCTGGAAAGGCCTGCTGCAACAGCGCCATCCTGCGCCCGGCATCGGGATAAAGTTGGCCGTCGCGCAGAAGATTCCCCTGATCACCCACGAAATTGTCGTTCAGGAAAATGGCACGCTTGGTCGCCGCGTCCACAGGCAAGGCCAGTCGCATTTTCTTGATTGCGTCAGGTGACAGAGTTCGAATATCCGGCCCGCCGAAATTCGGTTTGAAATACTGACGATACCGACGAGGGCCAAAGAACCGCGCGCCACACTCGCTGAGCAACGCACCATTCGCCTGAAGCGACCTTTGCAGCCGCCCCTGATCCGTAAAAGCGGCCCCAGCGTGGATCGCAAACTGCATATCCGGCTCTTGTCCCTGCATCTTCTTGCCTCGTTTGTCGGGTTACAGGTTGCAACCCGCGCAGTCAAACCCGCCTCAACTAACCCTTCGCTTGCCTCGCCAACGACGAAACAAGAATTTCCCTAAGTTGCGGTGAAATTTCGGGCTTGCAGTCGCGCGGCAGAGAAAGTAATCGACACCCAGTGCCCCTATAGCTCAGCTGGTAGAGCAACTGATTTGTAATCAGTAGGTCCGCGGTTCGAGTCCGTGTGGGGGCACCATTTCACATTAAATTACAATGACTTACGCTCAGTGCTTTGCCGGCTGTGTCCAACGTTAGCGTTAACTGTGTCCACCGAATGTCCGATAAGTCCAAAAAAGGACGATTTTTCAGAAGGGTAAACTAAGAAAAATCAGTTACTTAGCTGATATGGAGGGGATGATTTCGGGAAATTTGTAATCAGTAGGTCCGCGGTTCGAGTCCGTGTGGGGGCACCACTTTAACATCCAGTTGCGTCCGATTTTGACTGATAGTAGCTTGTAGTTGAAGGATTTCTACTATCGGATTGTCCGATGTTGTCCTGCCACGTGCGCTGTAATCTACCCCCAAATGGGGTACCAAATTGGGGTACGTGCCACACGGTGACTGGAAGGTACCCCCAATGCCTGTTTTGAGCGACGCACGGATTCGGGCTCTGAAAACTAGGGAGAAGCCCTACAAGCAGGCCGATTTTGACGGGCTTTATTTGCTGGTGAAGCCGATCGGTTCGAAACTCTGGCGCTTCAAGTATCGTTGGTTCCAAAAGGAAAAGCTGCTGGCGCTGGGCAAGTATCCTGAAGTGACACTGGCCGATGCGCGACGGAAACGGGACGACGCCCGCAGCCTGATCGCAAATGGCGAAGATCCTTCCAGCGTGCGCAAAGACAAAAAAGCCAGAGAAGAGGCAGAGAACAACGCTACCTTCTCCAAGTTGGCGGCAGAACTGCTGGAAAAGAAGCGCAGCGAAGGCCGTGCCGAAGCAACGCTGACAAAGACCGCCTGGTTTCACCGGCTACTTTCCGCAGACATCGGGAAAATGCCGATCACGCAAATAACAGCACGGGATATTCTGGTTCCGCTGCAGAAGATGGAAAAAAAGGGCAATCACGAAACCGCCGTACGGATGCGGTCTGCTGCCGGGGCCGTCTTTCGCTATGCCATCGCCCTGCGCCCCGGAGAGTTGCGAATGGCGGAGTGGGATGAGATCGACGAGGCCAGAATGGCGTGGACAGTTCCGGCACATCGCTCCAAGATGCGGCGGCCTCACACAATACCGCTTTCCCGCCAAACCTTCGATCACTTGAAGGAACTGCGCGACCTGACGGGTTGGGCAAGTTGCTCTTTCCATCGGTACGTTCATCCAAGCGCTGCATGAGCGACAATACTTTGAATGCCGCGCTGCGCCGCTTGGGATACGAGAAGGACGAGATGACGGCGCATGGCTTTCGGGCAATGTTTTCCACACTGGCCAATGAGTCCGGCCGCTGGCATCCGGACGCCATTGAGCGAGCCCTCGCCCATGTGGAAAAGAACGAAATCCGCCGGGCATATGCACGCGGAACACACTGGGATGAGCGAGTTGATTTGACACAGTGGTGGGCAGATCAACTTGATAAGATGAAGAAGGAAAAACTGGGACATGATTGAATGTGAACAAGCCCCGGTAAAACCTAATGAACAATTGATCCAAGCTTGGGTCTATCAGAGCAGTTGGTCCCTCAAAGACGCGGTCCTACTTGCGTTGGGCATTTCGCTGGATGATGCCGGAGCCGCAAAGGAGCTGGATGATCACAGTGCGCTACTAACTAGAACGAAGCGGTCGGGTGAACGATTTGGCGCGCCTGTTTTTTGGCTTTGGTGGGCAGAGCGCAACAACCTACCGTTCCATGCAGATTGGTGGCTAGCCATCACACCGGAACGCCCGATCGTATTTGACGGTCAGCATTTTGCGCATCGAAGGAAGAAAATTCTTTCCCCTGAATACGCTGGGCAGGAACGGAGTCTGATCGGGGAATGGGTCCGAAAACCTTATTGGACAGCCCGAGAGGCAATCGATTTGTCGCTGAACTTTAAGCCATTCCGCACAGAAAGCTGGCGCGGTAACGCCCCGGAAACCGGAGAGACGATACGTGAGCGTGACGACAGGTTCCTGATATTGGAAAGGGCGTTAGAGATCGGGGAAATCAGTGAGAAGGCGCCTGCAAAGGACTATCTGCTTTGGCTGGCGAAAAGGGGGTATTATGTGTCCTTAGCGTGGCGGCGTGCCGTGGGGATGCCGCCTCACGATGGCCAGCATCCGGATACCGTTGTCGAGAATGCGGAAATCATCGCGGAGAACGAAAAACTTCGAGATATGCTGCGAGCGAAAGATGAGCGCCTGTCTGCTTTGGACGCAAAGCTTGAGGCCTCTTCCTCCCCCGAAAACAGCCGGCCGCAAAAGTCTGCAAGCACTACACGGATCGCAACGCTTCAAAAAGCCCTCATTGCATGCGCAGTGGACGGTCACAGTTATACGCCCATCCAAAAACGCTCTGACGTGCCGAAGCAGATTGCGGACAAAGGTGCTGAACTTGGCTGCGGGGTGGATCAGCAAACGGTTCGTAGGCTTCTAAAGGAGGCAAGTGAATTGCACGTCAACAGCAACTATTGGAGCGACTGAACCCTAAAAAATATAATTCACATCGTGGATCCACGATCGGACTTCGTGGATAATCGCTGCACAAGACCGGACCTTGTCAGCCTTGGACCATCTGTAACAAACATAGATGGACTACGATGCAATTTGACGATCTTCCCAACGAAGCGCTGCTGCGCGAAAAGCAGATCCTGCACCCTCACGGTCCCGTGCCTGTATCCCGTTCGACGTGGTGGGCAGGCGTCCGTGCTGGGCGCTTCCCTCAGCCTGTACGTCTCGGGCCTCGCACAACAGCTTGGCGTGTTGGTGACATCCGCGAACTCTTGCGGGAGGGCACTTAATGTACCAGCCCCAGAGCTTTTCTGTTTCCCATAACTGGGCATCTCTGAATGGGGGTGCCGATGGCTAAATTCAGCTACAATTCTGCAATGGGGGATCTGTTCGCAGATCCCTCTACTGCCGTTTCGCAATCGCATGTGTCTGAGACCAATCAAGGCGGGGTTCAGGCTCAAGGGCAGTTTCACTCCAATCCGCCCGCGCTGACGTCAGTGCAGGTTGCTGCATTGGAGGCGATAGAAGCTGAAAACCTCGGCGAGGACGAACGCTATCTCAAAGACGTTGAAGTGGCCAAACGCTTCGGCATCGCTCGCCAAACAGTTTGGAAACGCGTGGAGCTTGGCGTTCTACCCGCACCGATCAAGCTGCCTCCAAACAGCAGTCGCTGGCGCCTATCCAGTCTGCTGTCGTTTGAGAAAAAACTGGCTGAAGCATCACGCCAAACCAAAAAGAAAAATCGCAAGTCGGGGCGCGAAATATGACACGGGCCCACTACAAGGTGAAGGTCTGCCAAGACCAAGTCTATTCGGTAGATGAACTGTGTAAAATCTACAATGTTCGCCGCAATGCCATCACCGACTGGATGAAATCCGGCCTGCGGAAATCAGACGATCTGCGTCCTTTTATTTTTCGTGGGGCTGAGCTGCAACGCTACCACAATGGCCAGAAGCGCAAACCGCTCGCTAAACTGAAACAGGGTGAGTTCAATTGTTTGAGCTGCGGCAGCGCATGGTATCCCGCTCCACAGTCGATCTCGCTGATGACAACCTCCAGTCATAGGTACATGGCGGTGGGCGTCTGCGCTACCTGCGATGCCCAGGTAACAAAGTTACTGAAAGCGTCAGAATACGACAGAATAGAAATATGCCTTATGTCGGGTACCAGCCTGGCTCTGATAGACGAAAGTAATTGTGAGATCCCAGCTGATACCGGGAATAAACCCGGCTTTCGCGAGACGGTTTGGTACCCGACAAACGATCGGATCGTGCATGAGTGGCAAGTCTATGCTGGGCGCTTTGAGACTTCGACCAAACGCGCCCATCTGCGGAGCATCCGCATGCTGGAGGTTTTCCTAGGAGGCAAAGCCTTCGATAAGGTCACGCCAAAGGACGCCGCAGACTTTCGTGATCATTTGGTCAATCTTGGCCAAACGCTCAAAGAGCATGGTGGTTTGGGTAATTCTACCATCCGGCACCACGCGTCGCAGGTTCGCCAGTTCTTCGAATGGCTCCGGCTTCAGGACGGCTACAAGCGTTTGAGTCAAAACATCCCACTCTATCTGGAGCTTCCAAAGGCGGTACACGCCAAAACCCTGCCGCGTGATGATCGCGACTATCTGACGATCGAGCAGGCGGAAAAGATGTTGGAGAAGATGCCTGATCGCACGATTGCGGAGCGCCGTGATCGCGCAATGGTTGCTTGTGCTTATGCCAGTGGGTTACGCGCCGCAGCGCTCACTACGCTGAGACTGAAACATATTGACCTTTGTAAAGGGGAGCTGGTTCAGGACGCCTTAGAAATGCGCGCAAAGAATGGGAAGAGCTTTCGCAGTGTTTTCTTCCCGCGTACTGAAGCCTTCCAAGAGGTTTTGGTAAGCTGGCTTTCGGAGCTAATGGTAATGGGCTTCACCCAAGACGACGCTGTCTTCCCTGAGCTTGCACATCTGAAACAACGAGGATCAGAGATCAGCCCCGTACCCCCGATGAAATCCTCCTCAGCCGTGAGCTGCGCCTTTGATCTCGCCACCTCCCAGATCGGACGCAAATGCACACCGCACTCTGTTCGTGATACGCTCAAGGCGCTTGGGGATGAGCTTTGCACCTCTCCCAAAGACCGTAAAGCCTGGTCCCTAAATCTTGGCCATACGAACGAAAAAATCACTGAAATCTACTATGGAAAAATGTCGGACCATCAACGTCGCAGCATTATCGAGGGGCTTTCTACTGGTGGTTTGCTAACCGCCAAGGAAAACGCGATGGTGCGCGACTTCTATGAAAGCCGCTTCGAACGGGGCAGTGACGAGTACAACATGGCAAAACGTTTGGCCGAAAGGCGTGCGGCTGCCCGCGATGGAGATGAGGTGCTGGAGTAGGGGGCATTTACCGCGCTGAACACGAGCGGCGGAGATGCGCAGAAGGTAGACTTCGGAAATCTACGAGAACAGCGCAAAAAATTTCTTTCACCAAACGCCGAACATGCTGAGACGGGGTTAGGCAAACTTACCGCTCACAATGTTCCAAAAGAATCTCTGTGAGGAACTAAGAATCCTTCAGGATTGCGTAATAAATTAGGTTCCGCACTTTTAGTCGGGGTTTTCTGCAGGTTTGGAAAGGTCGTGCGAATTGAAGGTGGGATCCAAATCAGTTCGTACATGCAAAAGGACGCACTTAAAGCCCGGAACATGCCGAAAGCGCAAGGTGTTTGGCAGAGGTGGGGATTTTTAGGTTAGTGATTAAGCCGCTGTTTCGTCCTCATTTATTCTAAAAAAAATTGAGTACAGAGTCGGCACCACTATCAGCGTAAGAACGGTTGCAAAACTCAAACCGCAGATGATCACCACTGCGAGTGACTCGAAAAACGGATCCCACAGCAAAGGCATTACTCCAAGTACAGTAGTAAGTACTCCCAGTGACACTGGGCGGACGCGTAGAACGGCTGAGTCAACAACAGCCAGCAATCGAGGTTTTCCACCGGCAATCTGAGTATCGGTTTCGTCAATAAGGACGATAGCGTTTTTGATTAGCATCCCTGTTAGAGACAAAATACCCAGTATTGCCATAAATTCGAGTGGCGTTCTGGTTGCCGCGAGCCCCCAGACGACTCCAATGAGAGCCAGAGGTACTGTCAACCATATGATCAGTGGTTGTCGGATTGCGTTAAATAAGAAGAAAACTACGACAATCATCGCTCCGAACCCAAGCGGCATAGTCGAAGCTAAACCGTCGTTCGCACTTTGCGAGTCCCCGTACTCACCTCTCCATTCAAGAGAATACCCACTTGGCAATTTTATTGCCTCTACAAGTGGTCGGACTTGAGCGAAAAGGTCGCCTGAGAGTACTTCTGGTGCGTTATCGGCTTGTGCGGTGATTGCAAGCTTTCGGTCGATGCGCCTAAGGTTCCCAGCTTCGAAAACAAGGTCAAATCGGTCTACAACTTGGGATATTGGAATATACCCTCCGGCTACATCGCTATAAACTTGGATGTTTTTTAGGTCACTGATATTGCTTCGGGCTGCTTCGAACGGGCGCATAACTATGTCCAATAAGTTGTCGCCTTCGCGATAAATCCCTATCGGCGCCCCTACTTGATGCCAGTAAACTGCCCTGGAAATTTCCGCTTGGGTGAGACCGAGCCTGCGGGCGTTTTCCGTGTCAATAACTGGTCGAATTACCGGCTTTTGTTCGCGCCAGTCGTCTTTTATCGCGATGGCTCCATTTTCAGCGAATATCAGTTTTGCCTGTTCGGCGAGTTCCCGAAGCACAACGGGATCGGGTCCAGAAAATTCAGCTTCGACTTTCGATCCACCACCGGGGCCCAGTACAAACTTCCAAACTTTTGCATATGAGTCAGCGTAGTTTTGGTCAATCCATGACTGAATTTCAGGCTGTAACGCATCGATCTGCCGGTAATCCTCTACGTCCACCAAAATTTGACCATAGGCGGGGTTCTGGTCTTCACTGTCGTATACCAACATGAAGCGTAAATGCCCGCTGCCCACGGACAGATTAGTAGAGTTGACACCTGGCAGAGTTAAGAGATGCGCTTCAATCTCTCGCATGTCCTGACTGGTTTGTTCAATGTCGGTTCCCTCTGGCAAAAAGTAATCCACAACAAATTGCGCCCTAGTGCTGTTGGGAAAGAAGCCCGGCGGTACCAGCGCAAACCCTGCGATCGCAGAGAGAAAGAGCGCAACAACAAGCCCCACAGTCAGGTACCGGAACCGGATCGCATACGCGAGGAGAGCACGATAGGCACGGAGAATTGCATTCTCTGCAGGCGGTTTTTCCGAGGTTGGTTTCAGCAGCAGAGTGCAAAAATAGGGCGTGAGCCAAATCGCTACCAACCACGAAAAAAGCAACGAGATAGAAATGGTCCAGAAGAGGCTCCCGGCGTATTCTCCAGTGTTGTCCGGTGAAAAGCCAATTGGGGAAAACGCCAAAAGTCCTACAACTGTTCCTCCGAGCAGCGGCCATTTGGTTTGATTTACGACAGAGATAGCAGCGTCGCTGGTGGCTTCGCCGCGTTGAACTCGGACCAACGTACCTTCGACAACGACAATAGCGTTATCAACCAGCATGCCGAGCGCAATGATCAGTGCGCCCAGTGAAATCCTTTGCATGTCGAGCCCTAAGAGCTGCATGCCGGCAAGCGTGCCTGCGACTGTGACCAACAGAATACCTCCCATGAGTATTCCGGATCTTAACCCCATAAAAATAAGCAATATGCCTACAACGATGATGAGCGCCAGAACCACGTTCATGACAAAGTCGTTGATCGACTCTTTTACCGAAGCAGACTGATCAGAGATTGGCAAAATCTGGATTCCGATTGGCCTTAGGTTCTCCAGTTCGTTTATCCGTTGCTTCACGGCTTCGCCCATGTTCACAACGTTTCCACCCAGGCTATTCGATATTCCAATTCCAATTGCAGGCTGACCGTCCCGAAAAAGTAGGGGGCTTGCTGGTTCAACGTAACCGCGCGACACGGTTGCGATATCTGAAAGTCGGAATGATGCACCACTACTCGGCACAGAAACGACTAGGTCTTTGATAGCGTCAATTGAGGCTACTGCCGCCGACGGACGTATCTCTATTCGTCGCGAGTTGGACTTTATGGAACCCGCGGGCGCTACGAGGTTTTGTCCCTCCAGAACTTGCCCAATTTGCTGCGGTGATATTCCAAGTTCTATTAACCTTGCTGGTGCATACTCTACAAAGATTGCTTCATTCTGTTCACCACTTAAGACCACCTTGGAAACACCGCTGACGGCAACCAACTCCCTCTGGAGCTCCTTCGCGTACTCGTGGAGCTCGGCTATTGAATAGCCATCGCCAACAATCGCAAAATATAAGGCATACACGTCGCCGAAATCATCGTAGACCTGAGATTGGAGCGCGTTCGGCGGCAGACTTGTTTGAGCGTCAAGTATCTTTGCGCGCAATTGGGCAAATCTTGCATGGAGTGACGGAAAATCAGGTGTCGTGGGGATTGTAAACTCGACCGTCACAGTGCTGAGTCCGGGTGATGAAACTGACTTCACCTCTTTTACCCCAGAGAGCTCTTGTAGAGCATTCTCAATAACCTCAGTGACTTCTTCGGCGACTTCTTCTGCAGTGGCACCCGGATAAGGTGTTATGACCTGAGCTTGCCTTATTATGAACTCAGGATCTTCGAAACGAGGAAGAGTTAAGTATGCAAAATAGCCAGCCACCAAAATGAGAATAGTCACCAACGCGGAAATTAGACGCTTCTCAATTGCAAACCTTGCGAGATTCATTTGCTACTCACCAACTTTTGAAATCGGGCGAACTACCATGTCTTCCTGCAGTTCGCTCAAGCCTGCAGTTACAATCATTTGCCCTTCTTCAAGGCCAGTTTTTACGAACACGAAGTCTTCAGATATTTCTCCCAATTCAACGGGTCGACGCTTGACAGTGCTGTTGGATCCATCCAATAGCCAGACATAAGGGGAACCGTCGGGGCTTGCCGCTAAAGCTGAAAGTGGAACCACAACATGTGTGTCGCTTTGCCCGTCCGCCCTAATAATCACGCGCGCTACCATCCCAGGCAGTACAATCAAGTCTTCAGGCGGGGTTACTGATAGACGACCTCGATAGGTTTGTGTTGCTGCGTCTGCTTGAGTAGTAAACTCGACAAGGTCTGCGTTCATTTCTACGCCCGGCAACGAGTCGAACGTAACCATGCTAACAACATTGTCGAAGCCAATTGACGACATTGCGATTATGTCAGCGCCGGGCAAGTCATAGCTTACATCTACAGTCGATAGATCTTGGATTAAGGCGATGGTTTCACCGGCTTGAACATTACGAAAATTGTCCACGTTGCGCTTGGCAATCGTTCCGTCGAACGGCGCTCGAAGCGTAGCATCGGAAAGATCGTTTTTTGCCGATTGAATTTGTGTTTTAAGGCCACGGATCGCCGCTTCTGCAGCAATTATTTCTTCTGGCCGTCCACCGATACGACCAATTGTAAGCTGCTCTTCTCGTGACACCAGTTCAGCTTCTGCCAGACGAAAGGCAGCTTCACGTTGTTGGTACTGCGCAGTAGGAATTACCCCCCTCTCCAAAAGCTGAGCTGAGCGGATGTAGTCTTCCCGAGCTTGGTCTCTTTGGGCTTGAGCTGCCTCAACCGAGGCTTCTAGAGCTGTAATTTCTTCAGGGCGTGCACCTGACCTCAGCACAATTAAATTCGCCTCGGCCTCTTCGAGTTGGCTGTTAAGCCTTTCTACCTCTACTTCAAAGTCTCGGGTGTCTAGTTGGGCAACAACGTCTTCCTGCATGACACTGCTAGAGGCCCTAATTGGCAGCTCTGTAATTCGTCCACTGACTCTAAAAGAGAGTTCAACTTCCTTCGACGGATAGACAATTGCAGGATAAATCCTTTCAAAATCAGATGAGGCTTTAAGAACAGTGAAGACTTTTGCTGGTCTTATCGTTGTGGGAGCGTCTTGTGCTGCTGCCACGATGGGAAAAGCACCAAGTAAAACAACCGCCAATGCCCCTCGGAAAATCAAATGCATAGTTTTTCACCTGCTTTTAAGATGCTCGCTCGTTGAGCGCACCCAAGGGGCCCACCAAGCTTCGCGAGAAAAGAGATCGCTTGAACCAACTCTGCCCGCACCTGCAGATTTTCACAAATTGGGCCGAGCCAAAATGGCTCGGCGAGAGCTTCAGGGAAGTGGACAGATTTTATTGTTGTATTATAAAGCGTAAGCGAAATATCCGACCAAAAAACTAAATTCGCGAAAGCCTGAAGGTCCACCGTAGTGCCCAGCGATTTTCGATTTCAGTAGAACTCGGTGTTAAGATCTTTAACGAGTAGCGTTGTTTGCTGGAAGATACCGCGCGTCTAACTGAGTAGAAGCGAGAAGTAGGAAAAACTTACCGAGCCTCGGTGCAACTTGGAGCTAGGGTGCATTGGCAATCAGAAACCAAGTTCTCAATCTTCAATCACTCTTCGTTGCAATGGCTGCTGTTCAGCTGGCCACTGCTGGATCTGGTACTTTGGTTCCACTCGCGTTTTCTGAAATTGGGGCGTCTCAAGAAGCCGCTTCGTTTGCGGCGTCCGCATACTCTGCAGGGTTTTTAGTCGGGTGTTTTGTTGTCGCCAGATCGATTGCTGATATTGGCCACATCCGTGCATTTGCTTCTGGCGCAGCTATCACGATAGCGGTGGCCATACTTTTTTCTGTTTCCACCAACACACCATTTCTTGTCTTTTTGCGGTTCCTCTCCGGTTTGGCCACCGCAGGGCTTTTTTCGATCGGTGACACGTGGATCAATGAAACTGCGGAGGAAAAGACCCGGGGAAGAGTTCTCGCAGTCTATGCTATAATAGTCGGCGTAGTCGCCGTATTCAGTCAGTTTTTAGTTTTTGTAGTGCCCGGGGATATTCGAGAGGTATTCGTCTACGTCGCTTTGTTTTACTGCATTTCGATTGTGGTCATCTCGACTACTCGCTCATCTCCTCCCAATAATGAAACCACGGTACCCATTCGAATACGCGGTTTATTTAAGGACGCCCCAGCCGCAGTCTTGGGCGTATTCGCCATGAGTATGGTGTCTACAACTTTGTTGAGCGTTGTCCCCTATAATGCTGCTCAGCTAGGGGTCGAAATAATCGATGTGGCCCTTATGGTAGCCCTCATTTATCTCGGGCGTGTCCTTTTTCAGTTTCCGCTTGGATGGCTATCCGACAAGATGGACCGTCGGAAAGTAATCTTGATAGCTACGGTCACCGCAACAGTAGTTCTTCTTCTTATGGCGGTTCTGGTCGACGTGGACTACGACCACAGCGTCAATTCATTCGACTACAACTCAATCGGCTTCGTAATCCTTTGCATTATTCTGATGCTACTGGGTGGTAGTTTGCTCACTCTATATTCTTTGCTTGTGGCGCACGCGTTGGACAGAACGGTTCCTGTCTACGTCTCTTCGGCGGCGGTAACTATGCTATTGGTTTGGACTCTCGGATCGATAAGCGGCCCCTTGATCGCCAACTTGGCTACCACCTTCTTCGGTGACATCGCGCTTTATTGGGTGAATTTCACGGTCATGCTTTGTTTTGCATTGTATTTGGGGCAAAGGATTTGGTCAGTTGAGCCTGTGTCACGTGCTGAGCAGACTTCTCACACTGAAGTCTTACCAACCAGTACAGAAATGGCCCCTACCGATAAACGTTAGAGTGCTGATCACCACGTTTCTAAAAATGAAGTCAATCTAGAGTGTGTGAGGAAAAATGGGCCGTTAAAAGCGTGCTCTACTCCCCAAAAGACTAAAGAAAGGCTTGGCCTAAACGAGATTTGGTGGCTTATTCCTTAGCTTAACCCAGCGGAGCTATTTTTGTGGAGAAGGGATGCATGAATTGGAGGAAGCTTTGTGTTTTCCTGCTGCTACTTTTCCAATTGGGTTGCTCAAGCATTTCTAGGAACCCAGTGAGCGAGTTGGATCTAGAGAGCCCACAAGTTCCGGGCATCGAAGGTGCTCGTTATTGGGCCGATGTTGCTCCAGCCAATATCAGTGAACTGCTGGAAATAGCTCAACGTCAAAGGCGAACATCTGGGTTATCTTCAGATTATACACTAACACTATCGGGCGGAGGCGAAGATGGAGCCTTTGCTGCCGGCATTTTGAATGCATGGAGCGAATCCGGCACGCGCCCAGAATTTATGGTCGTTACCGGAGTTTCAACGGGTGCTTTGGCAGCGCCGTTCGCCTTCCTGGGTTCTGACTATGACGATGAGCTCAAAGAGTTGTACGGTGGGTTACCACCGTCCCGGATATTCAGAGGACGACTTGTAACTGGTATCCTAAGTGGTTCTTCTGTCAAAAGCTCTGACCCATTAAAACAACTTATACAGTCTTACATAACGGACGATTTTCTAGCGCAAGTTGCCAAAGAACATCGCCGCGGACGGCGTCTGTTGGTTCAGACAGTAAGCCTGGATGCACAGAGGCCAGTACTTTGGGATATGGGTGCAATCGCGAACAGCAATTCAGCGAATGCAAAAAAGGTATTCGCTGATGTAATACTCGCCTCTGCGGCAATTCCGGGCGTTTTCCCTCCGGTTTTAATTGATGTTGAGACTGATGAAGGTGTCCGGGATGAACTTCACGTTGATGGTGGTGTATATTCTCAAACCGCCTACGTGCCTGGATGGGATATCCCAAGGAAATATGCTCGCGGTGGCAAGCTGTATGCAATCCGAAACGGCAAAGTTGAGCCAGAACTTAGAGTTATTGAACCGGGGGTCTTCCAAGTGTCTGCACGCTCGCTTTCTACGCTAATCAAGGCGCAAGGCGTAGATGATCTTACGATTGCGTACAAACTAAGTCTGCAGCGAGACGCCGAATACCAAGCCACTTGGATTGGAACTGATTTCGAATATCCTCTAGCTGAGCCGTTTGATCCAGAGTACATGCAAGCGCTATTTGACTATGGTTATCAGCGTTTTAACTCTGCGACCCTTTGGAGCGATCGTCCGCCTCGGTAAGCACGATTACTTTATTGGCGCCAAAGGGATCGTTGCTTCAGTTGGCTTGTCAGGTAAATCATAATCATTAATGTATGTACTTATGTCGATGAGTGAAACTGAGCGCAACCGGTTACGACTTTGGCGCCGCTGGCAAGTCACGTTTGATCATTTTAAGTATCCGCCCCCTATGCAGAGGGTGCATCAAGCACTTGTTATTCATCCTCAACCGTGGACAACTCGCGGTTTGGCTAAATATACTAATTTGCCTCAGACAAGCGTGAGACGGCAGCTGACTTTCCTGGCGAACCCGAACGTGCAACGTGTAGACGATGGGTTTCAAATCACAGAGTTGGGATTGGCTTTGAACTGGACTGTGCATCGCGAACTGACAAAGTTCGTTCGAGGCGGGCACCGATTTAGCCAAGAGCTAATTTCCGCACACAAGCAGTCAACTGGTGCGAATGGTGTGGGCGGGGCCGACTACGAATGGCTTGCTACGCATATCTGGTGGCCAGTAATTGAGGCGCCGGAAATTCTGGACGCGTAGGTTGTTTAATAGTTTGGATTGGCAGCGCCTTAAAGCTTGAACGAGTGGATGTCGGTTGTTCGTAGACTTAAGCGCTTATGTGGTTGCAAAGACTGCAGGAAACGAACTCACAATAACTCTAACTCAATTACCTACAATTGTTTAATGGGGGCAAAGGACGTGGCGGCAAAGAAAAAAATCTCTAAGAAGTCCTATGAGACAGAATTGAAGAGATTGCAGGTGGAGCTTTGCCACCTCCAAGGATGGGTGCAACGCACTAAAGCAAGAGTTGTTGTAGTATTCGAAGGGCGCGACGCTGCAGGAAAAGGCGGCGTCATCAAACGTATTACCGAGCGTGTGAGCCCACGAGTTTTTCGGGTCGTTGCGCTTCCTGCACCAAGCGACCGACAAAAGTCCCAAGTCTATGTCCAGAGGTATTTTGAACATCTTCCTGCAGGAGGCGAAATCGTCCTTTTCGACCGAAGTTGGTACAATCGCGCGGGAGTGGAACGGGTCATGGGTTTCTGTACCAACAAAGAATATGAGAACTTTTTGACCGATGCGCCTGGTTTTGAGCGATACCTTGTCAGGGAAGGTATCATACTTTTGAAATATTTTTTTGATGTTACTAGAGAGGTTCAGCAGGAGCGCTTCAAGGACCGCATGATCGATCCTAGAAAACACTGGAAACTAAGCCCGATGGACTTGGAGTCCTGGGCACGTTGGTGGGACTACACAGAAGCATATGAGAGAATGATTTCGGCGACAGACAGTGTACATGCGCCTTGGTTCCGCGTTCCCGCAGACAACAAACGCCTAGCAAGGCTGAACTGCATTTCACACTTACTTCAGTCGATCCCGTATAATGAAGAGCCCTTTGTGCTTCCGGAATTGCCAAATCGCCGCGAACACATGAAAGGTGCTCCGAAGTCCATTTCGTTCAAACATACTGTTCCGCAAAAGTACTAAACGGGCTTTGAGTCGGAACACGTCCTTTCACACTCTATTGGATTGCCCGATTTTATACCGCTTCACGTCCAAAGGTTCGCCCACCTAATAAGACAGAAAGTTTTGTCACAAGACTTTAGTTGATCGTCGTTTGTTCACTTAAAGCAGTGTTCGAAAAATTCGTCTATCTCACCTGATTGTAAAATTTCGGCTTCTTCTTCACTGTATGAATCCGGTACTTTTCCAGTGGTTCGATAGCGGACGTATTTATGTGCATAAACTAGGATAATTCCCTGCGCTAATTCATAGAATACTCTACGTTCGTTTTCATCTACTTCGACACCTTGTTTCATTATTTCATAAACACAATTTTCGGTGCCTGTTAGGATCGTCTCTTCGCCTAAGAATAAGTAAGAATGTGTCTTTTCATCTGCTGTAACTGGAACACCAGCTACACTGCAAAGGGCGATGCTGATAGCGCTTTTGATCAATTTTTTCACGTTGATAGCTCTTCTATTCTTCATAAATTGGCTTTTTTGTAAGTATCGGCCAAGTCTAGCAGCAGGATCGTTTTGTTGCACCCTTGTTCGATCATGCTCTACCATCGGACCATAATTTCCGGTTGCACCTGTGCAGCTTGTTCAAGACCGCATGGTGGTGCGGCGAAGTTAGGAGTCTGTTCATGGCAGAACCGATCGTGGTGGACAGTTTTATTGCTGTGACTCTTGGCATCGTTGTGTACTTTCTAGGATCAAGGCTCACAGAGCAGTTTGAGTTTTTGCGCAAGTACTCAATCCCCGAGCCGGTTTCAGGTGGCTTACTGGCGGCACTAGTGACACTAGGCGTGGTAACAGTGACTGGGCGAGAAGTAGTTTATGATCTGGCGTCGCGCGACTCTTTGCTGATCTACTTCTTCACCACAATTGGTCTTAATGCGAAGTTCTCAGACCTAGTTAAAGGCGGCCCACTTCTCGGCCTCATGCTTGTTTTGACCATTGGGTATATGTTTATCCAGAATGCAATAGGCATTCTCGGAGCTTCACTATTTGGCTTGCCATCTCAGGCCGGTGTGATGATGGGGACAACGTCTCTCATCGGTGGTCATGGTACAGCCATAGCGTGGGGCCCAGTTGTTGAAGAGCAATACGCTGTAGCGGGGGCGGCGGAGCTTGGCATCGCCGCTGCAACGATCGGATTAATAATGGCAAGTCTAATTGGCGGACCAATCGCCAGCTACTTGATTGCGCGTGACCGGCTCGAACCAAGCGCGAAAGAGAAAACGTCGATTTCCAGTTCCAATCAAGACGCTATTGAGGTGATAGCTTCTACTGATCCAACCGGTGGCCCGACGAATCCTGGAATGATGAGAGCTATTCTTTGGACGCATCTAGCAATTGTGATTGGCTTCATTGCAGATGAGTCGCTGGAATTAACCGGAGCAAACCTGCCGCTCTTCGTGCCATGCCTTCTTTCCGGTATTTTACTTGCAAACCTGACGCCGAGAGTTTTTCCGAAGATCAAGACACCAACGGGTACCGCCTCGTTGAAACTATTACAGGACTTCTCGTTAGCAGTGTTTCTTTCAATGTCTCTAATGAGTATGCAGCTTTGGACTTTGGCGGGTTCCGCTGGTGTTTTAGCCGTCACTATGACGCTTCAAGCTGCGGCTGCGGCAGCTTTCATCATATTCGTTGTCTATCGAACGATGGGGCGAAACTATTTTGCTGGCGTGATGTCTGCAGGTTTCGCTGGTTTCGCTCTTGGAGCTACACCAACGGCCATAGCCAACATGACGGCTGTGACGCATAAATATGGCCCGTCTCCGCTTGCCTTCATTGTACTTCCGCTGGTTTCAGCTTTTTTTGTCGATATTGCCAATGCATTTATTATCCAATTGTTCGTCTCGAACTTACCTTAGATTCAGGCTCAATTGAGTTTCATAGCCAGAAGTCGACCCCTGCAGCCAAAGCGATAGCGGAGAAGAACGTCGTTGGTTACCAATCGTATCGGCTATCGACACGCCATCAAAAAATCATCTCGATAAGGCTTCGGCGTTACAACGACGCTTGTCGGATTGAGCGGATATTTTGCTTTGCTTTTTTCCTGGGATACAGACGTGTATCCATTTTCTTCTCAATCTGCCGTGTAGGTCGTGCCCGAATTTAGTTCAACTGGAAAGCTACTATCATCATTTGGGCACTTCATGCTGACGCGGACCTATTATTTAGCGGCGTTAGTCGGGCAAGCTACGTTCCAAGAGGGGGTTAACGAGCCCAATCGAAGGTCGCTCAAACACATTTAGCAGCAGAGTTTATCGAGTTGGGAAAACTCCCGCTGGCCCCCAACAGCAATTTACTAGTCTTTCAAGCCGCGCTGCATCCTTCCCACGTGGCGAAAAATGTCGGTGAGCATTGCCGTCATCAAACCAAACATGAAAAAACCGTTTGCACCAGTCATCCCGCCAAGCAACCTCTGGTGCTGTGGGACGACTACATCGCCAATACCCAAGGTCGTATATGCTACCAATGAGTAGTACACCGCCTCTTCCAGCGTGCTGAATACTGACATCTGCAAAAAAACTAGGGCCCACAACCAAACGCCAAATGTGGTCACGCTCATTATGCAAACCACGACCATGATCAATACTACCACGAATGACATAAATCGGTTGTCCGAATGGCGAAGCCACGGCTCCATTTTTTCAAGTACTTCATTGAGAACGCCCCACATTATCGCGCCTGTCATAATTGAGAACAGCGTGATAACTGAGCCCAGCAACAATTGACCAATCACGAGACTTTCTCCTTTGCCGTTTCTTGTACCGGTGCCGCCAAGGCAAAAGTTGCTTCGCACAGAGGTCCGCGCGCGGCACATGATTTTAAAGGTCGAAGGCGGTAACCCAAAGATTTCGAGTGCGGCTTATTTTTCCAGAACCAACTTTCTGCGTATCGCGAAGTGGCATTCGTCAGTTTTTGAATTGTCACACCGAAACATTTTTTTACCGGTAGCGCTTAAAATCATTATCAAAATCTTTTGACCTTTTATATTCTAAAATACGAATGAAAAGGGGACTTTAGACTTGATTTCTGAGGTGCCAAAGCCACGCGATTGCAGACCGAACGCGGTCGCCATGCAACTTTTGGCCTTGTTTCTCATGTTTAGCGCTTTAACGCCTTCGGTGTTGGCTGAGGAAGTTGAGGACTATTCCGGTCTCAGACTCAGCCTTCCATTTGCCTTTTATAATGAAACATTTGGTCTGAGCGCAGGCTGGGTAGAAGGACGGGTAGGTTACCTGCAACCTCAGGCTAGGATACTTGGCACAATTATTGCTGGTGACACTGGCTCAGCAACAGGTTTTCTTGCTGCGGAAGACTTACAGGTCCCTCGATGGAAGCGCCTCTTTATCGATCCCATATTTTCTCTCGGTTATTACAACGACGCAGACACATATGTAGACGGCAATCCGGATTTCGCAGGGGAGCGAGCTGGAACGAATGACTCGAACAAAGACAACTTTGTCACAGGAAGCGGTTCGGACGTGTTTTCGCGAGTCCGGTTCAAGTATCTTTTGCCGATAGGTCACGGGCGCAATCAAGTTGTTCCTGACTACAGTATTCGCGATGGCTTCCTGGTTTCCGGCGCGACAGGTGGATTGTCTCTGAACCCATTTGAAAGTGGGCGAAGCTTTTTTGAGATAAGGCCGTTTCACAGAGCGTTGGTGAGCGACGGAGATGATTTCGACGGCGAGTTACGAACGAATGGTCTTGATTTCGTCTACTTCTGGGATAACCGTGACTTTCCGGTGAACCCCACGAAAGGCGTTGGCCTCAAGCTGCAATACTCAAGGGATTTCGGCTGGTTTGACAGCACAGATTCCTGGACTGTGATGCAGGCTGAATTTGATGCCTATCACGATTTGGGTGAGTCTGCGTGGTTTCGTAGTCGTGTGCTTGCATTCGATTTCTGGACTGCAGACACACCGTCATGGAGTGAAAATGGTGGAGTTATCTCCAATCGTCCTCCTCCTTACACTGGAGCCACGCTTGGAGGTTTGTTTCGTATGCGCGGCTTTCCGGAAGAGAGATTCAATGATCGTTCTGCCATCTACTATTCTGCGGAACTTCGCATGACCCCGTATTGGAATCCATTCGACCAATGGCCCGCCGCCCAAGAATTGCTGGGTGTTGAGTGGGTGCAGGTTGTTCCATTTGGTGAGATGGGCCGCGTCGCAGGCAGATACGATCTTGGCGAACTGCATTCTGACATGAAATGGAGCGCTGGTATTGGGTTGCGCGCATGGGTTCAAGGCTTTGTAGTCAGAGCAGATACCGCATTTTCTGACGAAGGTGTCAGGCTGCAGATGATGATTGGACAACCATTTCAGTTTTGAAATGAACGCAGTTTCCTTCAGCCCAAAATAACTTTTTCCAAGCTCTGGAAATCTTGGAAACCAATTTTCGAAGTGCTAATTGTGAAGGTAGTGGTATGTGTCACATCAATAGCTTGAGTGCGAGTGTTAAATACAATTGCTAGCCATGCACTCCCGCCTGCCAATGCATCCTCTTGTAAGGAACGCCTGTAAAGTCGCTTTAATCCAGCGCCATTCAAGCCAGCTACAAGCTTTAGTCGACCCTGCTCATCTGTTGAGTTTTTGGCACTTCAATAGTCGGCGTCTGGAAGACGGAACTGTATTTCTTAGGAACCACTTTTGTGGATCAGCTCTGAGGGACATGTTTACAACAAAGAAGGCTTCGAGCAGAACTTTCTTGTCCGGCCCATTGTATCAGTGAAACTTGGTCTCTCCCGCGCTCTCAGAAACCGTTGTTCCTTTTTCTCCACGCACTGCCGCAGGGACATCTGCGAGGGCGCAAATGATCGCGCGACCGCCCGAGGATCGCACAAAGTCTTGTGCAGCCTGAACCTTGGGGCCCATTGACCCGGCGGGGAAATCGTACTCATCCAATGAATCCGGAGTGATCGATCTAATACCTGTTTGTTCAGGCGTTCCCCAGTTCAGGAACACGGCTTCTGCATCTGTAGCGATGACAAAGAAATCTGCTCCAAGGTTCTGCGCCAGAAGGCACGAGGCAAAGTCCTTGTCGATGACAGCTTCGACCCCGACCAGTTTCCGTTCAGCACCTGCCTCGTACATCGTCGGGATGCCGCCTCCGCCAGCAGCGATCACGGTCGCGCCCTTTTCCAGGATCCAACGGATCGGTTCGACCTGAAAGATACGTTTCGGGCGGGGCGACGGCACCACGCGTCGCCAGTACTCGCCATCCGGTTTCACCGTCCAGCCCTTGTCAGCCGCCTCTTTCTTGGCGTCCGCTTCGGAATAAACCTGCCCGATGAACTTGGTCGGGTTGTCAAAGGCCGGATCGCTCGGGTCGACCTCGATCATGGTCAACAGGGTGGCGATGTGATGCTCAAAGGGCAGGATGTTCCCAAGCTCCTGCTCGATCATATAGCCGATCATGCCCATCGTTTCGCCGACCAACACGTCCAGCGGGTACTCCTCGACATCCGTATACATGATCTCTTGCAAGGCCAGCATCCCGACCTGCGGACCATTGCCATGAGTGATGACGGTTTCGTGCGCTTCGCAGAGCGGGGCGAGGGCTTCTGCGGCAATCTTCGCGTTCTTGCGCTGATTGTCCGCTGTCATCGCCTCCCCCCGTTTGAGAAGCGCGTTGCCGCCGAGTGCTACAACAACGCGTCCCATGGTTCAGGCTCCCAATGTGGCGACGAGGATCGCCTTGATGGTGTGCATCCGGTTTTCGGCTTGCTCGAACGCTATGTTCATGTCGCTTTCGAACACTTCCTCGGTCACTTCCATCTCGGTGATGCCGAACTGTTCGTGAATGTCCTGACCGACCTTGGTCTCCAGATTGTGGAAAGCGGGCAGGCAGTGCATGAACTTGACGGCTGGATTACCGGTTTTCTTCATCAGATCCATGTTGACCTGGTAAGGGCTCAGCAGCTTGATCCGCTCAGCCCAGACTTCTTTAGGCTCACCCATCGACACCCAGACATCGGTATGAATGAAGTCCGCGCCCTCTACGGCCGAGGTATCGTCGGTGATGGTCACACGTGCGCCGGTCTTTTCAGCCCGCTCCATCGCCAAGTCGCGCACATCGTCATGGGGCTGGGTTTCTTTCGGAGAAATCATCCGGACGTCGCAGCCCATGATCGCGCCCAACATCAGTAGCGAGTTGCCCATGTTCGACCGACAGTCGCCCGAATAGGCATAGACAATGTCCTTGCGGGGCTTGTCGGCATGCTCGATCATGGTTTGCATATCCGCGAGCATCTGTGTTGGATGCCAATCGTCCGTAAGGCCATTGTAGACCGGGACGCCAGCATAGTCTGACAACGTCTCAACCATATCCTGACCCGCTCCGCGAAATTCAATTCCGTCGAACATGCGGCCCAAAACGCGGGCTGTGTCTTTCATCGACTCCTTGTGCCCGATTTGCGATCCCGATGGATCGAGATACGTAATGTTCGCACCCTGATCGTAGGCGGCCACTTCAAAGGCGCAGCGGGTACGGGTCGAAGTCTTTTCAAAGATCAGGCAGATGTTCTTGCCGGTCAGCGAGGGCTGTTCGGCGCGGGCGTATTTGGCGCGTTTCAGATCGCGGGCCAGATCCAGCAGATACAGCATTTCACGCTGGCTGAAATCGGCGATTTTCAGATAGCTACGGCCTTTGAGATTGAATGCCATTTTGTCTCTCCCTAACAAAAATCAGTCGGCGCAGGGGGCTGCACCCGTAGTAAATTCAATAGGCGGGGTCGCGGTCGATCGGGCAGGTCATGCAGTGGCCACCGCCGCGACCACGCCCTAGTTCCTGACCCGAGATTTCGATCACCTCGACGCCGGCTGCGCGCATCTTGCCGTTCGTAAACGTGTTGCGCGCATAGCCAACGACAACACCGGGCGAGAGGGCCACGACGTTATTCCCGTCATCCCATTGCTCGCGTTCGGCTTGGAACTCATTGCCACCGGTCGAGATGACATCAAGTGAGTTCAGCCCAAGGGCTTCTTTATAGACGTCGAACAGGTGCCCTTCTTCGACCCTTGCATCGAACAGTTTCTTGTCGTCTGGGCGAAGTGAAATGCACGTGATCTGATCCGCGACTTCCGTGAATGCAGTCACTTTGTCGTGGTCAAGACAAGTGAAGACAGTATCCAGATGCATGGCCGCGCGGCTTTTAGGCATCGCGCATGCGACAACTCTCTCTGCCCCACCTTTTTGGAATAGTGCCTGCGCAAGAAGGGTAACAGCTTGACTCGTCGTTCGTTCACCCATCCCGATAAAAACGGTTCCTTTACCTACAGGCTGTACGTCGCCGCCTTCGACTGAGGCATTAGCAAAATCTTCATCGCTATCGCCCCACCAGATATCAAACTCGGATTCCTTAAACATCGGATGGAATTTATACACCGCACGCATCATTAAGGTCTCAGGTTTGCGAGCGGGCCAAAACATCGGGTTCGTTGTCACACCGTTGAATATCCAACACGAAGGATCTCGTTGGAAAAGAGCGTTCGGCACAGCGGGTAATACGAACTCACTTTGGGTGATCAAATCGTCGAATTTTGGGTCAATGGTCCCCTTGGGTAATTCCGCGAATATGATTCCCCCAAGCATGTGGCGCGCGAGATCTGCAGCTTTCATCTCGTCCAGCCAAGCTCTCATCTCAACAGACACACCAAGGCCAACAATTTTTGGAATGATCAATCGGTCAAGCATGAAAGACCTAGCGCTACTATCACTAAGCACTTCAGCCAATAGATCCTGGATGTCATAGACCTCGACCCCGCGTTCACGCATGAGCGAACAGAACTCGGCATGGTCCTTTCGAGCTTGCTCGACCCATATGACGTCGTCGAACAGCAACTCTTCGCAATTTCTCGGTGTCAGTCGATCATGTGCAAGCGATGGGCGCGAGACGATAACCTTGTTGAGCTTTCCGATCTCGGAATGAACGCCGAGCTTCATGGCAAATCTCCTTTCGAGGCAACAGTTGTCTGAATATCTTCGTCGTCGTTGGCCTGGCTCCAGCGGACCCAAACATGGATGGGAACACCTGCAAGCAGTAATACAGAGCCAATTAGTACGGTTTCCGCTCCGGACCCGATAAAGGCCCATACTGAGTAGATGAAGCCCAGGCCGCCGAGGACAACGACCTTGGTCAATTCCGGACCGTGCAGAACCTGACCACCCTTCAGGCGGATCATGATCTCGGCGACAGAGCAGACCGCGTATGGCAAAAGGCTCGCGACTACTGCAAGTAAAATGACAAAGTTGAACGCGGCAACCAACCCTTGCGCGAAGTTCAGGATGATCAGAACCGAGGCCAATACATTCGATAAAATCAAGGCGTTTGCGGGTGTCCCGAATTTCGATTTTTTACCTAATGCTGCCGGAAATACTTTGTCCAAGGCGGCGCCGTAAGGAACCTGCCCACTGAGCAGGGTAAAGCCATTAAGCGTACCAAAGGTCGAGATCACCGCGCCGCAGGCCACGAGTATTCCGCCGAATGCGCCGAACATGACCTCACCGACAGCGGCGAGCGGTGCTGATGATACTGCCAGAATGTTAGAGGGGATGACGCCCATCGAAACGGCCGTTACCGCAATGTAGACACTGGCCGCGATAATAACGCCGATGATGGTGGCGCGCGGGATGGTCTTTTCCGGTTCTACCACATCGCCAGAGGGCACGGTGGCAGATTCAAGTCCAAGATAGGCCCAAAGCGTCAGTGCCGCCGCCGCGGAAATGGCTGAAACCGCAGTCGTTCCACTTTGATTGACAGGAAGGTAATTTTCATGCTCGATCCAGAAGATGCCCAAGGTGCCGATAAGTATGAGCGGGGCAAGCTTCAGTACGGTGGTCACGATTTGAACCACGCCTGCACCTTGCACCCCGCGGATATTAACCAGTGTCAGCGACCAAATCGCGACCAGAGCAGTCGATAGCCCGTACATGGGGACTTCGACGATGATCGGGAAAAGAAAGCCCAGATAGCCGACTAAGGCTACGGCTACGGCCGCGTTTCCCGTCCAGAGTGCAATCCAATATCCCCAGGCAATAATGAAGCCTGCAAAGTCTCCGAATGCTTCCTGCGAATAGGCGTAGGGGCCACCAGGTTTTGAAACGACACGCGACAAGCGTCCGAAAATGATCGCAAGAACCAACGCCCCAGCCGACGTTAAAACCCACCCGCCAATTGCAATTGGCCCAAAAGGTGCAAGTGACGCTGGTAGAAGGAACACTCCCGACCCGATCATGTTTCCAACAACCAAAGCTATACAAGCCGTCAGCCCAAGGGCACCGGATGTCGATGTTGTCTCTGTGGCGGAGCGATCGGTCATTGCGACGGCTCAGTTCGATGTCGTGTCTGAAGTCTCGGTTGTGGGCCCGTCGATCCCCGGATCAGTGATGGCCCCAACGGTGAGTGCCGCGCAGATGATCACGGCAAGTATAACAAGCAGCGGGAAAACAAAGCGTAGCCACCGGTCATAGGAGACACGGCCAATGGCTAGCCCTCCCATGACGACGGCAAATGTCGGGTTGAACAGGTTCACCCATCCGTTTGCCGACTGGTACGCTGTAACCACAAGGTCACGACCGACGCCCGCAAAGTCTGCCAGTGGCGCCATGATCGGCATCGAAAGCGTGGCCAGCCCTGACGAGGACGGCACCAGGAATGACATCAAGATCTGAATACCAAACATCGCGTTGACAAAGGCGAACTCGCTCAGCCCCGAGACAAACCCCTCGGCTGCAGCAAGGATCGTGTCGGTAATTTTGCCCGCGTCCATAATGACGACAACACCGCGCGCGACGCCAATGATCAGGGCAACGCCCAGCAAATCGCGCGCTCCATCGACGAAGGTTTCCACAAAAGTCCCCTCGTCCATTCTGGACCCTTCATCGGTTTTCCCGACCCACCAAACGATGATGGACATCACCAGGAAGAGACCGGACATTTCGGCCATCCACCACCCCAGCGCGACAACACCATAGATCATAATGGCGAAGGTAATCCCGAACAGGAGCAAGATGGTGGAACGGGTTCGAGTCAACTCTGGCAAAGCGTCATCGCCGGCCGACCCTTTGAGAAAATGTCTTCTGTTTTCCTCGGCTTGATCCGCAACCACAGATGCAGAAGGATCGGCCTTTACTCGCTTTGCGTATCTCATGACAAAAGCGATACCAGCTGCCAGGCAGAGAATGAGGATAATGAACCTCAAAACGATGCCAGTCGTAAATGGAATACCAGCGCCTTGCGAAGCTACGACTGTTGCAAACGCGTTGAAGGTCGAGCCAAGAGTGCCGATTCCAGCACCTAGCATGATCACGGCAACACCGGTCAGTGAATCATATCCCGCGCGTATGAATACCGGAATTATAAGAGCATAAAACGCCAGTGTTTCCTCAGCCATGCCGTAGCTTGTGCCGCCAAAGGCAAAGGCGATCATCAGAATCGGGATCATTAAAATCTCGCGGCCTTCAAGCCTATGCAGCAACCAACCAATGCCAGCATCGATAGCCCCTGTTTTGGTAACGACCATCAGGAAGCCACCGATAACCAAAACGAAGAGCGCAACGTCTATTGCTGCACTTGAAGAGCTTCCGAGAAGCCCAGGGTCATACATCCCAGCAATTGGTGCGAGAATTACCGAAGTTAGTCCCTGAGGGTTAGACTCGACTTCGTGATAGGTGCCCGGAACAGGAGCTTCGCTGCCCAGAGCTTCGTTCATCTGACGGTCATACTCACCGGCTGGAATAACCCAAGTTAGCACCGCGACAATAGCGATCAGAGCAAACAAGATTGTGAATGCAGTAGGAAACTTGAATTTGGACATAACTAACTCTCGCGTTGAAGGTACAGCGACGCAAGAAAACGAGCATGTATCTAGATTCGTTTCAATTTTTGGCGAGCCAAAATGGCTCAATGGAAAGTGAAAAATCGAGGGCAGGAAGTAGACTAGCAGTGATTCGCGCTGTGTTTGCGCGAAAATTTGCACCCACGTTGTAACCAAAGGGGCTTCTATGCAGCATGCTTTCCATGCCACGGATGACCGAAAAACACTTCCGACAGCTCCTTGGGGGATCGAGAAAACTGCGTTAACCGAAACACTAGCTGTAGATCCTAAACACGGTTTGAGCTCGGAAACCGCAAAGGAACGCCTCTCCCGATACGGTCTGAACCGTCTATCCGAAACCGAGGCTGAACCGGCGTGGAAAATGCTGCTCGTTCAATTTAAGAGCCCACTCCTAATAATCCTTATGGTGGGTGCGGTTATTTCAGCTTTCACCGGACATTGGATCGACGCCGTGGCGATCTTCGTGATCGCGATCTTCAATGCCTTCATCTCGTTTTGGCAAGAGTTCAAGGCAGAACAATCACTCGCCGCACTTCGCGAGATGTCAGCACCTCAGGCTTTGGTAAGAAGGGATGGTGACCAGGTACAAATAGCCGCTTCTGATCTGGTCCCCGGCGACATATTGATAGTTAAAACAGGCGATATCCTTGCCGCTGACATTCGCTTTCTCCAAGCCAACAGAATGCAGGTTGATGAAGCTGCACTAACCGGAGAGTCCGAACCTGTGGACAAACATGATCGCAAGATCAACGACCAGGAGGTCGTTCTTGCCGACCGTCTCAACATGGGTTTCATGAGTACCCTTGTCACTGGTGGAACCGGCGAAGGCGTCGTGGTTGGAACTGGCATGAGAACCGAGGTTGGCCATATCGCGGATCTGATGTCAGAAGCTAAGGAACCAAAGACGCCGCTGCAGCTCAAAATCGAAGCACTTTCGAAGGTACTTATTATCGCGGCCCTTATCGTCGTGGCTATCGTCATTGGTATCGGCGTTATAAACGGCATGGACCTCGCTGAAATGCTAAATACCGCGATTTCTCTGTCAGTAGCAGCCATTCCAGAAGGCCTACCAACTGTCGTCACAATACTTTTGACGCTCGGATCTCAGAACATGGCTTCGAATAACGCTCTAGCCCGAAAACTGTCTTCGGTGGAAACGTTGGGCGCCACTTCTGTTATCTGCTCGGACAAAACTGGAACTCTTACACAAAACCAAATGCAGGTGATGCGCATTTGGGCGGGGGGTGAAACCTGGGAGGTAAGTGGCGCTGGCTTTGATACGTCAGGGGAATTTCTAGACTCGAAAAACGAAGCCACAAAGGTCGAAGAGGGGACACCGCTATGGCCTGTGCTGATGATCTCAGCTTTTTGCAATGATGCCCGGCTGATTGGTGAAGGTGCTGAGACCTCAGTGCAAGGTAACCCGACTGAAGGTGCGCTTCTGGTCGCTGCGGCAAAGGCTGGAATTGATGTCGAAGAACTGAGGGCTCGTCGGAGCGAGGCTCTTCAATCCTTTCCATTTGATTCAACAAGAAAAATGATGTCCGTCTTCGCACAGCTTCCCGACGGGCGGACTGTTTTGGTCGCAAAAGGGGCGCCTGACGTGATTTTGTCGCGAGCGGTTAAGGTCCGTATCGGCGAGGAGGAGCGGCAAATAACGCCTGAACTACGAGCTGATATAGAAGATGTCATTGACAGCTTTGGCGAGCGGGCTCTCAGAACTTTGGCGGTGGCGTATCGCGAAGTTTCCCCAGACGAACTGGATCACGACAACCCCGAACAGGAAATCGTGCTCGCTGGTATCCATGGTATTATGGATCCCCCCCGACAAGAAGTGCCGCATGCCGTAGCAGAAGCCACTGGTGCCGGAATCCGTACGGTTATGATTACTGGTGATCACGCCGTCACCGCCAAGGCTATAGCCGAGCAAATCGGTGTACTGTCGGGTTCACAGCAAGCCGTATTCACGGGTGCTGAGCTCGATCAAATGAAAGATGAAGATTTAAATAGCGCCGTGAAGAACGCAGCTGTGTTTGCGCGCGTGACGCCTGAGCACAAACTTCGCATCGTCAAAGCACTTCAGACCAATGGTGAAGTGGCCGCGATGACTGGAGATGGCGTGAACGATGCGCCAGCGCTTCGCGCGGCTGACATCGGTGTCGCCATGGGGATTACCGGGACACAGGTTGCCAAGGACAGCGCCGCGTTGATTCTTCTGGATGATAACTTCACGACTATTGTCACGGCCGTTCGTGAGGGCCGTAGAATCTTTGACAACCTACTGAAATTCGTCCGGCAAGCTCTGACTGCCAACGTTGCGGAAGTTACCACTATACTTTTCGCTTTCCTGCTAATGGGCGCAGACCCCCTCCTTCCGATCACACCGCTTATGATCCTCTGGGTGAACTTGGTTTCAGATGGCTTACCCGCACTGGCGCTGGGATTTGAAAAAAGCGAGCCGGATCTAATGAGACGCCCGCCACGCCCGCGCGACGAGGACATGTTTGGCGGCGGAATGAAAGAGCGGATTCTGATTAGGGGCAGCGCATTGGGACTTCTGACCTACTACGTATTTCAAGAGTTTCTCGAACGCGGCGCCTCTCTGGAGCACGCGCAAACAGCAGCCTTCATGACCCTCATATTTGCCCAAATTTGGCATGTCTTTGACGCGCGAACTACAACGACGCTTTACCGTAAGTCGCCCCTTGGCAACACCATACTGCTGGGCGCAGTTGGCATTTCAATCGTTTTATCGTTGTTGGCAATTTATTCCGCTCCGGGCCATTTCGTTCTGGGCACGGTTCCGCTGCCTCTTTCACATCTGCTGGGAACGTTCTTTGTCGCGGCGCTTCCGACACTCGTGCTTTCTGGCTTAAAGGAAATGTTCAACCTTAAATTCGTTTAAGCGGAATGAGTGTGGTTAAAATGGCTAATCCAAAAATAATGGTCACGTGTTTTACTTGGAAAGGAGGATCTTACTAAACTTGTAGACGGAGGGATTTAATCTTTTAGGCTTCTCGGATTAGTTTGCGGCGCGTTTTGAAGCGAACTCAGGAATAGTCATCGGCTTCTGCGGATTGCAAGTCGCGCCATAAACAGATCGAGGTTTCTTTTGTGGTTGGCCGTGTGGATTTCGGATTTTTTTCAACGGGGCTAGCGAGCCAGTCCTGCGGGAAAAAAAAGACATTTGGCGCTAGAGTGACGCTGAAAATCGTCGAGGTAAGCTCGGCTGAAATGAAACACTGATAGCATAGGATATTTCCGTTGGGGAGCAAGCGATGGTGGCGCAGAGAACGCCCGCTTGGCGTCCTGAAGTAGCAAAGAGGGGGAGGTGATAAATGGAACACAAGGATCCATTTGTAGAAAAACTTCAGGTCGTAATTCGGTTCGCCGTCCGTATTCTGGCCGTAATGATGGTTCTGGTTATACTACTTGGCGTCTTGGATGTGGCCTGGACCCTTTATCAGAAACTAATCAATCAGCCTGTCTTCATCCTGACAATCTCTGAAATATTAGCGACTTTTGGCGCCTTCATGGCGGTGCTAATCGCTATCGAAATATTCGTAAACATCACAATTTATCTTCGTGACGATGTAATCCATGTGAAGATAGTGGTTGCGACGGCGCTCATGGCCGTCGCGCGGAAGGTCATTATACTCGATACAGAAAAAACTAGCGGACTGGATTTGGTCGGCTTGGCTCTTCTAGTGATTGCTTGTTCACTCGCCTATTGGCTAGTTCACGATATGCCGTCCTTTAGCGTTCGGTTTGGGCGAACCAAAAGTGCTGAAAAAGCCAAGGAAGAACAATAGTGCCAGTACTTTTCTGTCCTCAGGGGGAAATTCACTCAAGATACTCATTTGTGTGGCGACGAGTGGGTGGACATCTATTACTACATTTTGACTAATTGAGGGTATGAAAGTACGTCTTCATATCGGCGTTGCGACGTTATTCACGTTCCTCACCTTAGCCGTAACAACATTGCTTGTTGCCATTCTCTATTTTGGCAACAAAGAACTCGCCATTCGTACCGCGAATGAGCGGATGACCGAGGCCAGAAATCAGTCAGTCGAAGAGATGCTAACCGTAATACGAGGAGCGGGAAATGTCGTATCTTCTGCGTCCGTCTTTCTTTCTAAGTTTACGGAGTATGCTGGCTCAAGTGCAGGTTTGGAAGTGCTCTATTCGCAGATGCAGGGTAATGAGCACTACTATGGTTTATATTTTGGAGAGGAAAAATCCGGCGACTTTTTCCAAAACATTAACCTGCCAAAACACTGGAAAACCTTTGGACCGAGCGCTTTGCTAGTGCCGGAAGGAGTAGATCGCGTTCAACGGATTATTTCCGAGCAATTTGGCGAGCGCGTCGAAACTTACTTTTGGTCCAATGCCAGTTCGCTGCCCATACCATTTCTTAGTGGAACCACTGTCTACGATCCTCGAACGCGCCCTTGGTATCGCGGGGCGTTGGAGCAAAGCGGCGTTTACGTTTCGCCGCTTTATCAGTTTGAGAGTACAGGGCGTCTGGGTGCAACGTTCTCAAAAACCGTGGTCGACAACGAAGGTAAATTGCTTGGCGTCGTCGCGCTCGACATAACAATATCGGCACTTTCGCAAATCCTAGACGATATCAGGATTGGCGATCATGGTTTGGTTTTCATGCTAGATCGCGAAGGTCGCCTACTTTCGTACACCAGCACGCGATCCAAAGGTGGAGAGCCGCGCTTCGTGAGTTCCAATACGAATGGGTCAATTGAAGGCAGTAGCAAAATTATTGACAGTGTCATTGATGAGTGGCGAGCAAACCAGCAGGATTTTTTTCGCATAGCTCCAGCATCCGGTGGAAGAAGCTATATCGCATCTGTGATGCCAATCCCTGAAGTCTTCGGTGCCCAACCTACGCTCGGGCTTATAGTGCCGGAAGATGAGTTTATCGGAGACATAAAAAGAAATACGACCCGTGCTATGCAATTCGGCGTACTTGCTTTGACCCTGGCCGTCGCATTTACCTTTGTTGTCGCTCGTCTGTTGAGCAAAAATCTTGTGCGCGTGGCAGCTGAAGCAAGAAAAGTCAGTAACTTTGAACTAAGTGAGGACTTGAACCTGAAATCAAATATTCAGGAAGTTGCCGAACTCGAAACAGCGATTGCAAGTATGAAAGCTGGAGTGTCGAGTTTCGGTGCGTTCGTACCAAAGGAGCTGGTGCGCTCTATCCTTTCAAAAGCAGAGAGAATTAGCGTTGGGGGAGAGTCGCGCGACGTTACCCTGATGTTCGCCGACCTTAAAGGGTTTACGCGCCAGACCGAGGGACTTGAACCAGAAGTTCTGATGCCTGCTTTGTCCGAGTATTTCGAAGCAATGGAAAAAGAGATATCTGGTAATCAGGGTACAGTGGATAAGTACATTGGAGATGCCATTATGGCTCTATGGAACGCTCCGCTAGATGATGCTGATCACCCTGTTCACGCTTGCCGAGCAGCTTTGGCGTGTTTGCAGGCTGAGGCGAGTCTCAATTCTGATAATGGAGCGTTACCGTTGCGTCCGTTGCAAACACGTTTCGGCCTACACACAGGTCGCGTAGTTGTCGGCAACGTTGGGTCTCTTTCGAGATTGCAATACACAGCACTGGGTGCTGCCGTAAATTTTGCTTCCAGACTGGAGGGGTTGAACAAAGTTTACGGTACAAGGATTCTCGTGTCGTCAGATGTGGCCGTTCATGTCGAGAGCATGTTTTTGCTGCGCGAAGTTGACCATGTTGTGCCTGCCGGAACTAGTTTTCCTAGTCGTATCTTTGAACTAATCGCGGAAAAAGATGATGAGAGTGGCTTTCTGGCAAGCGTAGCCAAGAAACGCGAACTCGAAGAATGGCGTGTATGCTATGACTTGTATCAGTCTGGAAAATGGGCCGATGCATTAGAAGCCCTCCAGACGCATCGAGAAATTGCAACTAACAAGCATGTTGTAGATGTCTTTATCGAACGTTGCAGCCGTTTCGCGTTTAAACCACCGGCCGCTTGGGATGGCGTTTACCGTTTCGAGAAGAAATGAATTTGCAGCGCATGAAACAACCATCCTGATGGGTCTCAGGCCAATGATGCGCTTACAATCAAAATGGGCCGGTCAAATCCGACTAACCAAAAAACGGACGTTGCTTCAGGTAACGGCGTTCGTCGGTTGTGAGCTCAAAAAAGACATCGCATTTGGTGATGGATTCCGATGAAAAAAATCGCCTAAATGCTATAGATTTGGCGCCAATCAGTGCGGCATGCTAGCATTCGCAAGAGATCGAGGTTTGAGGTGAGCCAGACACGGGGGGCACCATGTCAAAGACGCTATATGAACGTCTGGGAGGAACGGATGGTATTCGGCGAATAGTCGACGTTCTGGTGGAAAATCACTCTAAAAACCCAGTTGTCGCTGCACGATTTGCGGGAACTGAGATGGAGCACCTCAAACAAATGGCAGGAGACTTCTTCATAACTGGTTCTGGCGGGCCTGAGATCTATACGGGCAAGGATATGGTTGCTACGCATCGGCACATGAACATCAGCGGAGATGAGTTTGTCGCAGTTCTGGACGACGCCATGAATGCCCTAAAGGCCAACGACGTCGGCCAACGGGAACAAGAAGAGGTCTTATACATTCTATATAGCCTCAAGGACCAAGTTGTAGGTATCTGAATTTCGCCACAACCGCGTAGAGTCCGCAATCTTCAAAATCTTCAATCAAAGCTTGTTTTCCCCGCATGGTGGTCGTTCGCGAAATTTAGACCAACGTCTTCCTTGAGCCCAGTACTACCGCTTCGGTGATTTTGCGAGCACGGTAGATACGGTGCGCGTCTTTCTACTTCTTGTGATCGCGATTGCGCCCAGCACTAAGGCACATGCCAAAGCTTGAGGTAAAGAGATGGCTTCGCCAAAGGCAAGATATCCCACGGCAAACATCGTGGGCAATTCGATGCTTCCGACGACCGCCGTTTGGGGAGCCCCAATAACAGGTGAGCATATCGTGTAGATAAGCTGGGGCACGAAGGCGGTAACCAGACCAATACCAACAATGAAAAGCCAATCGGATTGTTCCCTTGGGAGAAGTTCTCCAACCTCAGCACCAAGGATGAGCGGTGCGAGGCCCAGTACAGACCCAAGAGAAACTGACGCGATACGTGCCAAAGGCGCAATCCGTGACAACCTATGGACCAGAACGCAAATTCCGAAGCCAAACCCAAATGGGGCGGCAAGGGAGAGCAGCAGCGTTGGTAGATGCTCCGCAGCCACTGACGCGGGCGAGCCAGCAATGAAAGCTGCAACCACAATCAGACCAGCGGCCAACATGGCGCGTCGCGTGGGTGCATCGCCAAACAGAGCCCAAGCAATAACTAAGGTGAACACTGGATAGGTCATGTAAAGCACACCCACTGTCGATGCGGGCAGCTTTTCCAGCGCCGTTACATATCCGATCCAACCAAGCCCCATTACGGCTCCAGCTGAAAGGCCCCAAGTGATCTCTCGCCATTCTTTTCGGTGCAAGATGAGAATAGGAAGCAGAAGAAGAGCCGCAACAATGTATCGGTAGAATGCGACCGCATAGGGTGCAACGCCCTGATCGGTCAGACTGCGGCTAAAGTAGGGAACCAGCCCGAAACAGATTGAAGCAAAAAGAACACCAATAACCGCAAATGCGTAAGGGATGGGCGTTCGATTTCGCGCAGATGTCGTGGCCATTATCTGGAGCTATCACGCATTTGCATCTTCGTCTTTAGAGATTCTACGAATGACTGCTTTGTTCGCACAGCGGTCACTAAAGCATGCATCTGCGAATGATCAGATTACAGACTTCAATGTTCAAACCTATTAAGCTGGCTCGTTGCCAGGTTGATCCCAAAGCTCGTGTCATACGAACGACTATTTTTTTGAGAGCGTAGCTTTGTTCGAGGTCAAAATTGACCTCTAAATGGTGAATCGTCGTCGCAAGTACACTTCAAGTGCAGGCGAGGCAATTTTGCCAATGGGGGTACTATTCGGGGTATCGTATGGTAGGTGTTGATGTTTTATACTTTAAAAATAGATATTTACTTTGGTTTGTGTATTCCGTGTGCGGCACCAGAAAATTCCTTAAAAAACTGAGTCTTAACACCTATCAGGGTGATTTGACCCAGTGCAGTAAGTCCAGAATGGGTATGAATTTGGGACGCTTTCGGTTTTGCCTTAGGCTGCGTTTAGCAACTCGCGCGCTTTGTCTGACGTGGTCAGATTCGCGAACTTGG
Source organism: Ruegeria sp. AB6 (assembly GCF_056542685.1). Classification (NCBI taxonomy): domain Bacteria; kingdom Pseudomonadati; phylum Pseudomonadota; class Alphaproteobacteria; order Rhodobacterales; family Roseobacteraceae; genus Ruegeria; species Ruegeria sp. AB6. Next base: position 533,492 of record NZ_JBQGAD010000001.1, on the reverse strand, counting down.
CGTTTTTTTGTGTCGGAGTGACAGTCGAGTGACCTAAGAGATGAGACACTTCCTCAGGTCGCATACCTTTGTTCAGCATCCGAGTTGTATAGGTATCCCTGCAGGAGTGAATTTTTGCCGCTCCTTTCTCCGCCAACACACAGCTACTGGAAACGTAGTTGTCCGTTAGACTTGCCGCTGGTGTTTGACGGCCCGGTCAATTGAGAAGAAAGGCTTTGGCTGTTCACGGAGCCTTATCAAAAAACGTCGTAAAGCCGGTCGCTGATTGGGACAAACACGGACTTCTTGGTTTTGTGGCCCCGGTTGACGATCACTCTGTTTTCCAGATCAATATCTGCCTACTCGACCGGAATGGCTTCAATCAGCCTTAAACCTTTATTTTTTTAGGTAGTTGAACAGATCGGCCGCCTTCTGATATGCAGCGCTTCCCTCAGATGCCTTGGCGTTGGGAAACTGGAGAATGGCATTTTCTTTGGTTTCAGAAAAAACTTGGCATTTCACTAAGCCACGGTCGAATTTAGTATCCAGATCAGGGTTCACCTTGTTCTTCTTTTTGCAAAAGTTGTTCACTCGCTTGAGAAAGCGAAGTTCGACTTTAGTCGTGTTTGCCGTCATACCTTCTGCCCGACGTGCCATCCTTAGGTGATCCACGTCGCCACCGGTCCAAGGAGAAAGAGGACGGTCCGGATCAAGCGACCAGTGGCCGTGGAAGACCTTGGTCAGCCCTAGCATTTGGTGCATGTTGTATTGGTAGCTGTCTTTGATCCGGCTTTGGACACTGGCCACCGTGAGCGCGGAGGCGTCTCGGAGCGTTATCTCCGGCTTCTCGCCATGTTAGCGAATGTCCATGACCTTGTTGTATTCCGCCGGCATGACGCGTTTAGCAACAGCCTAGTCTTTGCGCTTGGTACTGGCCTTGTACTCTTTCCCGCCGATCATGAACTTGTCGAAGTACGGGCTGCCATTGGTTTGAAGATATTCATTGGGCTCTTTCTTTAGACACCAAGAAGGTCCAGCGCATCCGAACTTGGGCACGCTAAATCCATCCGCTTTGCGCTGGGCATGCAGAGGTCAGGTCTTCAGGTGTGGATTTTGGTTTGGGTTGTTGGTTCTGCTGGTTCAGCAAGTTATTCAGTTGTCCCTTATGCAAGGCATCCAAGAAGTTCGCTACTTCCCGGCTGCTCAGGTTGCCAAGAGCGACCAATGCATGTCGGGATGTTATTCTTGGGTTCAAAGACGCACCCAGATATAGCGATCCAAATTGAGAGGTTCGTCAAGTGTTACCCATAGGTTCGAAGGTACTGCCACATTGCCAAGTTCCATTTGGTTGATCATAGTGTGGTGTTCGACGCCCAATGCCTTGGCCAAAGCCTTTAGAGTGTATCCCTTTTTCAGTCGGACATCTTTGAGACGCGCAGCCAAGTTGCTTCGGTTGGGGCCGCCCGCTGTCGCCGTGCTCCTGTCCGAAGTGATCGCACGTGCCGAGTGGTCAGGCATCCGCAAGTATTAAATCGCTCGCCTTTTCACCGATCATGATCGCAGGTGCGTTGGTGTTTCCGCTGACGATTTCTGGCATGATCGAGCAATCAGCGACCCGCAGATTTTCTATTCCGTTGACTTTCAGTTTGGGGTCTACGACTGCATCGCCCGACGCGCCCATCGCGCAAGTGCCCGTCGGATGGTAAATCGAAACAGAATTCGACCGTGCCCAGTCCAGTGTGCCTTCGTAATCATCGCAGGATAGCTGCGCGTCAGGCCGGAACTCTTCCGAGATTTTTGACGCTAACGGGTTATGTCGTGCAATCTTTCGAGCGATGTTCACACCGTCCACGATCGTCCGGCAGTCGGTTTCCGTAGACAGGTAATTCGGGACGATTTTGACATATTCAGACGGATCGGGCCCATTCAAGAGCAACTCTCCCCGGCTTTCCGGGCGCAATTGGCAAACCGACATGGTAAAGGCAGAAAACGGGTGTACCCCCTCGCCAGGACTGTCCGCCGACCACGGCTGGACGTGGAACTGGATATCGGGCGTTTGCAATTCGGGGCGCGTTTTCAGAAACCCGGTGGCAAGGCTAGCGGCCATGGTCATGGGACCTGCGCGGAATAACGCATATTTTAGCGCAATCCGGGCCTGATTGAACAGGCTACGCACTTCGTCATTCAGCGTGGGCTCGTTGCATTTGAATACAAGTCGCGCCTGCAGGTGATCCTGCAAACCTTTGCCAACGCGAGGCAACGCGTGGATCGGCTCAATCCCGTTATCCTTCAAATGATCGGGATCACCAATGCCCGATAGCATCAATATCTGCGGCGAGTTGATTGCTCCGCCGGACAGAATGATCTCGCGACGAACGGTGATTTCCTGCACAGCTCCAGATCGGTCGCGATATTCCAGTCCGGTCGCTTTTTTGCCGTTAAATGTGACGTGCGACACCATAGCGTGGGTGATGATATTCAGATTGGTGCGGTCGCGGACCGGCTTGAGATAAGCCACCGCAGCGCTGCACCTGCGACCGTTGCGCGTCGTCAGTTGAAAATACCCGACGCCTTCTTGTTCCGCACCGTTGTAGTCCGGGTTGAACGGATAGCCCGCGGATTGCGCAGCGGCGACCCAGGCGTCGCAGATCGGACGTTGTATACGCATATTCGATACTGACAGCGGGCCGCCTGTGCCGTGAAAGGCATCCTCGCCGCGTTCCTGATCTTCGCTGCGTTTGAATAGGGGCAGCACATCTTCCCATCCCCAGCCGACATTGCCCATCTGGCGCCAGCGGTCGTAGTCCTCTTTTTGTCCGCGTACATAAAGGAGACCGTTTAGCGAGGATGATCCACCCAGTACTTTGCCGCGCGGCCAGTCGATGGAACGACCGTTCAACCCTGGGTCGGGTTCGGTGCGGTAGCACCAGTCGACCGACGGGTTGTGCATGGTTTTGAAATACCCAACAGGGATGTGAATCCACGGGTTCGTATCTGGCCCGCCCGCTTCAAGCAGGGCGACTTTGGTGTTGGGATCAGCGCTTAGGCGGTTGGCAACGACACAGCCAGAAGACCCCGCCCCGACAACCGCATAATCCACTTCCATGACCGTCTCCTCCCAAAGTCGTCAAAAAACTCTATGCAAATTGCCAGAACTATACTAGCATTTTTTGATACAAAACGTCTCAATAATTGCGAAACGGGAGGATAGCAATGGAGATCGGACGGAAACTGAGTGGCATTTCACGGCGGGATTTCTTCCGTGTGGCAGGGCGCTATGGCATGAGCTCGACTCTGCTGGCAGCTGGTGGGTTTGGCGGCGCGATGAGCCTCGCCAATCTGGCGCAAGCCGCTGAGTCAAATTATGAAAAGAGGTTCTCGAAGGAGCCCAAACACACGCTGAAATTCGGTGCGGCCGGCTTCAATACCCGCAACCTTTTGATCGAACGGGCCGGTGCCATCGAGTTCGCGCGCGACCTCGAAGAGCGTACAGACGGTGAGATTCGCATCGAGTTCATCGGCGACAACCAGATCTGCGGTCAGCTGAGCTGCGTCGAGAAGACTCAGCAGGGAATCGTCGACATCTATGCCGCTTCAACCCAAAACTCGGCAGGCGGCGCGCCGTATTTGAACGTGTTGGACTATGCCTATATGTTCCCCAGCCGCGCAGCGCAGTATCATTTCTTTTACAGCCCCGCCAGTCAGCGCATCTTACGAGACCCCCTTGAGAAGCGCCATGGGCTGAAGTTCTTGTTCACCCATTGTGAACTGCGTGGCCTTCAGATGGGTTCTAACTTTGCAGACAAACCAACTGTTACAAAGCTGGAAGAGTTGTTCGGTACTAAGAACCGCGTGACCGGCACACAACTTGGTCGGATCGCAATGCAGCTGCTGAACCTGAACCCAGTGCCTGTCGCGTGGGAAGAGACGTTGGATGCGTTGAAAACTGGTCTGATCGATGGGGCTGAGACTTGGGCCTCTGCCGTGGCTTATGCCAACATGGCCCCAGTTGTGTCGCAGTCGGTGAACCTCAAGTTCTTCTGTGGTACCGAACACACCTCGATGTCAGCAAAAGTGTTCGACAGCCTGAGCGGAGAGCTTCAGGATGCCGTCATGGAATCCTCGTACTTCACACAAGCGCTCATTCAAGGTGCGAACGAGGCTGCGTTGCTGAACACCGTGGGCTTCTCGGACCCGCAACTGCCGAACACGATCTTTGCCGAAAACGGTGTACGGGCCGCGTTCTTGGCTGATGATCAGATCAAATTGGCCGAAGAAATGTGTGCGCCGAACTACAACCCTGAACCCTGGGCGCAATGGCGTGAGCGTCTGAACAACTGGGCAGGTGGCATCGATACCTATCAGGAAATCTACGACATCGCGCGCGAGATTCCGGCGGATATGCTGCCTGAGAATGTCGAACCCCGCCGTTGGTGGATGGGCACTGCCTGATTAAACTGAACGAACCGGTCCTTTCGCGGGCCGGTTCCACTAAACACCGACTGGGAGGACGGGGTTCATGTCGCTGTGGGCAGATATTGGGGCAATTTTCAGCGCCTTACTCAGCCGGGATTCATTCGAGATTCAAACCGCACTGCGGTCTGACGCGGCTTGGGTAGTCGGAACGGTGGTCGCCGCGCTCGGCGGTTTGCTAATCATGATGATCTACCGAAAAGTACCGTTCATCGAGCGCCAGCTTGAACGCTCGGTCATGGTGTACTCCTATCTGGCCATCGCGCTGATCATCTTTTGGGGTGTTATTGACAGGTTTGTGTTCAACGATCAGGAACCGTGGTCGACGACCATCCCGCCGTTGTTGTTCATGGTGATGGCCTGGTTTGGCGCGTCTTACAACGTGCGCCTGCGTACACATCTGAGCTTTACTGAATTTCGCACGGGGATGCCGCGCGGCGCGCAGCTGGCCTGTCTGATATTGGACGCTGTTCTTTGGTTCATTTTCGCAGTCATTGTTATCGTGACAACGACACGTCTGGTGGCGCTTTCGGCTTCGAATTTTCAGATCGTGCTCGGAACCGACAACATCATGCAATGGTGGTTCCTTCTGGCCGCGCCGCTGTCGTTCTTCCTAATGGTTGGGCGGGTGTTTCAGAACCTGGTAGATGATTTTGACAACTGGAAAACAGGTAAGCCACTGCTTCAGCAGGCGGTGATAGGATCGGACTGATGGCGGACGGAACCTGGGTAACTCTGATCTCGATAGGGGTCACTTTTCTGTTCATGCTGGGCGTGCCGGTTCTGCTGGTCATCAGCTATTGGGTGATCGGCTGTTCTTTTGTCCTTGGCCTGACGCTGGACAATATGGGAGCGGAACTCTTGAACGTGTTCAACAAGGGCTTCGCCCTGTTGGCGATGCCATTATTCATTCTGACCGGTGACCTGATCAACAAATCCGGTATTGCGCGCCGGCTAAGCGACTTTGCCTATGCCTGTCTGGGCTGGATACGCGGCGGGCTCGCGATGGCCTCGCTGGGGGCGTGCGGGTTGTTCGCGGCGATTTCCGGCTCAAACTCGGCCACCACCGCGACGATCGGGTCGATGCTGCACCCGGAAATGGTCAAGGGCGGTTATGACGAGCGCTTTAGTGCCGCAACCGCTGCGGCGGGTGGTACGGTCGGCATCATCATACCGCCGTCGATTATTTTCATCGTCTACGGGTTCCTGATGAACCTGCCAATCTCCGAGCTGTTCGTGGCCGGCATTCTGCCCGGCGCGCTGATGGTGATGGGCATGCAACTGGCCTGTTGGATCATCTGCCGCATCAACGGTTGGGGCTATCTGATCCCGTTGCAACTTAACCGCATCCTGAAAACCGCCTTTGGCGCATGGCTTGGGTTCTTTGCCATCGGCCTAGTACTGTGGGGCATCTACACCGGCAAGTTTTCACCCACCGAAGCCGCCGGCGTGACTGTCGGATTCTGTGTGATTGCCGGGCTGGTCAGTTATCCGATTAACCGCATCATGGGCGCGCGCAACAATATTCCGCCGACTGAGAAAACCTATGCCGAGATGTTCGTAGTTGAAGGCTTTACCATCCCCGAGATCCCCTCGATCGTGATCCGATCTGCGCAGATCACTGGTATCCTTGCACCGCTGATTGCAGTGTCTGTCGTGATGCAGCAAATCCTGTCGTTGCTGGGGGCGCAGCAGACGATCGGTGATTTTGTCACCTCAATGGGCGGGTACCACGCCGTGTTGTTTACCTCGATGGTGATCGTATTCTTTTCCGGCATGGTGTTGGAAAGCCTACCTGTCACGATCATTCTTGCGCCGATCCTGGCCCCCATAGCAGCGTCTGTTGGCGTCGATCCAATCCATTTCTCGGTGATCTTTCTGGTTGGGGCATCCATCGGTTTCATCACCCCGCCCTATGGATTGAACTTGTACGTGGCGTCCGGCGTGACCGGCGTGCCCTATTTCAGATTGTTGCGTTACACGGTGCCGTATCTAGTCGCTTTGCTATCAGTTTGGATACTGGTGTCACTGGTACCTGATCTGGCCTTGATCCTGCTGCCAAACAACTAGAATGTACCGGGATGGCCTATACTGATGCACCCGAAAAAGAAACTCAAATACCGACAAACCTGCGCCTATTGGTGATCCTTGAGGAAATCGCCCGGCGTGGGGTCGCGGTGAAGCCATCGGATTTAATCGAAACTCTGGGCTTGGCAAAACCGACGATCCATCGCCTGCTGCAAACCGCCGAAGCCGAAGGGTTTCTGCAGCGCGATCTGGATGGGCGGTCTTTCGGACCGGGGCCTCGCCTGCGTCAGCTTTCCGTGAATACAGTGTCATCGGAACATCTTCGTACCGCGCGACTTGCGATTTTGCGCAGCGTGGCGGATGAGATCGGCGAAACGTGCAACCTGGCGATCCCCGACCGCGAAGGGATGATTTATCTTGACCGGGTCGAAACGAAGTGGCCTTTGCGCATTCAGTTGCCGATCGGGACGCAAGTGCCGTTTCACTGCACGGCTAGCGGCAAGATGTATTTGTCGACGCTTAGGCAACAAGTTCTGGACGGTTATCTGGCCGCTGGTAGGCTGGACGCCCAGACGCCGCATACACTGACCGAACCGGAGGCATTGCGGGCCGAAATGAACCGGATTTCTGCCAGAAATTATTCGACTGATGACGAAGAATTCATGTCCGGCATGACCGCGGTTGCCGTGCCAATTCAGGACGAGACGGGCAGGTTGGTCGCCACTTTGTCGGTTCATGCCCCAACGCAACGTCATGAGCTGCAAGGGTTGCTCGAATTCCTTCCTGTCCTGAATGGAGGAGCCGAGAAGTTGTCGAACCTTCTTTGTTCCTGATTGGCTCTTTGCAGTGCTGTAGCAAGTTTTTTGCCTACACCGGTATTGTTCGCGCCCCTATCTATTTTCCAGATATCAACAACCTTCACCCGCTTACGCGGGCTCAAGGAAAGTCGGTTATTTGAATGTATGTCGCCTCTGATAGTCCCGAAAGTTCAGCCGAATTGACGAGTTAAGTTTCCGTGGGCGTCGGTTGGAATTTCCAAATCGTGAGTTCCGCCCTTCTTTTTGCTCTCTACCTAGCGCGTAGACGGCTCATCGTAACGGGCGTGATCCCCAAAAAGGATGCTATCAACGAATGAGAGAAAATGTCTTCATAGCTGGGGAAGGCTTGGCGGAACCAGTTCAGCCGCTCCGCCCCGCCAAGAGCGGCGAGACACCATTCGCGTTCCGCCTTTTCACTCAATGCGTCTCGTAGAATACCATTTGCCCAGTTTCGGATTGGTTCAGACTCAATCATCAGGTTTGTAAGCCGATCAGTATTGATCCAATAAAGCGAAGCGTCTTTGGTTGCCTCGATGGACACAAGGGACACTCCATCCCGCGTTCGCGCGATATTCGGCGTGACAACGCAAGGACCTACATGGAGCCCAACGCATACTTCCTTGCCTTCTTGGTCACAAATGCTGCTGGCTAGGCACCCATCCAAAAGAATGAACTCATCTGATTCAGGTTGTTCTTGGTGGGCAAGGCGCGCGCCTTTGTTCAAACGCTTACTTCTCCACTGAGACGCAAAACCGTCTGCAAAACTCATATCAGGCAGGTCAGGAGACTGTGCGAGAAATTTCCGTAGATCCATCTTGGTTTGCCTTATCAAATGATAATGCGTGTGGCTTCACCCAAGGGCAACTTGGCACAGATCAAGGAGTTCCCAAAATGATTCACACAATTCTTTCAAGGTACATCGGTTTTGCCGCCGTTGGCTGCGGGTTGACTGCTTTAGTCATCTACGTGCTGATGATCAGCGTCACGCTTGCTCACATCGAAGCTGTCTCGGGGCACGTCCCATTCGACATGCGTCCGCTCGGCTACAATCCCAAAGACGCCGCGTCGCTTCTTGAAGCCTTAAGAGCGGAAGGGCGCGAGTATTATCTTAGTTACCAGCTCTCTCTAGATACATTTTACCCGGCTATGCTCGCGCTGACTTTGATAACCACGTTTAGCTGGTTCGGGCGACGTATGCCCGACAGCAAGCTTGTTCGCTCTGGCATAATTCTCTCGGTTGGCTGCGCCTTGTTCGACTATTTCGAAAACATTGGAATCGCGGCCATGATTTGGAGTTGGCCAGAGGTATCAAGTGCACTGGTGTATGCCGCCAGTACAGCCACAATTGTTAAATCGGCCCTGACAACTTTGGCTGTATTGCTTTCGCTTCTGACTGGGTTTCTCTGGGCGCGTCTCCCCAAAGCGGACCTTTGTCCCCAGGCGGACAATGGCGACTTCGTCCGCACAGCGGACGCTCACTGAATTCTGCTGAACGTCTGCACCGAGCCCAAAGCAGGCGCTCATTGCATTACCCTGAACAGCCAGTTTGCGTGAGTATCTGAATTTGCGAAGGGGCGCACGATGACAGAGAGAATGACTGAATAAATACCTATCAGGCGTTTGCGCTGATCACGGCTGAAACCTTGTGATAACAGCGGTTCCTGGGGAAGTTGGTCCATTCATTGCGCGAAGTTCATTGCTGGCCTCTTCCAATCGGACCTCTCTGGCGACCATTGGCTGGATATCTACTTCGCCACGCTCGATCATTCCTAGAAGGCGTGGGTATTTCCACGAAGGCATACCACGAGTGCCAAAAAACGAGAGTTGTTTGGAATAGATTGCACGCATGTTTACCTGCATCTGGCCGTCGCCCGAAGGCATACCAATTTGCACGTGTCGACCAAGTATGGCGAGACACTCTAAGGATGCGTTCGTCGTTGTTTCGATCCCCAGCGCTTCTATGGAAACCTGTGCTCCTCCATCCGTGATATCTAGGATCGCTGCTGCGGCGTCTTCTTTGCTGGCATTTACTGTAGCGTCTGCGCCGTTGAGCTTTGCATGCTCAAGTTTCTCTTCAACCACATCCACTACGACAACTCGGCATCCAAGCATTTTTGCCAATAGAAGAACGGACAAGCCAATACCTCCTGTACCGTGGACAGCCACCCATTCACCAGCTGCGACATCTGCACGGTCTGTCAAAGCATGCCAAGCAGTGGTTACACGACACCCGAGCCCTGCCGCCAAGGAAGGAGAGAGCGTTTCTGGCAAGTGAACTAAGTTATGGTCAAACGGCACAGCGACATATTCTGCGTAGGCACCTGGCGTTCCAAATCCTGGAACGATTTGGTTAGCACAAGTGTTTGATACGCCTGTTTGACAAGCGTTGCAGCTGCCGCAACCCAAGATGAATGGCGCTATGAGGCGGTCACCAACACTGTGCTTCGCTTGAGGCCCTGCCTCTACCACAGTTCCACAATATTCGTGCCCTAAGATGGAGCCATTTTGAACTTTGGGGTGCGCGCCAGACCATCCATGGTAATCCGAGCGGCATACTCCACAGGCTGCGACCTCCAGGACCACTCCATTGTCTGGGCAGGTTGGATCCGGGACGGTCTCAATCGCAAGATCTTCACAAAACTTTCTTACGACTGCAGCTCGCACTTATCGCTCCTAAAGATTCGGTTTCTTTGATCCAGCAATTCGGTTCGGTCGAGGCTAGACAGGCCTATCGCCTTTCACGGTCACACGTCGCCCTTTTCTCTCAGCGGGCCAATAGTCCCAGATCGCACGATGCATACAGCACCGGTTGTCCCAAAAGGCCATGTCGTTAAGTGACCACCTGAACCGGATTTGATAGTTGATCTGTTCCGCATGCTCGAAAAGCATGTTGAGGATCGCGTCGCTTTCCTTTTCCGACAAGCCCAAAATCTTTGTTGTAAATGTTCGATTCACAAACAGCGACTTTCGGCCCGTTTCCGGATGAGTCCTAACGATCGGATGAACTGCTTCGGGACAGTCAATTTCGCTGTCTTTTTGCCCCCGGTCGCTATAGCGGCCTTTGTAGATATGCTCGGAACTATGAAGTGCAGATAACCCGTTGATCATATCTTTTATCGGTTCCGAAAGATCATCGTAGGCCGCATACATATCACTGAACATAGTGTCCCCGCCACAAGGAGGGGCGATATGGATTTGCAGCATAGTTCCAAGGGGCGGTGTCTCATCGCAAGAGACGTCAGAGTGCCAGAACTCACCGTTTGCTACCTTGGAATTCTTAGTTGCATGTATTTCGAAAATCTCCGGATACCCGTCCATCGTTGGGGCTGCGGGGTGTGCGTGAAGCGGCCCAAAGCGTTTCCCAAATTCAATGTGCTGCGCAGGTGGTATTTCCTTCTGCTCTTTGAAGAACAGCACCTGGTAGGTGTGAAAAGCGTCGCAGATCTCTGCAAACTGGTCGTCAGGCACAGGCCGGCTTAGGTCGACTCCGTAGATCTCAGCCCCGAGGTTTGGAGCGAAGGGTTTGGCGACGATGGAAGTATAGGCGTTGGATTTGGGAGCAACCATAAGCACCTCTGGGTTTGGTTTCATAAGGCGTGCTGTGTGCATGGTACACATCAACAAAAATGAACAAAAACGAAAAATCTTTGACTAATAAGTGAAAAAATTTTCACATAATGAACACGGTTTTAGCGCTAGCGAGGTTATCGGGATGAGTATTCGGGCACTGCGAACTCTAATCGCAGTTCATCGACATGGTAGCTTCCGTGCCGCGTCTGAGGCGGAGCATCTAACTCCGTCGGCGGTCAGTCACCAGATGCGGAATCTGGAGGTCGCGTTGGGGCTCGAACTATTTGACCGATCATCCAAGTCGCCCAAACTTACTCATACCGGGCTAACGTTCGTCGGAGAGGCTGCTGCGGTGGTGGCCGCATATGACGGTTTGGCGGAAAGGGTGAAGTCGAACAACGAACTCTCTGGTGAAATAACTTTGGGGGCCGTTCCAACGACCCTGACTGGATTAGTGCCAACTGCGTTGGCGAGGCTAAAGTCCGTGCATCCGGACATCCTTGTACGGATTGTTCCAGGTTTGACCAATCAGCTTTTGCTACAGTTGGACCGCGGGCAGATTCAAGCGGCGATCATTTCCCGACCAGATGTTCTGCCAAACACATTGGAATTCTCAGAAATTGTATCTGAAAAATTGGTCCTGCTTGTCTCGGAAAACACCCCAGATTTACCTTCGAGAGAATTGCTTGGTGCGTCACCGTTTATTCGCTTTACGCGTGATGCGGTTGTAGGAAGGCAAATCGAGACTTGGCTGCAAAGAAAGGGCATTAAAGTCAAAGACGCGATGGAGCTTGAGAGTCTTGAAGCAATCTCAAGTATGGTGGCCGCTGAACTTGGCGTGTCAATCATACCAGACAACCGTTTAACGACATATGACCATCTGCGGCTCAAAAGGATTCCCCTTGAACAGAAGGGACCAGAACGCATTGTTGGCTTAGTAAGTATGACGGCATCGCCTCACACCAAAATGATCGACGCAGTTACAGCGGCGCTATTGGAAGCAGCAGATAGTCAACGGGTTTGTCTGTGAGTTGGCACTCCAGTAGGTATCCACAAGATGTTTTCGACCAATTGAACTAAGAAAACTGGGAGTCAAAACTGGACTTGGGTCAGTCATTAGTATGCAACGTGGAGAAAAACGGCTTCGAGCCCATATCGAATACCCATCCGATGTCGTTTTCCCAGACCAGATTTGGGAAGGTGAGTGTGGTCGTGATTACGCCTGCCGTGCTGGCACTAGCGAATTCCTTTTGTTTGTCTGTGAGGCACAGTGAGATAAAGAAACCCGCCATGCTGGCCACGCCGATACCGATGATGCCTGGAAAGTTCGTGTCACCAGCGTCGGGCACGCCTACCATGTGGTATTGAATGTAGCGTGTCAGGAAGACAGCGAATACCCCCAGAAAGAACGCCCCGACGAAGGCTCCGGGATAGGCGAGGCGTTGCCAGATTGTATTTGTGCGAAGTTGGGGTGCCAGGCTGGAGGCCTCTTGGCGCGATGTTCGATGCCAGCGATCCAGTCTGGAAAGGACTTTTGTTCTGCACTCGTAACTTGCCCGAAAATCGAAAATGATATCCCTTAAGGGTGGTCCCCGTCCTAGAGATTGGCAATTTATGTGTAATCCTTGCGTGCGAATTTTAACCAGCCTTTGACGATTGGCAACGATCGCTCCGGTTGTCAGCCCTCCGTGAATCAGAATTCAAGTGGTTGTCGTTGAAACGGATTGTGTTTGCAGCGTTATCCGCTTAGTGATTTCCTCAGCCTAATTGGGGGCGGAATACGCCGTGCGGGCGTGATGGAATGGTAGACATATCAGACTTAAAATCTGAAGGGCTTATGCCCGTGTGGGTTCGAGTCCCACCGCCCGCACCAGGTATTTCACAGCCGATGTTGTTTGGCGTGCAACCCGTTCCACAGTCGTTGCTTTTGGTAGAATCGCTACGCGGTGTCAGTTGCCCGTGACGGCGTGCCTGTTCACTGCTTACACAACCTCTACGCAACAAAGCCATTCAAGGCTTCTGTTCTCAGGCTCAAGTTAGGCGCGCACTGGGGGGCTAGATAAAAAGGAAGCCTACAAGCAGCCCGGTTGCGACCCATATCAAAGTGGTAGAAGTTGTCAGAACATAGTTGAACATCGAAAGACCCTGATCGGGTAGCAAGATAATGTCGCAGTTAAAGCGACACTCGCCACTATAGATCAAGTCAGGTGAACGTGAAGGAAATGGCCTGTTTATGTTCTGTTAAACCTGACCACCCGCACCACGTCGCCTTTAGACCGGAAAGCCTAACCTTGTGATCAACTGCCAGATATCGCGGTTGGCGTCCGAGAGTTTTTTCACTACGCTTTCAATCTCGGTCAGCGCTGCGGCGTCAACGGTGTCTTCGCGTCCCAGCTTGATGTCGGTTTTCCGGTCTGAAATCCGCATAAGAATCGTCTTGGGATTTCCACTGTCAGGGTCGAAGGAATAGATGCAGTGATTGTACTTGTTGCGAATGCCCGAAAGTTTCGACAAGCGCTGGGTGTGCTCGAGAATCGCATCCCTCAGATCGGGGGGGCGACCGTCCATCTTTGCCAGCCGTTCCACCAGATCAATGCGTGCACGGGTGGTGTTGAGGGTCAGAAAAATGATGACCGCGACATCCTTGTTGGTTCCGCTCAGCCCGGCGATCAGGTGGATCAGCAGGCTTTCTGTATTGGTCCACATATAGTTCAGCTTGCCGACCAAAAGGATAAGACGGTCAAAGCGGGTTTCGAAATCCTCAGTCGCTGGCAAGTTCATGGGCTTCGTCCGGGGCGACTTCGAAAAAGAACTGTGCGGCGGCGGTTCTGTTGCTGACGCCGATCTTTCCGGCGACATTGTGCATGTGCAACTTAACCGTGTGTTCAGTTATACCAAGATTGGCCGCGATGATCTTGTTACTGTGCCCTTTTGATACCTGTTGCAGGACCTGCTTTTCCCTCCGGGTCAGTTTGGAATAAAGCGGGTGCGGCTCAGGCGCGGCAGGCCTAGAGCCTGCGTGCTGCTTGGGTGGGCTTTGCAAGTTGGAGACGCTGTCTGCAAGAAAGCCGGGCAGGTATAGTTCCTCATGCAGCAACAATCGAAGGATCGCGCGCCAGACATCGGGACCGACATTCATTGGCAGAAAACCGATATCTCCATGGCGAGTCCGGTCCCATTGCTCAAACAGAATGCGGGCGGATTCCTCTTTTCGATACGCGTAGGCCAAGCTGCCGCTGCCCACGCAATCGCGATAATGTCTGGGACGGGCCAGAAGATCTTCCAGAATCATCTGATCGACGATCACGATCCTACCGGGGCCGGTGGTAGGGTCGCCATATGTCGGCAGGGCTGAGATTGAATCGTAGCGGTGTGTGGTGACACCAAACTCTGTTTCAACACCCGTCAGGGTCTGGTCCGAGTAGAAAAGCTCTTTACCAATAAAATTTACCGAGAATTCGTCAAAACCAAATTGGTTTTGCGCAGCATTGTCCCGAAACGGAATGCTCATCATTCCCCCCTTGTCAAAACCTGCACCGCTATGCGGCGTAATAGCAAACTGGCACTTCGAAAAATATTAACTGAACATTAACGCACTTTCGGTGCAGACTATAGGGAAAAGTGCAAATTTCCTGGTTGCACGGTCCTTAACGCGCAAACAGTTCTAGAACTTAAGTTTAGGATTGAGGGCGTTTCACCCGCTTAAGTAGAGGCAATTTAACGAGTTTTCTCGATATGCGATTGGCTAAAAAACCAGCAACCGAAAAAGTCGCGCATTGTTCGTGATTTGGAAATAATCAATCCGAATCAGGTGATTACCCGTTCTAGTGCTTCCGGCTAGCTATTCAGACTGGTTTCCTCCTGCAACCATGGAACGGCTCCAATTAACGGGGCGAAAGATCCGAACGCGTCTGCGAATCGCGCATTTCCGCGAACGTCTTTAGCAGATGCAGGACCGGCTAAGCCGGGGAAAGGAGGGTGGAGGACAATCTCACTGTGAAATACGCATCCGCGCGGGTTTTGCGCGAGTGCGCTGTTTGTTTCAACCGCGCCCGTAACCGTTTTTGAAAGAGTGACGGTCAGTGCGCTTAATAAGTGGAAATTGATATGTCAAAACGTCAACAACCCCATAACAGCATTACCGATATTGACGAGGTGAACGTGGATACGATCATCGCGCCAATCGACGCAGATATCCATGTGGATGACGCCTATGTTGATGCTGACCTGACGTCGCAAGAGACGGATGTCGACAATGATGTCGACAACGAACAGGGCCAGGGTCAGGACCAGGCGCAAGCTCAGGCGACGTCTGTTGAAAATGGTCAGGGTCAAGACCAAGCCCAAGGCCAGGATCAGGGCCAGGGTCAAGATCAAGGTCAGGGTCAGTCGCAAAGCAATGGCGACAATGACAACTCGAACAGCAACTCGGTCACGATCGACTTCGGCGACGGAGAAGGCTTGCCGAAAGACAATGACACTGTCGATATTGACGCGTCAGGTTCGGCTGAGCTGGGCGATGTCATCACCGTTGCAGGCGATATGGACTATGACCCGGGCGACGACCTGAATCTGGACATCGACCTGAGCGGTGAAGGCAATGACATGTCTTCGATCAGCAGCCAGGTCGCAAACTTGTCCGACAATGACCATCTGGGCTCGGCCGCCGTTCGCAACGATGGCGAATTTGACCAGAGCGGCAATGCTCATGGTGGCACCGCGACGGCCCATGAGGGCATCGGCTCTTCAACCGATGGTGGCAACTCTGGCAGCGGTGGCAGCACCGATGGCGGCGCGGCAAGTGCCCAAACCCATGGCGCTGACGCGCTGGCCTTTGGTGGTCTGACCGGCAACGCGGATGGTACAGGCGTTGGTGGTGACGGCGGCTCGACCGGTTCAGCATCCAACATCGGCCTGGGTGTCGGTGTGTCGGGTGCCGAGTCCAACGGCAGCAGCAGTGGCGGCGAAGGCGGAGACGCCGGTAGCATCTCTGGAGCAAGCAACACAGGTTCATCCGACACCGACGCAGACGGCACCAGCGGTGAAGGCGGAGACGCAAGCTCGTTTGGGCTGGGTCTGGGGCTGGGCCTGTCAAATGCCGACAATGATGGCCAGTCTTCCGGTGGCAACAATGCTTCGGTCGCAGAGGCGCTTGGCGCGGGTCTTGGCGCGAACGACTCGTCCGCGCAAGGCGCAGCCGGTGGCGACGGTGATGCGGATGCGGATGGTCAGGCCGGCAATGGCAGCAGCAGCGACACCGACGCCAACGATGCGGCGGCCGGAAATGTCGGTCTGGGTCTGGCTGGCAGCTTGGCAGGCAGCGGCGCTGATGCAGATGGTGGCGAAGGCGCAGGTGCCGAAGGCTCTGGGGCCCAGGGCAACGGCGCAGAAGGCATGGGCGGTACCGGTGATGCTGGCAACGGCACGGGCGGTGCAGGCACGGGTGCTGAAGGCACTGGTGGCACTTCCGGTCAGGTCGATGCAGCGCTTGCAGCTTTGAACCAGCAAAACGGTCTGTCCGGGCTGAACGCAGGTCAGGCCGGTGCCGGCAACGGCGGTGGCGACACCAATGGCGGCAATCCGGGAACTGGCGGTGACGGAACCGGCGCGTTTGGATCTGGCGGCGACGGAACCGGAGGCTTTGGCTCGGGTGGCGACGGCACCGGCGGCTTCGGCTCGGGTGGCGATGGCACCGGCGGTAGCGCGACAGGCGGTACAGCCGGAGCAAACGCCGGCGCGCAGGGTGTCGGCGATCAGGCGACAACCGGTCCGAACATCACCCAGTCTCCGGGTGACGTGAACGGGTCGGCCAGCAACTCGCAGAACACCAGTGGCGATGGCGGAGCAGGTGGCACAAACGACACCGACGGCTCGGCCAGCGGCACCGGAACCGGCACCTCGACCGCCGATGGTTTCGGCGGCGGTGGCGGCGCGATCCAGCAAGGCGCGACGTCGGATGGTTCGGGCACCGGTTCGGCCGATGCGATGAACACGGCCGGAGACGGTGGTCTGGTGGATGTGTTTGCGCAGGCAGACACAGATGGCTCGGCGGACAGTCTTGCCGAATCCATTGCCGGATACGGTGGTGACGCGTCTTCGGACAATGATGCCACCTCTGATGCATCCGGTTCGACGGACGGGTCGGCGACCTCAGGCTTTGGCGGCGGCGGCGGCGCCGGGGCCGGTATGGGCGGCACCAGCGGTGAAGCAATCGGTTGGGCGACTACCGGCCACACAGCTGGTGGGATAGTCACTGGTGGCGATGCTTCGGGTGCGAACTCGGGCGCAGGTGGCACCGGTGGCAACGCGGGTGTCTGGGGCTCGAACAATGCTGGTGACGGCATCGTATCGGGTGAATCCTATGCTTCGTCTGCCGCAGTTGTGGACACCACGGCCTTCAACCAGTCGATCGTCATGGGTGCCAACGTGCTTGGCAACTCGGTCGATACGACCATGGTTGGTGGATCGATGACTTCGTCCTACTCCAGCGACGATACCGACGTATAAGCCGGTGTCCCAGCCGAAGATCGGCTAAACCCCCACGATCTCCGGCAAAAACATGCTGAGGCCGCATGGTGCGGCCTCAGCCCAACTTAACCCAAAACGGAAATTTCTGGCCGGGATGGGGAAAGGAACAGTGTTATGTCGCTCGACAGTATCAGTGAAACGATTGCTCATTTTATTGGAACATTTGAACTTACCAGCGAACAGGCCCGATGGCGGGATCAGTATGACGAATTTGTCGCATTCAGGCGCAAGGCGGAACTGGAAGAGCTTGAAGATGCGACCGTCATCAAGGTCAAGGTGGGGTTGAAGCTGGATCCGGGGAAATATGATGCCCTGCCATTCAGAACGGATGCGCCCCAGGCTGATATAGCCCCTGCACCCTTGCAGGCGATGTCCGTGGCGGCCCCGGTTCCGGGTTTTGGTCTGGTGCCGAATGCCGATGATTTCATTCCCGACGTGCAGCTTCCGGCGATCTCATTTCAGACCGTAGTTCTGCAACCGCAACTGATCCCCGAACTGATCGGGTCGGCCGTGACCTATACCGTGCAAACTCTGCGTCTAAGCGACAATGATACCCTTGGACAGGCCGAGTTCCGCGATGTCGAAACCTTGATGGCGCAGGGCGACGCCTTGGCGGCGGTTGCGGAGTCGCTGCACGCGGTATCGGCCCCGTCTCTGAATATCGCCAATTATCAGTCGGTTGAACACATTCAAGCCCTCGTCGAAGAGGTACAGCAGACCATCGAGGTCGAAGGCGCGACGGTGCATCAGTTCCAGGGCGAAGACGCGATGGGTACCATCGTGAACGGCGAACATGTCGACGAGGCCCCTGACTGGAGCGAGCTTCTGCCGCAGCATCATCAATCCGATGAGGACCAGACAGAGGATCTGCCCGAAGAACTTCTTCCCGCCGAGTGGGACCAGTCCGAAGACTCGGAATTTGGCGAAGGGCATACCGTTACCACCGGTGGCAATCTGGCCGTCAACGAAGTTGCCGTCACAGTGGCCTGGGTCGACGCGCCAGTGATCGCGGTGGGCGGGCAATCGGTCAACGTGACCGTCGTCAGTCAGGTTGCGGTAGTGTCGGACATTGACACCGGCGATGCCGGTGCGCAAAGCGACACGATGGTCGTTCAAACCTCGACCATCACCGTTGAAGGCAACGAGGCCCATTGGCTGGATGACAACGTCGCGGCCGAGGGGCAGGATCCTCTGGTCGCTGTGACCTGGATTGCGGGCGATCTGGTGGTCACGAATTTCATCCAGCAAGAAATCGACGCCACCGATATCGACCATATCGAAACCGAGATCACCGCATCGTCTAGCCTTTACGTGATGGGTGACAATGTTCTGATCAACGTAACCGAGATTCTGCAACTTGGCAGCTATTACGACGTGATCCTGATCGGCGGGGACATGATTTCGGTGGATATCGTTCACCAGACAATCGTGTTCCTCGATGATGACGAGATCAACGGTGGCATTCCGGATGAGGATGATGACAATCTTGTTGTCAATCAGGTGGCGCTTACCACGATGGGTGAGGACACGCATGAAGAGTTGGACGCCAGCTTGGCGGGTGTTCTGCCGCTTGAGGAAATGGACACCGAAGCGCTGGAAGACGCCTTGCTGAACAACCCGGACTTCGCGGGGATGGAACAGATCCGGGTCCTCAAAATCGACGGCGATCTGGTGCAGGTTAACGCGATTGAACAGATCACGATCCTGCAAGACCAGGACGACATCAACCTTAACGGGGAAGCCGGTGCAGTGGCTTCTGCGTTGGGGGCTGGAAATGCGGTTCTGAATACCGCGGGTGTGGTAAAAGCCGGCGTCGATTCCGTGGTCATGACCGGTGAGGGCGAATATTCCGACCTCGTGCTGCATCAGGCCAGTCTGATCGACACGCCGGACGATGATCTGGATGTTGAGATCGGAAATGATGCCATCGCTGTCCTTATTGACACGGTGGATGGACCCGGAAACTCGGAAAACGCGCCGGGCCACAACAAGATGACCCCGTCCGAGATGGCTGAAAGCTTCGATGATGGTCTGCAAACCATGCTGGCCTGATTTCCCTGTTTGATACGAGTGTTTCGAAAGTTTGAGTATGTCGATTTTGTTCTCGTCGCGCCGATCCCCGTTCGCCAGCCCGCTGGACGGACGCGGTGGTGGTGGCCCGACCAAGGCCCCTGCAGATGGCCCCGTGACCAAACCCGCCAAAATGGCGAGCTTGCGGTTAAGCCAGGATCTGCGTGTGCATAATCCGGTGACGTTTCCACCCAAGGCCCCAAAAGTCTCTGAACCGCAACCTTCACCAAAGGGCACGCAAAGTGCTCAAGAAACGACATTCCTCCGTCACGCCGAGAAATCCCTTCGGCGTGACGTTCCGCAGCCCGTCAACGACAAACTCCAGAAGGGCCGCGAAGCTGGGGTGGCCGATGCAAAAGGCCCCGATCCGGAAACCGCCAGGGAAAAGACCGACCGGACGCCCCCCCCGGATCGCTCAAAAGGCGGTGGACAATTGGGAACCACGATCGAGGCCAAGGCGAACCAACCTCTGCCGCTCCGGAAAGAGGGCGGTGGGGATGGCAAAGGGCCACCCCAGACCTTCCACAAACGCACTCCGCCCGAGGACTTTCAGCAGACGCTGCGAATTTCGATGCGGGCAATCTTGCGCAATCTGGCTTTTGTGCTGGTGCTGACTTGCGCAACCAACATCCTGATCCTGGCCATCCCGATCTACCTGTTTCAGATCAGCGACCGCGTATTGACCAGCCGGTCTCTGGACACGTTGATCATGCTGACCGCGATTGTGGCCGGGGCGGTGATCTTTCAATCAGCCTTTGATGCGGTGCGCCGATTCATGCTGATGCGCACAGCGGTCGAGGTAAACGCCCGGTTGGGTGCGCCCATCCTCAGCGCGGCGGCCCATGCCTCGCTGCATGGGACCGGACGGGAATATCAGACGCTGGGCGATTTGCAGCAGGTCCGCGGATTTCTGGTGTCGGGCACGTTGATCTCATTTCTGGACGTGCCGTTCGCGCCCTTGTTCATCCTGATGATTTTCCTTGTGCATCCGCAACTTGGTACAATCGTCATCGTGACTGCGCTGTTGTTGATGGTCATCGCGCTGGTCAACCAACGCATGACTGCCAAACCCTTTGCCGAGGCGAACCGGGCGCAATCCATGGCCAACCAGCATCTGGATTCGATGGCGCGCAACAGTCAGATCATCAACGCTTTGGCGATGATCCCCGAGGCGGTGCGCATTTGGGGCCGCGACACCGCGCAGTCGCTGACATGGCAGGTGCGGGCGCAGGATCGGAACGTCATCTTTGCTGCGATTTCGCGCGCGGTGCGCTTACTTACACAAATCGCAATTCTGGGCTGGGGCGCGTATCTTGCCCTGCAAGGTGAGATCACCGGCGGCATGGTCATTGCAGCCTCGATCATCGCCGGGCGCGCCTTTGCCCCGATTGAAGGATCCATCGAAGGGTGGAACACCTTCCTGCTGACCCGCGCTGCCTTTGGTCGGATCAAGACCCTTTTGACCAAGTCCCAGTTGCAATACGAAAAGCTGCGCTTGCCGCGCCCCGAAGGCCGGTTGGATGTCGAACGGCTTCTTTACGTGCCCGGCGGGACCAAGCGCGTGGTGCTGAACGGGATCGGGTTTTCGCTCAATCCCGGTGAGACACTGGCCATTATCGGCAATTCCGGGGCGGGCAAGACGACGCTGGGCAAGACGCTGGTGGGCTCGATCCTGCCAACGTCGGGCAGCGTGCGACTGGACCTGATGGATATCCGCAACTGGGACCCGCGCCAATTCGGTGAGAGTATAGGTTATTTGCCGCAGGACGTGCAGCTGTTTCCCGGCAGCATCAAGGACAATATCGGCCGCATGCGTGAGGACGCTACGGATGAGCAAATCCACGACGCCGCCGTGCTGGCCGATGTGCACAACATGATCGCCACGCTGCCTCAAGGGTATGAGACTGTTGTCGCCGCCGATGGCTCTCCGCTGTCCGGCGGTCAAAAGCAGCGCATCGCGCTGGCGCGCGCGTTCTTTGGAAACCCACGTATGGTGGTTCTGGACGAGCCGAACTCGAACCTGGACGTGGCCGGGGATCAGGCTTTGGCACGGGCGATTGCGCAGGCCAAGGCGAACAAGATCACGGTGGTGGTGATCACGCAAAAGCCGACTTTGCTGAATGCGGTCGACAAGATCATGCTGCTGACCGACGGGCGGGTCGCCCTGTTCGGTCAGCGCGAACAGGTGCTGCAACAGCTGAACGGGCCGCGTAAACAGCCCGGTATCGAAGGCCAGAAGGGGAATGCGACATGAATGATCTGGTGCCCGTCAACAATGATCCCAAAGACCCCGAGGTGTGGTATGCCGAGGTTCCACGCTCGATCAGCAAATTCGTTGTCGTCGGAATGGTGCTGTTGGTTGTCTGTTTCGGCGGGTTCGGCGTGTGGTCCTTTCGCGCGCCCTTGGCTGCCGCCGTGATTGCGCAGGGCAGCTTTGTCGCCACTGGACGCAACAAGATCGTGCAGCATCTGGAAGGCGGCATCATCGAAGATATCAAGGTCATCGAAGGTCAATCGGTGCAGGTCGGGGAGGTCCTGATGACATTGGACCAGACCTCTGCCGAGGCCAATGAGCGTGAGCTGTTCATCCGTAAAATCCGCCTCCAGGCGATGAGCCAGCGCCTGTTGGCCGAGTATGAAGAACGCGAGCGGCTGGAATTTTCGCCCGATCTGATCAAGGCCACCGATGACGTCGAGGTGATGACGATCCTAGACGGCCAGAAGATCAGCTTTGACGTCTCGCGCAAGACCCTGCTGAACGATATAGCTCTGCTTCAGCGCAATATGGAAGCGCTGCGCATCCGCTCCAGCGGGTTTGAGGCGCAGTTGGACAGTATGCGGGTGCGCTCGGCCATTTTGCAGGAAGAGTATGAGACCAAAGAGGCGCTGTTTGAAAAGGGTTTGGTCCGCAAAGGCGAGCTAAACACGATCCGCCGCGTGCAGGCCGAGGCCGATGGTCAGCAGGCGCGGTTGGCGGCTGAGACCGCCGAGGTCAACCAGATGATGCTCAAATACGAAGAACAGATCACCCGAACGCGGTCGGCTTACCGCGAGGCGGCATTGGACGAGCTGGGCGTGATCGAGGCCGATCTGGAAAGTGTCCGCGAAAAAGCCCGTCAGGCCCGCAGTGTTCTGGACCGCGCCGTTGTGCGCGCGCCGGTTACGGGCACAGTCGTGCGGCTGCACTATCACACGCCGGGCGGGGTGATCGAAACAGGTGAACCCATCGCCGAAATCCTGCCCGCCGATGCGCCCCTGATCATCGAGGCGCAAATCCCGAGAACCGAGATCGACAGCGTCGTGACGGGACAGGACGCCACCGTGCGACTGGTCGCCTTGAACCAGCGCACGACTCCGGTGCTGAGCGGCGAGGTCTTTTACGTCTCGGCCGATGCCCTGCTCGAGGACTCGGCGGGTGCCCCGCAAGAGGTCTATTTGGCCCGAATCTCGCTGCCGCCGGAGGAGATTGAACGCGTGCGCGGCTTTATCCCCACGCCGGGGATGCCAGCCGAGATCATGATTCAGACCGAGGAACGCACTTTCGCGGCCTATATCGCCAAGCCGGTGACAGACAGCATGTCGCGTGCCTTCCGCGAACATTGATCGCCCGTGTAGGGCGATCCCACTACACCTTCCAATTTTCGCATGTTACCCTGTCGGCAGCACCAACAGGAGAGATACAGATGCCCTTGACCGTGAAAGAGATGATGGAAGCCGCCAATGCCAGCGTGGAGCGGATCGACATGGCCCGCGCCGCCGAGATTCTGGGGCAGGGCGGTTTACTGCTGGATGTCCGCGACGGGGCCGAGTTGCAGAAGACGGGCCGTGCCAGTGGTGCGCATCATATCTCTCGCGGGTCGCTTGAATTCAGCGCAGATGAGGCGCTGAAGTCCCATGACCCCGAGTTGCGTAAGGATCGCCCCATTGTTTTGTATTGCGCCGCCGGGGGGCGTGCTGCCCTAGCGGGCAAATTGCTCAAGGATATGGGCTATGCTCAGGTCTACAATTTGGGTGGCTTTTCCGATTGGGTGAACGCAGGCGGTGAAGTGTCAGAAGAATAGAAAAATTTTTCACCTGACACATGTCAAGGTCTGCCGGAGTGTACCGCGTTACAGTTGTGGTCAGTTACATAACAAAGGGCAACTGACCATGTTACGTCTCGCGACAACTCTTTATGCCATGATTTCCACTGCACTGGCCGGAACGGCTGTGATTGCGGTTCTGGTTGCGGGCACGAATTCCGTGGCCACCATCGTATTGGCAGCGGTATTGGGATTTGCGTTGGCGGCACCGGTCTCGTGGCGGGTAGCCCGAAACCTGTATAACGATGCAGCCTGATCAGGCGTTCAAAAACGCCCGGACCGAGGCCTCAAACTCGCGCGGTTTTTCAGCGTGTAGCCAATGGCCTGCGCCGGGGATCTTGGCAAAGCGCGCGGTCGGGAACAGGGCCTTGATCGCGGGGCGGTGGTCGGGCAGAACGTAATCCGACGCGCCCCCCGACAGAAACAGGGTCGGTTTGCTGCATGTGCCGGTGAGGTCAGGAAAGCTCATGATCTTAGGCATCTCGGCGGCCAGAACGTCCAGGTTCAGCAGCCAGCGTTGGCCCTTGATGTCCAGCGACTGGGTGAAAAAGCTTTGCAGGGCTTTCTCAACCCCCTGATCGGCCAGCTGCTGTTCGGCGTCCGAGCGGCGCGTGACCCGCGTTAGATCAACTGCGCGCATCGCCTCAATGAACTTGATCTGGCTGTGGGTATAGGTCACGGGTGCGATGTCAGCGACCACCAGTTTGCGCAGTTTCTCACCATGCAGCAAGGCCAGCGTCATGGCCGCCTTGCCACCCATCGAATGCCCGACCACATCGGCCTGACCGCCGAAATGTTCAATCACCTCGGCCAGATCGTTCGCCATGCTGGGATAGTCATGCTGCGGGGTCCATTCGCTGTTGGAATGGTTGCGCATATCGACGGCGACGACCTGCCGCTCATCCGACAGTCTGCGCGCAATCACGCCCCAGTTCCGGCCCGAGCCATAAAGACCATGGGCAATCAGCAACGGGGGGTTTGAAGTTGGCTCACCATGGACAATCGTATTTAGCATGACCGAGTGATACCCGCCACCGGTCCAAACAACCAGCCCCATTGTCGTGCTGACGTCACCCGGATATGGTGCCGCGTCAGGAGGCCCCCCACATGGCGCAAAACCCCGATATTCAAACTCAAATCGCGCAGACCGTGCAGCTGTTGCGCGACAAGCTGGGTGTGCGGGACAAGACGCTGACGGCCTCGGTCAGAAAAGCCAAACGTCAACTGCCCCGGCGCATATACAAACAGGCGCTGGTTTTGGCGGATGCCGAACAGATGGCGGCCCATCCCAAGCTGAGGTTGGTGCTGGATACGCCCAAGCTGGCCCGCGCCTCAGAAGAGGTGCAAGATCATCTGACAGGCATCAATCTGGCCGACCGCAGGCTGGGTTGGTTTCTGGGGATGCTGGGTGGATTGGCTTTCAATCTGTTGGCCCTGTCGGTTCTGCTGCTTGTGTTTCTGCGGTGGCAGGGCTTCATATGAAAAACGGCGCCGCTGGGGCGCCGTTCAGCTTTTTGATATCCTGAAAAACTACAAGTTCGGATATATTGGGAAGCGGGCGCACAGCTCGGCCACTTCGGCTTTGACCTTGGCTTCGACCTCGGTATTTCCGTCTTCGCCATTGGCGGCCAGACCGTCGACCACTTCGATGATCCAGTCCGCGATCTGGCGGAACTCGACCTCGCCAAAGCCGCGGGTGGTCCCGGCGGGGCTGCCCAGACGGATACCGCTAGTGATGGTCGGTTTTTCCGGATCAAACGGCACACCGTTCTTGTTGCAGGTGATGTGCGCACGACCCAGGGCCTTTTCGGTCGCGTTGCCCTTGACGCCTTTAGGGCGCAGGTCAACCAGAACCACATGGGTGTCGGTGCCGTGCGTAACTGTGTCCAGACCGCCTTTGATCAACTGATCAGACAGCGCCTGTGCGTTGTTGATGACCTGCTGGATGTAGGTCTTGAACTCGGGGCGCAGCGCCTCACCAAAGGCAACGGCTTTACCAGCGATGACATGCATCAGCGGACCGCCCTGAATGCCGGGGAAGATGGCCGAGTTCACTTTCTTGGCGATCGCCTCGTCGTTGGTCAGGATCATGCCGCCGCGCGGGCCGCGCAGGGTCTTGTGGGTGGTAGTGGTCGCGACATGTGCGTGCGGGAAGGGGCTTGGGTGCTCGCCTGCGGCAACCAGACCGGCAAAGTGTGCCATGTCGACGTGCAGATAGGCGCCGACCATATCGGCAATCTCGCGCATGCGGGCAAAGTCGATCTGGCGCGGAATGGCGGAACCACCGGCGATGATCAGCTTGGGCTGGTGCTCTTTCGCCAGCGCTTCGACCTGATCGTAGTCCAGCATGTTGTCCTGCTGGCGCACGCCGTATTGAACGGCCTTGAACCACTTGCCCGACTGGTTGGGGGCCGCGCCGTGGGTCAGGTGGCCACCTGCGTCCAGGCTCATGCCCAGAATGGTGTCGCCGGGTTGGATCAGTGCTTGGAACACGCCTTGGTTGGCCTGCGAGCCAGAGTTCGGCTGTACGTTGGCAAATTCACAGTTGAAGAGCTGCTTGGCACGGTCAATGGCCAGGTTCTCGGCTATGTCGACGAACTGGCACCCGCCATAGTAGCGGCGACCGGGGTAGCCCTCGGCGTATTTGTTGGTCATCACCGAACCCTGAGCTTCCATCACGGCGGCAGAGACGATGTTCTCGGATGCGATCAGCTCGATCTCGTCGCGCTGACGGCCCAGCTCGGATGTGATCGAGCCGAACAGCTCGGGGTCACGATCCGCGAGAGACTGGGTGAAAAAACCTGTGTCACGAAGGTTGGCGTTCATTGGGGGCTCCGCATGGCTGGAATTATCTTGCGGATTTCCTATCGGAAACGGCAGATATGCAAAAGCTGTAAAGCGACGATTTGGCCCGCTGCGGCGTCAAGACTGGCCTATCGGGGAAAGGTATGGTTGTTTCGGAACCAAATGTTCAGCACCGGAAACTGCAACCGATGATTCAGAGAATCGCTTTCCTCGCCAGCGACGCCAAGGTGGCCCAGACCGCCCGTGATGCGCTGGTGCGGCGCTATGGCAATGCGGCCCCGCGCGACGCCGATGTGGTTGTCGCTTTGGGCGGTGACGGTTTCATGCTGCACACGCTGCATAACATGCAGCATCTGGATACGCCTGTTTACGGGATGAATCGGGGCACCATCGGCTTTCTGATGAACGAGTTTCATGAGGCAGATCTGATGGAACGCCTTGCCGATGCAGAAGAAGAAGTCATCAATCCGCTGGCCATGCGCGCCATGGATCAATCCGGCAAGATGCACGAGGCTTTGGCGATCAACGAGGTGTCGCTGCTGCGGGCCGGTCCGCAGGCCGCCCGGCTGAGGATTAGCGTGGATGGGCGTGTTCGCATGGATGAACTGGTGTGCGACGGGGCGCTTTTGTCTACGCCAGCGGGGTCGACGGCTTATAACTACTCGGCACATGGACCAATCCTGCCGATAGGATCGGATGTGCTGGCATTGACCGCTATTGCCGCCTTTCGCCCCCGACGTTGGCGCGGGGCCTTGCTGCCCAAGATCGCAAAAGTGCGGTTCGATGTTCTGGACGCTGACAAACGCCCGGTGATGGCAGATGCCGATTCGATCTCATTCCCGGATATCGACTGGGTTGAGATTCGGTCTGAGCCTTCAATTCAGCATCGCATCCTGTTCGATCCCGGCCACGGGCTGGAAGAGCGGCTGATTTCTGAGCAATTCACGTAGTTTCCACAGTCGACCACGGTTTTTTCGCGCTTATGTGAACCAGTTCACAGGAGTTTGATTAACCTCGGGTTAATGTGAACTTGCCCGGAGACACATCCAAGGCGGGAGTGAGTGGCCGCCGACGGTGTTTTCGAAATGACCGCGCAGTTTAGGCGCTGACAAGGGTAGGTGGTGCTACGCTTGTTATCGGATCTCCGGGCATATTTTAGAAAGTGGACCCCGGGCACAAAACCCCGGGGTCAATTTCTTTTGTCAGGGGTTATTCTGCGGAACCCATCTTATCCCATAGTGGCAGACACATTTGCCCAACGCGTGCCTCGATGGCCGCGGCTGCATCAACCGCCATGTCCTCACGCCAGCGCGGGGCTGCGATCTGAACATTGATCGGCTGCGGCCCTGCTGGCAAATCAGCCAGCCGCGCAGGAACGCAGGCTGCGGGCAACCCGAGGAAATTCATCGCATATGAATAAACCGCGCAACCCAGCACCTCATGCACGCCTTCAGGGCCTTCTGTATCGCGGTCTGGTTTGAAGAATGGTTGCGGCAGGAAGGGCGACAGAACCAATGGGTAGTCCCGCATGAACAGAGACCATTCGCGCGCATAGTGCGTGCGCTTGGCCAGCATCTCAATCAGCTCTGTACCGGTGATCGGCGGGAATTCCTGAAAATACACGTCGAATATATCGCGGATGGTCTGCGACCCCGCTGCCTCGATATCAGATTTCAACAGGGTCAGCACTTCGCCCATCAAAGCGCGGTATCCGTTGCGCCCACAATCAAAGACATCAGGCGGATTGACCTCCTTTACCGCATATCCTGCGTCAATCAACGCGTCGCGGGCAGAGACCATGGCCTTTTCGACTTCTGGATGCAGATCATAGCCGAACGTGTTCTTGGTAAAAGCAACCTTGATAGGTCCGTCATAGGCGGCTCCACGCCATGGCATCGGCACATGGAACGGATCGCGCGGGTCGGCGGCGATCAGGCTGGGCATCGACAGGTGCAGATCGGTGGCCGAACGGGTGATCATCCCCTGCACCGACATGGATTGCGCCAACAGGCCGCGTTCCACCTTTTGGCTCGGGTTCCACGCAGGCACGCGGCCCAATCCCGGCTTTACGGTCACTGCCCCGTTTGCCGCCGCCGGAAACCGCAGACTGCCGCCAATATCATTGCCATGCGCCAAGGCCCCGATCCCAGCCATCACCGCCGAGCCGGCCCCGCCCGAGGACCCACCAGGCGAGATATGCCGCCCCCAGGGGTTATGTGTGCGGCCGTGCAGCTCGTTGTCGGTATCGGCGCGAAAGGAAAACTCGGGCGTATTCGTGCGCCCTAGGACGACGGCGCCAGCATTTTGCAGGTTTCGCACGATGGGCGCATCGTCCGGCGCGATCACGTCTTTCAAAGCCACGACCCCATTCGTGGTCGCGTGTCCTTTTTGGTCGACATTGATTTTGATCGTCACGGGCACACCGTGCAGCGGACCGGGCTCCGTGCCCGCAGCCACGGCCTGATCCAGCGTATGCGCGTGCGTCAATGCCTCAGTGCTCAAGTCTTCGACCACGGCATTCAGGGCTGGATTGACTTGATGCAGCCGGTCAATCGAAGACTGAACGGCCTCCACCGCGCTGATCTGCTTGCTGCGGGTCTGCTTCGCCAAGTCCGTGGCGCTTAGTCGCCAGATGTCATTGTCGCTCATGCTCGTCCTCCGGGGTTCAACCTGAGGCGGACGACGGCCGATGGCAAGAGGTTCAGTCCTATTTCGGGGGTCCTCTTTCATCTGGCCAGAAATATCCCGGAGCGCGAGGCAGAGCCTCGCATTCGCGCGTCAGCGTAAATCGGGCGCGCCGACAGGCGCACCCTTGAGTTTCCCGTTGTTATTGTGCGTAGCCGATGGTCTTCAGCGCGTCCGTGATCTCGTCCAGAATGGCGGGATCGTCGATGGTAGCAGGCATTTTGTAGTCTGCACCATCGGCAATCGACACCATGGTCCCCCGCAGGATCTTGCCTGAACGCGTCTTGGGTAGGCGGTCCACCACAACAGCCTGTTTGAACGCCGCAACCGGACCGATCTTTTCGCGCACCAGCTTGACCACATCCTGCACGACCTCAGCATGATCGCGGTCGCAGCCTGCGTTCAGGCACAGGAAACCAACCGGCATCTGGCCCTTCAACTGGTCGGTTACTCCGATCACAGCGCATTCGGCAACGTCGGGATGGGCGGCCAGAACCTCCTCCATGCCCCCCGTGGACAGGCGGTGGCCCGCAACGTTGATCACATCATCCGTGCGCGCCATGATGTATAGATATCCGTCCTCATCAATCATGCCTGCATCGCCGGTCTCATAGTAACCGGGGAAATGATTGAGGTACGAGCTTTTGAATCGCTCTTCCGCATTCCACAACGTCGGCAACGTACCGGGGGGCAGGGGCAACTTCACCGCAATCGCGCCCAACTCGCCGGGTTTCATCGGATGGCCGCCTTCGTCCAGGATCTGCACGTCATAGCCCGGCATTGGCTTCGCTGGCGAGCCCAACCTGGTCGGCAGTTCCTCGATCCCCAGCGGGTTGCCAGCGATGGTCCAGCCGGTTTCAGTCTGCCACCAATGGTCGATCACCGGCACTTTCAACGCGTCCTGCGCCCAGACGATCGTGTCCGGGTCTGCCCGTTCTCCAGCCAGGTAAAGCGCGCCCAAATGGGACAGGTCGTAATTGGCGATCAACTCACCTTGCGGATCCTCGCGTTTAACCGCGCGGATCGCCGTCGGGGCAGTGAAAAAGCTTTTGACTTTGTGTTCGGAAATCACGCGCCAGAAGGTCCCCGCATCCGGGGTACCCACGGGTTTGCCTTCGAACACGATGGTGGTGTTGCCATGGATCAGGGGCGCGTAACAGATGTAGGAGTGCCCTACGACCCATCCCACGTCGGATGCCGCCCAAAACACGTCACCAGGGTCGACATTGTAGATATTCTTCATCGTCCAGTTCAACGCGACCAGATGGCCTGCCGTGGGGCGCACGACACCTTTGGGTGAACCGGTCGTGCCCGAGGTGTAAAGGATATAGGCAGGATCATTACCATCGACCGGGACACATTCAGCCGGTTCGACGCCGTACTGGAAGCCGTGCCAGTTAAAGTCGCGCCCTTCGACCAGCTGGGCGACTTCCTGTTCGCGTTGGAAAATAACGCAGAAATCGGGTTTGTGCTCTGCCAGATCAATCGCGCCGTCCAGCAGGGGTTTGTAGTGAACCACGCGGCCCGGCTCCATCCCGCAGGAGGCGGCGATGATCGCTTTGGGTTTGGCGTCGTCGATCCGCACGGCCAGTTCGTTGCTGGCAAAGCCACCGAATACCACCGAATGCACCGCGCCCAGACGCGCACAGGCCAGCATCGCCTCAAGCGCCTCGGGGATCATTGGCATATAGATGATAACCCGGTCGCCCTTTTCGACACCCTTGGCCCGAAGTGCACCTGCCAAATTGGCTACGCGGTTGCGCAGCTCGACATAGGAAATCTCGCGCTTGGTATGCGTGATCGGGCTGTCATAGATGATCGCAGTCTGCTCGCCCCGTCCGTTTTCGACATGGCGGTCGACAGCGTTCCAGCAGGTGTTTACGCGGGCGTCCGAGAACCACTCGTATAGCGGCGCGTTGTCATCGAACAATGCTTTGGTCGGGGGGCTTACCCAGTCGATGCCCTTTGCGGCCTCCATCCAGAAGCCCTCGGGGTCGGATTTCCAGCCTTCGTAAACGTCCTGATATGCCACGGTGTTCTCCTCCGTCAATTCCTGGGCATGTGTGTAAGGGGCAGGGCGGCCACAGGACAAGCAAGCGGCGTGACGGAGCGTCACTTTATCGCAAAAAGTTTGCAGAATTCGCCGAATTGACTTGCAAATTTTTGCAAATGCACGACTGCGTGAGGGTTATCCGGCGATTGATGGGTAAATTTGCAAATCTGCAAATTCAGGCGTGCAAACAGATAGGGAATCGGCCGGACGCCGTTTTAGACGTCCGGCCGCAGATTATCCGTAGTGCGTGACCGGCGTTCCGGCGATGGCGGCCATGTTCAAAAGCCCCCGCGCGGTGATCGAGGGCGTCACGATATGCGCTTTGTTGCCCATCCCCATCAGGATCGGCCCGACCTCTAGCCCGTCGGCCTTCATCTTCAGAATATTCCGCACACCGCTGGCTGCGTCCGCATGAGCAAAAATCAGCACATTGGCCGAACCTTTCAGGCGCGAATTGGGGAAGATCCGCCCGCGCAGTTCGGGGTCCAGTGCCAGATCCAAGTTCATCTCGCCCTCATAGGTAAAGTCACGCGGCTCGGAATCCAGAATATCCAGCGCGGCCCGCAGGCGTTTGCCGGACCCTTCGGACTGGTTGCCAAACTGCGATTGCGAGCAGAAAGCGATCTTGGGCTCTAGCCCAAAGCGGCGCACGTGACGGGCGGCCCCAATGGTGCTTTCGGCGAGTTCCGCGGGCGAGGGCAGTTGCCGCACATGAGTGTCGGCGATGAACAACGGCCCGTCTTCCAAGATCATCAACGAAAGAGCACCATGCGGGCGCAGGTCGCCGTCCGCCAACACTTGTTCCACATAGTTCAGGTGCCAGCGATATTCGCCGAAGGTGCCGCAGATCATACTGTCGGCGTCGCCCCGTTGCACCGCGATGGCGGCAATTGCGGTGTTGTTTGTCCGCATGATGGCCTTGGCCAGATCAGGCGTGACGCCGCGGCGCTGCATGAGCTGGTGGTAAGACGTCCAATAGTCGTAGTATCGCGGATCGTTTTCCGGGTTCACGATCTGAAAATCCGCACCTGGCCGCACCGTCAAACCCAACCTTTCACAGCGGGCCCCGATCACGTCTGGTCGACCGATCAGAATGGGGGTCTCGGTGGTTTCTTCCAGAATAGCCTGAGCAGCCCGCAACACCCGTTCATCTTCACCCTCGGCAAAGACGATCTTGCGGGAAGCGGCTGCGGCGGCCTCGAAAACCGGGCGCATGATTAGGGCGGATTTGAAAACGGTCTGGTTCAGCTGTTCCTTGTACGCCTCGATATCTTCGATGGGACGCTTGGCAACGCCGCTGTCCATTGCGGCCTTGGCCACGGACGAGGACACAACCCCCACAAGGCGCGGATCAAAGGGTTTGGGGATCAGATAGTCCGGCCCAAAGGTCAACTGTTCCCCTTTATAGGCGGCTGCGGCCTCGGCACTGGTGGTGGCGCGCGCCATCTCGGCGATGCCGTCCACGCAAGCGATTTGCATCTCGTCGTTGATCTCGGTTGCGCCTACATCCAGCGCGCCCCGGAAGATGAAAGGAAAGCACAGGACGTTGTTGACCTGATTTGGAAAGTCACTGCGGCCTGTGGCGATGATTGCATCCGGGGCCACTTCGCGCGCGGCGTCGGGCAGGATTTCCGGCGTCGGGTTGGCCAACGCGAAGATGATCGGGCGGCTAGACATTTTCGCGACCATTTCGGGCTTGAGCACATTCGGCCCGCTGAGGCCCAGAAACAGGTCCGCGTCGCCGATCACATCATCCAATGTACGCAGGTCGGATTTCTGCGCAAACTGATCCTTGTGCGGATTCATATCCTCGGCGCGGCCCTCGTAGACCAGCCCGTGAATATCGCACAGCCAGATATTCTCGCGCTTGACACCCAGTTTGACCAACATGGACAGACAGGCAATCCCGGCCGCCCCGCCGCCGGTCGAGACGACTTTGATATCTTCGAACGATTTGCCGGCAACGTGCAGCGCGTTCTTGGCCGCAGCGCCCACGACAATGGCGGTGCCGTGCTGGTCGTCGTGAAAAACGGGGATGTTCATCCGCTCGCGGCAGATTTTCTCGACGATGAAACAGTCGGGGGCCTTGATATCTTCAAGGTTGATCGCGCCAAAGGTCGGTTCCAGCGCGCAGACGATATCAGCCAGCTTCTCGGGGTCGGGTTGGTCGACCTCGATATCGAAACAGTCGATACCGGCGAATTTCTTGAACAGAACGGCCTTGCCCTCCATCACTGGCTTCGAGGCCAGCGCACCGATATTGCCCAGCCCCAGAACAGCAGTGCCATTCGAGACCACTGCAACAAGATTGCCGCGCGCGGTGTAAAGCTCGGCATTGTGCGGGTCGGCCTTGATTTCCAGGCTGGCTTCGGCCACGCCGGGCGAATAGGCGCGGGCCAGATCGCGGCCATTGGCCATGGGCTTTGTGGCCTTGATCTCAAGCTTTCCAGGTTTGGGATGGGCGTGGTAATCAAGCGCGGCCTGCCGCAGGCTGGGTGTGTCCGACATCGACAAATCAACTCCGTTCCAAGATTTGGTTGATCGTTAAACCATTTTCCGAGGCTTGGCTACGTTGCGTCATTTCATTGCGGGTTTCCGACCTCATGGGGGTGCTGGTTGAATTCTGCCACGAAACATTTACGGTCTGCCGCGTTCGTGAACCCCAATGAATACGCGCAGCGATGAAGGTCTGATATGAGCTTGAAAGACGAACGCAACCCCGGCTTGGTCCTGCACGGATCGTTCGGTGTGCAATCCGTGGGGCTGCGGGCGGTGCTGGCTGTGATGGCCTGGATTCTGGTCGTGATTTCAATCTGGCCTGTTCAGGCTTCGGCCTTCAACCAAGAAGGCGGGCTGATCGAAACCGGATCGGCATTCGCGCTGATGATGGCTGGGGTGATTGCGCTTTATCGCTATCGTGGCGTGTCGCGTTTGTATATTGGCGTTGTCTGTCTTCTGCTGGCCGAGCGCGAGCTTGAGGCAGATATCTACGCCATTGGCACTTGGCAGCATACGATCCTCAGCGGGTTGGATACAGCGCTGGACATGACCCTTGTGCGTTTGGTGCTGGTTGCAATCGTGCTTGGCGGGCTGGTCTGGCATGGCATTCCGTCTGGCTGGCGCGCGTTCAAAGCCCGCGCGCCTTTTTTGCTGGTGTTTTTCCTGGCGGGCATGTCGGCGGTGGTCGCGCAACTGCTCGAAGAGGTGTCCGGGATGATGGGTTCGGATATTTCGCAAACCATGATGCTGCGCCTGTTTGTGCTCGAAGAAACGCTTGAGATGTTCTTTTCGATTGGCATTCTGGCCGCTGTTCTGATCGGATGGCCGAAAGCCAAGACCGAAGAGACAGTGAATGACCAACAACCAGACCAAAGCTGAGATTCGCCTGCCCACGCAGGAGCTGCGCGACGATATCCCGTTCTATACCAGGGTGCTGGGGATGCGGATGGATATGATCTATCCCGCCGATGACCCTCGGGTGGCGGTGTTTTCCGGCCACGGGCTGCGGCTGCGTATTGAAAAGGACGCGTCGGAAAGCCCCGGCACGTTGCGCATCCTGACCAATGACCCCGACAGCTTTGCCGACGGGGAGCGCAGCCTAGTGGCCCCGAACGGCACAAAGGTCGAGATTGATGAGCTGAATCCGCCCATGGTCATGCCCGACACCGTTCATTCCTTCGTGGTGCGCAGGCTCAAGGATCAGGCCCCGTGGATCATTGGCCGTGCCGGGATGCATTACCGCGATCTGGTGCCCGACCGGCTGGGCGGGTCCATCATTGCTAGCCATATCCGCATTCCCGACGGTGGACCGGTGCCGGACATGGTGCATTTCCACAAGGTCGGGTTCCAACTGATCTTCTGCATCCATGGCTGGGTGGATGTGGTCTATGAGGATCAAGGCGAAAAGATGCGCCTGACGGCGGGTGATTGCTTTATCCAGCCACCCGAAATCCGTCACCGCGTGCTTGAGGCATCGGACAATGTGCAGGTGATCGAGATCGGCGTGCCTGCCGAGCACATCACCGAGATTGATCACGATATGGACTTGCCCACCCCGGACTACCGACCCGATCGTGAATGGCAGGGGCAAAAGTTCGTCTTCAATCAGGCCGAAGGCGCGGATTGGGTGCCGTTCCGCCTGCCGGGCTATATCTGTCGCGACACAACGATTGCCGAAAACACCAAGGGCGTGGCCGGGGTGCAGGTGGTGCGCAAAGGGCAGGGTGAACCGCAATGGGCCGCACATGACACCGATATCCATTTCACCTTTGTCATGAACGGCGCGGTCACGTTAGAGGGTGAAGGGCGCGAGCCGTACCCGCTGGAACAGGGCGACGCGTTTGTGATCCCTCCGGGGATGCGTACGCGCCTGTCGGACCCTTCGGATGATGTGGAGCTGCTTGAGGTCACGCTGCCCGGCACGTTCAACACACGGCTGGGGTAAGAATTGCGGCGCGCGGGGCTTCACCTTAGCGCGCCGTTTCACTAGAACAGTATTTTTCTGACCAGATGATCAAAAATCGGGGAATCGCCATGAGCCTGAAAGACGCAGCCCTATTAGTTCGCGAAAACGCCTATGCACCCTATTCGAACTTCAAGGTCGGGGCGGCGGTCCGGTCGGCAAGCGGCACCGTCTATTCCGGCTGCAACGTGGAAAACGTGGCCTATCCCGAAGGCACCTGCGCCGAGGCCGGGGCGATTGCTGCCATGGTCGCCGCAGGTGAGCAGGAACTGACCGAGGTTTATGTGGTTGCCTCATCGCCTCAGCCCGTGCCGCCCTGCGGGGGGTGCCGTCAGAAACTGGCCGAGTTTGGCAAGCGCGAGGTCAAGGTGACGCTGGCCTCGGTCGAAGGGTCTGAGATGGAAACCACCATCGGCGATCTGCTGCCCGGGGCCTTTGGTGCCTCGCATATGGAGTGAGCCATGGACGCCCGTTCGATCAACGCCAAGCTGCGCCGGGGTCAGGTGCCCACGGCCGAGGAGTTGCGCTGGTTCGCGCAAGGTCTGGCCGATGGCGGCGTTAGTGACGCGCAGGCCGGTGCCTTTGCCATGGCCGTTTGTATGGGCGGTCTGGGCGCGCAGGGCCGCGCTGACCTGACGGTTGCAATGCGCGACAGCGGTGACGTTCTGACATGGGATGTCGATGGCCCGGTGATCGACAAACACTCGACAGGCGGGGTGGGGGATAGCGTCAGTCTGGTGCTTGCGCCTGCACTGGCCGAGATGGGGGCCTATGTTCCGATGATCTCGGGTCGTGGGTTGGGTCATACCGGCGGGACGCTGGACAAGCTTGAGGCGATTCCGGGCGTGACCACTCAGATCAGCGAAGATCGTCTGGCGCAGATTTTGCGCGAAACTGGTGCGGCTATTGTTGGTGCAACGGGGCAGATCGCCCCTGCGGACAAGCGGCTTTATGCGATCCGCGATGTGACGGCGACGGTGGAAAGCCTTGATCTGATCACCGCGTCGATCCTGTCCAAGAAACTGGCCGCCAGCCCGGATGCACTGGTGCTGGACGTCAAGATGGGCAGCGGTGCGTTCATGAAAACTCACGAAGATGCGCGCAATCTGGCACAGGCCCTGACCCAGACGGCGAATGCTGCGGGGTGTCGGACCTCGGCAGTGATCACGGATATGAACCAACCTCTGGCTCCGGCGCTGGGCAACGCGTTAGAGATCTGCGAGGTCATGAAGGCCATGACCAACGGGCACAATTCGCCCTTGGCCGAAATCTCGGTCGAGTTAGGCTGCGTGCTGCTGGTGGATGCCGGGATGTGCGCAACCGTGGATGAAGGTCGCGAGAAACTGGCCGAAATTATCCGCTCTGGCCGCGCGGCCGAAAGGTTCGGGCGCATGATGGCCGCCGTTGGCGCGCCTCTGCATTTCGTCGACAACTGGTCGCGGTACTTGCCCGAGGCCAGCGTGATCCTTGAAGTCCCTGCGCCAAGTGCGGGCTATGTGACCGCGATGGACGGTGAGGCGCTGGGTCTGGCCGTTGTCGCGCTGGGCGGTGGGCGGCAAGTTGAGAGCGACCTGATTGACCCTGCCGTTGGCATCTCGGACATCGTGCGGCTGGGTGATAAGCTGGACAAGGGTGCGCCGTTGGCCGTGATCCACGCCGCCCGCGAAGACGCGGCGCAACAGGCGGCGCAGGCCGTCCTGCAAGCGATCAGTCTCGGGCCGGACAGCCCCGCGCTGCCGGGGATCGTGCATGAAAGGATCACCGCATGACCCGCGCGTTTCTGGTCGTGATGGACTCGGTCGGCATCGGCGGCGCGCCGGATGCGGATCAGTTTTTCAACGGTGAGGTTCCCGATACGAGGGCCAACACGCTGGCCCATATCGCGCAGGCTTGCGCCGAGGGCCGGGCTGAGGAGGGCCGCTCGGGGCCGCTGCACCTGCCCAATCTGGACGCTTTGGGGTTGGGGGCGGCGACCCGTTTGGCCTCGGGCGCGGACACGCCAGGGCTGGCGACAGAACCTACCGGCCTATGGGGCTGCGCGCGGGAACACTCGCCGGGCAAAGACACGCCCTCGGGCCATTGGGAACTGGCCGGGCTGCTGGTGCCATGGGATTGGCACTATTTTCCCGACACCAAG
The DNA here is from genome assembly GCF_056542685.1 of Ruegeria sp. AB6. Taxonomy (NCBI): domain Bacteria; kingdom Pseudomonadati; phylum Pseudomonadota; class Alphaproteobacteria; order Rhodobacterales; family Roseobacteraceae; genus Ruegeria; species Ruegeria sp. AB6. Next base: position 495,802 of record NZ_JBQGAD010000001.1, on the reverse strand, counting down.
CCATCCTTCCCCGCTGATCTGAGCCGCGCTGCGGCAGAGGCTGCGGGCACGGACGGTATTCTGGGTGATTGTCACGCGTCGGGCACGGCGATCATTGCCGACCTTGGGGCTGAACATCTGCGCACCGGTTGGCCGATTTGCTATACGTCCGCCGACAGCGTGTTCCAAATCGCCGCGCATGAGGAGCATTTCGGCCTCGACCGTTTGCTGGACATGTGCCGAACTCTGGCCCCACGCCTGCACGAGATGAAAGTGGGCCGGGTTATCGCGCGGCCATTTGTGGGCTCGCCCGAACAGGGCTTCACCCGCACCACCAACCGCAAGGATTTCGCCATCCTGCCGCCCGCGCCGGTTCTGACCAACTGGGCGCAGGACGCCGGGCGGCGCGTACATGCGGTCGGCAAGATCGGCGATATCTTCTCGATGCAGGGAATCGACACATTGCGCAAAGGCTCGGATGCGGACCTGATGCGCCACCTCTCCGATCTGGTCGACGAGGCGGAAGAGGGCAGCCTGACCTTCGCCAATTTCGTGGAGTTCGACAGCCTCTACGGCCACCGCCGCGACATCAGCGGCTATGCGCGCGCGCTGGAATGGTTCGACCGTGAGATCGGCGCAATCATCGCCCACCTGCGCCCCGGCGACCTGATGCTGCTGACCGCCGACCACGGCAATGACCCCAGCTGGATCGGCACCGACCATACTCGGGAACAGGTTCCGGTGCTGATCGCCGGGCGAGGCGCGGGTCAGATCGGCGCGGTCAATTTCGCCGATATTGCGGCCAGCATCGCACATCACCTGAACATCCCGGCACATGGGCCGGGGCGGAGTTTCCTATGAGCGTTGCAGACCTTCCCAAAATCGAATTGCACCTGCACCACGAAGGCGCGGCCCCGCCCGCCTTTATCCGGCAGTTGGCCCATGAAAAGCGCATCGACCTGAGCGGGATTTTCAAGCCCGACGGTAGTTATGATTTCCGCGACTTCGCGCATTTCCTCAGCGTGTATGAGGCCGCCTGCGAAGTGCTGAAATCGCCCGAGGATTTCCGCCGCCTGACACTGGCCATCCTCGAAGAAAGCGCGGCGAACGGAGTGGTCTATTCGGAAACCTTCCTCAGCCCCGATTTCTGCGGCGGCGGAGACCTGCATGCCTGGCGCGACTACCTGACCGCCATTCAGGATGCGGCGGATGAGGCGGAACGGAAATACGATATCACTCTGCGCGGCGTCGTGACCTGCGTGCGTCATTTCGGGCCGGACAAGGCTAAACTCAGCGCCTATTGCGCGGCGGAAACGGCGGGCGAGTGGATCACCGGGTTCGGTATGGGCGGGAACGAGGCTATGGGTGCTCAGGGGGACTATAAGTGGGCCTTCGATTGCGCGCGTGAGGCCGGTCTGCGCCTTACCACCCATGCCGGAGAGTTCAGCGGCCCCGAAAGCGTACGTGAAGCCATCCGCGATCTGGGCGTGGAGCGTGTGGGCCACGGAGTGCGCGCCATCGAAGACACTGACCTGATCCGCGAGATTCTCGACCGCGACATCACACTAGAGGTCTGCCCCGGCTCGAACGTGGTGCTGGGGCTTTTCCCCGACTTCGCGGCCCATCCGATTGCGAAACTGCGGGAGGCCGGTGTCAAAGTCACGGTTTCCACCGATGACCCACCGTTTTTCCACACTACAATGCGGCGCGAATATGAGATGCTGGCGCAAGCCTTCGGCTGGCAGGCCGAGGATTTCGCGGCCCTAAATGAAACCGCCCTTGCGGCCGCCTTTTGCGATGACAAGACCCGTGAACGGGTCAAGACAAGACTGGAGAGAACATGAGCGAACACCTGACCGTCGTTGACCATCCGTTGGTGCAGCACAAACTGACGCTCATGCGGGACAAGGGCACTTCGACCGCCGAATTTCGGCAGTTGCTGCGTGAGATCACGCTGCTGCTGGCCTATGAGATCACGCGCGAAATGCCGTTGACCACCCGCCATATCGAAACCCCGATGGAGGAAATGGACGCCCCTATCCTAGCGGGCAAGAAACTGGCGCTGGTGTCGATCCTGCGCGCAGGCAACGGCATGCTGGACGGGGTGCTGGAGCTGATCCCCTCGGCCCGTGTGGGTTTTGTCGGCCTCTACCGCGATGAGGAAACGCTCAAGCCCGTGCAGTATTACTTCAAAGCGCCCGAAGGGTTGAAGGACCGTCTGGTCATTGCCGTTGATCCGATGCTGGCCACGGGCAACAGTTCAGCCGCGGCGATAGATCTGCTGAAGGAGGCTGGCGCCACTGATATTCGCTTCCTTTGCTTGTTGGCCGCGCCCGAAGGGGTCGCACGCATGAAAGAGGCGCACCCGGATGTGCATATCGTCACGGCCTCGCTGGATCGCGAGCTGAATTCCAAGGGCTATATCATGCCGGGGCTGGGCGATGCGGGCGACCGGATGTTTGGCACCAAGTAAGCTGGTCTAGCCGCCGCAAATATTCTGTAGCCGGACCCAATCGCGGTCCGGCAGAACCTGCTGCTGAGGACGTCCGGCCATGGGATCAGCCTCGATCAACCCCAGCACGGTTTCGCCGGTTACATCCATGGCATAGGCAAACGGGGTCGAGGGCAGGGCGGTCTGCGCGAACATCTCCAGCAACGCGTCATCAGGTAGGGACGGGCGGGGTTCAGACAGAACCTCTTCGGTATAGGCATCGACGATGCCCGGTGTCAGCTCCCCGGTTGTCAGCAGGCGAAAGGCGGTTGCAGCACCTGTGCGGTTCAGCAGATCGTCCAGCGGGTCCTGTGCCTGTGACCGGGCGCGTTCGGCGACGATATAGCCGGCGGCGACCGAAGGGTCCTCGTGATCTTCGACCAACGCGCGGTTTAGCAGGATAATGCCGCCCGGCAGGCTGAGGCTCGTTTGCACGCCCGCAGGCAGGATAACCACTTCACGCACACCGGTACGTGTGGCCAACTGTTTCAGCGCGTCCTGTGCGTCGACCGAGGCGCAGGCGCGGCCTGACACGCGCTCGATCCGTTCAAGAATTGCGTCGCCGATATCGTGGCGTTTGATCTCGGGCACCACCGAGACCACGTGGTTTTGCACGGCGGCGGGCACCCAGAACACCAAAAGGGCCACGACGGCGGCGGCAACACCGGCGACGCTGAGCCAGCGCAATCGCCCCGGATGCGGACGGCTGCGGTCAATGGCCCGTTGCAGGCGGTCGATTGCCTCGATCATGGTGGTCTCGGTTTCGGCCAGCTCCAACGTTTCGTCCGGATCGCCATCGGGATTGTAGATGGCCGGATATGCGCCGGGGTTCTGCCGTTCCAGCGCAGCCAGCGACCAATGGGTCAGCGCGTTGTCGTTGAAATCCGAGATTGTCATCGTGGCTTCGCCAATCGACACCACGACCTCGCGCCGCTGCACATCGGGCGATGGCCGCCACAGACCGGTTGCTTCGATCCGTTGGTACTGTTTAAGGGCCGTCATCACGGGTGAGGTCTGCTCATTCTTGATTGGCGGCAGTTTAGCACGCAAAAATCCAGCGGCGCAAACCTGTTGCGCGATGTCGGGGAATTGTGCTGGATGTGACGACGCATCCGGGCGCAGGCGTGCCCCGGTCGGTTTCTGCAATAGGGTCAAACATGTCGTCTGGTGCGCAAACTTCTCCGATCCTGGCCTCGGTTCTGATGGTCAGCGCAATGGCGATCATCGGGGTGATCGACAACGTAGTGATCCTGCTGGCCGACACGGTCGGGCTGTGGCAGTTCCACCTGAGCCGGTCCACCCTGATGCTGCCGCTGATCATCGGCTTGTCCTTGTTGGGATTCGGGCGCTTGCGTCCCGTCCGGCCGGGTCCGGTGATGCTACGCAGTGTGCTGATCACGCTGGCCATGCTGTTCTATTTCACCTCGCTGGCGCTGATGCCGATTGCGCAGGCGCTGGCAGGTCTGTTCACCTCTCCGATTTTCGTGCTGCTGATTTCGACGCTTGCAATGGGGCAGAGGATCGGGCCATGGCGCATTCTGGCCGTCCTACTGGGGTTCGTCGGGATCCTGTGCGTGCTGCAACCCAATCCGCAGGATTTTGATGCCCGCACCCTGCTGCCGGTGGCCGGAGGGTTGTTCTATGCCCTCAGCGCCATCATCACGCGCAGCCATTGCGCGGGTGAAAGCACAGTCGCGCTGTTGGCGGCGATGGTGATCACACTGGGGTTGACGGGATTGATCGGAGTGGTCGTTCTGACCTTCTTCCCCATGATATCGCCCCCAGGGCCCGACGGGTTTGTCACGCGTGGCTGGGTTTGGCAGATGCAGGACGCTGTGCCATGGATCATCGTGCAGGCTGTAGGGTCAACAATCGCGGTTTTCATGCTGATCAAAGCGTATCAGGTAGGCGAGCCATCCTATGTTGCAGTGTTCGAATACTCGGTCATGATTTTCGGCCCCCTGTTTGCGTGGGTCGCCTTTGGTCAGTCCATCGGGCTGATGCAGATCGGAGGGATTGGTCTGATCGCGACCGCCGGAGCGCTGCTGGGCTGGCGGGCCGGTCGCACGCCCGCCGAGCAGGCGGCGGCATGATCATCTCAAATGGCCGTAGATACGTGTTTGTCCAAATCCCCAAAACCGGGGGAACGTCGCTGTCTCTGGCGTTAGAGGCGCGGGTGATGAAGGATGATATCCTAATAGGTGATACGCCCAAGGCCCTACGGCGGCGCAAGCGGCAGAAGGCTTTGACAGGCGTTGGCGCTTTGACGAAACACGCACCGCTTTCTGCGCTGGATGGGCTGATGACACCGGTTGCGTTGCGCGGCATGTTCACGTTCACGCTGGTGCGCAACCCTTGGGACAGGATGGTCAGCTACTATCATTGGCTCAGAACCCAAAAGTTTGACCACCGGGATGTCACCTTGGCGCAAACCCTTTCATTTCAGGATTTCGTCTTGCACCCGCAGATTGCACGATCCTTCGCAGCCAATCCCGCAAGGCGCTATATGACGCTGGCCGATGGGACCGAACATTGCAGTGCCTTCATCCGGCTGGAGCGAATTGACCAAGACGCCGCCCCGCTATTCGACCATTTGGGATTTCGGGTGGCATTGCCCCTGCGCAACAGGTCCGAGCGGGCATCGGACTATCGCAGTTACTATTGCGCCAAGACACGTGCGGCTGTGGCCGAGGCTTGCGCCGAGGATGTCGACAGGTTTGGGTATCGCTTTGATTAGCAGTACGTTCCGTTCGGAATCTTGAAAAAGTGCAAATGGGAAAGCTGGCGCAGGGGGGCTGCGCCAGCTTCTTTGACTTTTAAGCCGCTTTGGCTTCGGGGTCGAAACGCCCGTAGAAGCTTTGACCCTTCTCCGCCATTTCCCGCAGCAGCGGCGGGCAGGTGAAGCGTTCGCCGTAGGCTTCGGTCAACTGATCGCATCGCTCAGCTGCATAAGGCGTGCCGATGATGTCCAGCCAGCTCAGCGGGCCACCGGACCACGGCGCAAAGCCCCAACCCAGGATGGCGCCCACATCGCCTTCGCGGATGTCTTCCAGAACACCTTCCTCCAACGCGCGGACAGCTTCCAACACCTGCGCGAACATCAGGCGTTCCTGTACTTCGATCAGGTCGGGTTGGTCCTCGGCATGCGGGTATTTCTCGGCCAGACCGGTCCAGTACGCGACGCGTTTGCCCTTTTCGTCATAGTCGAAGAAGCCTGCATTGGCCTTGCGGCCCAGACGGCCTTCGCCTTCCATCCAGAAGATCAGGTCATCGGCGGGGCTTTCGGGATAGGCGTTGCCCATCGCAGCTTTGGTCGCCCGCGCGATCTTGGCACCCAGATCAATCGAGGTTTCGTCATTCAGCTGGATCGGCCCCACGGGGAAGCCCAGCTGACGCGCGGCATTGTCGATCAGCACCGGGCTGACGCCTTCGGTGATCATCCGCAGACCTTCGTTGATGTAAGGGATGATGCAGCGGTTGGCGTAGAAGAAGCGTGCATCGTTGACCACAATCGGCGTCTTGCGGATCTGGCGCACATAGTCCAGCGCCTTGGCAACCGCACGATCACCGGTTTCGCGGCCCTTGATGATCTCAACCAGGAACATCTTCTCAACCGGCGAGAAGAAGTGAATGCCTATGAACTGTTCGGGCCGAACGCTGGCCTTGGCCAGATCGGTGATCGGCAGGGTCGAGGTGTTCGAGGCAAAAATGCAATCCTCGGGGATGATCGCCTCGACCTTTTGGGTCATCTCGGCCTTGACGGAAGGGTCTTCGAACACGGCTTCGATGATCAGGTCGCAGCCTTTCAGGTGGTCCAGATCGGGCGTTGCGGTGATGCGCGACAACATCGCCTGTTTCTTGTCTTCGGTGACTTTGCCGCGCTTCATGCCCTTGTCCAGATAAGCCTCGGTATAGGCTTTGCCTTTATCAGCAGCCGCCTGATCACGATCGACCAGAACAACCTCCATCCCGGCCTGGGCCGAGACCAGCGCGATGCCCGCACCCATCATGCCCGCACCCAGAACGCCGATCTTCTTGACCGACTGATCCGGCACACCGGCTGGACGTACTGCGCCTTTCTCAAGCGCTTCTTTGTTCAGGAACAGCGACCGGATCATGGCACCCGAGGACGGGTTCATCAGGACTGAGGTGAACCAGCGCGCTTCGATCTTCAGCGCGGTGTCGAAGTCGACCAGAGCCCCCTCATAAACTGCACTCAGCAACGCCTTGGCCGCCGGGAAGGCGCCTTGGGTCTTGCCGTGTACCATCGCCGAGGCGCCAACGAAGTTCATGAAACCTGCAGGGTGGTACGGCGCACCGCCGGGCATTTTATAGCCCTTGGCATCCCACGGCTTGACCAGATCGGTGTCTTTCGCGTTCAGCACCCATTCCTTTGCGGCTGCCACCGGATCTGCAGCGATCTCATCGATATAGCCTGCGCCTTTGGCCTTTTTGACGTCCAGCATCTTGCCTTCCAGCAGCAGCGGTGCCGCTGCAATCGCGCCCACCTTGCGGACCATCCGCGTGGTGCCGCCCGCGCCGGGGAAGATGCCGACCATGATCTCGGGCAGGCCATATTTCGCCTTGGGGTTCTCGGCAGCGAAAATGCGATGCGTGGACAGAGGCAACTCCATGCCGATGCCTGCGGCAGTGCCGGGCAGGGCGGTTGCGATCGGCTTGCCGCCTTTCTTGGTCTTGGGGTCCATGCCGGCCAGCTCGATCTTGCGCAGAAGGGCGTGCATTTGCATCGTGCCGTCAAACAGACCTTTGGCCGGGTTGTCGCCTGCCTGTTCCTTCATCACAGCCAGCAGGTTCAGGTCCATGCCGCCCGCAAACGACCCTTCTTTGCCCGAGGTCAGGACGATCCCCTTGACCTCCTCATCCGCCAGCGCCTGATCGATCAGGTCGCTCAGCTGGGCCAGCCCGTCAAAGGACATTACGTTCATCGTCTTGCCTGGAACGTCCCAGGTGATCGTGGCGACGCCGTCTGCGTCTTTGGTCAGAGTGAAATCAGTCATTGTCATCTCCAATCTGGTCAGCCGTCAGCGGGCTGCCGTCTTTCCGGGTGAAGGCCTCGCCGTCGGCGTCATCCTTCACCATCATGTCGATATCGCTGTAAAAGCCGGTCTCGGTCGGGGTCCGCGTGCCCACCACCAGAAAGGTCGCGGGCGCGTTGGTTTTGTTCACAAGGTGGTGGCCGTTGGGCTCACCTGCGGGCCAGGCCGCGCAGTCACCGGGCTGCATCTCATGCTCACCATCGTCGTCGATCAATGTGCAGGTGCCGGAAAGCACAATGGCGAACTCGTCCTGCTCCATGTGGTAGTGCCGCAGCGAGGACATCCCCGCAGGCTCCAACCGTACGATGTTGACCCCGTATTGGGTCAGACCGCCCGTATCCCCCAGCCGCTGAATGAAACGACCTGCGGTCGCCTCGGCCAGCTTACCGGGATAAGACGATCCCCCAATAAACGGGATCTGAGAGAGATCCAGCTTGGGCATCAGACCCGCTCGATGATAGTCGCGGCACCCATGCCCGACGCGATGCAGAGCGTGGCCAGGCCGGTTTCTTTGTCCTGACGCTCCAGTTCGTCTAGCAGGGTGCCGATGATCATCGCGCCGGTTGCACCCAACGGGTGGCCCATCGCGATCGAGCCGCCGTTGACGTTCACCAGCTCGGGGTCCACATCAAATGCCTGCTGGAACCGCAGTACGACCGACGCGAAGGCTTCGTTCACTTCGAACAGGTCGAAATCCGAAATCTGCATGCCGTTGTCGGCCAGGATTTTCTGGGTCACCGGAACCGGGCCAGTCAGCATGATCGTCGGGTCTAGACCGATCTTGGCAGTGGCCTTGATCCGTGCGCGCGGTTTGATGCCGTGCTTTTCACCGAATTCCTTGTTGCCGATCAGAACGGCCGCAGCCCCGTCCACGATGCCCGAGCTGTTGCCCGCGTGGTGGATGTGGTTGATCTTTTCCAGGTGCGGGTATTTCAGCAGGGCGACCTTGTCGAAGCCCGGCATCTGCTCGCCCATCATCTGGAAGGCTGGGTTCAGGCTGCCGAGGCTCTGCATGTCAGTGCCGGGGCGCATGTATTCGTCGCGGTCCAGAATGGTCAGGCCGTTGCGGTCCTTGACCGGAATGATCGATTTTTCAAAGCGACCTTCGTTCCAGGCTTGCGCCGCGCGGCGCTGCGATTCCATCGCCAACTGGTCCGCCTGATCGCGGCTGAAGCCGTATTCGGTGGCGATGATGTCCGAGGAAATACCCTGCGGTACAAAATAGGTATCCATCGCCAGGGTAGGGTCAACGGCAATAGCCGCGCCGTCCGATCCCATGGGTACACGGCCCATCATCTCGACGCCGCCGGCGATATAGCCGTCACCGGCACCGCCTTTGATCTGGTTTGCGGCCAGGTTCACGGCTTCCATGCCGGAAGCGCAGAAGCGGTTGATGGCCAGACCCGGGATCGATTCATCCAGATCCGAGGCCAGCACGGCCGAGCGCGCCAAACAACCGCCTTGCTCCATCACCTGCGTGACGTTGCCCCAGATCACGTCCTCGACGGCGTGACCTTCCAGGTTGTTGCGCTCTTTCATGGCGTTAAGGGCGACGGCGGACAGTCGCACCGAGGTTACCTCGTGCAGGCTGCCATCCTTGCGGCCCTTGCCACGCGGGGTGCGCAGGGCGTCATAGATATAGGCTTCGGTCATGGGTCTTCTCCTCAAGCTCGATCCGACGGATTGCCGGGCATCAGGTCATAGGGGTGTTTCCAGCCGGGCTGTTCGCTGAGGCGCGTCAGCCAGGCGTCGATATGGGGCCAGTCGGCACGGTCAAAGCCGAATGGTTCAGGGTAGTACAGGTATCCGCAGCAGCTGAGGTCGGCGTTGGTCACGCCGTCGCCCACGATCCAGTCGCGGCCCTCAAGGTGGGTATTCAGAATTTCGTAAGCGGCCTTCAGGCGTCCTTGGTTGAACGCAATGACATCTGGGTTGCGGTGCTCTTCGGGCAGGAAATTGCACAAAAACCGGGTCATCCCCGCATTCGAGCTGAGCTTGTGATTGTCCCACAGGACCCAGCGAAAGATATCGTAGTTTTCGTCGCGGTCCTTGCCACCGAACTTGCCTGACTTTTCAGTGATATAAGCCTGAATGGCACCGGATTGACTTGTGCGGAAATCGCCATCGGTCAGGACTGGCACCTCGCCCATTTCATTGACCTCTGCGCGATATTCGGGGGTGCGCGATACGCCTTTGAAAAAGTCCACGAAAACGGGTTCCCATTCCAGGCCCGACATCTCAAGCGCAAGCGCGGCTTTGTAAGAATTTCCGCTTTCTCCGAAGCAATGCAGTTTGATGGTCATGTGCGCGCCCCTCCCGTGGCGTGTGCGGCTATGTCGGTATTTCCGAATTTTTGAAGAGAAGAAGTCCGCAGGGTTTTCCCTTCTCCGTAACGGTTCTTTAACGTCAAAGCGGCCTTTTCATGCGTGCGGTACTGGCTGCCGAGCCGATGTCCGCACGATGAAAAGCTTCGCCTTCCTGACTGCGTGCCCAAAGGTGCGATCATAACCCGGATGGCGGGGGGGAAGCGTGCGTTTGCCTTCTTCTCGCTCCAAATACGTCCGCCGGAGGCGGACAGAGTATCTGCGATTTGCCAAAGTTGTCTGGTCCCCGCATCATTCACCGTTTTCGCGCCTCAAGTTCCGAGTTGAAGATGCGCAACTTGTGCGTCAGGTTGTCGTGATCAATCACGCTGTTGAAATTTTCGAATAGAAACGACAGAGCCTCACCTTCATCCAACCCGGCTTCGGCAGCGAAACCGCGCAGTTTGCGATAGCCATCTTCGGTCATTGCAACCGGAAACCGGCGGGTCAGGCGAAAGCGTTTGGGCATGTCGGTCCTTTGCGAAGTCCGGCTGCAAGACAAAATCCTGCAGCCGGTTTTGGATCAGAAGTTCGCCGCATCCAGAGCCATGACAGTGTCAGCACCGGTCTGGATACGCGCCAGATGCAGGCCGGTGGCCGGTAGGCGACGCGCCATGTAGAACTGGCCGGTGGCAATCTTGGTCTGGTAGAACTCGGTATCCGAGGCCCCGCCGTCAAGGGCCGCATAGGCTGCTTTTGTCATTTGCGCCCACATCAAGCCCAGGCAAACGTGGCCGAACATGTGCATGAAGTCGTTCGAACCAGCCAGTGCGTGGTTGGGGTTCTTTGCACCGTTCTGCATGAAGTACATGCCAGCCGCCTGCAGATCCTTGGACGCCGCCTTGAGCGGTTCGATGAACGCCTTGTCAAAGGCTTCGTTCTGGCCACCGTTTTCCTTGCAGAAATTCTTGACGATGTCGAAGAAGGCCATGACGTGCTTGCCGCCATCGGTAGCCAGCTTACGACCCACCAGATCCAGCGCCTGAACGCCGTTTGCGCCTTCGTAGATCATGGCGATACGGGCGTCGCGGGTGTATTGCGACATGCCCCATTCCTCGATGTAGCCGTGGCCGCCGTAAACCTGCTGAGCTTTGACAGTCATGTCATAGCCTTCGTCGGTCAGGAAGCCTTTGATGACCGGAGTCAGCAGCGAGATCAGGCCGTCTGCATCTGCATCGCCGGAACGATGTGCTTGGTCGATCAGTGTGGCACCCCACAAGATGAAGGCGCGCGCACCTTCGGTAAAGCTTTTCTGATCCATCAGGCTACGGCGGATATCGGGGTGGACGATCAGCGGATCTGCCGGGCCGTCGGGGTTTTTCGCGCCGGTCACGTCACGGCCCTGCAGGCGGTCCTTGGCATATTCTACCGCGTTCTGATAGGCAGCCTCGGCCTGTGCCAGACCCTGCATACCCACACCCAGACGCGCTTCGTTCATCATGGTGAACATGGCGCGCATACCTTTGTGCAGGTCGCCCAGCAAGAAGCCGGTGGCCTCGTCATAGTTCATCACACAGGTCGAGTTGCCGTGGATGCCCATCTTCTCTTCGACCTTGCCGACCGAAACGCCGTTGCGTTCGCCCAGCGAGCCGTCTTCGTTGACCATGAACTTGGGCACGATGAACAGCGAGACACCCTTGATGCCCTCGGGGCCGCCGGGGATTTTGGCCAGAACCAGGTGGATGATGTTGTCGGCCATGTCGTGATCACCGGCCGAGATAAAGATCTTCTGACCTGACACCTTATAGCTGCCGTCGTCCTGCGGTTCAGCCTTGGTGCGCATCAGGCCCAGATCGGTGCCGCAATGCGGTTCGGTCAGGTTCATGGTGCCGGTCCATTCACAGCTGACCATGTTGGGCAGATAGGTGGCCTTCTGCTCGTCGGTGCCGTGGGCGAGAATGGCCGAAGCCGCGCCGTGGGTCAGACCCTGATACATGGTGAAGGCCTGGTTGGCGGACTGAAAGAACTCGCCCACCGCGCTACCCAGGACATAAGGCATGTTCTGACCGCCGAATTCCTCGGGCATATCCAAGCCGGTCCAGCCGCCTTCTTTCATCTGCTCGAAACCGTCTTTGAAGCCGGTCGGCGTGTAGACGACACCGTTTTCGTGGCGCACACCTTCGGTGTCACCCACAACGTTCAGCGGGTGCAGGACGTTTGTTGCGATTTTGCCGGCTTCCTCAAGAACGGCACCGGTGAATTCGGCTTCCAATTCGTCGTAACCGGGGATTTTCGACCCCGAAACGTTGAGGACTTCGTGCAGAATGAACTGCATGTCTTTTGTTGGCGCGTTATAGACGGGCATAAGAAGCTCCCTTTAATCTCAAATGTCCGGAGGTGGGGCCGCAGGGCTACTCGGCGGCTTTCTTTTCGTTCTTCATCGAGGCGATTACTTTCTCGCCCCAACGCAACTGTTCCTTCAGATCGTCGATGGCCTGCGTCAGTTCTTCGCGGCGGGCCTCCATATCGGTCAGACGCTCGCGGGCGATCTCAAACGTGCGGGTCATCTGCGTCATCTGCTGATCCCCCACATGATACAGATCCAGAAGTTGCCGGATTTCTTCTAGGCTAAAGCCAAAGCGCTTGCCGCGCAGAATCAGTTTCAGGCGCGCCCGGTCGCGTTTGGTGAACAGGCGTTTTTGCCCCTCGCGGATCGGGAACAAAAGTTCTTTGGCCTCGTAAAACCGCAATGTGCGCGGCGTGACGTCATAGGTCTCGCACATTTCACGAATGGTCATCAGATCTTCGGTCATGGTTTCAGCACTCTTGTCACTGGCGTCTATCAAGTACAGTTGCGCAGTCGATGCGCCACTTACAACACGGAGATGACGTTCACGTAATGCAAACGCTACGTCACAACTTTAGTTGACGTAACTTCCGTTTGCGTCAAGTCTGTTTGAGGGTGAAATCCCCAACGTCACGTCACGTTATTTTCAGATTTCGACAGCTGGCCAACACCCAATTGAAACGGGAATTGCAACAGCAATCCCTTTTGCGGGGCTTCAAGAGGGCCGCAATAGGCGTTGAGGTCAATCCAGCGACCTGGCGGTCTGATCGCGCATGGTTTTCAGAGCGTCGATCGCCTCATCCAGTTGCTGCTTTTGCTTGTGTAGTTCAACTAATTGGACATCGGCCAAGTCGACAAAAGCCTTCATCTGCGCCTGGTTGCCCTGATCTTCGTATATCAGCAGCCATTGGCGAATGTCTTCCAAGGGAAAGCCGTATTTGCGCCCCCGCATGATCAGCGTCATGCGGGCGCATTCGCGTGGACCATAGAATCGCGCACGGCCTTCGCGGTCGGGCTGCAACAGCTCGATATACTCATAGTAGCGCAGGGTGCGCGGTGTCACATCGAACTGGGCGCACATCTCTTTGAATGACAAACGGTCGTCGGGCATTCCTGATCTCCTCTGGCGCAGCCTATGACCTACGCCTGACAAGCGCAACAGGTGGGCTTGCTCTTTTGCGGGCCACGCGCTCATAAAGGGAGAAACCAAGAAGGTACAAATAGATGGTCGACAAAGCTGCTATCGCGCGTCAGTTCATCGAGGCGATCCCACATGCCAGGGCGCTGGGCATGACGCTGACTGAAATCGGTAACGGAGAGGCTGCGATTACAATGCCCTATAACGTGGAATTGGTGGGCGATCCGCGAACTGGGGTCATCCATGGCGGCGCTGTATTTGCCGTTCTGGACACCTGTTGCGGCGCCGCTGTCATGAGCCACCCGTCCGCGCCCGGTGGCACGGCGACCATCGATTTGCGCATCGATTATATGCGCGCGGCAACCCCGGGTCAGACCATCACCACGCGCGCGACCTGCTACCACATCACCCGTAACGTGGCCTTCGTACGCGCGACCGCGATGGACGAAAATCAGGACCTGCCGGTGGCCACGGCCTCGGGCTCTTTCACGGTGGAGGGGCTCTGATGGCGCGCAAACGTCCCGAACCCGTGCAAGTGGTCAAACAGCGCCGGGACGCGGCGCTGAACGCGATTGTCGATGGAGTGCCTTATATCCGATTCATGGATTTCAGCTTTGACCGGCGTGGGGATGAGCTGACCGGGGTGTTGAACTATGACGAAAAGCTCATCGGAAACCCGATCCTTCCCGCCCTGCATGGGGGCGTCACCGCAGCCTTCCTTGAGGTCACGGCCGTGATCACCTTGAGTTGGGAGTATTTCCTGCCCAGCATCGAGAGCGGTGAGCTGGATGCCGAGCAGATCGCGCGGGATGAGACGATCCGCTTTCCCAAGACTGTGGATTTCACGGTCGATTATCTGCGATCCGGTCTGCCGCGCGATGCCTATGCGCGGGCTATCATCAGCCGGTCGGGGCGTCGCTATGCCTCGGTCCGGGTCGAAGCATGGCAGGACAATCATGCGCGCCCTTTTGCGCAGGCCACGGGTCATTTCCTGATGCCACAACCTAAGACCATGGGTAGCTAGCCTCCATGCAGGACGCTTCGGCGCCAATAACGCATGGACGGGTGCTGAAGATTGCCCTTCCCATTGTGTTGTCAAACGCCACCGTTCCGATTTTGGGCGCGGTCGATACCGGCGTTGTGGGCCAGATGGGGCAGGCGGCCCCCATCGGAGCCGTCGGCATGGGCGCGGTGATCCTGTCAGCGATTTACTGGATTTTCGGGTTCTTGCGCATGGGCACGACCGGTCTTGCAGCGCAGGCGCGCGGCGCAGGCGATACAGCCGAGACCGGTGCGCTGTTGATGCGCGGCCTACTGCTGGGCGGTGCCGCTGGTCTTGTATTCATCGCTACGCAAGTATGGGTGTTCTTGGGGGCCTTCGCGCTGTCCCCGGCCAGTCCCGAGGTCGAGTCCCTGACCCGCGCATACCTTGAAATTCGTATCTGGGGCGCGCCCGCGACGATTGCGCTTTATGCTGTGACCGGGTGGTTGATTGCTATCGAGCGCACCCGTGGCGTGTTCCTTCTTCAGATCTGGATGAACGGGCTGAACATCCTGTTGGACCTATGGTTCGTTCTGGGGCTGGGCTGGGGTGTCGAAGGTGTCGCCATCGCCACTTTGATCGCCGAGTGGACTGGTCTGGCGTTGGGCCTATGGCTGTGCCGCAGCGCGTTCGGCGGCAATCAGTGGCGCGATTGGCCCCGGATTTTCGATTCGGCACGCCTGCGTCGGATGCTCCAGGTGAACACCGATATCATGATCCGGTCGGTCCTGTTGACGGGCTCATTCACCACCTTCCTGTTCGTGGGGTCCGATCTGGGTGATGTTAATCTGGCGGCCAATCAGGTCCTACTGCAGTTTCTGGAGATCACGGCTTTTGCGCTGGACGGATTCGCCTTTTCAGCCGAGGCGCTGGTGGGCGGCGCAGTGGGTGCACGGGACCGGTATCAGGTGCGGCGGGCGTCGGTCATGGCGTCGCAGTGGGGTGTGGGCGGAGCCTTTGCCTTGGGTGCAGTGTTCTACCTTGCCGGGCCTGCGCTGATCGACCTGATGTCCACCTCGCCCGAGGTCCGTCTGGCTGCGCGAGAATACCTGATCTGGGCGGCGCTGGCTCCGGTGATCGGAGTGGCAAGCTGGATGTTCGACGGCATCTATATCGGGGCAACCTGGACGCGGGATATGCGTAACGCGATGATCCAGTCGGTTGCGATCTATGTGGTCGCCCTGTTCTTACTGGTGCCGACGCTCGGCAATCACGGCCTTTGGGCCGCGTTGATGGTTCTGAACATTGCGCGGGGATTGACCTTGGGATGGCGTTATCCCCGGCTTGAGGCGCGGATCGCCTAAAGCAGGTCCAGCAGGTTCTCAGGCGGGCGTCCGATGGCGGCCTTGTCGCCATGGATCGCCAAAGGACGCTCGATCAGGATAGGGCGTTCCGCCATTGCCGCGATCAGTGCGTCCTCTGACGTGGTTTTGGTCAGCCCGAGTTCCTTGAACTGTTTTTCACCCGTCCGCATCATGTCGATGGCGGGTACGCCCAAAAGGGCCAGTGTCGCGCGCAACTCATCCGCCGAGGGCGCGTTTTCAAGGTATTTCCGCACCTCGACCTGCGCGCCTTTTTCCTCAAGCAACGCCAGCCCTGCGCGGGATTTCGAACAGCGGGGGTTGTGCCAATAGTTGATCATAACCAGTCCTCTCGTTTGCTGCCCACGGCTTGCGCGACCGTGTCGAACCCGTCGCGCGCCAGAAGTTTATCCACCCCCTGCGCGATCTCAGCGGCCAATGAGATGCCGCCATAAACCATCGCCGTGTAGAACTGCACGGCAGAGGCTCCGGCGCAAATCTTGGCATAAGCCTGTTCCCCCGTGCTGATCCCGCCAACACCGATCAGAGGGATCTGGCCATCGGTCAACTGGCTCAGCCGGGCTAATACGCGGGTGGATTTCTCGAACAGAGGTGCGCCGGACAGACCTCCGGCCTGATCCTTAAGCACACTTAGCAGCCCGTCGCGGGACAGGGTGGTATTGGTGGCGATCACCGCATCCACGCCGGTTTCCCGAGCGACATCAGCAATGTCTTGCAATTCGTCTTCGGTCAGATCGGGGGCGATCTTCAGGAAGACAGGCAGGGGACGGGGCAGGGCATCGCGGGTTTCGATCACTCCGCCTAGCAACGCACTGAGCGCAGCCTTGCCCTGCAGGTCGCGCAGTTTCTCGGTGTTAGGGGACGAGACATTGACTGTCGCGAAATCCAGATGTGCCGCACAATGGGCCAGCACCTTGGCAAAGTCGCCGGGGCGGTCGTCGCTGTCCTTGTTCGCACCCAGGTTCAGGCCGATCACAGCGTCTTTGGGGCGATCCGCCAGACGAGTGGCCATGACCTCCATGCCTTCGTTGTTGAAGCCAAAGCGGTTGATGGCGGCTTTGTCTTCGGACAGGCGAAACAGGCGTGGTTTGGGGTTACCGGGCTGCGGGCGTGGGGTCACGGCACCGACCTCGATAAACCCGAAGCCCACGCGGGACAGAGGTGTCAGAACCTCGCCGTTCTTGTCGAAACCAGCGGCCAGCCCAACCGGGTTGGGCAGATCAAGCCCAGCCACCTGTGTGCGCAACCGGGACGAGGTCACAGGACCGGGCGCGGGGGCCAGCCCCGCTTTCAACGCCTTGATCGACATCCCATGCGCGGCTTCCGGATCCATCCGGTGCAGGGCGGCAAGGCCCAGTTTCTCGGTCAGTTTCATCCGAAGCTCTCTCTGCCTTGGGTCGGCGCGCAACGGATCAGCCGCGACGTGTCCACCGCTGCCTGACGATGCACGACCGCTTTTTGGTAATCCGGGTCCGTGACCATTTCCATGAACGCATGGGCGGTGGGATAGCTGGCGATAAAGACTGCGTCCCAAACCTCGTCCTGCGGGCCGATCAGGGTTGTTTGAAACGCGCCGCTCCATAGAATGTGCGCGCCGATACGAGCGATGATCGGGGCGGTCTCGCTCCCGTAGTTGCGATAGGCCTGCGCGCCGGTCAGACCGGCATCGGCCAGATCGTGGTCATCCGGGTACGCGGCCTTGGCGCGGAATTTCACCAGATTGAGCATCTCGATCGGATGATCGCGGTCCAGATCCTTGAACGCCTCGAACTGCGCGCGATCTGGGTCGACGTAGCGGGTCATTCCATCTCCTCGGGGAACTGGTGGGCCTGCCCGTCAAAAGGCAAAGGCTTGGCCCAATGCACATCCGTCATCCTGATCTGCCGGTAGAGATGCGGAAACAGCGCGCCCCCGCGCGAGACCTCCCATTTCAGGTCGTCACCCATCGCGCCGGCGTCGCAGGCCAACAGGGTCAGACCGTCGATCCCGGCGAAATGCTTGGCCGCTGTCTCGGCTGCTTGCTCGGCCGTCGAGAAATGGACATAGCCGTCTGCGACATCAATCGGAGCACCGTCCGTCGCCCCATCGGACTGCAAAGCGGCCCATTCGTCGGCCCGGAAAATCTTGTAAATCAGCATGGGGCCGTGATGCCTCGCACGGCGGGTAGAATCAAGCTGGATTTCCCCCTTTGACTCTTTGCGCAGCACGGCGCACGATCACGACAAATAACAATTGGGAGTTTGAACATGTTCACCCGCTTACTGACATCGGTCGCCGTTCTGGGCCTGACAGCAGGCATGGCCGCAGCCGAATATAAGCTGACGATCCTGCATACCAACGATTTCCACGCCCGGTTTGAACCCATCAACAAATATGACAGCGGCTGCAGCGCCGAAGACAATGCCGAAGGCGAGTGCTTTGGTGGCTCGGCCCGTTTGGTAACGGCAGTGAACGATGCCCGTGGCCGTGCCGAGAACTCGATCCTTGTGGATGGCGGAGACCAATTTCAGGGGTCCCTGTTCTATACCTATTACAAGGGCAAGGTCGCGGCTGAGTTCATGAACAAGCTGAGTTATGACGCGATGACCGTGGGCAACCACGAATTCGACGACGGGCCCGAGGTTCTGCGCGGTTTCATCGACTCGGTCGATTTTCCAGTGCTGATGTCGAACGCCGATGTCAAAGACGAAGAGCTGCTGACCGACAAGATCAAGAAATCGACCGTGATTGAAGTGGGCGGCGAGAAGATCGGCCTGATCGGCCTGACGCCGGAAGACACCCATGATCTGGCCTCACCTGGCCCGAACATAACCTTCTCGGCCCCGGTCCCGGCGGTGCAGGCCGAAGTTGACAGACTGACCGGCGAGGGGGTGAACAAGATCATCGTACTCAGCCATTCGGGCTTTGGCGTGGATCAACGCGTGGCCAGTGAAACAACTGGTGTCGATGTGATCGTGGGGGGACATTCCAACACGTATCTGTCCAACGTCTCGGACAAGGCGGCGGGTCCCTATCCAACCGTGGTGAACGGGGTCCAGATCGTTCAGGCCTATGCCTATGGCAAATTCCTTGGCGAGCTGAACGTGACCTTCGATGACGACGGCAATGTGGTCGAGGCCGCGGGTGAGCCGCTGATCATGGACAACACTGTGACCGAGGATCAGTCGGCGCTGGATCGCATCGCGGAACTGGCCGTGCCGCTGGACGAGATTCGCAACAAGGTTGTGGCAAGTGCTGCTGACGCGATTGAGGGCGACCGCGCTGTCTGCCGAGTGCAAGAATGCCAGATGGGCAATCTTGTAGCCGATGCCATGCTGGCCCGTGTTGCCGATCAGGGTGTGCAGATTGCAATTGCAAACTCGGGTGGTTTGCGTGCCTCGATTGATCCGGGTGACGTGACCATGGGCGAAGTGCTGACCGTGCTGCCGTTCCAGAACACGCTCTCAACCTTCCAGATCAGCGGTCAGGGCGTCATTGATGCGCTGGAAAACGGTGTGAGCCAGGTGGAAGAGGTCAAGGGCCGTTTCCCGCAAGTGGCCGGTATGACTTTCACATGGGATCCTGCGGTGGCGCCGAACGAAGGGCGTATCAGCGATGTGATGGTAGCCGAGGATGGGGGCTTTGTCCCGATTGACCCGGCGGCGACCTATCTTGTCGTGACCAACAACTATGTCCGTAATGGCGGCGACGGCTATGATATGTTCGAAGGCGATGACAAGAACGCCTATGATTATGGCCCGGACCTGGCTGACGTGACGGCCGAATATCTGGCCGCCAACGCGCCGTACACACCGTATCTGGACGGGCGCATCAAGCAGAAATAACCGCTTGGGTGCAGGAAACTGACAGGCCGCATCGTAGGGATGCGGCCTTTTTTGTTTTTATCAGTCGAATTCGTATTCAGGCCAAAGCGCGGGATCGATACCATCCAGCATTGGCTGAAGATGGTGCCTGACGCTGCGCCATCCGCCGACAGATTTGGTGGAGATTTTGTTGCGTACCTGGTCGATGCTGGCCGTTCTAACCTGTTTTTTGTTCTCTTCCGGATGCATCATCGCCTCGGACCAGTCGATGCCGCAGAACGCAGCGACCTTCTTGCTGTAGGTCTCGGGGTCGGCCACGAGTTTTTCGTAAGGAACGGTCAGGATGCGATCCCCGAACACTTTTTCCCAATGCGCCATATAGCGCCGGTACAGGTTGGCCGTGTGTGCAATCGCCTTTTGGTTTGACGCATAGCTCATCCCACCTGCGGGAAAGCGTCGGATCCATTTCGACAGCGCTACATCGCGTGGATCGCGCTGCATGTTGATCACCCGCGCATTCGGGAAGGCGCACAGCAAATAGCCTACACGTTGGAAATTATGGGGCATCTTGTCGACAAAGGCGATGGACCCTTCCGGGATCGGAGGCATCAGCTTGCGAAATTCCTGCGCGAAATGAGCGGCAGATGCCGTATCGAAGGTATCCTTGCCTTGCCAGAAGTTAACCGAGAGGTCGGACCCGAGCATAAGTTCCCCACAACCAGCAATGTTGGGGTCTGAACTCAGCATCATCTCCATCAAGGTCGTGCCTGAACGCGGTTGGCCGACGACGAAGATCGGCAAGGGCCCTTCGCTTAGGTCATTTGCCAATATTTGATTGCCTTCAGAAAATTGACGTGTGACCGTGCCCAGTTTTTCCTCTTCGGATTCAAAACTATATGGATTGGAGTCGTGCTGAACCGCGTTGGCCTTTTCGAATTGCGGCATGGCCGCGTCCAAGCCCTCGATTTTGTGTGTCAGATGCGCCTTGGCAAATTCCAATTCGGTTAACTCGTGCTCCGATTTCTCAATCGCGTTTTCAACGTTTTCAAGCAAGTTTCCGGCTTCCTCACGGCTAGCCATCGTTGACAATTGCAGCAAAGAGGTGATGTGGTCGGGGGTTTCGTTCAGAATCCGCTCCAGAATAGCCTTTGTCCCCGCCTTGTCCCCGCCTTGATGCAGGCTGACCGCCTTTTGGAACGCGATTTTGTGGCTTTCCGGTGCGATCCGGTAGGCATGGTCAATATCATTTGAACTATCTTCGACAAAACCGACGCGCCCATAGGCTCGAGCCCGTGTCGAAAGAAGGTCGACATTGTCAGGGTCTGCGGCCAGCTTTTTGGTTGTGTGATCAATGATCTGACGCCAGTTGTTACCTTTCAGGTAGATTTCATCCAGAACGCGGTTGAGCTCTTTGTTGTTGGGAAAGATCTCAAGTTTCTGTTCGGCATAATCCAGCGCTTTTGGAATCTGGCCGGTTTGCATCAACGCATTGGCCAAATTCTCTACGAATTGCGGGTCTTGCGGCTTCATCCGCGCGGCTTCCACGAAATGCGGGATCGACTTCCTATATTGCTTCATTTCGGTCAGGACAAAGCCTGCGATGGCGTGAAAATCGCTGTCTTTTGGAAACTTCTTCAATCCCAGTTGAGCTTTTTTTAGCGCCTGGTGCGGCTTGCCGGTCTCCAGCGCTGACAAAGCCTTGCTTTTAAGGGTATTGGCTGTTTGGTTTTGCATATGACCCGGTGCCTGTAAGAAGGAAATATAGGTGGTTCATTACCCATGTGCGGACGGTTTGCAATAACTCTTCCGAATGATGCGATGGCTCAGCTTTTTGCCGCGCGGCCGTCCAACAGCTTGCCGGCTGTGCCCAATTTCAATGTTTGCCCCACAAATCAGGTACATGTGGTGCGCGCGAGCGAAAACGGGCGGACCCTGGATCCGATGCGCTGGGGGTTCCTGCCGCATTGGTACAAGACCGAAACCGCTGGGCCCCTGCTGATCAACGCGCGTGCCGAGACCCTGGCCGAGAAACCAGCCTTTCGCGCGGCCTGCCGCGAAAGGCGCTGTCTGATCGTGGCGACGGGGTTTTATGAATGGAGCAAGACCGAACAAGGCAACAGGTTGCCATGGTACATTCATCGCCTCGATCATGCGCCCATCGCCTTTGCTGGTGTCTGGCAGAACTGGGGCGCCGAGGAAGCCCGGCAGCCGACCTGCGCCATCGTCACGACCTCGGCCAATGACACTCTGAGTGCGATCCATCATCGAATGCCGCTGATCCTTGAGCCACAGGACTGGCCCTTGTGGCTGGGTGAGGCAGGGAAAGGTGCCGCCCGTCTGATGGTACCGGGGCCTGAGGGCTTGCTGAGCTATTACCGGGTCGATCCCGCCGTGAACTCCAACCGGGCCAGCGGAGCGAGCCTGATCGAGCCCGTCGCAGGTTGAGCGTTCTTCTTTGCAATCCAGCTTGCGCGCGATAGACCTTTGACATGGTTTTGAAATTCCACAGCCTTCCTGACCTTTATGCGCATGGGTTTGACATCGTGATCGACGTGCGCAGCCCCGCAGAATATGCCGAAGATCACCTTCCAGGTGCGATCAGCTTGCCGGTTTTGGACAATGAAGAACGCGCGCGGGTCGGGACGATCTATGTGCAACAAAGCCCATTTCTGGCCCGCAAGTTGGGTGCAGCGCTGGTGTTTCGCAATGCCGCCAACCATATCGAAAACAGCCTGGCGCATCATGAGGGCGGGTGGAAACCTCTGGTCTATTGCTGGCGCGGTGGGCAACGCTCGGGCTCATTCACTTGGATGCTGCAACAGATCGGTTGGCGGGCCGAAGTGGTCGAGGGCGGCTATCGCACCTATCGCCGTTTGGTGAACCGATATCTCTACGAGGACCCTCTGCCGCATCGTCTCTTCGCGCTGGATGGCTACACCGGAACTGCTAAGACTGAATTGCTGGCCCGTCTGAACATCCGCGGTGTTCAGGTGCTGGACCTGGAAGGGTTAGCCAATCACCGCGGCTCGCTACTTGGGGAACAGCCCGGGGGTCAACCTAGTCAGAAAGCATTTGAATCCGCGCTTGCGGCGGCGCTCTGCGCCCTTGATCCCGCACATCCCGTGGTGGTCGAGGCGGAATCTTCCAAGATCGGGTCTTTGATCCTGCCGCCCTCACTGTGGACCGCGTTATGTGCCGCGCCGCGCATTCACATCTGCGCACCGCTTGAGGCGCGCTCGGCTTATCTGGTGCGGGCCTATGATGATATTTTATCTGACACAGCTCGATTGCGGGACAGGCTGTTTCCGCTCCGGTCTCATCGCGGGCATGAGGTGGTCGACGGTTGGCTTACCCTGATCGAGGCGGGCGACAAGCTGGCGTTGACGCAGGCTTTGATGCAGCAACACTATGACCCGGCCTATGCGAAATCCAGCCGTGCCCGGAAGGCGGATGTGATTGCGCGGGTTGATGTGCCGACGCTGGATGCCAAGGGGTTGGAGCAGGTCGCTTCTCAGGTACAGACGGTTCTGGATCAGTCCTGAAGGCGCAGCCCTGCGGCTTCGGTCATATGGCCGATCACCACAGCTGGATATCCGGCTTTGTGCAACCGTTCGCAAAGATTGTGAGCCTTATCCGTCGCGACCGCGGCCAAAAGCCCACCTGCGGTTTGCGGATCGAACAAAAGATCAGCTTTACCGCCAGACGGCAGGTCCGGTGCGATGGAACGATTTTCGTCGAAAATCGTGGACCGGACCCCCAGCGTGGCCAAGTCGAGCGCGCCGGTCATCAACGGAATCGCATCCAGATCCAGCGTTGCGCCACAGCCCGAGGCCTGACACATGCCCATCAAATGCCCCGCCAGCCCAAACCCGGTGACATCCGTCATCGCGTGAGCATCAGCCAGAATCCGAGACGCTTCAGCTTGCGGGTGGGTCATCTGTTCATAGGCTTTGGTGATCCAGTCCCCGTCGGCTTGGCCGGCCATTTCAGCAGCCATTAGAACGCCGCTGCCCAGAGGTTTGGTCAGGATCAAAGCATCGCCCGTATGCGCCCCGGACAGGGTGATCGGCGCGCGCGCGCACAGTCCGGTCAGGGTGAACCCGATGGTCATCTCATCCCCCATGGAACTGTGACCGCCCACGATCTCGGCCCCGGCTTGGCGGATGACTTCACTGGCAGTTGACATGATTTCGGCCATCGTTCTGCGCTGCAAGTCGGGCGTCATGCGGGGTAGGATGATGGTCGCTGTAGCGGCCTGTGGCGTAGCGCCCATTGCCCAGATATCGCCCAAGGCATGAACTGCGGCGATGCGTGTCATCAGTACTGGATCATCTGAGACGCTTCGCAGATGGTCCGAGGTGATGACCTGCCGCACGCCACCAGTATGAACCAGGGCGGCATCGTCGCCGGGCAGGGAGTGGATGTCCGCTCGTTGTACCTCGGGCAGGTGTTTCAATGCAGCGTGCAGCGCACCGTGCCCGACTTTGGCACCGCAGCCGCCACACATGGGTTTGTTGCCCAACGCCTCTTGCAACCCGCTGGCGTGAAGCCGTGGCACCTCGGGCGGTTCCATCTGCGGCAGGTGCCGAAACTTGTTCATAAAGGTCTGATCAATGTGGTTTTTCCAACGCCACATCAACGGGCCACTGAACGAGGTTCCAAGACGCTCGCCCAAAGCTGATTTCTCGCCCAGCGAGATCAGTTTCAGGTAATCCTTCTGCGGTTGATAGCGGCGCATCCGGCCCGCCCCGAGCATGGCTCGCAAGTTGTTGAACAAGACTGGCGCCTCGCGCACCGCGTAGACGCCCGCTTTGGGGCTCGGGTTTTCGGACAGATGCGCGCAATCCCCGGCGGCGAAAATCGCGGGGTCGCTGGACTGGAGGAAGCCGTTCACCCGGATAAAACCATCCTGCATCTCCAGCCCGGTATCAGCCATCCAGGCATATGGGCGCGCTCCGGCTGCGCCTGTCACGAAACTGGCAGGGATTTGGCGGCCATCTTCCAGCACGACGGTTTCGCTGGTGATCTTTGCAATGGTCGCGCCTTCGATCACGTCAACCCCAAGCCCCTCCATGGCCTTGCGGATGGTTGCAGCGGCCTTGTCCGCTGTCGCCGTCAACGCCTGCGCATTGTCGATCAACGTGACCTGCGCCGCGCGCCCCTTGGCGCGCAGGGCGTGGGCCATGGCCATCACCAACTCAACCCCGGCCACTCCGCCGCCAATCACAACGACCGAAGCAGGGCCCGTGCGTTCAAGATATTCGCCCCATCTGGCGGCAAACGGACCCAGAGGTTTGGCGGGCACCGCGTGATCAGAAAATCCGGGCAGGGCGGGCATGTCCGAGGTGATGCCCACATTGACCGAGGCCACGTCAAACGCCACGGGTGGTCGGCCTGGTACGCGCACGCAACGGGCATCCAGATCTATCCCCTCGACCTTGCCCAAGATAACCCGCGCGCCAGCAAACCGGGCCAGCCTCACCAGGTCAATATCCAGTTCTGCGCGTTCGTAATGCCCGGCCACAAACCCCGGCAACATGCCGGAATACGGCGCTGTGGGGCCGGGGTTGATCACGGTCACGCGTGCGCCGGGCAAGGGGTTCATCCCCCATTTGCGCAGCAGCAGCGCGTGCGTATGGCCGCCGCCGACAAGAACCAGATCGCGGGTCAGGGGCAGCGGAGAAGTATGCATCAGGGTCAGTTCGCTGTGTGGTCAGGGACGTCCTCGACCTGCTCGACCGCGTGGGTGGCCCAAAGCTCATCCTCGCCCGCATCCGGCAGATCGCTTGGCTTTTCATGGCGATGAATATGCCATTTGGCAATGAACAGGGCCGTGATCGGCGCGGTCAGGAACAAAAAGAGCGTGATCAGAAGCTCGTGCAGCGAGAGCTTGCCTTCGAGCAGAACCGAATGGCCGATCGACGCCAGCAGCACCCCGCCTACGCCCAGCGTGGTGGCCTTGGTAGGTGCATGCAGGCGCGACATCGGGTCCTTCAGCTTGATCATCCCATAGGACCCGACAAAGCCGAAAATGCCAGAAACGACCAGAAAGAAAGCAATCAGAATTTCGAAGATAATCGTCATGCCGCCCTCACTCGATGATATTGCCGCGCAGCATGAAGCGCGCATAGGCTACGGTGGAGACAAAACCCAGCATGGCAATGATCATGGCGGATTCGAAAAAGATCTCGGTCCCCAATGCAAGCCCGTACAGGATCATCAGCGCGATAGTGTTGATCACCATCGTGTCCAGCGCCAGAACGCGGGTGCCGACCCCCTCGGCCGAGATGATCCGGTAGAGACACAGCATGATCGCTGCGCCGAAACAGGCGAAAGCGAACCAGATGGCATAGGTGACAATCATTCGAAAATCTCCTTCAGGCGGCGCTCATAGCGTTGCTTGATCTCGTCACGTACCGCCTCGGGGTCGGGGGCGTCGAGGCAGTGAACCAGCAAGTTATGGCCTTGTGCGGACAGATCACAGCTGACTGTGCCGGGCGTCATGGTGATCGTTCCGGCCAGCACGGTGATCGCCTCGGGGGTGCGCAGTTCCAATGGAATCGAGACCCAGTTGGGTTGCCGGTCGGCATCGCGTTTGAACAGGATGATCCTGGCCACGGTTATATTGGCGATCACGATGTCCCACAGCACGACCAGCATGTATTCGGCGATCATCGGCCAGTTGCGCAGTTTCGGCCGGTCGGGCCAATAGGGTTGCGTGACAAAGGGGATAATGATCCCCAGCAACAACCCGAACACCACCGAGTTGAGCGAGCCGGTATTGGCCAGCAGCACCCACACCACCGTTAGCAGAAAGGTCAGGTGCGGGTGCGGGAATATCCGGTGCAGCAATCTGATCATCCGTTTTCTCCCAATACGGCAGCGATATAGTTTTCAGGGGTGAAGAGCTGCTCAGCCGTGTTGCTGGCATATTTCAGCGCCGGACCCGCAAAGAGTGTCAGCAGGACCAGACCCAGAACCGCCGCAAAGACCGATGTAAAGGCCAATCCGGGGTGGGGTTCGGGGGCAGGGCTGGCCAGCGCCTCTTCTTCTTTTTCAAGGTCCGTCGCAGGATTGTGCTGGATATCGTGGCTTTTCCAGAAGATCAGCGTACCCGCGCGGGCCAGACCGACGATTGTCACGAAGGATCCGATCAGGACGACCGCCCAGATCGCGTTGGCGTCAGGCGCATCTCGCGCGGCATCCAGCACCAGCAACTTGCCGATAAAGCCTGACAGGGGCGGCATCCCAGCCAGGGCGATGGCCCCTACAAAGAACAGGGACGAGATCAGCCCGCTCTGCGGCATCGGCGCGGTGGGGGCGATGGACCCGCTGCGGCGTTCGACCACCATATCGGCGATCAGAAACAGCAGTGCCGTGGCAAGGGTCGAGTGGTAGATGTAATACAGCGCCGCAGCCGTAGCGGTCTCGGTAAACAAAGAGATTGCGATCAACAATGTTCCCATCGAGGCGATGGCGCAGAACGCCACCATCCGCGCGATATGCTGTGCGCCCAGAATGCCGATGGTGCCAATGGCCAGTGTCACCAGAGCCGCTGGTTGCAGCCAAGAGCCCACCAGGCCTTGGGTGGCCTCAACCTCGGGACCGAAGCCCAGCGTGTACATCCGCAGGATCGAATAGGCCCCAACCTTGGTCATGATCGCAAACAGTGCGGCCACCGGTAACGGCGCGTTGGCATAGCTGGCAGGCAACCAGAAGTGCAGCGGAAGAACGGCGGCCTTGATACAAAAGACCAGTAGAAGCAGCACTGCGCCGACCCGCAGCAAGGCCGTATCTTCGGCAGGCAGTTCAGCCACGCGCACCGCCATATCGGCCATGTTCAGCGTGCCTGTGACGGCATAAAGCGTACCCAGAGCAAACAGAAACAGGGTAGAGCCCAGCAGGTTATAGGCCACATATTGCACGCCTGCTTTCAGGCGGGTTGCGCCGCCTCCATGCGTCATCAATCCGTATGAGGCGATCAGCAGCACCTCGAAAAAAACGAAAAGGTTAAAGGCGTCGCCAGTCAGGAAGGCTCCGCACACACCCATGAGCTGGAAGTGAAACAGGGCGTGGAAATGTTTGCCCCGGTCGTCCCAGCCCGAGGCGATGGCGTAAAGCACGATAGGCAGGGCCAACAGCGCGGTCAGTAGCACCATCATCGCAGAAAGCCGGTCCAGTACCAAAACGATGCCGAATGGCGCAGGCCAGTTGCCCAACTCATAGACCAGAATATCTCCGCCAGCGGCCTGCGCGGTGATGGTCAGGGCAATACCCAATAGGCCCACCACACCAGCGACCGAGAAGATGCGTTGCAGGTCCAGATGATAGCGCAGGACCATGATGATGAACGGGGCCAGGATCGCGGGCAGAACGATCGGAGCGACGATCCAGTGGTTCATGCGTCTTCTCCCGGCGCGTCGGTATTGTTTTGTCCACGCATGTCGATGCGGTCATCCTTGGCCGAAAGATAGGCCGAGAGGGCAATCATAACGATCACTGCCGTCATCCCGAACGAAATTACGATGGCCGTCAGCACCAGCGCCTGCGGCAGCGGGTCGGTATAGGGCACGTCCTTGTATTTGTTCAGCACCGCAGGTGCATCCAACGCCAACCGGCCTGTGGCAAACAGGAACACGTTCACCGCATAGGTCAGCAGGGAAAGGCCCAGGATGACGGGAAAGGTTCGGCGGCGCAGGATCAGGAAGATCCCGGCAGCGGTCATGACGCCTACGGCTGAGGCTACGAGCGCTTCCATCAGGCCTGCTCCTTCTCGTTGTCGTCTTTTGCGTCGCGGTCCCGCAGCGGGTTAATATCCATCGGGAATTCCTGCGCCATGCCCGGCTGCCACGCAAAACGCGACAGGCTGTCCAGCGCCAGCATTACCGCGCCAAGCACGGCGAGGAACACGCCGGTGTCAAACAGGATGGCTGTAGCCCATTCGAACTCTTCCAGCGGCGGCCAGTGGATATAGCCGAAATCGCTGGTCAGGAACGGGCGCTCGTTGAACCACGCGCCGATCCCTGTAGCAGCGGCGATCAGTACACCCCATCCGATGGACCCGTGGTAGTAGAACCTCTGCCGTTCAATGGCCCAAGTGTAGCCGCTGGCCATGTATTGCATCAGATAGGCAATGGCGACGATCAGACCGGCGATGAACCCGCCGCCGGGCTGATTGTGCCCACGGAAAAAGATATAGGCCCCCACCATCAGCGCGATCGGCATCATCATCCGGGTCACGACGACCATCATCAGCGGATGCGAGTCCCCCGACTGTGGCCAATGTGGTTTGCGGTTCAGCAGATAGGCGCGCACATTCGTGCCCAGAACGGACTCGGTCAGGGCAAAGATGATCAGGGCGGCGATGCCCAGAACGATGATCTCACCGAAGGTATCAAAGCCCCGGAAATCCACCAGAATGACGTTCACCACATTGGTGCCGCCTCCACCCTTGTACGAATTGGCCAGATGGAATTCCGAGATCGTGGGAAAGGCAAAGTCACGCAACATCAGCGCATAGATCAGGGCACCGGATCCGATCCCCGCTACGACCGAGATCGCTGCATCCCGCCAGCGCCGCGCGGCGCTGCTGTCCCAAGGCGTATCGGTGGGCAGAAAGTTCAGCGACAGCAGCAACAGGATCATCGTTACCACCTCGACCGAGATCTGGGTCAGCGCAAGGTCGGGGGCCGACAGATAGTTGAAGGCCATCGAAACGATCAGACCAACGACACCGATCAATACAAGCGACAATAGGCGGTTGCGGTGGAACCACATGATGGCCAGGGTGGCTCCCACCAGACAAATCCAGCCGATCACTGGGATCACCTGCAGCGGCAGGGGATCGCGCGTCTGCGCGCCGATAGAACCGGTCGCATAGGCGTAGTACCCAAGCCCCACGGTAAAGGCGATCAGGATGATGGCATAGCGGCTGATCACGCCATTATGCAGTGTGTCGGTGATCCAGCGGCTTGCCGAAGTCAGCGCACTGATCACGGCCTCGAATATGGTTTTCGCCTCGGGGCGGGGCAAGGCGTTCCAGAATTGCTCACCCCGGCGGTGCTGGGACAGCAGGAACAGGCCACCCAGTGTGGCGACAACCGACATGTAAAGCGCGGGCGTAAACCCGTGCCACAGTTTCAGCGAGTAATAGGGCGGCTTGCCACCGCCATAGACCGCATCCGACACAACCGCGACCAGCGGGCCGACGATAGCGTTGGAATAAAGGCCGATGAGCACGACCAGCACGACCAGAAACGCCGGGGCCAGCCACAGCCCGACCGGCGGGTCATGCGGATGATGCGGATAGTCGTGACGCTCGGGGCCAAGAAACACATGGCTGATGAAGCGGAATGAATAGGCTGCCGAGAACACTGCAGCCAACAGGGCTAGACCCGGCACCAGATAGTGCGAATGCAGCCAGGTGGTGTGGACGGTTTCTTCCAGCATCATCTCTTTCGACAGAAACCCGTTCAGTGGCGGCAGACCCGCCATGGACAGCGATGCGATAGTGCCGATGGTAAAGCTGATCGGCATCAGGTGGCGCAGCCCGCCCAGTTTTTTTATATCCCGGGTTCCGGTCTCGTGATCGACGATCCCGGCGGTCATGAACAGCGCAGCCTTGAATGTCGCGTGGTTGATGATGTGGAACACGGCGGCGACTGCGGCAAACTTGGTGCCAAAGCCCAGCAGCATGGTGATCAGGCCCAGATGTGACACGGTTGAAAAGGCCAGCAGCGCCTTGAGGTCGTCTTTGAACAGCGCAATCACCGCACCGATCAACATGGTCACCAAACCGGTGGTCGCCACGATATAGAACCACGCATCCGTGCCCGCCAGAACCGGCCACATCCGCGCCATCAGGAACAACCCGGCCTTCACCATGGTTGCCGAGTGCAGATAGGCCGACACAGGCGTCGGGGCGGCCATTGCGTGCGGCAGCCAGAAGTGGAACGGGAACTGCGCGGATTTGGTGAAACAGCCCAGCAGGATCAGGATCAGCGCGGGCAGATAATAGGGCGACGCCTGAATCATCTCCTTGTTCTGAAGGATTACGCTCAGGTCGTAAGACCCCACTATATTGCCCAGAATCAGCATCCCCGCGATCATGGCCAGCCCGCCAGAACCGGTCACGGCCAGTGCCATGCGCGCGCCCTGACGGCCCTCAGGCAGGTGTTTCCAATAGCCGATCAATAAGAATGAGCTTAGAGACGTAAGTTCCCAGAAAATAAGAAGAAGTAAAATGTTGTCAGACAGAACGATCCCCACCATCGCGCCCTGAAACAGCAGCAGATAGGTGTAAAACTGTCCCATCGGGTCCTCGCGCGACAGGTAGAACCGCGCATAGAGGATGATCAGCAGTCCGATCCCCAAGATCAGCAGGGCAAACAGAAAACTCAGCCCGTCCATCATGAAATTCGCGTTCAGGCCCAAGATGGGGATCCAGTCGAACCGGGCGGTCACGACCTCGCCGCGCATGATCGTGGGGATATGGATCAAGACGCCCATCAGTGCCAGGAATGTGGTGAGGCCCGCAGCCGAAGCAGCTGCATTTCGTCCTGCCCTGATCAGTAGAGCTGGAAATACAGCACCAAGAAAGGGAAGGGCCGCGATGAGGAATAGGGACAAGTGCGATACTCCGGTCTGGGCGGTCAAGATAACCCTGATTTTGTAAGGATAATTTTCGAACTGTCCAGCTATTGCAAGTACCGCTGTTTGACCTACCGATGTCGCCAAATTGCGGTTTTTGAAAAAATCCTGACATGAACTTGATCCGGCTCTCTGAATTGAACGCGGATTTGCGGTGTTCAATATGGTAATACGTATCTGACCACACAGGAGGGCACGACGTGCCAGACAAGACGATCCGCACCCGCAGGTGGATTCTTTTCGGCGGCGGGGCCGCCGTTGCAGCGGGTTTTGCGATCCGGGAATACCGGTTGATCCCGCCCAGCTATGCGGGTGGGCATCTCAGTGTGCAGGCGGCGCATGAACAGGCCGTGTCGGGCGACGTGCTGTTGCTGGATATTCGAACCCCGCGCGAATGGGATGCAACAGGTGTGGGTGAGGGTGCCTATCCGCTGGATATGCGCCGCGATGATTTCATTCAGGCGCTGGATCAACTGACCGACGGCGACAGGTCTGCACCCGTTGCACTGATCTGCGCGCGTGGGGTTCGGTCCGCGCGGCTCAGCAACCGGCTGAGCGAAGCAGGCTTTACCAATATCATCGATGTGCCCGAAGGGATGCTAGGCTCGGCCGCAGGGCCCGGTTGGGTCCGGTCGGGGTTGCCGGTTGGAACTTATGAGGAGGCCGTTCAATGATCCGAGCCGCCGTGCTGGCTGTTGTGGCCGCATTCGCCGGGCAGTCGGCCCATGCCGCCTGCGCTGATCAGGACGGTGCCTGCCGCACTGAAATGGGCGAATATCACATCGAACTGCCCAAGGCGGAAAACCCGCCGCTGGTCGTTTTCCTGCACGGCTATGGCGGTAGCGGGACCGGCACGATGAAGAACCGCGGCATGGTCAAACCCTTGTTGTCTCGTGGCTATGCGGTGATGGCACCCGAGGGGCTTGAGCGCGCCAACCGCCCCGGTGTCAAAAGCTGGAACTTCTATCCCGGTTTCGGCGACAGGGATGAAACCGCCTTTCTGACCGAGGTCGTTCAGGACGCCGCTGACAAGTTTGGTATTGATGCCGAGCGGGTTATTCTGGGTGGTTTCTCGGCCGGTGGGTTCATGGTCAATTACCTGGCCTGCGATGCGCCCGAGACATTTTCGGCCTATGTGCCCGTGTCAGGCGGGTTCTGGCGACCTCACCCTGAGGCCTGCGAAGGGCCGATCCGAATGTTTCACACCCATGGCTGGACCGACAATGTGGTTCCGCTCGAAGGGCGTTTGCTGGGCGGTGGCCGGTTCCATCAGGGTGATATCTTTGCCGGGCTGGAAATCTGGCGCATCGCCAATGGCTGCGTCGATACCAAGCCCAGCGGGTTTTCGACGACCGGCCCTTTTATGCGCCGGTATTGGAGTGGCTGTGCAGATGGCAGTGCACTGGAGTTTGCGCTGTTCCCTGGAGGGCACACAATGCCCAAAGGGTGGGCGGACATGATGGTGGACTGGTACGAAGGCCTGCCCGGCGGCTGATCACTCTGCCGGGGTCATCACGCCTTTACCTTCGATCAAGCGCTTCAACTCGTCTCTGTGACGGCGGGCCGAGCGTGTGATCGCGGGTTCCTTCACATCCTCTTTCATCCCGACCATGCGGCGCGCAGGGCCCGAAGACACTCCGCTGAGTGCAGAAAGCGGGATCGCGAAGGCCAGGCTGATCGCTATCGGGGCCAGCCAGACCGAGACCAGCCCGGACAGGATGCCGACACTCAACGCTACGCCGCTGACGGTTTCCAGAGCATGGCACAGGATCAGAGTACGCAGCCCATAGCTGCCCCCGTCGCGCGCCTGTGGGGACCAGCCCTTTTGCACACCGAATGCGGTGCGGAACACAGCGATCATCTGTTGCACCATCAGGATCGGCGCGTAGAGGATCGACAGAATGACCTCGGACAAAAACGAAGTCAGGAATTTGAAGCCGCCGCCAAAATCCGAATAGCGCACACCGCTGAGCGGCAGGGCCAGAACGCCCAGCACCTTGGGGGCCAGCAACATGGCATACATAACGAGAATGATCAGCATATGGCGGGTTTCCGACATCTCGGGCCATTGCGGGAACAGTGGATTGTCGGGGCTGAAATAATACAGGACCGAGGCGTCCTCTCCCTGACCGATCAGTGCCCACATAACCAGCAGAGCAAACCACAAGGGCGACATCAGATACCCGACCGCACCATGGAACATGTGGAAGCGGGACACCGCGCGGAACCCGGTCGAGCTCAGCAATTTCAGGTGTTGCAGGTTGCCCTGACACCAGCGCCGGTCCCGCAGCGCGTGGTCGATCAGTGTCGGAGGCGTCTCTTCATAGGATCCGCGAATGCGCGGCAGGAAGCGCACGGCCCACCCGGCGCGGCGCAGCAGTCCGGCCTCAACAAAATCGTGGCTCATGATCAGCTTTTCCTGACCATTGAAAGCGCGCAGTTTGGGCAGGCCCGCGCTTGAGGCAAAGGCGCGCGTGCGGATGATAGCGTTGTGGCCCCAATAATTGCCCTCTTGCCCACACCAACGGGCCAGACCTTCGGCAAAGGCGATGCCGTAGACGCCGTTGGCAAATTGCTGCATCCGGGCAAATACCGATTGCGCGCCGATCAGTTGCGGGTAGCTCTGGATCAGACCGGCTCCGGGGTCACGCGCCAAGGCGTCGGTTAGGCGGGTGATGGCACGGCCGGTCATCAGACTGTCGGCGTCCAACACCAGCATCGCATCCCAATCAGCCCCCCAGCGGCTGACCCAATCGGCGATATTGCCCACCTTGCGGTCAGTGTTTTCAGGACGACGGCGGTAATACAGCTCAAGTCCCGGCGCTAGGGTTGTGCGCAGCGCCTCGACGCTGTCTTGTTCCTGCGTGGCGATCTCGGGGTCGCGCGTGTCGGACAGGATGAACATGGCATAGTGATGCTGACCACCGCGCTTACTCAGATCCTCCAGCATGGTGCGGGCATTGCCCAGCACGTTCCACGGCACCTCGTTGTAGACGGGTGTCAAGAGCGCCACGCGCAGGGGCTGAGGGCGGCCTTCGCGTTTGGGCTGTTCCTGCCGCGACAAGGATACCATACCCAGGAGCACGGTGCAGACCGTGAAAGAAATCCAGAAAAAGTTAAACGAGATCAACGCCAGCAGGATGCCTTCGATCAGGTTGATCCCTTCGGCCCCGAACCAGTCGGACATCACCCAAAGCAGCCCCAAAGTGGCCGCCATCGCAGGCGAAAAGGCCAGCGCGCGCCAGAACCCGGCCGAGGCGCGCTTGCCATTCGGTACCTGTGCATCCCGAAACCCGGCGCTGAAATCCTGCGCGGGCATCGCCAGAGGGGCCTCGGGCGGCATGATATGCAGATCGCGGCTCATGTGGTCCAACGATATAGCCACACCTCAGAGGCGGGCTGTTTGTCCTTCAGAAGCTGCGCGCGCAGCTCTACGTGGTTCCGTTCTCCCGGCTGGAAAGAGAAGGCCAGCCGCAAGCCGCCGGTATCGGGATTGCGTTGCAGCACGCCGTCTGAGGTCTCGGCATGGGGCGAGTCAACAAAGATGGTCATCGCCTCGGGGTCATCGAACAGGTCCGAAGCCTCAAAATCGATCACTGCCAGACGTCCGTCGCCGAAGGTATTGTCGCCCATCGCGGTGTTGATCACGCGCGGCATAGGGGTGCGCTGGGGTTCTTCGCCCCAGATCAAACGATAGGACATGTCGATCTGGCTGCCGGCGGCATAGGGCTCGGCCGGGCGCCAATAGGCGACGATGTTGTCGTAGATTTCCTGATCCGCCGGAATCTCGACCAGCGTCACGGTGCCTTTACCCCAATCGCCCTTTGGTTCCACCCACAGGCCGGGGCGCTTGTGATAATTCGCCTCAAGATCCGCATAGTCGGAAAACTTGCGTTTCCGCTGCATCAGGCCAAAGCCGCGTGGGTTCGTATCCACGAACGACGAAATCTGCAGGCGGGTAGGGTTGGCCAAAGGCCGCCACAGCACCTCACCCGCGCCATTGCGAACCATTAAGCCATCGCTGTCATGAACGGCGGGGCGGAAATCGTCAAACCGGCTGTGGTTGGTCTGGTCGAACAGGAACATCGAGGTGCCGGGCGCGATGCCCACATGGGGCAGCTCTTCGCGGGGGAAAAGTGTTGCTTCGACATCCATGATGCAGTCGGCCCCGGCGGTGACGTTGAACCGATAGGCCCCGGTCACGCTGGGGCTGTCCATCAGCGCGTGGACGACCATGTTGCGCTGGCCGGGTTTGGGTCGTTCCAGCCAAAAGCGGATGAATTCGGGAAATTCCTCACCATCCGGGTCCCCTGTTTTTAGGGCCAGACCACGCGCGGACAGCCCGTAAACCTCGTGCAGACCAATGGCGCGGAAATAGCTGGCGCCTTGCCAGACGCAGAACTCATCGGTCTTACCGGGGCGGTGCATTTCGGTGCGAAGGCGCAAGCCCGAGAACCCCAGCGTGTCGTCGATGGGCAGGGTCGGCACGTCTTCGGATTTGTCGAACATCGACAGATCGAACGTAACCGGGGTGGTCATCCCGTCCTCGACCGTTGAAACCTTAACAGTGCGCGGGAAGTACAAGCCCGGCGTAAAGAAATCGACATTGAACGGCGTCTGGGTTTCGTACCACAGCGCACGGTCCAACCGGAACCGGATCGAGCGATACTGCTGATACGTCAGGTCCTGCCATTCCTGCGGAACCATCTCACGCTCGGCATAGGGTTGGCTGGCCAGTTCCCGAGCCAGCGCGATCACATCGTTGCGGTCAAAGGGGACCTCGCCCCCGGCAGCAAAAGTGGCCGGAGCGAAAGCAAGCGCCGAAGTTGAGGCCAAAAATGCGCGACGTGTGAAATTCATTTTTTAGACTTCCAGGGGTGTGACTTGAACCAACCGGCCAGATAGGCCACGCCGATGATCATGGCAAAGCCAATAATGTTGGCGATGAAAACGCTGGCAACATCTCGCCCACTCAGGTCCAGCCCAACGCCGATCAGGCGCGCTGCTGCCATGGAAAAGACGAAAACCGCCAGCGATTGCTGCCCGACCTTGGTGATAACGGTCAGCAGGAATTCCCACACTTTCGCCGCTGCACCCTGACCGGTTGCGATCAGGCGATGGCCATGCTCACCCGCGACGACCCAGCCCAGATAGGCCAGTGAGAGGAAGTGGACATAGCGCAGCAGGCCAAACTCGGTCTTGCCCCGCAGTTCCGAGGTCAAGGGCCAGCCCTTGCGCAGCACGGCACCCAATTCAGGCGCGGCATTGTTGATCCAGGTAAAGACCTTCCAAGATCCAAACGGGGCCGACAGGATCAGGAACAGCACAGCAGCCCAGATCAGGGTTTTCGATACGGGCGGGGCAGGGATCCACCCGCGCATGAAGGCAAAGCCGGTAAAGAACAGCAACTGCCAGCCGAAGGGGTTGAAGAACCACTGACGGTCCGACCAAGGCTCGGCCGGCAGGGCCAGCGCGCCGGTTTGTGCCACCAGCCAAATCGCAATCGACGTGGCGGCCACGGCCCAGAACCCGACGCGGTACAGGCCCATGTAAACAGGCATCAGCGCCAAAACCACCAGATACATTGGCAGGATGTCAAAGTAGTTCGGCACGTATGTCAGCGTGAACAGACCGACCATCTGTGGCGCGGGATCGTTGAAGAAGTGCTGGAGGTTCAGTGAGGAAATGTATGTTTTCTCGAAGAAACCCGTCTGGTCCAGCGCCGCCATCGACATGGCCACAAAGAAAAACAGGCAGATATGCGCCCAGTAGACCTGCCAGATGCGGAACGCCACGCGAGCCGTTCCCATCCACCAACCCTTGCGGGCAAAGGCCCCACCAAACGCAATGGCCGAGGCCATCCCCGAGCAGAATACGAAAATCTCGGTTGCATCCGAATAGCCGAACCGCGCTGGAATCCATCTGGCCCAGGGGTCGTTCGGGATATGGGCGATCAGGATGATGAACATTGCGATGCCGCGATAGAAATCCAGCCGCGGGTCGCGCACGCGGGCAGGGGCGGCTGCTTGGGCCGCCACAGGCGCAAAATCAGAAGCGGGCGATGCTGTCGCCATACGTGTTCTGTCCTTCTTTGGTCTTTTTTGTTTTTGTTATTCAGCCGGAACGCTTTGCGCGTCTCCGTCATCGCGTGCCGCGTCGATCAATGCGCGGCGCGCAAGGGCGTAATTGTCCTCGCCACCAGCCCGTTTTGCGCGGCGGTCATCCAGGATGCGCTCGACTGCATCCAGACGCCCGGCGCGCAGGCCGGAATCAATTGTGATGCGCTCGAATACATCACGTTGCGCGTGACTGCCACCTGCAAGTTGCATTCCGTCACGTGCTGTAGAAAGGAAATCAAAGGCTTGGCCATACAGGCCGTCGCCAAAGGCTTCCAACCCTTTGGCTGCTGCAACGCCTGGATCGGACATGCGGATCGGGGTGTCGCCCTGATTGCGCTGGGCGTCTTTCTGGATGCGTTTCAGCATCTTTCCGGTCGCCTCGTCCCGGTTATCGCCAGTGAGGGCCAGGAGATAGTGCAGGTCGGCAAAGATCAGGCAGCCGTCTTCGGTGCGATTGGCGCTCAGGTCAGCCAGTTCTTCCCAGCGATTGCCGACATTTACGCCCTCAAGCTCCAGACGCGACAACAACGAGGTCGCGTTCGAGATATCGCGGTAATCGTCGGTTTTGTCTTGACGGATGTAATTGTCATACAGCTCCATCACCTGATCGACCTGTCCCAGATCCAGATGCATCAGCGCTTTGTGCCACCAGACGTGATAGCGAAAGTTGTTGCAATGCGACCAGGCGTCCTCGCGCCCGGCCAGCCAATCCAGACCCAACTGTGCGTTACCGGTCATCTCATGCACGTGGGCCACCGCGTGTAGGCCCCATGCGTCATCTGACACCATCCACAGCGCTTGACGGCCTGCAATCTCGGCCTTCTCATAGGCGCCGGTTTCTTCCAGCGCGAAAGAATGGCAGCCCAACAGATATCCACGGCCCGCGTGATCAGGCTCATACGCCGGCATCACACGTTCGATCGAGCGACGCATGCCTTCGGCGTCGCCCAGAACAAAGCGGGTGGCATGGCTAAGCTTCATCGCCAGCGAGTCTTGCGGATTGGCGCGCAGGATTTCCTCGAATTTCTGAACGGCTTGCGAGGGGAGATCGGCCAGATACAACTCCAGCGCCTGCACATACAGGCGTTCGCGTGCGGTTACCGGTTGACGCGTCATGGCTGCATTGGCAGCGGCCAGAGCCTCGACGGCGACAGGCATCATCTCGCGGCGGCCCAGCAGAACCATGAACAGACCTTTGATCGCATGGCCCAGGGCAAAATCAGGCTCAAGCTCCAAGACTTTTCCCAGATGCTGAGGCGTCACCGCCGCATGCGCCATGAACCCGAGCAGCACGCCATCCCACGCCTCGGCGCTAGCCGAATGGCTCAGGGTGTTCATCTGTCCGAAAACGTCTTGTTTCATGCTCGTGGTCCGATCCGTGTGAGAATTAGTACAATATTCGACTTACCAGAGACTCTAGTCGGGTCGTATCAGTATCGACCGACCTCTCGAATTGGTGAA
Organism: Ruegeria sp. AB6; assembly: GCF_056542685.1. Classification (NCBI taxonomy): domain Bacteria; kingdom Pseudomonadati; phylum Pseudomonadota; class Alphaproteobacteria; order Rhodobacterales; family Roseobacteraceae; genus Ruegeria; species Ruegeria sp. AB6. Next base: position 457,091 of record NZ_JBQGAD010000001.1, on the reverse strand, counting down.
ATGCTGTGTGTGCAAAACGTGAAAAAAACCGCCGATTCAACGGCATGTTTCAGCAACATGCCGCCGAATTAGGCATTGTGTTTCAGTCTTCAAACGGGTTTTCGGCGTTCAGAACGGCCTGAGTGTCCGCGCCAAAGGTCGGTGGAGCACTGCGATATGTTACAGGCGTTTTGGACAGTTTCAGCGGATTTCCGATCAGATTCACCTGTGCCGGGTCGGCTTGCATGGCGATCTGCATCTGCCTTGCGGCGACCTGATCGGTGGCAAAAACCTGATCCAAAGTCTGCACCGGGCCCACAGGCACTTTGCGACTCTCAAGCTCGGCAATGACGGTTTCAGTGTCATAGTTTTGTACGGCTGGGCGCAGAATTGCATTCAGCGCATCACGATGTTCCAGACGTGATGGGTTGGTCGCAAAACGGGGATCGTCCGCCAGGGCAGGCTGCCCGATGAAGTCACAGAACCGTCTAAATTGGCTGTCGTTGCCAACCGCCAGGATCACGTGCCCGTCCGCCGTTTGATAGACGTCATAGGGCACGATATTCGGGTGCCCATTTCCGCGCCGTTGAGGGACGTTGCCAGAGGTCAGGTAATTCACGCCCTCATTGATCAGCCACGCAATTTGCGCGTCGACCAGCGCAAGGTCGATCTGCTGGCCCTCACCTGTTTGATCCCGGTGACGTAGCGCGGCCAGAATACCGACGGTCGCGTACATGCCGCACATCACGTCAGCGATGCCCACGCCCACCTTCATCGGCGCGCCTTCGGGGTCGCCGGTCAGCGACATGATCCCGCCATAGCCCTGCGCCATCAGGTCATACCCGGGTTTCGATGCGTTCGGCCCATCCTGCCCATAGCCCGAGATCGAGCAATAAACGAGGCTGGGAAATTCCTGCGACAAGGTTTTGTAATCCAAGCCGTATTTCGCCAGCCCGCCGGGTTTGAAGTTCTCGATCAGAATGTCCGCGTGCGAGGCGATGCGTCGGATTTCCGCCTGACCCTCGGGGGTGGTGATGTCGATGGCCACAGATTTCTTGTTGCGGTTGGCCGACATGAAATAAGCGCTTAGGTCCGATGCATTCCCATCCGCGTCCGTCACATAAGGTGGACCCCACTGCCGCGTATCATCGCCGCCGGTTGCCGGGTTTTCGATCTTGATCACGTTGGCGCCCAGATCGCCCAGCAATTGCGTGCAGGTCGGTCCTGCCAGAATGCGGGACAGGTCCAGAACCTTGACGCCCGTCAGCGGCCCCTCAAATCCGGCCATCATAGCCTCCACGGTCGATCTCGGCGGCGATGACGGTAAAGCTGTCGGCCTTGACCGCCGCGTCCAGCGCCGCGCGCAGCTCCTCGCGGTTGCGCACCGTGTGGCCGTTGCCGCCGAACGCGCGGCCCATGGCGGCAAAGTCGTGGCGGTCGAAATCCACGCCCGTATTGCCCATCTGGCGCTGGCGCTGTTTCAGCTCGATCAGCGCAAGGCTTGCATCGACAAAGACCAGAAAGATTGGGTTTCCCCCCATCTCGGCTGCTGTCGAAAGCTCTCCGGCAACCATCAGGAACCCGGCATCACCCGAGAAGCTGATCACCGGGCGGTCGGGTTCGGCAAGTTTCAGGCCAATCGCCATCGGCACGGCACAGCCCATGGTACACAGGGCCGAGGACTGGATCAGCCCGCGTTCCTCAGAGCAATCCCACATTTGGCTCAGCAGGATGCGATGCGCGCCGCTGTCGGCTGTCGCCAGCGTGTTGGCGGGCAGGGCAGCGCGGGTCTCAGCGATAACCGCCGCGGGACCCCAGTCGTCATCCGTGGGAAACGCCTGCGCCAAAGCGGCTTTGACTTGCGCGGGTTCGCCACCCAGCCAAGTCTTGCGCGACGGGGTGCCTTTGGCAATGGCCTCCAGCGTCTCGCCCGTATGCGCGACCAAATTCAGCCCCGCCTGATGCATGTAATGGTCATTGGGCACAGCCGAGACGTCGATCACGCGCTTTTCCGCTGGGTCCCAGATCTCACGCCAGCCGGGGCGCATTTCGATCGGGTCATAGCCCAGACACAGCACCAAATCGGCCTGTTCGACCAGCGGAACCAGATGTTTGTCGGCCAACGGCGAGAGGCCTGCGCCGCCCAGACACAGAGGGTGATCCTCGGGGACTACGCCCTTGGCCTTGTAGGTCGTCACAAATGGGATGTCGAAATGCTCCAGAAATGCCTGCACCACGTTGCGCGAGTCGTCATAGAGAACATCCAACCCGACAATTGCGATGGGCCGTTCGGCCTGCGACACCCAACGGCGGGCTTTCTCAACGCAGTCGCCCGCAGGCGACACAGTGGCGATCTTGGCGCGGCGGCGCGGTTTCACCCCCGACACGCGGGTATCCGCGACCGAGATCGGCACGTCGATATGCACCGGACCGGGGCGCGGTTGATTGGCCAACGTAACCGCCTTATCGGCAACAATGTCTGCGCCTTTGGCGGTCAGCGTAAACGTCCCCTTGGTGATCGAGCGATAGACCTGCGCGTGATCCATTACCTGATGGGTATAGGTCAGCGCTTCATCGGCATCGACGCAGCCGGTCAGCACGATCATCGGCACCCGGTCTTGCAAGGCATTGGCGACCACGTTGATCCCGTTCATCGCACCGGGGCCAAGGGTGGCAACCAGAATGGCAGGCGCGCCGTCGCGGTGATGCACGGCCTCGGCCATGAAACCGGCGGCGTTTTCATGCTTGGTCAGGTGAAAGGTGATCCCGGCCTTTTCCAGCGCATCGACAAGGGTCAGAACCTCACCACCGGGCATTCCAAAGGCGTGGCGACATCCGGCCTCGTACAAACGTTGGGCCAGAAGGTCCGCTGCGCGGGGCGAGAGGTCTTGCATAAGTCATGCTCCGAAAAACTGTTTCACAGCAGATTGCGGAGGACAGCCCCAGACGCAAGCCGGATCACGCCAGTGTGACTATTTGACTGCTGTTTCGGCCACGGCTTGAAACTTGCCATCCAGTTCCTCAGCGATTTTGCGCAGGGGTTCTCCGCCCTCGTAGACATAGGGCGCGAAGACAAAGCTGGGAGTCTTGTAGGACAGAGTGGCCGTGCCGTCCTCGTTTTCGGTGACATAAAAGCGGATCGGCGCCTCGATCATCGCGTTCACTGATGTTTCCAGCACGCGCACCGCATAGTCGTTGTTGAAGGCACCAATGACCCGATTGCCGGGGATAGTGATCCCGCGCGATGCGGCGGCGTTGGTCGGGCCTGCCTGCGTGACGACGATCAGACCATTGGCTTTGATGGCATCCTTGGTGTCGGTAACCAACGTGTCGTAACTTTTGTCGGTTGCGTAGCTGGCCCAGCCCGACAGGGGCTCGTCTGACAAAGCAGGGGTCGCTATCAGGGCAACCGCAGTCCAAAGGGCTTTCATCTGGGCCTCCTGTTTCGGGGTTGCGACAGTGATGCCAGAAAGCGGGACAGGGCGCACTCACAATCTTGTGCGTTTTCTCGATTGCGCCTGCGGTTGGAAACCCTCAGAAACAGGCAAATGCCACCCGATGAGTTCCGAATTGGATCAGATGCGCCTGTTGATATGTTCGTCCTGTGCCGGTGCCCGCGATTGCGGAGCCGAGGTCAAAGCTGTCGAATCCGCCCTGACCCGCGCGGGGATTGAGGGGCGGGTTTCGGTCGATCAGCACGCCTGTTTCAGCGGATGTGCAGAACCCGTGGCCATCGCGCTGCAGGCGGATGGCGGGGCGTCTTACGTGTTTTCAGGGGTCGATGTAGCCTCGGACGCCGATGATATCGCGGCGACTTGCCGGACCTATCTGGACAGTCCTAAAGGCTGGATCGAAGACGCCCGACCTTGCGGGCGGCTTCGGATGTGTCTGCGGGCGCGTATCCCGGCGCTTTAGTCGATCTGTAGTGTGACCGCCGCGCTGACGGGGATGTTGTCGACCATCAAAGGGCTGTGGCTGTTGGCATTCAACGAGACCGAGACCTCGACTTCGCCCTGCGGCAGTTGGTCGATATGCATCCAGTTGCCATAGAGCCGGGCCAGTTTATCGCCATTCACGTAGACATGGGCATGCCCCTCGCCGTCGATATCGGTTTTTGATGCATTCTCAGGCGAGAACCGAAAGTTTTTCGGCACAACATGCAGGTTCCATCCGGCCATGGGATCGGGGGTCAGAGTGATCTCAACCCCCGGCGCGTCGGCCCCGGCGGGCAGGTTGATGGCAGTCGAATGATCGTGTGCGGCTGCCTCGGCGTGAGATGGACTGTGATGTGCAGGATCGCCATGGTCATGGCCGTCGAAAGTGACGCCATTTGCAGCCGCAACCACAAATCCTGCACCACTGCCAAAAACTATGCCGATTGCAAACAGGGCAAGTGAGCGTGCCATTTTATGTTCCTTGATGGTAGTAGCAAACACGCCGAGCTGGTCTCGGCGTGTTTATAAGCGTGCTTGTCAGGCCGCAGCTACGGCACGCTGGCTTTCATATCGCCAGAAGTACCCGGCGAATGCCCCGACCAGAACCCAGGCTACCAGGCCGATGCCAAAAGCGCGTGCGGCAAACAGCGCGCCGATCTCGGTCGGCACAGGGCCGGTGAACACGTCGGGCTCGGGCGCGCCGATCAGGTGCGGGGCCAGCAGCAGGGCGGCTGCGATCACATAGCTGACAAGGTTGCCGCCAAAGGCGATCAGCCACATGGCTACACCTGCTGCTGCGACAGTGGCAAACCACCAAACCTGACGCGCTGCGACATCCGCCGCTGCCACGCCGGGCACTTCGGGCGCCAACGAAAAACCGGGGGCGAGGTGAACCGCGATAAACCCGGCCAAACCCCACAAAACGCCTGTGCGACCGTCGATTTTGTGACCGCTGCCCTCGGCCACCGACATCAGCGCGATCATCATCAGTGCATAACCTGTATAGATGAGCATTGTGAAAATAACGCTCAGCGCATCGCGGAACAGTTCCGAGAACATGCCCGGCAGCTCGGGGTGGGCACTGACGACGTCGCCGCCGAAATGGACCAATTCGCCTGTTTCATACAGTTCGGCGTGCAGCAAAACCGGTTGCACAAACGCAAGCTGCAGCAGGGCGGCAATCAGCCCCGCTGTAGCACCAGCGAACAACGCGCTGGTCAGAATGCGACCAAACATGGGTTTAGTGGCAGGGGAAGCCGGTTGCGTGACGCACGTCATGGGCTGCGTCATGCAGGGCAGCGGCCTGAACGTGGCCAGTCACCGAAATGATGCCAAGACCCAGAACCACAGCGAACATGACCGGCAGGATACCAGCGCGCGAGGCGGTTTGTGTTTGTGTTGTCATTTTCAATTCTCCTGTGCCGTCGCACCCGACGGCCGGTGTTTCAAATCACGCCTGGCAGGTCTCCTGGCTTGCGGGTCAGGGCCTGTGCTCGCCTTCCCCCTGAAAATTCAGGAGTGGCTGGTTGAGCAAGGCTCACCGCTTACAGTCGCGGGGGCGGCTGTGGATTGGATCAACTCGGATCGCACCACATTCCCTCTTAGCTCGTCGCTGTGAACGACGGGACCAGACGGGTTCATCTAGCCTTCAAAACCCGCGTGGCGCAATCGCCATTCGCGACCAATTTGGTCAGTTCACGCACTTTTTGAGAAGATAGATATCCATGATCCACCCGTGATCGGCGCGCGCATCGGCACGGGTGTCCAGAATCTGCTGCGCAACCTCAGCCAAGGGCCCCTTGATCAGAATTTCCTCTTTCATGCCCACATAAGCCCCCCACCAGATGTCATAATCTGCCATCTGAAGATGTTGGAACGAGCACTCACCATCCAACATTACCGCCACGTTTGATGCACCGTCCGGCCACCCTTCGTCGCGAATCCGCCGCCCCGTGGTCACGATGTAGGGGGCACCCAGATCGTTGATCGGAATCGCGTGGGCAGCCGTCAACGCCTGCAGCGCTGTAATGCCAGGGATCACCAGCGTCGTTGGTTGAGGGTCCAGCCGCGCCGCGATTCGCAGTGAGCTATCGTATAGCGACGGATCGCCCCAGATCAGCAGCGCCACGTGCTGTGCGCCGGGATGGGCGGCAATTGCCTCGCGCCAGCGCAGGGCGATGGCGTCGTGCCATTCATCCACTCCGCGCAGATACCCGTCATCGGACCGGCGCTTGGGGATGTCGAAATAGGCGATCTGCGGCGGCGTGTCGGTGACCTGCGCAATGATTTCTTCGCGCAGCCCGGCCAGATCGGCCTTGTTCTCGCCCTTGCGAGGGATCAGGATCAGGTCCGCCGCGCGGATCGCCTGCGCGCCCTGAAAGGTCACGTGGTCAGGGTTTCCGGTGCCGATACCGATCAGGGTCAGGTCAAACATCGTCAAGCTCTGCCAGCGGGCCATAAAGGATCAGCGCCGGGGCGGTTCCGATTTCTTCAGCCAGCTTTTCGGATAGCGCGCCCACTGTGCTGCGATGCAGCTTTTGCTCGGGGGTCGAGACGGATTCGGCCATCAGTGCAGGCGTTTCCAGCGGCAGGCCATGGGCGTGCAGGGTCTCAACCAGCAGGGGGAAGGTGCGCTTGCCCATGAAAACGACGGTGGTCGCATCCGGGTCGGCCAAAGCGGGCAGGTTCAGGTCCTTGGGCAGTTTGCCGCTGACATCATGGCCGGTGACAAACTGCACCCGCCGCGCGGTCAGCCTGCGGGTCAGTGGGATGCCAGCCGCCGCCGCTGCCGCCACGGCCGAGGGGATGCCGGGGATGATCTCATACTCGATCCCAGCCGCGCGCAGGGCCACCAGTTCTTCCTCCAGACGTCCGAACATGCCGCCATCGCCGGATTTCAACCGCACGACCCGCTGGCCTGTTTGCGCATATTCCACCAGCAACCGGCTGACATGGTCCTGTTTAGGCGAAGGGCGACCCGCCCGTTTACCCACGCCCACCAGATCGGCATCCTCGCGTGCATGGGTTAAGATCGGCCCGCTGCTGAGGTCATCAAACAGCACCGCATCCGCCTTTTGCATCCGGTCCACGGCCTTTAGCGTCAACAACTCCGGATCGCCCGGACCCGACCCGATGAACGAGACAAACCCACTCATACTGAGGCCTCCGCGATCAGGTGAAAGAACGTGCCGGTCACATTGCCGCGCACCGATCCGGTCTGCGGCCCTTCGGCCCCTTCAGCGTCAAACACACGGGCCAAAGGCGCGTCGGGTTGCTCGATGATCGAGGAATAGTGGAACTCATGCCCCCGCAGGCCCGTGCCTACGGCAAAGCCGGGCATGGGGGCCAGCAGCTCGGCCCGGCGATACCCCAGATTGAACTTGCGCTTCTCGTAAGATGTCACCAGCCCCAACAACCCGGCCATCTGATGCGAGACACCCTCTTTGTCGACCAGCGCCTGTCCCAGCGCCATATACCCCCCGCATTCGCCATGCACGGGTTTGGTCTGCGCATGTTTCCGCAACCCCTCCTGAAAACTCGATGCAGCGGCCAGAGTGCCTGCATGCAGTTCAGGATATCCGCCCGGCAACCAAACCAGATCGGCATCCGCAGCCGGGGCTTCATTGGCCAAGGGCGAGAAGGGCAACACCTCGGCCCCTGCCGCGCGCCAACCTTCCAGCAAATGCGGATAGGTGAACGAAAACGCTGCATCGCGGGCCAGAGCGATCCGTTGCGCCGGGGGCCGCGGCAGCGCGGCGGACGATGGCCCATTCGGGCCTGAGGATGCCGCCCGCTTGATCGCCTCAAGATCGACATGCTCGCGCAGGAACGCAGCATAGCCGACAATTGCGCTTTCCAGGTCGGGGTGTTCGACAGCCTGGATCAGACCCAGATGCCGCTCGGGCAGGGTTAGGTCGCCGCGCCGGGGCAACACGCCCAGAACCGGCAGGCCCGCGCGCTCCATCCCCAGCCGCGTCAACCGCTCATGCCGGGGGCTGGCGCAGCGGTTCAGGATCACGCCGGCAAAGGGCAGATCGGGGTTATACATCTTGAACCCCAAAGCCGTCGCTGCCGCCGACTGCGCCTGACCGCCCACATCCAGTACCAGCACCACCGGCCAGCCCATGCGCTGCGCCGTCTCTGCACTCGAGCCATAGCCCAGCTCTCCGGGTTTGGCGACGCCGTCGTACAGCCCCATTGAGCCCTCGGCGACCACGATATCCGCGCCTTCGGCCTGTGCAGAAATGGCGTCCAACAGAGGCTCTCTCATGGCCCAGCTGTCCAAATTGAACGAGGCACGCCCCGCAGCCGCCCGGTGAAAGGCCGGGTCGATATAATCTGGTCCGCTTTTAAAAGGCTGAACGGTCAGCCCATCCTCGGCCAGCGCACGTAATAAGCCCAGCATGACCGTGGTCTTGCCGGTGCCCGAGGACGGTGCAGAAATCAGAAGGCCCGGAGGGTTAGTCATCGCGTCATTCATCCTCGGGGCTCCAGCTGGACCACGGGCTGTCGGCGCTTTGCGGGCGATAGCGGCGGTCGTAATCCTTGGAATACAGACAGCTTTCGTCGAACCCTTCCCCCGCAAGCGCTGGGCCGACCATGATCAGCGCGGTGCGGGCGATGCCGTCGTCCAGCGCGTCTTTCAGCGTCTCCAGCGTTGCACGGATGATGCGTTCATCGGGCCAGCTGGCGCGATAGACAACGGCCACCGGGCAATCGGCACCATAGGCCGGGGTCAGATCAGCGATGACCTTGTCCAGATTGCCGATCGACAGGTGAATGGCCAGCGTTGCGCCGGTGCGGGCGAAGTTCTCAAGCGTTTCACCCTCGGGCATCGAAGACGCGCGGCCCGGCGTGCGGGTCAGCACCACCGATTGCGCGAGGCCGGGTAGTGTCAGTTCCATGCCCAAGGCCGCGGCTGCCGCGGCAAAGGACGGCACGCCGGGCGTGACGCTGACCGGGATACCCATCTCTTTCAACCGGCGGATTTGTTCGCCCATGGCCGACCAGACCGACAGATCGCCCGAATGCAGGCGGGCCACATCCTGACCAGCCTTATGGGCGGCATCGATCTCGGCCATGATCTGATCCAGATCCATCGGCGCGGTGTTGATGATCTTGGCTCCCTCGGGGCAGTGGCCAAGGATTTCCTCGGGCACCAGCGAGCCCGCATAGAGGCACACGGGACAGGACGCGATGATATCGCGCCCGCGCAGGGTCAGCAGGTCGGCAGCGCCCGGTCCGGCGCCGATGAAATGAACTGTCATTTTTGTCCTCCGATGGCAATAGCGCAAGTGGCCAGCCGGTCGTCTGATATCTGTCGTGGTGATAGCAGCCGCGCGCCAGATCCAGCGGCGGCAAGGGCGGATGCTTCGGCCACACTGCCGGTGCCATAACTGGCGCGGCTGCGGGGCGAGCAGGTGAGCGTGCGCTGCCCGGCCAGATCGGCGGGCGCGATGAAATGCAGGGGCAGGGCGGTTACGGCTGCGAATTCTGCAAGCGCAGCATGGCCCTCTTTGTCTGCGACGGTCGCCAAGGCGCTGACGGGGTGGTCAGAGGCGGCAGCCGCAAAGGCCGCGCGCAGACTGTCCACCGTCGCGGCGGAGGAAAAGCCAAGGCCCGCGACGATCATAGCGTGACGCTCCACTGCACCACCGGATAGCCGGATTTCCAACCCCGGCGCGGCCCCAATGGCGCAGCCTGCGCCAATTCAATCCGCAAAAGATCGCCGCCGCGTTTCTCATGCCACTGCGCCAGCAACGCCTCGCTCTCCAGTGTCACTGCATTGGCGACTAAGCGGGTACCAGCGGGCAAAGTGGCATACAGCCAGTCCAGCAGCGCGGCGCTTAGACCTCCACCGATGAACACCACATCCGGCAGGGACAACCCGTCCAGCGCATCGGGCGCAGTGCCGTGGATGACGGTCAGCCGATCCTGACCCAGCGCATCGGCATTGCGACGAATCCGCTCGGCCCGGTCCGCGCGGGGTTCAATCGTGGTGGCCGTGAGGGTCGGATCGCACATCAACCACTCGATACTGATCGAGCCGGAGCCGCCTCCGATATCCCACAGATGCTCACCGCGATGCGGGGCCAGCGCTGACAGGGTCAGGGCGCGGACAGGGCGTTTGGTGATCTGGCCGTCGGTCTCGAATATCTCATCCGGCTTGCCTGAGGATTTGGGCAGCGCGCGACCCTCGCCTGCGACTTCAAGCGCGACGCAGACCGGGTGATCGAACCCGCCCAGCAGCGCCTCGGTCAGGGACACACTGCGGGAACGTTCACGAGGGCCGCCGAGCGCCTCCATCACGTGCAGGCGGGTGTCGGCAAAGCCGGTTTCGGTCAGGTAGGTCGCCAGTTCCGTCACCGCAGCCCCGTTGCGCAGCAACAGAATGGCGCGCAGGCCTGGCGACAGATGCGGTCGCAGCCGCGTCAGGGGGGCGGCGTGCAGGCCGAAAGTCAGCGTCGCCTCCAGCGGCCAGCCCAGCCGCGCGGCGGCCAAGGAAAAGGTTGACTGGCCGGGCAGGGCGGTCCATTCCCCAGCCTCGAAATTGCGCGCGATGACCGATCCGGCACCAAACCAGAACGGATCGCCCGAGGCCAGCACGACAGTGGGTCGCCCCCGGAACCCCGTCAGCACGGGCAGCCCGTCGGCAAAAGGCACCGGCCATTCGACCCGCCGGGCCTGGCTGTCGGGGATCAGCGACAGGTGGCGCGGCGGGCCCATGATGATTTCAGCGCGGGCCAGCACTTGACGGCTTGTGGGTGACAGGCCATCAAGCCCATCCTCACCCAGGCCCAGAACGGTCAGCCACGGAGTTTCATGCATGACACACCTCCTGATCCTTGGCGGCACGACAGAGGCCAACGCCCTGGCTAAAACCGTGGCCGAACGGGGCATCCAAGCGACCTATTCCTATGCGGGCCGCGTTGATAACCCGCGCCCGCAGCCGTTGCCGATGCGCGTGGGCGGGTTCGGAGGCGTGGACGGCCTGACCACCTACCTGCGCGATCACGCGATCACCCACGTGATCGACGCCACGCACCCCTTTGCCGCCCAGATGAGCGCCAACGCGGTGGCCGCCTGCCATAAGGCCGACGTGCCTCTGGCCGCGCTGACCCGCCCGGCATGGGTGGAACAGGATGGGGACGACTGGCAGCATGTTCCGGATATCGACGGCGCGGTGGCCGCCCTGTCCGCCGCGCCACAGCGGGTGTTTCTGGCCGTGGGCCGGATGCATCTTGAGGAGTTCGCCACCCAGCCTCAGCATCGTTACTTGTTGCGGCTGGTCGATGAACCGGGTGCTCTGCCGTTGCCGAACTGCGACGTGGTTGTCTCGCGCGGGCCATTCACTCTGGCCGACGATCAGGCGCTGATGCAGCGCCATGGGATCCAGTTGGTCGTGTCCAAGAACGCGGGCGGCGTTGGCGCGCGGGCCAAGCTGGACGCGGCGCGGGCGCTGAGCCTGCCGGTGCTGATGATCGACCGTCCGGCCCTGCCGCAGCGGGTCGAGATGTCGAGCGTTGCTCAGGTTCTGGACTGGCTGGTTCATACCTGATCCTTGGCCGGTGTGAACCTCGGCGTGTAGACGATGGGCGCGCCGTCGCGCTCGATCACGCGGGTGCGGGACGAGCCGACGATGACCACCGTCTGCATATCCGCCATCTCGGGCGTGGCCTCGGCCAGTGTCGAAATCCGAATGGCCTCATCGGCGCGCGACACGGCGCGGGCGAACAGGATCAGCCGTTCGGGCTCGCATTCCTCGCGCAGGATTTCCAACGTTTTAACAAAGCCTTCCGGGCGGGACTTTGAGCGCGGATTGTAAAACGCCATTGAGAAATCCGCTTGTGCCGCCAGCCGCAGACGCTTTTCGATCAAGGACCACGGCTTGAGGTTGTCACTCAGGTTGATGGCGCAGAAATCATGCCCCATAGGTGCGCCGGCACGGGCCGAGGCCGCCAGCATCGCCGTGATCCCCGGCAGCACATCAATCTGGATATTGCGCCACTCGGGCGGGCCATCCTCCAACGTCTCAAACACCGCGGCCGCCATCGCAAACACACCGGGGTCGCCCGAGGACACCACGACCACGCGCTTGCCCTCGGCCGCCATTTGCAACGCGTGCTGCGAGCGGTCGATCTCGACCCGGTTGTCACTGGCGTGCAGCGTCAAGCCTTCGCGTTCAGCCACGCGGGCAACATAGGGGATATAGCCGACCACGTCCGTGGCCTCGGCCAAAGCGGCAGTCACCTCGGGCGTCACCAGCGCATCATCCCCTGGTCCAAGACCGGCGATCTTGACCCAGCCGCTCATGGCCTGCGCCCCTGACCGTGCACGATGATGATCGAGAAATAGGGTGTGACCTTTTCACAAGCCTCAGACAGTTTCGTCACCGTCTGGTTCGGCATTTGCGCAAATTCCACAATCCACGCGCGGTCATAGAGGCCCGCCGTCTTCAGCGCGCGCTTCACCTTGTCGATATTGCGCCCGATCTTCATTACGACCAGCGCGTCGGTCTGTGCCATGCGTTGTGCCAGATCGTCCTCGGGCAGAGTACCCACTAGTACGGTCAGCACGTCATCGCCCCAAGTGATAGGGTCTCCGGTCGCTGTCCAGGCACCCGACATGCCGGTAATGGCGGGCACGACCTCGACATCAGATTTGTCGCGCAACCGGTTGTAAAGATGCATGAAAGAACCGTAGAAGAACGGATCACCTTCGCACAAGACCACCACGTCTTCGCCCTTTTCGGACAGAGCCTTCAGATGTGCTGCGCAGTCTTCGTAAAACGCCGAGAGCAGCTCGTTATAGCGCGGATCGCTCACTGGGATCTCGGTCGTGACCGGATACTCCATTGCAAATTCGACGGCACCTTCGGGGATCATGCCATTGACGATTTTACGCGCCTGTCCGCTGCGGCCTGGTTTGCGGAAAAACGCCACGTGGCGCGCGTTGCGCAATAGGCGGTCGGCCCGGACGCTCATCAGGTCGGGATCACCGGGGCCAAGGCCCACGCCATAGATGGTGCCGCTCATTCCGCACGGCTCGCGATGGCGTTGACGGCGGCGACGGTGATGGCGCTGCCGCCCAGACGGCCCTTGACGATGCAGGATGGCACCGGCTGTGCCTCCCACAGGGCGTCTTTGGATTCGACCGCGCCGACAAAGCCCACAGGGCAGCCGATGATGGCGGCGGGGCGCGGGCAATCGGGGTCTTCCAGCATGTTCAACAGGTGGAACAGAGCGGTGGGTGCGTTGCCAATGGCGACAAGGGCGCCTTCCAGATGCGGGCGCCACAGTTCCAACGCGGCGGCTGAGCGCGTGTTGCTCATCTCAGCCGCCAGGGGGCGTACGCGTTCGTCATGCAGGGTGCAGATCACCTCATTGTCGGCGGGCAGGCGAAAGCGGGTCACGCCCTCGCTGACCATGCGCGCATCGCACAGGATCGGCGCGCCAGCTTCCATTGCGGTACGGGCAGCGGTTACAAAACCGGGCGAGAAATGGACGAATTCCTCAAGCCCGACCATGCCAGCGGCGTGGATCATGCGGACAGCGACCTGTTCCTCGTCGGCGTCGAACCGAGCCAGATCAGCCTCGGACCGGATGGTGGCAAAGCTCTCCTTGTAGATCGCCGCGCCATCGGTTTCGTAAGTGTAGGGCATCAGGTGAAGTCCATATTCATCAGTGTTTCTTCGGTCAGGCCGGTCTGGCAGGGCTCATCCCCTGCCCGGCCCTGTTTGACAAGATCAAATCGTCCGGCATTGCCGATCAGGGTTACATCGGCCGGACCCATGCGGGCGCATCCTTTGCTACACCCTGAGACATGGAGGCTGCCGGGGATGCGTGCTGCCAAAGCACGGGCAATGTCGCGGGTTTCCGCCTGCGCTTGCGGGCAATATGGCGCGCCGGGGCAGGCGTCGGTGGTCATCAGCGGGTCGGTGCCGTCTGTGACAAAGGCCGGGGCGGGTATGGCTGCCCCGCCTTCCAACAGGATCAAGCGCCACGGGGTGACCCGTAAGGCAACGGCCCTGCTTTGCGCGATCAGGTCTTTCAGGGCGCGCACAGGCAGTTGCCCAAAGGCTGCACCATAGAGCGTCCCCTGATCGCAGAGTCCGGGTTGCAGCGGGGTGCCCACCGGGCCCGGTGTCGTTCCTTGACACTCCGGCGGCAAGTTCGAGACCACGCGGGCCATGCGCCTGCTCTCGGGCGTGTAGTTTTGGGAGAACCATGCGGCCAAGGCGATCAGCAGGTCGATGGCTTCCGATTCTTGGACCAAACGTCCGGTGTTTGCCCCATCAGCGCGCAAGATCAAACCCTCTGGGCTTGTTTCCAGCCGGATATCGGCTGAATCCCCAGCCAGCAGGCGCTCAGGTCCAGTGTCGATGGCAAAGCCGAACTTGGCGGGCAGTGCGGGCAGTTCGGCCAGCCGGTCAATAAGCTCTAGTGCCAGCCGAGCGGTCAGGTCTCCGGATTGGTACAGAGGTGAGACCAGAATGTTGCGGCGCACCTCGATCCCCGGCTCGGCGTCCAGCAGGTTCAGCGCGGCCAGTTCGGCCAGCAGGGATTGATGATCCGCCTCGGCCACGCCCCGCAGCTGCAGGTTGGCGCGGTTGGTCAGGTCGATGGTGCCATTGCCAAAGTGTTCCGCCAGATCGCACAGACCTAAGGCCTGCTCAGCTGTCAGACGAGCCAGCCGAGGCCGCACCCGCACCACCAGCCCATCGCCCGACATCATCGGACGGTGCGCGCCGGGGCACCAACCCTGTACGATGGGGGCGCTCATCCCAGCCCCTCCAGATCGGCGCGAATCGAGTTGCGGCGTGTGTTCCAAAGCCCCGCCTCAAGCAAAGCGCGGAACCGGTCCTGCATGGCCTGATGCGCTTTAGGGTTGGCCTCGGCCAGAAAGGCGTCGACCTCAGCGTCGCCCAGCGTGGCATCGTGGTAAAGGTCGAAAAGGTGCGGCGCGACTGTGCCTGACAGATGCGCGAAGGATGCCATATGATCCAGCGTCGCGGCGATCTCGGCTGCACCCCGGAAGCCATGGCGTTGCATCCCGGCGATCCAGCCGGGGTTGGCGGCGCGGGCGTGGACCACGCGGCTGATCTCTTCGGGCAGGGTGCGCGCGCGCGGGGTGTCGGGGTTGGTATTGTCCAGATGATACAGCTGCGCCGTGCCGCCTGTGATCTTCTTGGCGGCGGCGAACCCAGCCTCATGAGTGGCGTAATCATTGGCCAACAGCAAGTCGGTTTCGGTCAAATCCTGCAGGTGAACAAAGCTGTCGGCATTGGCGACGCGCTGCGTGATCCCGTCCTTGTCCTGCGCGATGTGCTCGCCCTCCAACGCGTAAGAGCTTGCATCCAGCCATGCCTCACCCGCCTGCGCGCGCGCCTCGTCAGTGTAGATTTCGGACAATTGCGTCATGTTCACGCCATAGCTGCCGGGGGCGGGACCATAGACGCGGGCGGCGGGCTCCTGACCGGCATAGGGGTTCCAGTCGGCCGCCTCATCGCGCGCCGACAAGGCCCGGATCGCCTGACCGTATAGCGCCGATAGCGTCGGAAACACGTCGCGGAACAGGCCCGAGACCCGCAGCGTCACATCCAGACGCGGGCGGCTGAGGTCGGTGATGGGCAGAACCTCGATGCCTGAGACCCGCTCTGACCCCTTGTCCCAGACGGGTTTGACGCCCAGCAGGTGCAGCGCCATGGCGAATTCCTCACCCGCTGTGCGCATGGTGGCCGAGCCCCAGAGATCAACGATCAGCCCTTTGGGATAGTCGCCTTCCTCTTGCAGGTGACGCCGCACCAGTTCTTCGGCCAGTTTCACGCCTTGGCTATAGGCCGCGCGCGTGGGCACGGATCGTGGGTCGGTGGTATAAAGGTTCCGCCCGGTAGGCAGTACGTCCGAGCGGCCACGATAGGGCGAACCGGATGGCCCGGCCTCGATCCGCTTTCCGGCTAGTGCGTCGATTAGGGCGTTGCGTTCAGACTGGGCGGAAGGCGCGGGGTCGAAATTGCCGGTCACTTCTGGCACCCGGCCAAAGATGTGCAGCCCGTCGCCGAACTGGCTTTCCTTGATGTCACAGACAATGCGGTCGATGCGGGTGATCGCCTCGGCGGTGCAGGTGGCCTGATCCAGACCCAGATCGCTTTCCAGCCCGATGGCCTGAGCCTCATTCCGGATATCCTCTTGCAAACGGTCGCGGCGCTTGGGGTCCAGACCATCGGCGTTCGAGAATTCGTCCAGCAGGGACTCCAGCCGTACCATCCGATCCGGTGTACCGCTTTCTTTCAAAGCGGGCGGGATGTGGCCCAGCGTGACCGCGCCGATCCGGCGCTTGGCTTGCGCCGCCTCGCCGGGGTCATTGACGATGAAGGGGTAGATCACTGGCAGGTCGCGGATCAGCGCCTCGGGCCAGCAACCGGCTGAGAGCGCCACGGATTTGCCGGGCAGCCATTCCAACGTGCCATGGGCTCCGATGTGGATCAGCGCATCGGCATTCAAGCTTTTACGCAGCCAAAGGTAAAAGGCGACATAGCTGTGGCGCGGGGTGCGCGACAGGTCATGATAGTCGTCATCGCGTAGCTCGGGCGTGCCGCGTTCAGGTTGCAAGGCGACCAGAGCCTTGCCCCGACGCAGGGCGGTGAAGTGAAAGGCACCATCGGTGTAAGCGGGGTCATCCTCGGGAGCGCCCCAAACCGTATGCAAGTCGGTGCGCAGCTGTTCGGGCAGGTCCGCAAGCGCGGCCTGATACTCGGCCAGCGGCCATGCGATCCGGGCGTTCAGCAGCGTATCAGCGATTGGTTTGGCAGGGGCGGTATCATAGCCCCCGGCTTGCAGGTCGGACAGCATCGCCTCAGCCGAGGCCAGCGCGTCGAGGCCCACCGCATGGGCCATCTGCCAGTCCTTGCCCGGATAAGTGGACAGCACCAGCGCGGGCACGTGATAGGCTTTGGGTTTGTCCTGAAGGTTCAGCCAGCCGGTGACACGGTCGAGGATGGCCTCGATCCGTTCCTCCTCGGCCCGGTGGGCAAAGCGGGAATATTCCAGATGCGGGTCGCGTTTGCCCGGCTCCTTGAACGAGGCGATGCCCGCTGAAATCCGCCCGTCCACCTCGGGCAGCACCACATGCATGGCGAGGTCGGCGGGGGAGAGGCCGCGTTCCGCCTCGGCCCACGCCTTGCGGCGCGAAGTGGCCAGTGCGACCTGGAAGACGGGCACATTTGCAGCGTCCAAAGGCGAGGTACCCGACGCGCCTTTGCCCGAGAAGGACGTGGCGTTGATGATCGCGGACGGGGCCAGCGATACGATGGTGTCGCGCAGCCAGTCGGCGGCGGATGGCGCTTTCAGGGAAGGGGCGAACAGGCCCACGGCCTGAAAGCCGCGCGCGCGCAGGCTACGGATCAGGGCGGCCACGGGGGCTGTGTCGGCCGAGGTCAGGTAAGCGCGGTAGAAACTGACCACGACGCGTTTTGAGTCACCGGAAAACGCCTGTTCCGCCGGAATCACTCCGCGATCGGGGCACCATGCGCCGCAGTCGGGCAGGGACTTGGCACCCATCACCGGACCCGCATAGAGCCCCGCGGCCAGTGCCATCTGTGCCAAAGCGGCTTGTGCTGCAACCTCGCCACCGGTGTCGCAAAGATGCGCCAAGCGGCGCAGGGTGGAGACGGGCAGGGTCGAATAGTCATCCAGCCGCGTATCCTCGCGCCCGTCGGCAGGCAGCACGGCCACAGCAATCCCTTTGGTCTGCGCAAGCGATAGAACCTGCTGCAGTCCGTAGGACCAATAGGGCACCCCGCCGATCAGGCGGATCAGGATGCCTTTAGCGCCCTCCAACGTCTGTTCCACATAGGTGTCAACGGACAGAGGGTGTTTCAGCGCCGTCAGATTGGCCAGTCGCAGGGTTGGCATCCGACCGTCAGGCCCACCACCGCGATGCCAGCCTGCCGCGAAAGCACCAAGGTCGCTGTCCGAAAATGACAGCACCACCAGATCCGCCGGGCTCTGGCCCAGATCGGTTGGGGTTTCAGATTCCTCTAACCCGTGGCTTTCGCGGAAGACGACGTGCATGGTTTACTCTGTGCTTACTCGGCGGCTTCGGTGACGCCCGCGAGGATTTCGCGGATTTCAGCCTCTTTGATATCGTCATGCTCGGCAATAACCACCAGACGCGAACGGCGCTCTTCGCCGGGCTCCCACGGACGGTCATACTGATGACGCACGCGCGCGCCCACAGCCTGGACCAGCAGGCGCATTGGCTTGCCCTGAACAGCGGCATAGCCTTTGACGCGCAGGATGTTCAGTTCTTTGGCAAGACGTTCGATTTTCGCGACCAGATCGGCCGGGTCGGTCTGTTCCGGCAGTTCGACGATGATGCTTTCGAAATCATCGTGCTCGTGATCATGGTGGCCATCGTGATGGCTGGGCCGAGCCTCCATGTCATCCTCGGCGGCAGCCTCAAGACCCAGCACGACGCGCACGTCCACAACGCCTTCGGCCACTTCGACGACCGGCAGAGGGCGCGGGGCCTCTGCGGCGATGATCTCTTTGGCTTTGGCGACACCTTCGGGGCCGGCCAGATCAGGCTTGGTCAGCAGGATGATGTCGGCACAGGAGATCTGATCCTCGAACACCTCGGACAGCGGCGTTTCGTGGTCGATGGAGTCGTCGGCCAGACGCTGGGCATCCACCGCCGCGACATTCGGGGCAAAGCGACCGGCGGCAACGGCCTCGGCGTCGGCCAGCGCGATCACGCCGTCAACGGTGATCTTGGATCGGATATCGGGCCAGTCGAACGCTTTCAGCAGCGGCTTGGGCAGCGCCAAACCGGAGGTTTCGATCAGGATATGCTCGGGGCGCGGCTCCAGCGCCATCAGCGCCTCGATCGTGGGGATGAAATCATCGGCCACCGTGCAGCAGATGCAGCCATTGGCCAGTTCCATGATGTTTTCCGCCGGGCAATCGGGAATGGCGCAGGATTTCAGGATATCGCCGTCCACGCCGACATCGCCAAACTCGTTGACCACAACGGCCAGACGCTTGCCCTGCGGGTTCTGCATCAGGTGCCGCACCAGCGTGGTCTTGCCCGAGCCCAGAAAGCCGGTGATCACAGTAACGGGGAGTTTTTCGAGGGTGGACATGTCAGGCTCCAATCGGGGGAATGCGCGAGGCGCAGTTTTTGCGGAAATGTTCGGGGCGCTCGCGCCATTTGACCAAGCCGTCTTCGGTGGCCAGATACTTGGTCGCGCCGTCGACGATCACGTCGACATGATCGACTTCGTTCAGGTTCTCATAAACAAAGGTCCAGCGCTCGGGTCCGCCGCGCAGAACGATGGAACAGCCCTGATCGCAATTCGACAGGCATTCGACGGCTCTCAGCGTTACGCCTTCGGGCAGATCGGCCTGTTCCAGCGCCTTGTGCAACAACGTGCCGGGGCGGTCTGCGTCATCTTCAACAGGTAGGCCGCGGCGGCAGGTGGTGCAAACCAGCAGCTCGACCGGAGCGGTCTCGGTCATGTCTCTCATCCCCCCAAATCCTCATCGTGGGGGACGGGGTTTCAAGCGGGTCGCATTTGACCCGACACCGGAACACCCCGTCCGGTTTCAATCGCGGGTGCTGGCAGGTCTCCCGGCTTGCGGATGTCAGGGCAATTGCCCTGTCGGATGTCCCGCCTTCCCGGCCTGTTTGGCCAGTGGCTTGGGCACCCTCTCCGGTCACGGTCGCGGGGGCGGCTGCGTTTGGCGGATGATCCGTTGACGCATTCCCTTTTCATCCTCGTGCAGAGGACACCAACGGATCGGACATGCGGCACCGGGCAGGGGCTTGTCAAGCGAGTCGCAAGCATCTGTGAAGCAACGGTGGAAAAGCGACCTGTAAGCGTCGCTGGGCGGCATGACGAAGCCCGCAACCCCGTGCTGCCATGACCGAAACGGCGCAAACAGGGAGACGTGTCGCATGAGAGTGGGCTTTATCGGACTGGGCAATGTGGGCGGCAAACTGTCCGGGTCTTTGCTGCGCAACGGGATCGACCTGACGGTGCACGATCTGAACCCTGATCTGGTCGCGGGCTTCGTGGCGCAGGGGGCCAAGGCCGCCGAAAGCCCGGCCCAGCTGATGCGCGATTGCGACGCGGTGATCACCTGTCTGCCATCGCCTGCTGCCTCGGACGCCGTGATGCAGGAGATGCTGCCCGATGTCGGCCCCGGCAAGATCTGGATGGAGATGTCCACCACCGACGAGGCCGAGGTCAAGCGGCTGGGTGCGCAGGTCATCGAACGCGGAGGGGCGGCAGTCGACTGCCCCGTCTCGGGCGGGTGCCATAGGGCGGCGACGGGCAATATCTCGATCTTCGCGGGCTGCGACCGCGCGACGTTCGAACGTATCCTGCCCTTTCTGACCACGATGGGCCGCCGCGTGCTGCACACGGGCGCGTTGGGCTCGGCCTCGGTGCTTAAGGTGCTGACCAACTACCTGGCGACTGCAAACCTGATTACCTGCGCTGAAGCGCTCGTGACCGCCAAGGCCGCCGGGATGGACTTGAACACGACCTATGAGGCGATCAAGATTTCATCAGGTACGTCCTTTGTGCATGAGACCGAAAGCCAGGTGATCCTGAACGGATCACGCGACATTTCCTTTACGATGGACCTTGTGAAAAAGGATATCGGGCTGTTTCAGGACGTCGCTGACCGCGCCGGTGTACCGCTGGAGATCAACCCGGTCATGATCCAGATTTTCGAGGACGGAATTGCCCGCTATGGCGAGCGTGAATTGTCTCCCAACATCATCCGACGTCTGGAGGATGCAACCGGTCTAGACATCACAGCCTCCGGTTTTCCGCCCGAGATGGAGGACGACGAACCGGAAGAGCCCGGGTACGAGGTCATCCCTCAGGGGCGTGGGGCCGAATGACGCAAGCCGCGCGTCAGTGGAATAGTCTGTTTTGTAGAGAGAGTGGAGGCGAGTACCGGAATCGAGATTTATAATAAAAATATAATAAAAACAATATATTGAATGCTTCATATCCTCCTCAATATCCGCAATTTATCCTCCGTTTTGCGTGGTTTTTTGGGTTTGAGAGCCAATGCAAGGACTTCTTGGCTGGTCAATTTCTGAGCGCGGCCTTGCCAAGCTGATTTCTTGGGTTGGTCCAGTTTACTTCCCGCGTTCAAACCACTAACGGTGGTCCACAGATTTTATTGAGGTCAAAAGTTGCGGAAAGCAGGATTTCGCTGGCGGAAATGGCACCGCATTCGAGCAAAAAACGAGTTCAAACGAACCCAAAAAACATCCAGTTCCGAGGCGGGCTATTCGACGGTTCCACTTTGGGCGAACAGGTCGCGGAACTTAGATAACTACTACAATAAGTATGTCAGGATATGGCAAGGCGGTCAGGAACAAACCGCGATCTGTACGCGGCAACCAAGGGATGCCCCTCAAAACCTGTGCTTTCGAACGAACCTGTTAGAAACAACACAGTTTTTCGACCAAATCCGCAGGAGTTTTGTGATTGCCATAAACCGGAAAAAGGGTGGTTTTGTAAGACGCCCATCCAAACGCGGACCTCCGCGCATATCCGGCTATGCTGACTTCTCGAAGATCGACAGTATCTCGATGGCTGCCGCAGTTGTATTGGCGGCTGACTATGACCGCCTTAAGCACTTTTTGAATGAAGTACCCCCGACGATAAATCTAAGGGATTGGGACCCTGTAGTCGTGACACGGCTGCACCAATTGGGGTTCTTTAATATCCTAGGACATGCGCCTGATCCTCACCTCCTTGTGCAGGATGGGGATTTTTTGTTGATGAGAATCATCCGATCCCAAAACTGTGAAACGCTCGCTCAAGTTGACGACGCGCTCATGGAATTAGGTCGGTTTGTATCGCCAAATGGCCGCAGCCTGGATGCCAAAATTACCCATACGTTGTCCATAATCAGCGAGGTCATGTCCAACGTCACGCAACATGCTTACCATCCCGAGGTCGATTTCAAGTATAACCACCTAAGTAGTTTTTGGGTTTCAGCAGAAGCAGATAGAGCAGAAAGTTCACTAAGAATTGTGCTTTATGATCAAGGAGCCACCATACCTATCACCTATCCAAGAATCGACAGAACTGATATAGTCAAAACGTATTTTAGACGCGCTCTGAGGAGAGATCGTTCGTTTGACTATGTCGATGACGGTACCTATATCAGGGCAGCGCTTAGGTATGGCGGTTCGCGTACGGACGAAGACTATCGTGGAAAGGGGTTTCCTCAAATGAGTGATCTTCTGGACACTTTGGGCGGAGGAGAGTTGCGAATTTTCAGCCGTGGCGGTTGGTGCGCCCGTGGGCGTAACGGAAAGATTACTTCTGGGAGTCATCCTTGTTCCATAGGTGGGACATTGGTTGAGTGGAAAATTGAACTTTAGACGATGAGCGAAGTCACTATGACAATAGACATTGCAAATGAATTTTCCCGCTATCCGGCAGGGCGAGTGCCTTCTGATGGCCCTGACAACGGTGAGAGATTTCGCGAAGAGATACTCGTTCCCAGATTGACGACAGCCCTGCAAAGCGGAAGCGTGGAGAGCGTCGTTGTGGATATCGACGGTTGCAGAGCTTTTGGATCATCGTTTCTCGAAGAGGCTTTTGGCGGCTTGGGACGTGTTCCCTCGTTCCCGTTTAAAGATGCTCTGAAAATCTTGTCGATCCAATCGACTAAGCCGCACTTGAAGATATATCATGATGCGATCATTGAGTACTTGGCAAAGGCGAAAGCTCAACACGCAGCATAGCGGTTTTCCAGAATGTTCGAAAAGATCGCGCTCACACTGATTGGCGCTGTAATCGGTTGGGTCCTCTCGTGGTACCGATACCGAGTAGCTGAAAACGCAAATCTAATAAGCGATCACATAAAGGATATCGAAAAGTTCGCCGAGGAACTCAGGCAACATTGGACCACGTCTTTCGTGGATACGGATGCTAACCAACACCGTGCCGAGATCGCCAAGATTAGGTCACTGCACACATCGATCTCCTCGTTCTACGGAGAAGCCGAATACAGGCTGGGGCTTGCCAGATATCAGAATTATCAAGTTCTTCAACTTCGCCTTTTTATGATTGGAATGGGTGGCGACTTTGAAACAATCGGACGTGATATCTGCGAAGAGACTGCTGTAGAAACGCAAAACCTGTCGTGGCAATTGATCCAGAGCTTGCGGCTAGCCCGCAGGGAACAATACGGAATTATTGCCGCCGCGCGTTCTTACGTTTCGTACTTCCGCAAAAAGGGAAAGCCAAGCTGGTAAGTCCGAAGCCGCTTTAGGTTGAAATTTGGGTCAAAAATCTGAGGGCGGTACTAATACGCGATCCTTCCCGCGATCCCCCCGTGGCCCCCCTCAGCGATCTCCCCAAGGAACCATCAGGGGCCACCCGGTGCCACCCTCTCGCCCATGGTGTATCAATCACAACCTTCCTTGACGATTGCAACAACGCCGCCTATCTGCTTGAATTGAGCCATCAGAGGAAGGCCAATCTATGAAGCAGTACGTCACCTATCGACGAGTATCCACGACCGAACAAGGGCGCTCCAGGCTAGGCCTAGAGGCCCAGACAAGGGACATAGACTTGTTCCTGGCTAACTACTCAGGCGAACCCTTCGAGGTCATAGGAGAGTTCACAGACGTTCTCAGCGGTGCAGACAATGAGCGCCCAGAACTAACCAAGGCGATCACCCTAGCGAAGCAAACAGGGGCCGAGTTGCTGGTCGCAAAGTTGGACCGTCTGTCACGCAAGGTATCCTTCATTGCAAAGCTCATGGACGACAAGAAGCTGTCCTTGCGTGTCGCTTCGATGCCCCATGCCGACAAGTTCCAACTACACGTCTATGCGGCTTTGGCGGAACAGGAACGCGAGTTCATATCCAAGCGAACCAAGGCGGCACTACAGGCTGCAAAGGCCCGAGGTCAGAAGCTCGGCGGTATGCGTGATGCTACGATGAAGCGGAACGAAGCTGTGAAGGCTAACGCTGCCGCAAGGGCTGAGAAGGTGCGGGGCCTTGTGTTGCCCCTGAGAGACGCAGGGAGGTCGCTGCGTGAGATAGCTGCGGAGCTTGATAAGGCTGGCGTGGCAACTGCACGGGGTGGTGCTTGGAGTGCTGCTCAGGTGAAACGGATCATCGAGAGATTGGAGGTGAACTCTTAGCTTTCAGGGGCGTTCGCGGCTCAATTCATCCCGTATTGGGCGTGTTCTCGTCCTTTCCTGCGTCGTGGTCTGTGTGTGTAAACTAAGGGCAAGACTGCCCTCTGTGTCGGCTGGAAAATACATACGATATCGTAAAGGTATTGATGTCGTAACTATCTGAAAATAAACAATTTAATTGTTGACTTCGACGGGTCTCGGCTCGTAAGTATCCGTATCGCATTTACGAAAAAGGAAGCGACGGTATGGACAACCAAACACGCAAAGACCTCGGACAGGTTCAAGACATTCTCGAGCAACGCATTCATGAACTGACACACGGCGACGACTACGCTTTTCGCGCCGACCCCTTGCCGAAACTCAAGGGCACCTTCTGGAAACGCTTGCCGCTCACGTTCCTCTTGATGGCAATCAAGGCAGTCCTGCTGACCTGCAAGACAACTGCAAACTCAGACACTCACCCGCCGGAGGTTCTTCGCGTATGAGCAGCGCCCGCCGCAAACTCCCATTGAAACACTTTTCTTCCACACTCGAGGTTCAGGCGTTCGCCTTTGACGCTGCAATCCACATGACGCAGAAAAGCGTGTTGGACAAAGTGGAGCGCGACGGCCTCGTGGGGGATGAGGACTACAGGAACTTGCAACGGAAGATTGATGATCTACTCACTGTTGCGAGAAGCATGGGGCTTCCTCAGTTGGGCATGAGGCACTGGTCAATTACTGCACCCTTCTGAATAAACCCCGGAACGTCTTGGCTGGTGATCTACTGGCCAGGACTGGACCATCAGAAACCCATATAAACAATGGGTTCTGAATTACTGCACCCTTATGAGAGAGAAGAAACGAAAGTTATACCTTAAGGTACCACTCAGAGTTTCCTCATGGGTTCAACCTCCCGTACATCCTACTGTTGTTGGTCAATGATGATCATCACCAATCAATGACACTCAAAGTCTACCCCGAGTTCTCATCAGGTCTTGATCCTGATGCTCATGATCGGGGACTACACGCTAGGTTGCTACTTCAAGTTCAGTGTCCATCACTAACAACCATCAATCCTAATCCCTATACCGCATCGATCTAGGTCCTTTGTTCGATGATGGTTCAGGTCCCACACAGTTCCCCTCAAGTTACACCCTGCGTGTACTGAGTGGTCGAACTAGTGGGACCTTTTTCCCGTTTCACTCCGCCCGTGTTGTATTTGTTAGCTTGGCACATGGGCGGGTTGATGGGGGTCTCTGTTCCTTGGTGACTGTTTCGCAGAGACCCCCGAAGTAATCCCAACGCATAACCCAGCACCAGCATCCAGCGAGGCCACGATGACCATTTGTGCCTCAGCGACATGCGATAACCCATTACCAGCCTATGAGTTCAGACAACGCTTACCTCAGCGATGGGGTCTATGTTCCCGTTGCAGATCGGTCGTTCAGAACCGTGGTGTTCCTCTCGGTGGCTACATGTCCGGCGGTGCGATCAACGCGGTGGCTCGTTCGGTCTTGAAGCACATCAAGCCAACACCCTCAGAGACCGCCTTGGCGGTAAGGTTTGCCCGAGGCACACGTCATCGTGTCGGTGAATGGGATCGTCGCCCCACCTATAGAATGGCTCCGCTGAAATACGGTCGAGCAAAGACAAGGTTGCCGCATCTATTGGTCGGGCGTCGGTATGAACCGAACCCGTCAGTGATCGTCAGGGCTTTCGCCCACTACACGCTCGCTCGAGAGTTCGTCGGAACGGGACATAGGTATAACGTCTTCCTTGCTGGTGGCACGTTCATGGGTCGCCAAGGTCTTTGTGTTCCGACCGGTCAGAAGGATGAGGTACCGACCGGCGATGTTCGGTATTCCAAGTACCGCCTGAGTTACGCCGACTTCGCCATTGTCGGCACACACGCCTTACGAGCCGCTGAGAAGCTCGGTCTGGGTCGATCTGATCGAGACCTAGCAGCATTCATAGTGACGTCCTACGGGCGTCTTCTAGCCTCTGGTGATGCATATCCACCGGTCTCCGTACCGCTGCGCTCAATGCGAACAGATTACCTCGGTGATAGCTTGTTCGATCACGTCCTGCCGAGGTCCCCAAAGATACCCTCGAGATATCACAAGGCCCTCCGTCGCTCATCGGGATTGGTCAGAGGTGAATGGCCCGAGGGTCTCGACCCCGTGTCCGATCTGACACCCCGACTGTCACTCCCGCCAGCACCCGAACCACCCCCGACGCCATCTACGGATTGGCTGTTTGACACGTAAGGACCGCGAACATGCCAAGAGCTAAACCCGCACCCACGTTAATCGCCAAGACTTGCGGTGCATGTGGCAAGATCTTCGAGACCCACAAGGCGAGGGCCACACGGTGTGAACCGTGTATCGCCGAGGATCGCAGGGTTACTCGGAAGCCCTGCATCTCTTGCGGCACCAAGTTCCCAGCACCTAACGGCGACGAACTCCAATGTCTTTCGTGCGCCGAAGAACTCGGCATCGGCCAAGCCTCGCTCACACCCGAACAACAGGAAGCTCAAAGAGCCGCCGAAACACTGGCTGGATGGAAAGAGAAGGTAGCGATTATCGAGCGTGACCTAGCCTTGCTCCACGCCAAACCTAAAAGGACAAAACTCATGAACGCTCAGACGAAGGCGTCAACAATTGGCATCGCTTGGTTGGAAATTGTTAGCCGCGATGGTCAGGTTTCTTCGCTGTCGCAACTGCATGAACGCGACATCACCGAGGAAATGAAACTACGGCTCGTGATGGCGTTCACCCGACTTCGCCTCAAAGGTCACTCGTTGGATGTCTTGGCGACCCTCTGCCCCGTCCACCTCATGACCCTCGACGAAAACAAAGCGATCACCGATCTGCCCCTAGTTAAGAACCCAACTCCACCGACACCCCAAGACCTGGCCGAGATCGAGTTAGGTCTCCGCTAACCCACCCAATCCAAAGGACATAAAAAACATGGTTGAAAGAGTAACCCTCGGTGGCGGCGATGCCACCGTACAAACAATGCCATCCTCCAATTCTTACGCTTCAAGTGCAGACTATTCGAGCGGCGGCGTTGTCGTCCGTGACACCGGCAACATGCAACGCGAGGTTCACTCAAAGGACGAACTCAGCGATGCGGACGTGATCACCATTCAAGGCATGTCGATGAAAGTTGCTCAGGCCAAAGAGCTTGGACTTCTCAATGAAGCCTTCGACGAACAGTTGTCGATAGGTGCTGCTCGACGGGCCGCGCAGGAACATAGTGATGCGCAGGAACAAACCCAGGGCAGCGACACGGGTCATGCTGAGTTTGACTCGGTGGTCGATGGTCTGAACGCCTCGCTTGATGACAACATCATGACGATGGAAGAGGCTCAGACGTATGAGACGGCATTCGCGCAAATTGCCATGTCGGGTATGACCATCGACCAAGCCGCCGACACCATGCGTGGTCTGGCTGATGGGTCGGTATCGGAACTAGACGTGGATGGCGACACCCGCGCGTTGTTCTCGAATATCCAAAGCACGGTCACTGAGGCCGCAACCCAGAGCGCAATGCAAGAACTTGGGCAAGATGGCTTCGATTTCCTGAAACAGGCATCCGCCACAAACCCCGGAGTGGACCGCGTGGTCCGTCAGTTCGCCGTAGACCGGGCGGCGGGTCGTGCCGATGGAATTACGTGGCCCGAGTTTGCGCAGTATATCCGCGAGCAGCTTGGTCACTGACAAGTCCGCTCGGCAAGTTCGGTAGGTTACTTCGCCTGATCGTCTTTTTTAGATCGGGCGATTTCCTCTAAGGCGTCAATCATCCGCTTCTGCTCGTTCGCCTTGCGCTTGCTTGACCTCATGATCAGCCAAATTGGCAAAATGAAGATCAACAAGATGAGAATAAGACCAGGTAGGCCGATGTTGTTTAGCATTAATACATCTCTGTTGTTTCTCGGCTGTTGTCCTAACGCTAAACCGATTTCGCGCTAAAGAAAACTCCCGGCCTGTCGCAACATCCTATCCCAGACCAGTTCGCCCGAGGACGGGTTGCGAGGATAACTGAGGTTCACCTGTCGGGGTCGAAAGAATGAATGACAATACCATGATCGACCTTAGAGAGATGGTGACGGACGCCGATATCATGCTGGTCCTGAACCGCGTCAAACCGAGTGACTGCTCCGATCCAGACTACTGGTTTGCGACCGTTGATCTCATCGAAGACGGTCGGTCTCCCGGCGGCAACGGAATGTTGACCATGAGTGAACTCATGGCTTGGGAACACCGCGTCACGAAAGGACAAAACACCAATGATCAAGACCAGACGCGCCTCGACGTACCTGCGGACAACGATGTTCCCTACGGTACGTCGAGAGAAAACCACCGGACTTTACGTCAGATACACCCATCATCCAGCCGATCCTCTAATTGATGCGGCATACATGGATGTCGAACACGCGAGAACTGGCAGGTTCGGTATCGGTTGGCACTACTTGGTGCTGGTCGATGGTACGATTGAACTATGTAGACACCCCCTGATGTGTGGTGCAGTCGGTCGAGAAACCTTCAACAGAAGCCATATCCTGATTGGCGTAGTGGGGGGGCGAGACCGTGAAACTGGTAAGTTTTCTGAGACCCTCATGCCTGCCCAGCGTGACGCACTTGAAGCCCTCTACCCGAAACTAGCCGAAGCGCTCGGTGTCGCACTTGAGATTGATGAGAGCCTTGAGAAGTTCTCCTTTCTGCAGCACGAGCAAGCCAAAGCTGCCGAGGCTGAACTCGAAGAAACCCTCGACCGCACCGACGCGATGACCGCAGGCGTCTACTGACGCCCAATAATAACAATAGAAAGCTGACACCCAATGAAGGACCAAACCGAAACGACTAATGCAGCCCGTAGTTGCCACTTCTGCGTAGGACCAATCCCGACCCAAAGACACCACAGCGCGATTTACTGCCATAAGAATTGCAATCGAAAGGCAGCCTATCACCGGAAGACGCCCGAGGAACGCGATGAAATCAACAAGCGGTCGAACCAAAGGCGCTACATCAAAGACCTGCTGCCCCGCATTCAGTTGCTTAAACAGGTGGCCTCGGAGTTACACGCAGGCAGCGACGTGGGTTACGCCATCGCTGCGCTCGTACACCGGCAGACAATCACTGACTGGCGGTGGTCACTTGCCATCGGCTACGCCCAATCTCAGGAAGCACTGGTTCATCTAGCGGGTGGCCCTGAGTACCTCGAGGAGATCATCGAGGAAGAACTCGAAGCGGTCGCCATTCACTGACACCCGTCTGTAACGACCCTCAACCCCCAAAATCACCTCCCGTGAACCATTGATTTCATTGGCTTTTCCGTGGCCAAAATCGACCCTCCGCAGGGGTTGGTAGGGAAGTGCTGTTTTAGGGGTTCTGAGGCTTCCAAAAAAGGACTCCTCCAAATGGCCAACGCCATCACAATAGGTGACGCCAAGCGTCACTACCAAAAACACACTCCGCTGCACGGCAGAACCCGCCAACACATGGCAGACCTCGACGCAATCGCAAAGGCTTCCGCCCCGATGACCAAGGCTGAGAACCTGATCAGCAAACGCTGCGATGAGGTCATCGACCGCAAGATCGAAGAGATGCTCACTCGTCTGCAAGGTCGCCGTACCCGGCATCGCTATGACCAATCTGCCGTGGTTGCTCTCGAGCATCTGACAGATGACCCCCTTGATCCCCATACGCAACTACCGATCTGGCGGGACATGCTGCGCCGCTCGAAGGGAACGACCCTGCCAAAGATGGATTTCTATCGAGATGCCCGCGCGATCTTCCAGCAACACTCAATGTTCAACCTGGCGGCTCAGTGAAGCCGCACAACCAAAGGAACCACTATGACAACAAGTAACAACCCCGCACCGGGACCGCTGACAGACGACAGCGAAAGCTGGAAGCGCACACTGTCCGTACTTGCAGGTATCCGCCAGGTACGCCACGAGATGCGCGAAGAGGCGGACCAGATCACAGCAGCAAATCCTAACCAGATGATCAAACCCGGCCACGGGGAACGATCTGATATCGTATCTGTTTTGGATGAGGGCTACGCATCGATGGTAAACGACCTTCGCCGAATTGCCCGCAGTTGCGGTTTAGCAATGCCGGATAACCTCAGGTGAAGGTGGGCACGATCAGTACCTAACGACACTTGTTCTGGGCGGCTTGGGAAAAACCCTTTGGCCGCTCTCACAACAACAACCTTTTCGGCTGTTATGAGCATACAGTCAGCTACTTAGCTTACGGGCGGCTTGCTTGTCTTCATATTGCTTCCACAGTCCCATATGTCCGTTTTGCCGCGCATTTGCCAGCCATAGCTTCTTTCTAGCGTCGGGCATTTCCATAGATCGGTACTGTCCACCGGAGAATTTTGGCCAGTCTATCGCTAAACCAAGTTTGACCATTTCAGCAGATAGATCACGGCCATCCTCGAGGTAGCACTTTGCAACTGTCCGTCCGTGGGTGTCTTGCTCGGTAACTTCCGCCCTGATTTTTTGACCCTTGCAGAGCGAAACGAGCGCCCATTTCGCTTTCTTGCCATAGGGATGGTTCATCTCGGGAGCATCTACGCCAAACAGACGAACCTGTGTTTTCTTAATGACCAGTGTGTCGCCATCTACAACGTACGCTGAACCCGTTAGTATCGTGACCTCGGGTTTCGGTAACGTATGGTCAGGATCAAAACGCTGCGGTTGGGATGTGCGCTGTCGTTGGTTCGTGGTTAATCTTGGTTTCTCATACGCACCTGACTGACTCCCAGGAGTAGTTGTGTCGCGACGCCTGTTGCTGCGAACCGCCAAATACACAGCGCCCGCCAATACCAAACTCAAAACTACTAAGATTTCCACGAGACAGTTCTCCAAAAGCTAGGTCAGTCAAAATTTTCATACTGGATCATGATCGACCCAAGCACACGTTCGGGTTGAAACGCTAGGGACACCTCACATTCACCCAGAGAGATGTGACGGATTTGCCCGGCTGAGTGCTTTCCCGCGCAGGTCAGCTAGGCGGTTTAACTCTTCTTACTGGAACTCCAAGAATAACAACCGGTATTTCAGTTAGTTCCTACTATTCACATCTACTAGGACTTGTGGCGCAAATTGGCGGAAACTCACAGAAGAATGGCAGCTTCGCGCAAGCATTCAATTCAAAGGGTCCAGATGTGCAACCCAGGGTGAAAAATCTTAATGAATGATTAAGTGACGATCTATCGCGTGATGAGTGTGGAGCAAGGCGTAATATGACGGAGAACAAGGATCGTTTGACGGCTGAGGAAGCAAAGGGACTTCGGACCGCTAAAGAGCTTGAAGGTCATCTCGCGTGGCTGGACACGTTTACCCCCGCAGCCTTGGGTGTCCTAGCCATCGCATCTGGTATTTATACCTATCTCGGTGTGTCCTCATTGCTCGAAGATAATGGCGCAGTCTCATTCTTCGCAGCCGTTGCATACTCAATCGCCGTCTCTGTCGGCATCTTCGTCTTTTGGAGCTACATGCTCCGTCTGCTGCCTTCTATGCGTACGGCCAGTGGTTTCATTGGTCTGACCATCTCTACGATTGTTGGCTCTGTCGCCATTATCGCCATGTCTAGCTGGCTCAACGCAGCCGCACTCGCAGGCTCGGCAGCAGTCGAACAACACTTGGAAAACACCGTCCGTGACTACCAAGCTGCTCTTGAGCAAGCTCACGATATAGCTCTGAGTGGTCAGGCGTTGGGGCGCGAGGTGGAACGCGCCCGCCAGAGTTTTGAAGAACTCGCTGAACTCGAGCAGTCCGGAGACCTCTCGGGTACCGCCGGACGAGGTGCCGTGTTTCGTGTGCTAACACAAAAGGCTGAGGAGTTGCGAAACCTTGAAGAGCAGATCGCGGCACAGCAAGAACCTATCGAGGAAGCCTTCCAACAAGGCAACGAAATCCTTGCGAAAATGCGTGAGCTTACCGTCGCGCCCGGTCCAGTAGATCGCCGCTCGGTTCAGTTTTCTGAGGAAAGCGTGAAGTTGGCTGGTGTTATCTCGCGCCTCAACCAGTACAGCGTGGCACCACTTGTTGCTCGTGCTGCTGAGGACTTGCCATCCTCGGTCGTACTTCCAGAGCTTGATGGGCGCAGTTCCGACGTACGAGACGCGCAATCGTCCACAATCAACTCTGTTTTGAATGCGCTGGACCAACGCAGCAAGACACTCAAGAACGCTGCTGACGAGGTATTGGACATGGAGCCGCCCATCGAGACGGCATACAATCCGATTTCCAGCGCCGATGCGGTAATCAAATACGCCCACAACTTCGTCCCTTCGTGGGCAGGAGCCATCGCCATCGACTTGTTGCCCGCTGTGTTGGTGTTTGTGCTGGCAATAACTCAGGCGGCGATACGCAGTGGTAAAGACGGGATGAGCATCGAGGACACGCTGACACTGGCAGATCTGAGAGCCGCGATGAACGCCATGAAGGACGTCGAGGCAACTATGGGTGTCGCAGACGCAGCCATCCTCAACCGAACGTCGCCGCAAAAAGATGAAGCGTGATGGGCTTACTACGTCGTCTCGATCCACGCTCTGGGCTGCGCTACGTTCTGATATTGCAGCTAGCGATTGCGGGCGTCCTAGTAGCGTCGGATGTTCTTGGTGTCATTCCCAGTCCGTTCAAAGAGCGAGTTGAACTCCCAACAGGGCCGGTATCTCCCGGTGATCAGCGCCGAGAGTATCGCACTGATCGCAGTGATCCGTCTCTTTTGCATCAGGATGGACCTCTGGATGTGCCCGTGCCAGAGGCTTTTCCAAACCGATTGGACTTTACTGTTCAGGATGTAGAGGGGTTAGGGCGAGTTCTCTTACTGAGCGGCCAGATAGAGGTAGATGACTCTTCTCGCTTTGCCTCCTTCCTATCGGAGATGCAAGACAAACCAGACCTTGTAGCTCTTCACAGTCCTGGGGGCGTAGTCACTGAGGCGCTGGCCATTGGCAAGCGGGTGAGAGAAGCTGAGCTGTCTTCTGCCGTTCTGGCTGGTGCGATGTGCGTGTCGTCATGTCCGTACATCCTGGCAGGCGGCGAAGAACGTATAGTTTCACTTCGCGGCATTGTGGGTATGCACCAGCACTACTACGAGCAACCTCGCTTAATACCTGTCGTCTTCGCAGTAGAGGGCATCCAGAAGGGGCAAGGAGAAACAATGCAGCATCTGATCGACATGGGTGTGGACCCGTCGCTGATGTTGTACTCACTGAACACTCCGCCCGAGGAAATCTATGCGCTTATCGAGGAAGAACTCGTTGATACCCGCATAGCAACTCAAATAGTCGATTAACACGAAACACCGAGGACTTCGCCTTGTTCAAGAAGCTAACCATTGCAATGGCATTTCTCGCCACGACAGCCACTGCTGGTGGCCTCCAAGTACGCGACGCAGACACGATCGTTGTCGATGGCACTCCCGTCCGTCTGAACGGTGTGGATGCGCCAGAACTTGGTACTCGCTCTGGTCAGAATGCCAAACGCTGGATGGTGAACTTCCTGCGGGGCAAGAGCGTCGAGTGCAAACTCAATGGTGAGCGCACCCATGATCGCTGGGTTGGTGTTTGCTACGCGGACGGACAAGACATTGGTGCTGCGGTGATCGCTGCGGGGCATGCCCTGGATTGCGCGAGGTACTCGGGGGGGCGATACAGGCACTTGGAGACGCCTTCGGCTAAGTCTCGTTTTAAGCGGGCTGGGTACTGTAGGTAGGGAGTAACAATTTTTTAGGAAGCGTACTCCCTGTCGAAATAGTCACCATATTCAATTCATAATAGAACTGCATTGAGAGACGCGTTTGCAGAAGGGAAAAGAATGAAGCGTGTTTTAACCTTACCGGCGGTTTTCGCCTTAACTGCAACCACTGCAGTCAATGCTGCAACCGTCTGCGAAGTCCCAAATGAAGACCGCCGATTTGTTTTCGTCGGCGACTCGGCAATTATTGAAGTTAAAATCGGGAACGGCAAAACTGACTCAACTCATTTGACATGCATACAAGTTGGCCATGCTGCGCCTACCTGCGGACACAGGGAAGGCAATAGTCAAACTATCCTTTCCGTAATAGACGATAGAACTCTCGTGCTCACGGTGGCGGGGTTTACGGATGTTACTTTTGCTCCCGTATCGATCGTTTACCGCGACGTGATTTGCAAAGAGATATGAAGTAGCTTTGTCTACGTCGCCGTTGGTCATCGTATCGGATGATGGGGATATCACTCAATTGATGGTGAACCGGGCAGAGGTTTTTAACACCCATGTTGCCGAAACCGCGACGATAGTTGATGCCGGGGGAAGTTGACAGTCAGCCTCACGTAGAACGGTAGTCTCTCTCTTAGATGCCTTATGGTGTAGATAACGTGATCTCGTTCGTTCGGATACTTGTTCACTTACCCACCTTAGTGATGAAGTTGAAGTTCAACCGCTCGATTGCTTCTTTTCGGACTTTTAAGCTCGGGCCTTCACCGTATGAGCCGGCTACATCGCCGGAACCGTGTCCAGTGATGAAGTCGTTTATCTCCTTCGACACCCCGGCATCCCTTAGCATGTCCTTGAAGTTCCCGCGAAGTGAGTGAATGACTTTTGTAGGGTCCTCGGTGACCCTGCGTACCCAAGGCATCAACGCCTTGGATGCTGGCCCCTGTGTCTTTCCATCGCGGTCTCGGGGAAACTCAGGGAAAATCTGGCCGGTTTTACCTGCTTTGATCCATGTGAGGGCCGGGTGGACCGGCACCCGTCGCTTAGACCCCGAGTTCTTCACGATGGAACCTGTAAGGTCGAAGTAGAGAACGCCTTGTTCTTCATCTTCTTTGACATCCTCCCAAGTAAGCAGAGCGGCTTCGTCGAGCCTCATACCGGTGGTAGTCAGGATCGATAGCAGGGATCGCAGATGAGGCTCCATCGGCAGCGCAAAGAGAGCCTTGAGTTCTCCTTTGGTGAACGGTGTGTAGCTTTGCTTCTTGGTGCCGAGGTTCTTGTCGAGCTTGATCCCTGCGAACACGTTGTGAGGAACCCAGCCCTTTCTAACTGCATGATCAAACATGCGGCGCACGTAGCCGATCTTCTTGTCGATGGTCTTTCGGCTTTTTGAGGCACCCACATTCTCCGCGAATTCGTGAACCATCACCGCAGTGACCTCAGATAGGGAAATGTCTCCGGCGAAGTCCTTGAATTGCTCAAGGGCGTGTTCTGCTTCGCGCTGAGTCTTGATCGTGCTGTACGGATTGGTCTCAAGGTACGCTTTGGAGGCGCTGGCGAGGTAAACTGTTCCCGGAACAGCCGCTCGCTCGGTTCCTCCAGCCTTCCACTCACGGTAAATCTTGAGAGCTTCCTCCGCATTTTCGTTCACCACTTCAACAGCGACGTCGTCTTCTTCATCCTCGGTGTACTCAAGGTTCCGGCAGTATTGGATAAGACCTTCAAGTTCTCCCGTGTCCTCCATTCGTTGCACTTCGTCGGCGTCACCGATCCAACCCAGTAGATCGCTGATAACGTCGCGCGGATCAGGCTTGCAGTTGTCCAGTTGGGCGTAGAGTTCAACGGCAATGTTGTGCTGCCTGCGCTTGGCATCAGCCAAATCACTGGTACCCGTGGACTTCTTGAGTTGCTTCCTGCCGTTGAAGTGCTGGCGAAGCTCGGCGGGGATAGTCAGGAGAACGTAATACTTGCCTTTGTTCTTCGCCAAGGTCGTCGCGGGGTAGTCAAGCACCTGTATCCTCCAAAGTATCCTCCATGAGATACTCCAAGTGTCTAATACATTGAGAAAAAACACAATAGGGTGGAGTGGAGGCGAGTACCGGAATCGAACCGGTGTACACGGATTTGCAATCCGCTGCGTCACCACTCCGCCAACTCGCCTTTTCAAGTAAAATCAAATACTTGCTGTGGTGTGACAGGCGTTTTAACAGCTTTCTTCTGGGGCGTCCAGAGGGTTGCGGCGAAAATTCAGCAAGCGCAGGCGTGCCATATCGGAAACAGGTTCACTTTCTTGTTCTGCAACAAAAGTTTCGATGCCTGAGCCGTTGCCGGTTTTATCCGGATATGGCACAAGCCCAGCATCCAAGGGAATAGAACGAGCGATCCAATGACAGATTTTGCAGCCCGGCGCCGCACTATGGTCGATACGCAAATCCGGCCTTCTGATGTCACGAAATTTCCGATTATCGATGCGATGCTTAGCGTCAGGCGTGAAAACTTCGTGCCCGATGCGCAGCGCGAGGCAGCATATGTTGAAGGGCTGCTAGATCTGGGGAACGGTCGCTGCCTGCTGGAGCCTCGGACGCTTGCCAAAATGTTGGATGCGCTGAATATTTCCAATGATGAGGTCGTACTCGATATCGCGCCGGCGATGGGGTATTCTACTGCTGTTGCCGCAAAGATGGCGCAGCTTGTGGTTGCGGTGGAAGAGGATGAAGAACTCGCGACCGAGGCCCAAACCGTTTTGATGGAAGCAGACGCAGATAACGCAATCGTGCATGTCGGGCCTTTGGAGCAGGGTGCAACCGAACATGGCCCCTACGATGTCATCCTGATTCAGGGCGGGGTCGAGCATGTGCCTGACGCGTTGCTCGCGCAGCTCAAGGATCATGGTCGGATCGCATGCCTTTTCATGGATGGTGAATTGGGAACTGTTCGGATCGGCCACAAATCCGGCGAACGCGTGACTTGGCGCCACGCGTTTAATGCCAATGCCCCGGTTTTGCGCGCTTTTTCCACGGATCGTGTATTTTCGCTATAATTCCGGGACAGATTGTCCTGCCACCTTGATTAGTTGAACATAAACGCGCAAACTGTCCGCAGGGCTGCGTAATTTTGGTTTGAGAGGATTTCGTGATGAGTTCTACGGCGGGAGGAAAACTGGTCAAGGCGTTGGCGCTGACGGCTGGTATCGCGCTTAGTGTTGTGCCAGGTCGGGGCGCATGGGCAGACAATCTGACAGACGCGTTCATTGGTGCTTATAACACCAGCGGGCTGTTGGAGCAAAACCGCGCCTTGCTGCGTGCTGCCGACGAAGATGTGGCGATCGCATTGGCCGCGCTGCGTCCGATCATCAACTTTGCCGCTCAGGTCAGCCAGGATTATACCCGCTCGACCATTGACGATGTGACGGTCCGAAATGAACCTTCTACGTTCTTTGCTGGTCTGACGCTTAGTCAGCTGATCTACGATGGTGGCTTTTCGGTTCTGGGCAAGCAATCGGCGCAAGAAATCGTTCTGTCCACACGTCAAAGCCTGATTGATGTGGAACAGGCCGTGCTGTTCCGAGCCGTAAATGCTTATTTGGCCGTTGTTCTTCAGGAAGAAACCGTTCAGATTCAATTGAACGATGTAGAAGTTTCTGCCGAGGAACTCCGCGCTTCGCAGGACCGTTTCGATGTGGGCGAGGTGACGCGCACGGACGTGGCGCTGTCGCAGGCGCAGCTTGCCAGCGCTCAGGCGGAACTGTCCGTTGCGCGCGGGAACCTGAGCACGGCGCAGGCCGAATACGTTAACGCCGTAGGTAAAGCGCCGGGCGCGACGGCTGGTCAGCCCAGCCTGCCCAACCTGCCGCGGTCAGAGGCGGAGGCGATTGCCCTGGCTCAGCGCAACCACCCGGCGATCCTGTCATCTCAGCATGAGGTTCGTGCCTTTGATCTGGCCGTTCTTCAGCAGCGTGCGAACCTTGGCCCGAATGTTACTTTGAACGCGGATGCCGGGATTACCGAAAGCTACGACAACGACGATTCAATCGAAGACGCGACGGTCGCTTTGACCTTCACTCAGCCGATCTATGCTGGTGGCGCCTTGGCCGCGCAGGTCCGTCGTGCAATGGCGACCCGTGACGCGTCCCGCGCGAACCTGCTGAACGTACAGAAAGATATCACGCAAGGCGTTTCCGTGGCTTATGCCAACTTCCAGGCTGCATCGGCCAGCCTGCGCGCTTCGACCGAGCAGGTGCGAGCTTCTCAAGTGGCCTTTGACGGCATCCGGGAAGAGGCGACCTTGGGCGCTCGGACGACGCTGGATGTTCTGAACGCACAGCAAGACCTGCTGGATGCGCAGCTCAATGAGGTTGCATCGCGCACCGAACGGTCGCGGGCTGCCTATCAGTTGTTGCAGGCGCAAGGTCTTTTGACGGCCGAGCGTTTGGGGCTGGCC
Source organism: Ruegeria sp. AB6 (assembly GCF_056542685.1). Taxonomy (NCBI): domain Bacteria; kingdom Pseudomonadati; phylum Pseudomonadota; class Alphaproteobacteria; order Rhodobacterales; family Roseobacteraceae; genus Ruegeria; species Ruegeria sp. AB6. Next base: position 418,847 of record NZ_JBQGAD010000001.1, on the reverse strand, counting down.
GTGCAAATCTATGACCCGACGCTGTATTACAATCTGGTCAAGAAAGCACCGGCACAGGTTAGCAAGCAGAGCAAGGATCTGGATCGGGTACTCAAGGCCCTGCGCCGCGACTAACCCAGGACACAATCTGTTGTGAGGGCCGAAGTGTTTGGCTACACTCGATTCTGAGGAAAGAGTGGTAGAGAAGAATGACGGATAAAGTCGTAGACGGGAGAGTAGAGGACGTTTTGTCCTCTATCAAACGCCTGGTCGGTGAAGAAGGCCGCAAAATCCCCGATCTCGTTCCGTCTTCTTTGGCACGAAAGCCCGGTAGATTGGTTTTGACGGACGCACTGCGAGTCGGGGATAATGAGGACGGTAAACCCATTGCAGACCCGGTGGTGGATGCGTCAGTCAAACCTATGGTTCTGCGCGCCCGGGATGCAGTAGAGAGTGAGGCGTCGCAACCCGTCCCAACCCCAGAGAAAGTTCCGAGTTTCAGCCTGAGTTCCAAGATAGAAGCGCTGGAGGCGGCGATTGCCCGCACCGAGGATCAGTGGGAACCCGACGGTGATAGCGATGACGCCTATTCTGGAACTCCGACTCGTGCTTTGGGTTGGAGCGTCGGGAACGAAGCCAAAGAGGATGAAGTGGTGGAAGAGGGGCTCTCGGACACCAAAGCAACCTTCATCCGTGACCCCGAGGTCATCGCGGCGACCGAGGCTGAAGAACAGCCTGAACCTCCTGCGATGGATGAAGACGCGTTGCGCCAGCTTATCGCGCAGGTCGTGCGGGAAGAGCTTCAGGGCGTGCTGGGCGAACGCTTTACCCGCAACGTTCGAAAAATGGTCCGGCGCGAGATTTATCGGGCTTTGGCTGAGGTGGAATCCAGCTAGACGCTAGGCCCGGCAGGGCTGTTGCGCCAGTTCCAAAAGCTGATCCAAATCCATATGCTGCTCAAGATGGTCGGCCAATGCGTCCAGCGTCTCGTCCACGCCGTCCTCGTAATTGATCTCTGAGACAGCCCCCAATTCCGACAGGTAACGCGCGCGGAACGCATCGGACGAAAATATCCCGTGCAGATAGCTGCCGCGAATACGTCCAGTTTTGTCTGCGGCACCCTCGGGCCGACCTTCAACCTCCAGCCAAGCGCGGGCGCAGTCGGGGCCCTCGGTCCGGCCCATATGGATTTCATAGCCTGACACCGGTTCTTTGCCGGGAACCGCATGCGCCTGCCGCAACGTGACCTGCTTCTGGCCAGCCATGATGGTATCGACGTCCAGCAAGCCCAGCCCATCGACTGTTCCTGGTCGACCATCGACGCCGCCGGGATCGGAGATGGTATTGCCCAGCATCTGATACCCGCCACACAGGCCCAAAACATGACCACCGCGCCGCACATGGCCATAGAGGTCCACATCCCACCCCTGCGCCCGGAAATAGGTCAGGTCGCCGATAGTGGATTTACTGCCTGGCAGCAGCACAAGGTCAGCATCGCCGGGCAGGGGGCGCCCCGCAGGGACGATCTCGACCGTGATGCCTGGTTCAGCCGAGAGCGGGTCCAGATCGTCAAAATTGGCCATCCGCTCAAGTTGCGGCACCACCACTTTGCAGGTCCCGCCCGCGTGAGAGCGGATGTCCATCATATCCTCGGCAGGCAGTTTCCATGCGTCGTTGAACCACGGCACGACACCCACGCAGGCCCAACCGGTCCGCGCTGCGATATCGTCACGCCCTTCATCGAAAAGGGATACATCGCCCTTGAAGCGGTTCACCGCAAAGCCCTTGATCATCGCCAGATCGCTGGCTTCCAGCACCGCCTGCGTGCCTACAATCTGTGCGATTACACCGCCGCGGTGAATGTCGCCGACCAGCACGACCGGCACACCTGCGGCGCAGGCAAAGCCCATATTGGCAATATCTCCCTTACGCAGGTTGGTTTCAGCCGGACTGCCTGCGCCCTCGACCAGAACCAGATCGGCATCCGCACAGAGCCGGTCAAAGCTTTCCAGCGCAGCCCCCAGCAGCTTGGATTTGCCCTTGCGGTAGTCACCCGCCTTCATCGTTCCAGCCCGCTGCCCCTGCACGATGATCTGCGCCCCCGTGTCGGTTTCGGGTTTGAGCAGAATCGGGTTCATATCCGTATGCGTCGGCCTGTTCGCTGCCCACGCCTGAAGCGCCTGCGCGCGCCCGATCTCGCCGCCGTTTTCGGTTACGGCGGCGTTGTTTGACATGTTCTGCGGCTTGAACGGAGCCACGCGCAGCCCGCGTCGTGTATAGGCGCGAGCCAGCCCGGCCACCAAAACCGATTTACCCACATTGCTGCCGGTACCCTGAATCATGATGGCGCGAACCATGCTTGTTCTCCTATAACCTGACGGGCACATGACCCGATTTGATGGCAGAGGAAAAGCCCCCGATGAACACGCCAGCCCATCTTTTGATCGGAGCCGCCGCCTTTGCGCGCCCGTCCTATGGCCGAACTCTGCGTGCCGTTCTGATTGGGTCGGTGCTGCCGGACCTGTCGCTCTATCTGATGGCGGGGGTGTCGCTGTTCATTCTGAACATCCCCGAGCAGGTGGTGTTCGGGCAGCTTTATTATTCCGACGCGTGGCAGACCGTTTTTGCCATCGACAACTCGTTTCTAGTCTGGGGGCTGGCACTGGCCATCGGGGTATTGCTGCGCGCGCGTTTGCTGGTGCTGGGCGCCTCGGCCGGGTTGCTGCATCTGGGTACCGATTTTCTGCTGCATGCAGGGGATGGACGGGCGCAGTTTTGGCCGCTGAGCAATTGGGTCTTTCACAGCCCGATCAGCTATTGGGACAGCGCCCATCACGCACAATGGGTCGTGCTTGTGTCGATCACAGCCTGCGCGGTGTCATATATCGCGCTGTGGCGGCGCGGGTTGACCCTTCCGACCAAGATCTTCTTCGCAGCTTTGCTTGCATCCGAAGTCTGGGTCGCTCGGCAGTGGCTGTTGTTTTTCTGACGTTGGTTTAGCCAAAAGAAAAGCGCGCTCTGGCAGTCAGAGCGCGCTTTTTCTCAAAGGCAGCAGTTCAGATCAGGCGGCTTCGGCCTGCTGAGCAGCGTTACGGCGTTCGCTTTCCTCGCGCGACAGCGCGACCGAGGTGCGCACACCGCGCCCCACGAATTCCATCAGGCCGCTGACAACCCGCTCATTGGGGTCGATACCCGCGCAGGACAGCACCTCGCGGCCATCGCGAGAGCGGGCCCAGCGGGCGATTTGTTCGGGGCCATTGCCGTATTTCTTGTCATCGGCAATTGCATCATCCAGGGCAGCCAGAACGACGGCTGCAAAAAGTTTGCGCGCACGGTTGCCTTGCTCATTGTTAAAGGCGGTGCCGTCAACGAAATCTCTCATCTCGTCTTCCTTGTTGTTCTTGCTCTTGCATTTTCGGCGTGACGGTCCTTATGACCTATAAAGTGTGATTCGGATACAGCTAATATGCATAGTTGCGTTGCGTCACTCGCATAGCTTGCTGCATGTGCAGCACTAGGTCTCGTTGTCTTGCCAGGTGTGGTCACGCCAGATATAGGAAGCGCAACTGACGCATCAACCGTTTGTGAAGGATTTATGTCATGCCCAAGATAAATGGGAACGAAATTCGCCCCGGCAATGTGCTTGAGCATAATGACGGCCTGTGGGCAGCCGTAAAAGTCGATCACGTAAAGCCCGGAAAAGGCGGTGCTTTTGCGCAGGTCGAACTGCGTAACCTGCGCAACGGGTCGAAATTGAACGAACGGTTTCGCTCGGCGGACAAGGTCGAGCGTGTGCGGCTGGAACAGAAGGATCAGCAGTTCCTCTACGAATCCGACGGCATGCTGGTGTTCATGGATTCCGAGACCTATGAGCAGATCGAACTGCCATCGGAACTGCTGGGCGAACGTCGCCCGTTTCTGCAGGACGGCATGACCATTGTGGTTGAGTTCTACGAAGCAGAGGCCCTGAACGCCACGCTGCCCCAGAAAGTGACCTGCAAGATCGTCGAAACCGAGCCGGTCGTCAAAGGTCAGACCGCTGCGAACTCGTTCAAACCGGCCATTCTGGACAATGGCGTCAAGGTCATGGTGCCGCCCTTCATCGGTCAGGATGAGATGATCGTAGTGAACACCGAGACCATGGAATATTCCGAGCGCGCGTAAGCTGCACTGAAATCACCAAGAGGCCGCGTTAGCCAAGGCTACGCGGCCTTTTTTATGTGCGGCGCTTGATACGGCGGTATTGCTCGGGGTGGGGGCCGAACAGTTCCAGCATCAGCTCATACTTGATGCGGTTGGCGCTGACCTGGCGGTAGAAGGCGATCAGAAACGCGGTCGGTCCCTGGATCCGGGCCAGCCCGCTTGTTGCGGCAACCACGGTGCCGACATCGGTGCGCCCTTGCAGAACCAGCCAACCGCCCAGCATCAGTATGCCAACGGTGCCTGCGCCGTTGATGACGCTGAGCAGGAATTTGGCAGAAAGCTTCCAGAGAAACATCCGGCGGCGGGTTTCATAGATGTCGTCGAACTGCGCCTCGACCTCACGCGCAGCGGCGTCGATCTGGGCCGAAGTCAGCCGGTCCGTGGCGTTGCGCAGAATGCGCACGCGTTCAGCCACAAAGACATTAACTTTGCGTTGCGACACCAGCACGATGACGATCTGCGGCACGATCATCGAAAAAGCGATCAGTCCCAGCCCCGGCTGTGTGGAGGAGATATATCCTATCACGCTGATCAACGTTCCGATCTGTACGACCGGGTCGGAAAACGCACCACCTGCGAATTTGCCGAGCTCTTCCGCTTCGGCCGAGATGGCGGTGGTCATGGTCCCCTTGCGCACGTCCTCGCCCGTTTCGTTCAGATCAGCAGACCTGACCAGCAGCCGCTGACGGATAAGGCGGATCATGTCTTCGCCCAGCGTGCCCGAGCGGTATCCCAGCACCCATTTCAACCCGAGGCTCAGCAGGATAACCCCCATCATCCCCGCGCCCAGCAACATCAGGTGATCGGCATCAATATTGGCCGAGGTCAGGTGGTTGACGATATCGCGTTGAAATTCCAGTGGGACGGCGGCAAGGGCGGCCACCGCAATGGACAGGGCGATCAGGATGATCTGTCGCCCGGCGCTGGCGCGCCAGATCGCTCTGTATAGCTTGAACATACCCGCACCCGTGTTGGTCCCGTCGGTATTGTGACAGCGCCAGGGTAGGGGTGGCAATCTTTACTCGCGGTGACGGGGATCAGCCGTGCCGATTGCGCAACAATTCAATCGCTTAGCCGAACTGTCGCTGTGTCGGCCTGCATATCGCCGATGGCGCGATCCAGCCGCAGATACGCGATGGCAGCGCCGCCAGACTGAGTGAACAACGTCCCAACAGGTTTGCCACCTGCGTTGATTTCCGTTCCGACCGGGGCGCTGCCGTCGATCAGCACCCTGCGCAGACCTTTGCGCAACTCGGTCTTGTGCTTCATGCGGGCGGTGACCTCTTGCCCGACATAACAGCCCTTCTTGAAATCGACGCCGTTCAGCGCTTCGAACCCGGATTCGAGGATGTAGCTGTCTGGGGTCAGCTCAACGCCCGTCTCAGGGATGCAATTTCGCACACGGATGGCGTCCCAATCGGTGCCGTCGTCGCTTTCAGAAGCAGCGCTATACGTCCGCCAGCCCATGTCATTGTGGCGTGGGTCGGGCTGGGCGCCGTCGGGCGCAGGGCCGGTGCCGCGTTGCAGATTCAACCCGCTGTCCGCGATCGTGACGTCCGCGCGCAGCTTGTACATGCTCAGACGCTTGACCAGCCCGTCCGCCAGAGTTTCTGCCACGTCCAGCAGGACAGCGTCGCCCCGACGCGTCAGAAAGAAATCGGCAAGGTATTTGCCCTGCGGCGTCAGCAGCGCTGCATAGACCAACCCGAGCTGCATCCCGGCGATATCGTTTGTCACCAGCCCTTGCAGGAAACTGTCAGTGTCCGCGCCACTCAGGCGCAGGATGCGGCGATTGGGCATGGGGGTGTCCTCGTGCTTTCCCTCGGCTTCGTGATATAGGAGTTCGCGCCGACAAGACCAGAGGGTAATCCACGTGCCAGCACCGATCTCGATCGTCATCCCAACCCTGAACGCGGCTCAGACCTTACCCGCAACGCTTGAGGCGTTGATGGAAGGGCTGCATACCGGCCTGATCAGGGAGTTGATCGTTTCGGACGGTGGATCGACGGACCAAACGCTAGAGATCTCGGATGAGGCCGGGGCTGAAATCGTGTTCGGTGCCGCGTCGCGCGGTGGTCAGTTGCGCCGGGGGTGTGCCGAGGCCAAGGGCGAGTGGCTGCTGGTGTTGCACGCCGATACCGTATTGCAGCAGGGCTGGACCAAAGTGGTTGGGGATCATCTGCGATATGGCACCCCGGGGGTCTTCCGGCTGGCGTTTTCTGCCTCGGGTTTTGCCCCGACATGGGTGGCGGGTTGGGCCAACCTGCGCAGCCGGATATTTGGCTTGCCCTATGGCGATCAGGGTTTGCTGGTTCCGCGCCGCCTGTATGAAAAGGCCGGAGGGTTCCCGGATCAGCCATTGATGGAGGACGTGGCGTTGGTGCGTCGCCTTGGCCGCATCACTCTGTTGCCGGTCCGGGCCTTTACGAGTGCGGACCGATACCAGAAGGCGGGTTGGCTGCGTCGAGGGACGCGGAACCTTTGGACTCTGACACGGTATTTTCTTGGCGCGGACCCGGAGCGGCTGGCTCAGGCGTATCGGCGCTGAAGGCGGTGCGTAGTTCTACAAGCGATTTGCCCAGACGGAACGGTGCAGCAAAGCTGACCAGACATAGAGCAATGATCTGCAACACCAATATATGCGCGTTGGCTTGTAGATATTCCCATTCGTCTTTCAACTTCCCGACTTGCGCAATCAGATCCTCATAGCTTCGGGCAAGGATCAGATAGTCACCGGCAATCGCAGGCACCTTGCGGCGCATATTGTCGATGGCAATCTGGGTTTTGTCGTCCACGGTCGTAAAGACAAGAAACTGGTCAATGTCGAAAGCGTTGGCCTTTGCGGCCATCGCGCGTGCGTCGTCCATATCGTCTTTTGCCTGACGTCCGAATAGGAAGTGCAGTCCTTGCAGCGGCGCGACCTCGTTGGTCACGGCTATAAACAGGGGGAGGTCAGCGTTGCTGGCCGTAGACGCTGACAGGAATTCCACCTTTTCGCACAGAACGCCGATATCATCGTCGTAGGCGGGATCACAAAAGCGCAACCGAAAGCGCGCAGCGTCCCGGTCAAAGGCCAGTGTAGCTGCGTAAGCCACGTCGATCTGCCGGTCCAGACGAGAACTGTCTGCAGTGTAAAGACCTGCCAAAACGGCAACCAATGCGCCGATGCCACCCAGCACGACCCAGACCAGATCGGCCAGTTTCCACGCTCGATGCCCCGCAGGTTTGCGGAACAGAAACCCGGTGCCTACGAGTCCGATCAGAAAAAACAGGATCAGAAGCGGCAGTTGATTATCGGCGACAAAACTCATGCCCATAAAGTGAACGCGCGGCCCCGAAGTGGCAACACTGATCACGGGCAGTTGTAAATTATAGCAATTTCAGATGTTAAGAACCCGAGCTTTGACCGAACTTGCGGAACAGCTTGGTACGGTCAAAGGCGGCCTCAAGTTCGTCGGTGCGGTCTTTGACCGAATCCCAAAGGCGTTCCTGAACCTCGGCGATGGCGCACTCCATCAGCGTCAGGATTGACGCCATCGAATCCCACGCTGACGGTACCGCAATCCGTGCGGCAAAGGTATGTTTGGCCAGTCGGTGAATGGGCGAGCGCCACTGGTCTGTGAACAGCACAATCTCGGCCCCGCGTTCCTGACAGAGCTGCCCGATCAGCATGGTCGAGTTCTCGTAGCGCCGCACGTCCAGCGCGATTAGGACATCATCCTTGCGTACATCCAGCAGATCATGTGTCCACGACGCAGCCACCGGTAACATTCGGACGTCGGGACGGATCATTTGCAAATGCAGGTACAGGTACTGCGCCATTGTACCTGTGATGCGTCCTCCGGTGATGAAAATACGTCGGTTGGGATCGGATAACAGGTTGCAAAAACTGTCAAACTCGGCTGGATCGACCTCATCAATCGTGCGCTTTTGGTTGGCGAGGGATTGCTGGGAGTAGCGGTTGAGGATGTGTTCTTCGGGCAGATCGTTTTGCCAGACATCACGCTTGGCGATGGGGCCCGAGATCATCTCTTTTACTTCGCCCCGCAGGGCGGCCTGAAATTGCGGATAGCCGTCAAATCCGGTCTTTTGCAGCATCCGTGCCACCGTGGTGGTCGAGACCGAGGCGGTGCTGGCCAGTTCAGTAATGCTGCCCAAGCCTGCCATGGGATAGTCATCCAGGAGCACACTGACAAGTTGCCGTTCCGAAGGCGTCATCTTGTCCCGATGGGCCAGCAGCCTGTCCGTCACCCGCACTAAACGATCCTCCTGTATGCGACAAAGGCATAATGTGAATAATTTTTCATCAAGATCAAGTCTGGAGAAAATTGTACAGGAAAATTATTGACAGGTGATCGACGTGTGTGGAAATTTTTCCACAAAGAAGATTCTGGGAATCGCGGGGCGATAGGTTGGATTTCGGCACAGTTGTTCACACTGACTTGGCAGGCAACGCCCCGAAGGTGGTGTTGGTCTGCGAACACGCGTCGAACCGCATCCCTGCGTTTCTGGGCGACATGGGCCTAGGCGCCGAGGCGCGCGACAGTCACATCGCATGGGACCCCGGCGCATTGGCCGTGGCCCGGATGATGTCTGCCGAACTCTCGGCACCGCTGGTTCATGGTGGTGTTTCGCGGCTGGTCTATGACTGCAACCGCCCCCCCGAAGCGCCGGGCGCCATGCCCGTCCGGAGCGAGGACTACGACATCCCCGCAAATGCCCAGATGTCGGATGAAGAAAGGCAGGCCCGTATCCACGGGGTCTATGACCCGTTTCGACAAGCCTTGTCGGCTGTGATTGACCGCAACCGCGCCTCACTGGAGTTGCTGGTGACGATCCATAGCTTCACGCCAATTTATCACGGACAAAAACGTCAGGTCGAGCTTGGCATACTGCACGGAGTCGATGATCGGTTTGCCGCCGCGATGATGGCAACGAAAGCCGTTGAGAACCCGTATATCACGCGACTGAACGAGCCGTATTCGGCCAAGGACGGCGTGGCCCACACATTGGATGTGCAGGCATTGCCCAATGGTTTGCTGAACGTGATGATCGAAATCCGCAACGACTTGATCCGCACGCCTCAGCAGTACGCAACCGTCACCAACTGCCTTGTACCGTGGATCAAGCGGACCTTGGCGACCTTCGAAGAAAGGGCGGCCGAGTGATCCGGGCGATGAGCATATATGTCCGCGTCGTTGACGCGATCAACTACCGGATCGGGCGGGTGATGATGTGGGGTCTGTTCGCGATGATGGGCATCCTGCTGTGGTCGTCGATCTCGAAAACCTTCTTTCTGCCGTCGCTGTGGACCCTGGAAATGGCGCAATTTGCCATGGTGACCTATTACATCATGGGCGGGCCGTATTCGATCCAGCTGGGTTCGAACGTACGGATGGACCTGTTTTATCACAACTGGAGTCACAAGAAGAAAGCGTGGTTCGACGCCTTCACAGTGCTGCTGTTGATTCTGTATCTGGGCGTGCTGTTCTATGGCGGCTTGGGCTCGACCGCCTACAGCCTTGGGTATTGGGGCACGGAACCCGTGGCCTATTTCACCGGTCTTCTGACCGGCAGTGAAGAGGTTGGGCGGCTCGAGCGTTCCTCGACCGCGTGGCGGCCTTATATCTGGCCGATCAAATCGATCATGACGCTGGGCTTTTTCCTGATGCTGCTGCAGGCGATATCGGAATTTTTCAAAGACATAGCCCGGATCAACGGGCAGGAAATCGGGGTCGCTCGGGCATGAGCCAGGAATATATCGCCATTTTCATGTTCGCCTCGATGATGCTGATGCTTTTCACAGGTCAGCGCGTCTTTGGCGCAATCGGAGCGGTTGCTACCGTTGCCGCGCTGGCCCTGTGGGGAACAGGCGGGCAGGACATTACATTTTCAGCCGCCATGAAGCTGATGAAGTGGTATCCACTGCTAACGCTGCCGATGTTCATCTTCATGGGCTACGTGTTGTCAGAAAGCCGTCTGGCCGATGACCTCTATCGGATGTTCCATGTTTGGATGGGGCCGGTGAATGGCGGGTTGGCAATTGGTACGATTGGCCTGATGGTGCTGGTTTCGGCCATGAACGGGCTCAGCGTGGCGGGGATGGCGATTGGCGCGACCATTGCGCTGCCGGAATTGCTGCGGCGGGGCTACGACAAGACGATGGTGACGGGGGTCATTCAGGCGGGGTCCAGTCTGGGAATTCTTGTGCCGCCTTCGGTGGTTCTGGTGCTCTATGCGATGATCGCGCGGCAGCCGGTAGGGCAGTTGTGGCTGGCAGGGATCGTGCCCGGCCTGCTGATGGCAGGAATGTTCATTTTGTATATCTGGATCCGCTGCCGCATTCAGCCGCATCTGGGCCCCGCAATGGAAGATGCGCATGAGGTCCCGCGGGCCGAGAAAATCCGCCTGCTGGGCGCGGGTGCGCTGCCGCTGATCATCTTTGCCGCTATGATGGTGCCCTTTGTGAATGGCTGGACCTCGCTGGTCGAAAGCTCGGCCATTGGGGCGCTGACGGCGCTGGTCGTGTCGGTGGTGAAACGGCGCATGACGTGGAAGATTTTCGAGGACTGCACCAAGCAGACGCTGGCGATTTCGTGCATGTTCATGTGGATCATTCTCGCCGCTCTTGGCTTTGGTGCGGTGTTTGATGGCTTGGGCGCGGTGAAGGCCATCGACAACCTGTTCACCGATCAACTTGGCCTGTCGCCATGGATGATTTTGATCCTGATGCAGCTCAGCTTTATCGTGATGGGCACGTTTTTGGACGATACGGCGATGCTGGTGATCGTAGCCCCACTCTATGTGCCACTGGTGGGGGCGCTGGGCTTTGACCTGATCTGGTACGGAGTGCTGTATACGATCACCACACAGATCGCATATATGACGCCGCCCTTCGGCTATAACCTGTTTTTGATGCGCGCGATGGCCCCGCCCGAGATCACGCTGCGCGACATCTACCGCTCGATCTTCCCGTTTGTGGCGGTGATGGTGCTGGCGCTGACGATTATCATGATCTTCCCGGAACTGGCCTTGTGGCTGCCCGGATATGTTTACGGAAACTAACAAGAATGCCGATGAAAAGGCACGAGAAGAACTGCAACAGAGAGGAAATGACATGACAACAAGACGTAAGTTTTTGCAAACGGCCGGGGTCGGCGTTGCCGCTGCCCCTCTGGCCGCGCCCGCGCTGGCGCAGAGCACGATCACATGGCGGATGCAGACCTATGCCGGTCCAGCTTTGGCGGCCCATGTGATCGACCCCGCGATCGAGATGTTCAACAAGATTGCCGGCGACCGGATGCAGATTGAGCTGTTCTATGCTGATCAGCTGGTCCCGACCGGAGAGCTGTTCCGCGCCATGCAGCGCGGCACCATCGATGCGGTGCAATCGGATGATGACTCGATGGCATCTCCCACCGAAGTCACCGTGTTCGGCGGCTATTTCCCGTTTGCTTCCCGCTACTCGCTGGACGTGCCGGTGCTGTTCAACCAGTACGGCCTGAACGAGATCTGGGATGAGGAATATTCCAAGGTCGGCGTCAAGCATATCAGTGCCGGCGCATGGGATCCCTGCCACTTTGCCACCAAAGACCCGATCAACAGCCTGGCCGACCTGCAGGGCAAACGCGTCTTTACCTTCCCAACGGCGGGCCGCTTCCTGAGCCAGTTCGGCGTTGTGCCGGTCACTCTGCCGTGGGAAGACATCGAGGTCGCGGTGCAAACCGGCGAGTTGGACGGCATCGCTTGGTCGGGCATCACCGAGGACTACACCGTGGGTTGGGCTGATGTGACCAACTATTTCCTGACTAACAACATCTCGGGCGCATGGGCAGGATCGTTCTTTGCCAATATGGACCGCTGGAACGAACTGCCGGAAGACCTGCAGACCCTGTTCCGCGTTTGCTGCGACCAATCGCACTACTATCGTCAGTGGTGGTACTGGGGTGGCGAGGCCAGCCTGCGTGTGAATGGCGATAAGATGGAACTAACCTCGATCCCGGACGCCGAATGGGCGCAGGTCGAAGAAGCAGCCGTTGCCTTCTGGGATGAAATCGCAGCTGAGTCCGAGACCAAGGCCAAGGTTGTTGAGATATTCAAGCAGTACAACGCTGACATGCTCAAGGCCGGACGGCCTTATCGCTACGGCTAAATTCAACGCGATTTCGGCGCGCGGCCTCGGTCGCGTGCCGGTATTGGACCTCTGGAACCCCGATCCCCGATGCTAGGCTTGCCTCTGAAACAGACAAGAACACTCTGGTCGCGCCGTGGCGTGAACCGGGTCAGAGGGGTATAGGCCAATGGCTATTGCGGGGTTCCTGATCGAGATTTTTGCGGCGACCATGTTGCTGCTGTTTGCGGTGCGGCTGGTCCGCACGGGCATCGAAAGACGCTTTGGCGCATTGTTCCAGTCGCTGTTGACGCGACACTCGAACACCTTTGTTGCCGGTGGGGCCGGTATGGTTCTGGCCACGATCCTGCAAAGCTCGGCGGCGGTAACGGTTTTGCTGACCGGTTTTGCCGCGGCAGGCATGGTCAGCTTTGGCCTTGCGTTGGCCGGGGTGCTGGGCGCGGATCTGGGTGCAGCGCTTGTCATTCAGGTTCTGTCTTATGATCTGGGCTGGCTGCAGCCCGTGCTGCTGGCGCTGGGCGGGTGGCTGTACCTCAAGTCCGACCGCGCCAATGTGCGGCTGATCGGGCGCATTGTTCTGGGCATCGCGTTCATTCTGGTTTCATTGCAGTTCTTGCGCGATGCGGTTGATCCGATCCGCGAGAGCGCCTTTTTGCCCGCCATCGCGGGCTATCTGGAAAGCGACTATTTCAGCGCCTTTATCGTGGGCGCGGTACTGGCCTTTGTCATGCACAGTTCGGTTGCGACGATCCTGATGTGCGTGACACTGGTTCAGATCGGAGCCATCCCTTTTGCTGCCGGGCTGTCGCTGGTTCTTGGGGCCAATCTGGGCTCGGCCTTTATTCCGATCTGGCTGACCCGTGACCTGACTGTTTCCGCGCGTCGTATTCCACTGGCCAACCTTCTGCTACGCGGCAGCGCGGCGCTGGTGATGCTGATTGTGGTCAACGTGACCGGCACGCATCAGACGCTGATGGTGGCGGGGGCAGGGCAGTCGTTGATCTTGGCCCATATCGGGTTCAACCTTGCCGTTTTTGTGCTGGCCACAGGGTTTGTGAACTGGATGGAGCGTCCGGTGACACTGCTGCTGCCCGAGCCCGAGGTTAAGGCGCACGCGATGGACCACTTCTCGGACGCGCTTAGCCCACTGAACGATCCAAGCGCGTCGGGGGCGAACGTTGCGATGTCCTCGGTCCGGCATGAGCTGTTGCAGATGGTCACACAGGTTGAGCGCATGTTCCGCCCGGTTCTGGATATTTATGAGCAGGACGACAGCGATGCGATCTCGGCCCTGTGGCAGCAGGATGAACGGGTGAATGCACAGCTGACCGAAATCCGACGCTTTGTCGCCCGAATGCCGCGCCAAAACATGAGCAAGGCGCAGATCAAGGAGGCGCGCGGCCTGGTCGAATACGCGATCCGGCTTGAGGCGGCGGGCGACGTGGTGTCAAACCGCATGACCCGAACCGCGCAGATCAAACACACTGAACGCACCGAGTTTTCGGCGCAAGGCTGGAAGGAACTCAAGGACCTGCACGCGGCTGTACTGGCCAGTTTCTCGCTGGCTCGTCATGTGCTGCTGGTGAATGATGTGGACTGCGCCCGCCGTCTAGTGCTGGACAAGGCCGAGGTCAAGCGCCTGTCACGGCATAGCCGCAAGGCGCATCTGAAACGGCTTGAGAGGGGGCAGACCGAGAGCTTTGCCTCAAGTGATCTGCATCTTGAGACGTTGCGCGCCATGCGTGACCTGCACGGGCATATCGCCGCCATCGCCTATCCGATCCTCTACCAAAGCGGGCAGGTGCTGGAGACACGTCTGGTGATGGAAATGGATAGCGAAACGGTCGAGGACTAGGGCCGCTGGGAATAATTTGGGACGACGGTCCCAGAAGATGACAAAGGATGAACGGGATGGGCAATGAAGCAAGATTGAACGATCTCAAAGCCAAGGCCGAAGCTGGTGAGGTCGACACCGTGCTGGTCTGCATGGTCGACATGCAGGGGCGTCTGATGGGTAAGCGGTTCCACGCGGGTCATTTCGTGGCGGGCGCTTGGGAAGAGACCCATTGCTGCAACTATCTGTTGGCCACCGACCTCGAGATGGCGACGCCCGATGGCTATGCTGCCACCAGCTGGGAACGCGGATATGGCGACTATGTGATGAAGCCTGATCTAAGTACTCTGCGCCCGGTTCCGTGGCTTGAGGGCACCGCCATGGTGATGTGCGATGTGTTGGATCACCATACGCATGAGGAAGTGCCCCACGCGCCTCGGTCCATCCTGAAAAAGCAGGTGAACCGGCTTAAGGCCATGGGCTATGACGCCATGTGCGCCACCGAGCTGGAGTTTTTCCTGTTCGAGAAGAGCTTTGACCAGATCCGCAAGGAAGGGTTTCGCGATCTGGAGCCGATCTCGGGCTATAACGAAGACTATCACATCCTGCAGACCACCAAGGAAGAGCATGTGATGCGCCCGATCCGCAATCATCTGTGGAACGCGGGGATTCCGGTCGAAAACTCGAAAGGTGAGGCTGAGACCGGGCAGGAAGAGCTGAACATCAAATACGCCCCAGCGATGGACACGGCCGAGTATCACTCGATTGCCAAGAACGCAGTGAAAGAGATCGCGTGGCAGCATGGCCATGCGGCGACGTTCCTGCCGAAATGGCATCATGAGAAAGTGGGAAGCTCGTCCCACGTGCATCAGTCGCTTTGGGCAGACGGGGTGCCAATCTTTTTCGACGAAAAAGATCCGCTCGGGATGTCTGATGTCATGAAGAACTACATGGCGGGTTTGCTGAAATACGCCGCCGATTACACCTATTTCATGGCTCCCTACATCAACAGTTACAAGCGGTTCATGAAGGGCACGTTTGCGCCAACGCGGATCATCTGGTCGGTGGACAACCGCACGGCGGGGTTCCGTCTGTGCGGGGATGGCACCAAGGCAGTTCGGGTGGAGTGCCGTATTCCGGGCTCGGACACGAACCCGTATCTGGCGATGGCAGGGATGCTGGCCGCTGGGATTGCCGGGATCGAGGAAGCGCTGGAATTGCAGCCCCCGACACAGGGAGACGTCTATCAGGGCGAAACGGGCATGATCCCCGGCAACTTGCGCGCGGCGCGGGATGCGTTGCATGGGTCGGCCATGTTGCGCGCGGCCATGGGGGATGATGTGGTCGATCACTATGCCCGTGCGGCGGAGGTCGAGATCGAAGAGTTCGAGCGTGTAGTGACGGATTGGGAAATTGCGCGCGGGTTTGAGCGGGCTTAGAGGGCGGGAGCGAGGGGCCAGCCCCTCGCGCTCCCCGGGATATTTTGGGCCAGATGAAGCAGGGATCCTGTTTCTTTCGAAAATGGAGTGAAAATGGGGCAGATGTTGCAATGTGTCTCGCCGATTGACGGATCGGTTTTTGCGGAGCGTGAAGTGTTGTCGGCTGAGGCGGCTTTAAAGTCCGCCGCGCGGGCCCGTGCGGCGCAGGTGGAGTGGGCGGCGCGGCCGTTGCAGGAGCGGATTGATCTTGTAATGGCAGGTGTGGCCGCTGTGGGGGCGATGAATGACGAGATCGTGCCAGAGCTTGCGCATATGATGGGCCGGCCGGTGCGCTATGGCGGTGAGTTTGGCGGGTTCAATGAACGTGCAAGTCATATGGCCGAAATTGCCTCAGACGCTCTGGCCGATATCGCTGTGGGTGAGGATGAGACCTTCAAACGCTATATCAAGCGTATTCCGCATGGGGTCGTTTTTGTGGTGGCGCCTTGGAATTACCCCTATATGACGGCGATCAACACGGTGGCACCTGCGCTGATTGCGGGCAATGCGGTGGTGCTGAAACACGCCACACAAACCTTGCTGGTGGGTGAGCGTATGGCGCAGGCGTTCCATGCGTCGGGAGTGCCCGCGGATGTGTTCCAGAACGTGTTCCTCAGCCATGACGTGACCAATGATCTGATCGCTGGCAAGGCGTTTGATTTCGTAAACTTTACCGGCTCGGTCGGCGGCGGACAGGCGATGGAACGCGCTGCGGCGGGCACCTTTACTGGCGTTGGTACCGAGTTGGGTGGCAAGGATCCGGGCTACGTCATGGAGGATGCCGATCTGGATGCGGCGGTCGATACGCTGATCGACGGGGCCATGTTCAACTCGGGCCAGTGCTGCTGCGGGATCGAACGGATTTATGTGCATGAAAGCCTCTATGACGCCTTCGTTGCCAAAGCGGTTGAGGTGGTGAAAGGCTATAAGCTGGGCAATCCGCTTGACGCTGAGACGACGATTGGCCCGATGGCCAACGTCCGCTTTGCTGATGAGGTGCGCGCGCAGATTGCCGAGGCTGTCGCGGATGGTGCCGTTCCCCATATCGAGACCTTCGCTGAGGATGATGGGGGAGCCTATCTGACCCCACAGATCCTGACCAATGTCACCCATGACATGCGCGTGATGCGGGATGAGAGCTTTGGTCCGGTTGTGGGCATCATGAAAGTGTCCTCGGACGAAGAAGCCATCGGGCATATGAATGATAGCGAGTTTGGCCTGACTGCCAGCCTCTGGACCCGTGACGTGGATCGCGCGGCGCGGGTGGGCGACCGGATCGAAACCGGCACCGTGTTCATGAACCGGGCGGATTATCTGGACCCGGGTCTGTGCTGGACCGGCTGCAAGAATACCGGGCGCGGAGGCGGATTGTCGGTCATCGGCTATCACAACCTCACACGTCCCAAATCCTACCATCTGAAAAAGGTGACATCATGAGCCTTGTTGGAAACTGGTCTTACCCGACCGCGATCAAATTCGGCGCTGGCCGGATCAAGGAACTGCCCGAGGCCTGTGCGGCCGCAGGGATGAAGCGCCCCTTGCTGGTGACTGACAAAGGGTTGGCCGGTCTGCCGATCACCACGGCCACGCTGGATATTCTTGAGGCCGCAGGGCTGGGTCGCGGGCTGTTCAGCGAAGTGGACCCGAACCCCAATGAAAAGAACCTCGAAACCGGGGTTGCCGCCTATAACGCGGGCGGCCATGACGGGGTGATTGCCTTTGGCGGTGGCTCGGGCCTGGATCTTGGCAAGATGGTTGCCTTCATGTGTGGCCAGACGCGCCCGGTGTGGGATTTTGAGGATATCGGCGATTGGTGGACGCGCGCCGATGCCGATGCCATCGCGCCGATCATCGCTGTGCCGACCACTGCCGGAACCGGGTCCGAGGTGGGGCGGGCCAGCGTCATCACCAACTCGGAAACGCACGCGAAGAAGATCATCTTTCACCCCAAAGTTCTGCCTGCGGTCGTGATCTGTGACCCTGAATTGACCGTGGGGATGCCCAAGTTCATCACCGCAGGCACCGGTCTGGACGCGTTTGCGCATTGCGTCGAGGCGTTTAGCAGCCCGCATTATCACCCCATGTCCCAGGGCATCGCGCTGGAGGGGATGCGGCTGGTCAAGGACTACCTGCCACGCGCCTATGCTGACGGTACCGACATCGAAGCCCGCGCCCAGATGATGAGCGCGGCGGCAATGGGCGCCACGGCGTTCCAAAAGGGCCTCGGAGCGATCCACGCGATGAGCCATCCGATTGGCGCGGTGTTCAACACCCATCACGGCACCACCAACGCGGTCTGTATGCCCGCCGTGCTGGATTTCAACGCGCCCGTTATCGCGGACCGGTTCCAGCAGGCCGCGGCCTATCTGGGCATCGAAGGCGGCTTTGACGGCTTCCGTGCCTTTGTGCAGGCGTTCAACGACAGCTTTGCCATCCCGCGCAAACTGTCCGATCTGGGCGTGACCGAAGCATCGATCCCGGAACTGGTCAAAGGTGCGATCACCGACCCGTCCTGTGGCGGCAACCCGATTGAACTGACCGAAGACAACCTGACCGCGCTGTTCAAAGCCGCGCTGTAACAGGGTTGCAGACCCGATCCCTCACCTCGCATACTGCGCGCAGGTGAGGGAGATTTTCATGACCAAAGAGATTGTTCTGATCCACGGGGCCTTTGCTGGGCCGTGGTGTATGGAGGATTACGCGGGCTTCTTCCGCGCGCGCGGCTGGACGGTTCACACCCCTGCGCTGCGCTACCATGGCGGCGACCCCAAGGCCGAGCCCGATCCCGGCCTGACCGACACCAGCGTCATGGACTACGCCGATGACGTTGCCGCATTCGTGCAGGGGCTGGATAGCAAGCCGGTGCTGCTCGGCCATGCCATCGCCGGGGTGGTGGCACAGCAGGTGGCGTCTCGGGGCCTGGCCAGCGCCATCGTTCTGATCAACCCGAATGCGGCCTGGGGGACGCTGCCCGAAACCGACGACGAACGCGCGGTACCGCGCGCGCTGATGGAGGGCGGGGCGTTCTGGAAACAGCCCATGCGCGTTGATTTCGACCTGATGGCCCCCTTTGCGCTGAACAAATTGCCCGAAACGCAGCAACATGAGGTGTTCGACCAACTCGGCCCCGAAAGCGGGCGAGTGATGTTCGAGATGTTCTTTTGGATGTTCGACGACCAGCACGCGATGAAGGTGGATATCGACAAGGTCGACTGCCCGGTGCTGATCGTATCCGGAACCGAGGACCGGGCCGTGAACCCCAACACCTGCCACGCGCTGGCGGAACTTTACGGCGTGCGAGCCACCTTCCTGCCAGCCGAAGACCACGCCCATTTCCTGTTCATGGAGCCCGGCTGGGAGGGGCCAGCAGGTCAGATCGCGGATTGGCTGGAGCAAATGGTGGGCTAGAACGCCCACCCAACGCGTTCAGTTGTTGGTCGAGAATGTGCTCTGCGGTTTCCACTTCAGCGAGCCATCCTCTTCACGATGACAGCGCAGCAGGCGTTCCTGAACGGTACTGACGGTGCTGGTTACAGTGTTGTCGCCGACCATCAGAACAAATGCGTCTTCGGAATAGGCCATGCCTTCATAATAGCAAAACCGCTTCTCGGCACCTTCCGGAATAGGCGATGCGGTGCTGAGCATTTGCTGCGCTGGGGCTTGTGTGGCCAGCAGGGCTAAGGCCAGTCCGAGGAGTAGTGTCTTCATGTCGTCCTCCCGTTGAGAAATCAGTGGGTCAAATGGGTCTTGGACGCTCGGGAGCCTCAAATATCGTTCTTGAATGACGGCTTGAGGGTAAGTGTGAACGAGATCAACGGGTTAGGCAAGGGGGGTGTCCATTGTTCAAGGAGGTTGTTGGTCCACCTTGAATCGCTGATGTAATTTTCAAATTAGCGAATGCGCTCTAGCGTGAAGGCAGACGGCTATCAGACGCTGAGAAAGGACTGACCACCTGACAGTTGAGTATTGCTATTTTGGCGTTGTTTTTCATAAGGAGGACTGCAAACATAGGTGGAGAAGATTTTTTCAAGATATACCAAAGGTTGACAATGAGTAACTATTCACATGGCGGCCCAGAGTTGGGCCGAATTCACAAACGTAACAACGACAAAAAGTTTTTCTGCCACTTTACTGGTTTTCTTGAGGGCGTGGCGGCAAGTGGATACCTAGAGGTTGGCGAAATTGAGCCATTGATTGCAGAATGCGAAGAGTTCGTTCGGCACGTAACGGATGGCGATGCAAATGATATTATCGAAGATTTTGGAGTCGATCTTTTGGATCATTCGTCCATCGACTCGGTTGTCGAAATACGTATGAAGGAAATCGAAGAATCCTGCGAAAAGAGCCAACTCAACCGTTTTCTAGGATTTTGCCGAGGCATTGTGTGCGATGGGAAAATCACTTTGGCCGAAGCGGAAGCAATAGTATCGTTTATTGATCGAAACCCATCATTACTAGATACGGTTGGGGTTAAGCAGATCCTTGTTTCATCCGTAGATGCAATTGCCGACGGCATTGTTTCAGAAGAAGAATCTGACGAACTTAGCGAAGTCATCGGGCATGTAGTGGGTGATTGCTACGGCGATACGGGAATCGCACAAACTACCGGAGTTGCGAATTATCAGGAAACGCGCCTTGAAAGCATCGAAGCAGATTTGGACGGGGCAGTTCTCGTTTTGACGGGAAATTTCAAGGCGAATCCCAGATCAATCTTCGAGAAGCAACTTGAGGCTTACGGCGCCCGAATGGCTCGAAGTGTTTCGGGTAAAGTTGATTTCTTGATAATCGGAGGTGAGGCTTCAAGAGATTGGATAGAGCTAAACCGAGGCACCAAGATTCGTAAAGCACAAGAATTGCGTCTAAAATCGGAGCGCCCGTTGTTTATTTCTGAAAGCCAGTTGCTGCGGTTAATGGCACAATAACCCTATCTCAAACATCCAACTCCTCCACAAACCGCGCGTTCTCCTGAATGTATTGGAACCGCAGTTCGGGCTTCTTGCCCATCAGGCGCTCGACCAGGTCGCCGGTTTCTCCGGGTTCGTCCTCGTCAATCGTGACGCGGATCAGCTTGCGCGAGGCTGGGTCCATCGTGGTCTCTTTCAGGTCCTTGGCGTCCATTTCGCCCAGACCCTTAAAGCGGGATACGTCGATCTTGCCCTTGCCACCCAGACCTTTCTCAAGCCATTCGTCGCGCTCGGCCTCGTCCAAACAATAGACGCGCTTGGCGCCTTGGGTCAGGCGGTACAGAGGCGGGCAGGCCAGATACAGGTGGCCCGCGTCGATCATGGGCCGCATCTGGGTGAAGAAGAACGTCATCAGCAAGGACGCAATATGCGCGCCGTCCACATCTGCGTCGGTCATGATGATGACCTTGTCATAACGCAGGTCGTCCACGTTGAACTTGGTGCCAAGGCCCACACCCAGCGCTTGGGTCAGATCGTTGATCTCGGCATTGGTGCCCAGCTTGGAGCTGGCCGCGCCCAGCACGTTCAGGATTTTGCCACGTAGGGGCAGCAGGGCCTGTGTCTTGCGGTCCCGCCCCATTTTGGCCGAGCCACCCGCCGAGTCGCCCTCGACGATGAATAACTCAGTCCCGTCGCGTGTTGAACTAGAGCAGTCCACCAGCTTGCCGGGGAGACGAAGTTTTTTAGTGGCGGACTTGCGTTGTGTCTCTTTCTCGGCCCGTCGGCGCAGACGTTCCTCGGCTCGGAGTATCACAAAGTCGAGTATAGCGCCGGCGGATTTCGTGTCCGCGGCCAGCCAGTTATCGAAATGGTCGCGGACCGAATTCTCGACCAGACGCTGCGCCTCGACCGTGGCCAGACGGTCTTTGGTCTGGCCCACGAATTCCGGCTCGCGGATAAAGCAGGACACCAGCGCGCAGCCGCCGGTGATCAGGTCTTCGCGGGTGATCTGCGCGGCTTTCTTGTTGTTGATCAGCTCACCATACGCCTTGATCCCCTTGAGGATCGCGGCCCAGAACCCCGCTACATGGGTTCCACCTTCGGGAGTGGGGACGGTGTTACAGTAGGATTGGATGAACCCATCGCGCGAAGGTGTCCAGTTGATCGCCCATTCGACCTTGCCCGGTGTCCCGAACTTCTCGGTGAAGTCCACGGTGCCTGCGAAGGGTTGCTCGGCATAAGTGGACGAACCGTTCATCGTCTCTTTGAGGTAATCGGACAGGCCTCCGGGGAAGTGGAACGTCGCCTCGGTCGGGGTCTCGCCATCGTCGATGGCGGATTTCCAGCGGATTTCCACGCCTGAGAACAGATAGGCCTTGGAGCGAATGGATTTGAACAACCGCGCCGGTTTGAACTTGTGGTGGCCAAAGATTTCGGCATCGGCGTGGAATGTCACGGTGGTGCCGCGCCGGTTGGGGGCCGCGCCGACTTTTTCGACCGGACCCAGCGGGATTCCGCGGGAGAACCGTTGTTCGAACAGCGTCTTGTCCCGCGCCACCTGTACGACCATCGAATCCGACAGAGCGTTTACCACCGAGGCACCAACCCCGTGCAGACCGCCCGAGGTCTGATAGGCCTTGCCCGAGAATTTACCACCCGCATGCAGGGTACACAGAATGACCTCCAGCGCGGATTTGTCGGGGAATTTCGGATGCGGATCAATCGGAATGCCGCGCCCGTTGTCGCGCACGGTCAGGGCGTAATCTTCGTGCAGTTCCACCTCGATTCGGTTGGCGTGCCCCGCGACCGCCTCGTCCATCGAGTTGTCGAGGATCTCGGCCACCATGTGATGCAGCGCGCGCTCATCCGTGCCGCCGATATACATGCCGGGGCGTTTGCGAACGGGTTCCAGTCCTTCAAGCACCTCAATCGAAGAGGCGTCGTATGTGGAGGTGGCGCTGGGCGTCAACAGATCGTCTGGCATCGGTGCTGCTCTTGTTTTTGGGTTTTACCCATTATGGCAGGTGATGTGGTCCGGGGGAAGAGGGGCGCGAAGTGTTGTGGGTAAATGGTAGGCAGGTCGGAAGGGCTGATCATGGTTTTGGCAAGCTTGGTCAAGTTCGTGTACCCTGTGAATATTGCGGACTGCACCAGACTGGGAGAATTTCAATGAGCACGAACGCCTCGGGCTTTGTCGGGGATATCCCCTCGCACTATGACAACGGGTTGGGTCCAAATATTTTCTTTGATTACGCGGACCGGATTGTCGACGCCGCTGTTTCAGGACAGTCCAAGACCGTTTTGGAACTCGCGGCAGGAACGGGTATCGTCAGTAGTAGATTGCGGGATAAATTGCCTTCGGATGCCTCCTTGATCATTACTGACCTGAACGCTCCGATGTTGGATGTCGCGCGTCAAAAATTTTCCTCCAAGGACAAGATCGATTTTCAAGTCGCCAACGCGATGGAGTTACCATTTGGCGACTCGCTTTTCGATCTTATCGTGTGCCAGTTCGGGGTCATGTTCTTTCCCGACAAAGTAGCGTCGTATCGTGAGGCGGCGCGTGTTCTCAAGCCGGGTGGCCGGTACGTTTTCAATGTCTGGAGCGCGATCGAGTTGAATCCGTTTTCCCAGATCGCCCAACAGGTTGCTTCGGAGGTGTTCCCGGATGACCCGCCGGGCTTTTACAAGGTTCCCTTCCATTATGGCGACCCGCAATTGGTATGTTCGGATCTGGCCGAGGCCGGTTGGGAGGATGTCTCATTCCTGACGATCGAGCTGACGAAAACCATCTCGAACCCGCGGGCCTTTGCAGCAGCTCTTGTCTTTGGCAATCCTTTTATCGACGAGATCCGCGAACGTGGTGGTGTTGATCCCGAAGATGTCGTGGCTCGAATTCTCGCAAGGCTGACTGATGCCTTCGGGGCGAACGGGATGAACATGCCCTTGTCTGCCACCATTTATGAGTGCCGCAAGTCATAGGTGCGGCGTATAAAAATTAAATTTCATACGATTGCCTCTCGAAGCTCAATTTGAACGCAACTAAGCTGCGCTGGAAACGACAGGGGACAGGTATGAGCTGGATCAAAGTGGTGCCGTTCGAAGAAGCGACCGGCAAGCTGCGCAAGCTGTATCAGCGGGTGACGGGGCCGGGCAATAATGTGGACAACATCATGATGGTGCATTCCTTGCGCCCGCATTCGATGGAAGGCCACATGGCGATGTACAAGAATGTCTTGCACCATTCGGCCAACACCATCCCGAAATGGTTTCTTGAAGTCCTGGGCGTGTGGGTCAGCGCGCTCAACCGCTGCGACTATTGTGTCGAGCATCATTTCAGTGGCCTGCAGCGGCTTTTGGCTAACCCTGACCGAGGCAATGCTATCCGTGCCGCGATTGAAGCCCGGACACCGCAGACGGCCCCTCTGGATCCGGCGCAGATCGCGGCGATGGGCTATGCGCGCAAACTGACCGAGGCGCCTGCGGAACTGACAGAAAGTGATATTGAGGCTCTGCACGCTGCAGGGTGGGAGGATGGAGAAATCCTCGAGATCAATCAGGTCTGCGCCTATTTTTCTTACGCCAATCGCACGGTTCTGGGGCTGGGCTGTTCCACCGATGGGGATATTCTGGGGCTGTCCCCCAACAACTCGGACGATCCGTCAGACTGGGGACACCGTTAAGGCTCGGGTCCAGTTCAGAATGGCCTGCGCCAGCGCCTTGGGGCGTTGATGATGCAGCCAGTGGTCCGTGCCGGGAATGTCAATGCGGGTCAGGTCGGGGGCGAACTCTTCCAGCCCCTCAGTGGCCTCGGGTAGCAGGGCCTTGTCCTCAGATCCCCACAGCAAAAGATGCGGGCAGCGGACCAAAAGGCGCTCGACCGGCAGCTCGGGCAGATTCGTCAGCGGTTCGCCGGGTTTCGCCACCACCAGCGGAGAGGCGCGGTACCAGTTCAGCATTGCGTCCAACCGGCCGGGCCGGGCCCATTCGGTGCGATAGGCCTGCATTTGTGCATCCGACAGCCAATCCAGCCCCATCCCGTACCGAAAGAACCTCTCGAGCCGCGCGAAATTGTCGGCAGAAAATCTTTGGGCGGCGTCTTCGGCCCTCAGATCGTTGATATATTGCGAGGCCGCTGATTGCGCTCCGCCCGACGCCATCGCGCGCTGAAACGGCACCGGGTGGACGCCATTGGCGATAATCAGTCGGCCCACCAGCTTGGGCTGGAACATGGCCAGCCCATAGGCGACTGAGGCCCCCCAATCATGGCCCAGAACCGTGACAGGTGCGCCCAGCATATCGATCAACGCCGCCATGTCCCCGACCAGTTTTGACAGGGTATAGTGCCCGACCCCCTCGGGCGCCCAGCTTTGGCCATAACCACGCTGATCCGGGGCAATACAATAGAAGTGTTCAGCTAGATGCGGGGCCAGATCAGCCCATGTGCCGCCATATTCAGGAAAGCCATGCAGCATCAGCAAGGGCGGCAGGCTGGGATCGCCCCAACTGCGTAGAAAGAACGGCTGTCCGTCCAGTTCGACAAATCTGCTGTCCACGCGTTAACCCTCTGCTGCCATAGCCAAAAACAGAACCACAAGGTTACAGCAATTTGATACCAATCAAAGCGCGAAATGGCGGTCTCTGCTAGTCACTGGGTCAGACAGCTTTTCAAGGAGAGATTGCATGGAAACAGCGGCGCGGATCGAAAAGACACAAGCCTCCGCCAACGGCGTTCCGGTGCCCACGACCGGCCCGGCTGAACCCAGCCCCGAGAAAATTCGCCACGCGTTTGAAAGCGGCAAGTACCCCTATGGCCGCAAGATGGCGCGCAAGATCTATGAGGCGCAAAAGGCCGAGTTGCAGGCTGAGCTGCTGAAGGTTCAGATATGGGCGCAAGAAACCGGCCAGCGGTTCGTGTTGCTGTTCGAAGGCCGTGACGCTGCGGGTAAAGGCGGCACAATCAAGCGGTTCATGGAGCACCTGAACCCACGTCAGGCCCGAGTGGTTGCGTTGAACAAACCCACCTGGGAAGAGAAGGGTCAGTGGTATTATCAGCGCTATGTTCAGGAATTGCCCACCGTTGGTGAAATGGTGTTCTACGACCGGTCCTGGTACAACCGCGCAGGCGTGGAACGGGTGATGGGCTTCTGCTCGCCCAACGAATATCTGGAATTCATGCGTCAGACTCCGGATCTTGAGCGGATGCTGGTCCGCTCGGGCATTCAGCTTTACAAATACTGGTTCTCGGTCACGCAGCCCGAACAGCAACGCAGGTTCAAAAGCCGCGAGACGGACCCGCTGAAACAGTGGAAACTGTCGCCGATCGACAAGGCCAGCCTTGACAAATGGGACGACTACACCGAGGCGAAAGAGGCGATGTTCTTCTATACTGACACCGCCGACGCGCCATGGACCATCATCAAGTCGAACGACAAGAAGCGTGCGCGCCTGAACACAATGCGGCATTTCCTGTCGACGCTGGACTACCCCGGCAAGAACCATAATGTGGTCCGCGAGCCTGATCCCTTGATCGTTGGACAGGCGCATCACGTCATCCATCGGTCCGAGCACATCCTTGGCAGCGCACTGCACCCTGATGCGCGTTAGGGTCATCCGGGCTGTTGATTGGCCCCGGACTGAGAGTCTCATCCTGAAATTTCGCTGATCTGGTCTTGTCCCGGCCTCGGGCCGGGCATAAGGCTGGGGCGATGAACAAGGTGATGACATATCGCGGCCATTTCCGGGCCATTACCGTGCTGGGCCTACCGTTGGTGGGCGGGCATCTGGCGCAGTTTGCTATCGGTCTGACCGACACCATCATGCTGGGCTGGTACGGGGTCGAAGCTCTGGCGGCTGTAACCTTGGCCAGTAGTTACTACTTCGTGCTGTTTCTGTTTGGGGCCGGGTTCGGCTGGGCGGTGATGCCCATAGTCGCCACCGCCGCCGCCGAGGAGGATGAGACCAGCATCCGCCGCTCGACCCGCATGGGGCTGTGGTTGTCGCTGATCTATGCCGCGTTGATGATGCCACTGCTGTGGTGGTCCTACCCGATCCTGATTGCGTTGGATCAGGACCCCGAGGTCGCCCGGACCGCTGCGCAATATCTGCGGGTCGCGGGCTGGGGCCTGTTCCCGGCGCTGATCGTGATGGTCCTGAAATCCTATTTGGCGGCGTTGGAACGCACGCAGATCGTGCTGTGGATCACTGTGACGGCTGCTGTGGTCAACGGTTTCACCAACTATGCGCTGATCTTTGGCAATTGGGGTGCGCCCGAGTTGGGCGTGATCGGTGCGGCCATCGCTTCGGTCGTGACACAGGTTGTCTCGCTGGTTTTCGTGGTGATCTACGCGGTGCGTGCCCTGCCCGAACACAGCCTGTTTCAGCGCTTTTGGCGCCCGGATTGGGAGTTCTTCTTCAGCGTCCTGCGTCTGGGCGTGCCCATCGGTCTGACCACATTGGCCGAGGTCAGCTTGTTTGCCATGTCGGCAATCATGATGGGCTGGCTGGGAAAAGTGCCGCTGGCGGCGCATGGTATCGCGCTGAATCTGGCCTCGGCTACGTTCATGGTGCATCTGGGTCTGTCCAACGCGGCAACGATCCGCGCAGGTAATGCGCTGGGCCGCAAAGACCGGGCACATCTGGAAAAAGGCGCGATTGCTGTGACGGCGATGTCGCTGGTGATGTCGGTGCTGACCGTGATCCTGTTCCTGACCTGCGCCGAGCCGCTGATTTCCCTGTTTATGGAGGCGGATGACCCGCAGCGGTCGCAAATCCTGCTGATCGGAACCGGGTTGCTGGCCATGGCGGCGCTGTTCCAATTGGTCGATGGCGCGCAGGTGATCGCGCTGGGCCTGTTGCGTGGATTGCAGGACGCCAAAGTGCCAATGGTGATGGCAGGGCTCAGCTATTGGGTCGTGGGGATTCCGGCCTCGTATTACTTCGGCTTTGTCCAGGGGATGGACGGGATCGGCGTGTGGCTGGGCCTTGTGCTTGGGTTAGCCTTCGCAGCGGTCTTGCTGATGGCGCGGTTCTGGATGCGGTCGGTCCGCTCGGTCCCGGTGGTAGGTTAGTCTTTGGTCAGACGATCCGCCTTTTTACGCACCAGAACACTGCGCAGATCGTGCATCGCCAGTAACAGCCGGTCAGTGACTTCCTCAAGCTGCTCATCTGTCGCTTTGGACTGCGCCCACTGAGTCGTCAGGTTCAGGTAGTCCACGGCCCGGTGAATGTCGTCCATATCACGCTGTGCCAAAAGGGCTGTGCGGTCCTCGATCCAACGCGTGATAGCGGCCTGGTCGGTCTCGGTTAGGGTGCGCTGTCCCTGCGGCTTGACCTCTCCGTTGCGGATGTTGATGACCGCGATTTGGTCCATCTCGATCCGGCGTTGGCGGTTTTCGGTGTCGATCCGAAAAACCGCCGCCCCATTCTCGCGCACGCGAAAGTAATATTCGGGCAAATCCACGGCTCAAAGCCTCCGATCAGGTCAGTGCGGCGCAGAACCGCTGAATGCGGGTGCAGGCCTCGGTCAACGCCGCGTCCGAGGTTGCGTAGCTGACGCGGAAGTTTGGGGATAGACCGAAGGCGGCCCCGAAAACGACGGCCACGTCGGCTTCTTCCAGTAATGCCGTGGCAAAGGCTTCATCAGATGAGATCACCGTGCCCGCCGGAGTAGTCTTGCCGATCAGCCCTGCGATCGAGGGGTAGACATAGAACGCGCCTTCGGGAGTGGGGCAGGATATACCGTCAATCTCGTTCAGCATCCGCACTACCAAGTCACGGCGGCGTTTGAATGTCTCGGCATTGGGGGCCAGAAAGTCTTGCGTGCCCTCCAGCGCCTCGACTGCCGCCCATTGACTGACGGAGCAGGGGTTTGAGGTCGACTGAGATTGAATCTTGCGCATCGCGGCAATCAACTCGACCGGACCCGCCGCATAACCGATCCGCCAACCGGTCATGGCATAGGCCTTGGACACGCCGTTGCAAGTCAGAGTGCGGTCATAGAGGCCGGGTTCAACCTCGGCCGGGGTGCAGAACTCGAACCCGTCATAAGCCAGGTGCTCATACATATCATCAGACATGATCCAAACATGTGGATGGCGTATCAGCACATCGGTCAATGCCTTCAGTTCGGCCCGGCTATAGCCCGCGCCCGTTGGGTTGGACGGAGAGTTGAAGATGAACCACTTGGTGTTTGGCGTAATCGCGGCCTCAAGCTGGTCGGCGGTCAGTTTAAAGCTGTTCTCGAGCGTCGTTTCCACCACAACCGGCGTGCCTCCGGCCAGTAGCACCATGTCGGGATAGCTGACCCAATAGGGCGCAGGGATGATCACTTCGTCGCCGTCGTTCATCGTCGCCATCAGCGCGTTATAGAGCGTTTGCTTGCCGCCCGTGCCCACCGAGATCTGCGCAGGCGAATAGTCCAGCCCGTGGTCGCGCTTCATCTTCGCGCAGGCGGCCTGTTTCAGCTCGGGGATGCCATCGGGCGCGGTGTATTTGGTTTTGCCCGCCGCAATGGCGGCAACGGCGGCATCCTTGATGTTCTGCGGCGTGTCGAAATCGGGTTCTCCGGCGCTCAGGCCGATAACGTCGCGTCCCGCGGCCTTCAATTCGGCCGCTTTGGCCGTCATGGCGATTGTAGGCGACGGTTTTACGCGTGACAGTGTCGCAGACAGGAAACTCATGGGGGCCCTCGGTTTGAATGATCAACCTGTCTGTCATAGGGTGCGCCCGAAAGACGATCAAGCGATATGAATTGTGGAATTGGAGACCCCGATGAACGACGAAAACGACTGGTACGGCCCGGATTCAGCGACATTCGGCGACCGTCTGGCAGGTGCGCGTGAAGCTGCGGGGATGACACAGTCACAACTGGCCCGCAGGTTGGGCGTGAAAAAAGCAACCCTCGCGGATTGGGAAAACGACCTGTCCGAGCCGCGCGCCAACCGCCTGTCGATGCTGGCCGGGATGGTCAATGTCTCGATCATGTGGCTGCTGACCGGGGAAGGCGAGGGCATGGATGCGCCCTCGGAAGCTGAAGAACCCATGCCCGAACTGGTGGATATCGTGGCCGAGCTACGCTCGATCCGGGGCGAGATGCGAGCCAGCGCGGAACGAGCCGCGAAACTGGAAAAGCGTCTGCGACAGATGGCTGAGCAAGTCCTGTGACCGAGCAGCGGGACACGCGGATCAAGCGGTTGAAAATGCGTTCGATGCGCCGGGGCATCAAAGAGATGGACCTGATCCTGTCGGCCTATGCCGATCGCAATCTTGGCAGCATGGATGAGGCGTTGCTGGACCTGTACGACGCCCTGCTGCACGAGAATGATCAGGACCTGTATCAATGGGTGACAGGACAGGTTTCCACGCCCGAGCCGTATGCAGATCTGATTGTGGACATAGCGCAAACCTTTCAAAAGTAATAGCAAAATCTGCTTAACAGAATATTCGGTTTTTCGATTCATGCTGCCTGAAACGGCGCGATTGAATCGGAGGATCGGATGAGTATGGAAATGCAGGTCTCCGCGCACGGGGCCAAGGGCTTCATGACCAGCTATCTTGAGGCGCTTGCGCTGGTGGAACGGCTGCACCGCCTGCTGCTGGACGTCATCAAGGACGAGTTCGAGCGTGTCGGCGTGCTTGAGATCAACGCTGTGCAGGCCTTGTTGCTGTTCAATATCGGCGATCATGAGGTCACGGCGGGCGAATTGAAAAGCAGGGGCTACTATCAGGGCAGCAATGTCAGCTACAACCTGAAAAAGCTGGTTGAGATGGGCTATATGCACCACCAACGCTGCGAGATTGACCGCCGCTCGGTGCGCGTGCGTCTGACGCCGCGGGGGCGTGAGATCCGCGATATCGTATCCGAACTGTTCGCGCGCCACGCAGGTGGGTTGCAATCACGTGGCGTATTGGAGCTGGAAGGGATTGAGGACATCACCACTTCCCTCCGCCGGGTTGAACGCTACTGGACGGACCAGATCCGCTATATTTACTGATCAGGGCCGGGTGTAGGGCCCGGCATCGGACAGGACCAGGCCTTCAAGCTCGCGGATCAGCTTGCGGGCCATCGCGTCCTCATAGGCTTCGAACCCCACGGCGACCTCGACAAAGGCATCGGGGCCCAGAGTGACCCATGCATTGTAATAGGCAGACAACTCGCTGATCTGCACGTCGCGCTTGTCCCCAACATTGGCATCATCAGGGCCGATCACTAGACCGTTGATAGTGATCCCGCTGGATTGCAGCGCCTGTTTGGCCTCGCGGGGATGGGGTCCAATGTTATGTTTGCCGTCGCCAGACAGGTCCAGCGTGTGCTTCCAGCACTCAGGTTGTTGCCACAGCAGACCGGCGCCAAACTGCATCGCCGATCCGACCGCCGTTCCCTGCGGCGCCGAGCTGCGCGTCACGGAGTTCAACAGGTCTGAAATACCATCCAATTGTTCCTCGGATCGGATTTCTGTCCAGTCTAGCAACATGCGCTGATGACTGGGCTCACTCCATTCGAATACCGCCAACCGCACCGCAGGGCCAAGGCCCGAAAGAAGTAGTTGCTTGACTTCGGGTCGTTGCAGGGCAGCGGCCAGACCACCAAGCTGCAACCGGTATTCGGTACTATCGACCGAACCAGAGACATCCAGTCCAAGGGCCAGCGCTTGCCTGCACTCAGACATCGCAGGCGTTGCCAAAAGGGTTGCGGCAGCGGCAAGGTAGCGGATCATTTCAACGCATCACCAGATAGCGCGCCGATTTGCAGGCCCTGCAATTCCCGCTCAAGTTTGCGGCGCATGGCGCGCTCGAAATCCTCAAACCCTTGCGCAACTTCCAAAAAAGCGCCGGGGCCATGCAGGACATTGTTCTCGAAAAACGGGATCAGGAACAGCTCACCCTCGAAATCGGCGGCGTTGATGACCAGCCCGTTCACCACGATGTCCTGAAATGGAAAGTGGCGATAGGCCGAGTCTGGTCCGTACCCGTCATTGTTCGACCCATCCCCAGACAGATCGATGGTCTGGAACAGGCAGGGCGGGGCTTGCTGCATCAATGTCGCACCAAAGGCCAGCGCATATCCCATCGCCGTGGCCGACCCGCTGTCGGACCGCACCGACTGTTGCACCGTCGTCGCCGCTGCCAGCAAGTCCGCCCGCGTGCGGATCATCGACCAGTTCAGTATGACGTGCTGCGTGCTGCGCCCGCTCCATTCATAAACGGCCAGCGCCACGGGCATGGGGGACGAGAAAAACGCCTCGGTCACCTCGGGTGCGACGAGTGCTGCGGCCAGGCCCTGCCGTTGCAGCGTGTCTTCGGATGCGTCTACCGAGGTCGATATGTCCATCGCCAAGGCGAGCGCCAGCCTGCAGGTCTCGGCCCGCAGGGGGCTGGCCAGAGCAGCCAGTCCCAGGATTGTCAGCCAGCGGATCACCAGTGGCCGGTGCTTTCCATGCTGGCCCAGGGTTCGGCCGGATCAAGCGCGTCACCGTTTTGCAGCAGCTCGACCGAGATATTGTCGGGCGAGCGCACAAACGCCATGCGCCCGTCACGTGGCGGCCGGTTGATCACGACGCCATTGTCCTGAAGTAGTTGGCATATTTCGTAGATATTATCGACTCCGTAGGCCAAGTGACCGAAATGCCGGCTATCGCTAGGCAATCCGTCGTCGCCATCCCAGTTATATGTCAGTTCGATCGGGCGATCTTCTTGCCCCGGAGGTGCCATGAAGATCAGCGAAAACCGGCCCTGTTCACTGTCATACCGGCGGGTTTCTTGCAGCCCCAGCAGTTCGTAAAACGCCATGGATTTCTCAAGATCTTTCACACGGACCATGGTGTGGAGGTATGTCAGCCCCATTGCGGTTTCCTTTTTTTGTTTAGGTGATGACAAGCACCTTAGCGCGCTAACATAGTCTGTCGAGAGGCGCGGCGGACACAATTTGGAAAATGCACAAACAAGCGTACATATCGCGGTTCCGGTCGCTGCATTGCCGAGATATAGTGGTCGCCGACTCATTCGATGGAAAGGAAATTTCATGCCGCTGTCCTCTGACCAACTGGCCGAGATCGAAGCGCAAAGGGCGCAATCGCATCAAACGCGTCGTGTTGTGGCTCCGGGGATGGAAGATCATTTGTACACTGCTCATCAAGTCCTGGACCACGGCTTTGTGCGCGTAATCGACTATATGGGCGATGATAACGCGATCTGTCAGGCGGCGCGGGTGTCTTACGGCAAAGGCACTAAGTCGGTGCAGAATGACGAGGGCCTGATCCGCTATCTGATGCGTCACTGGCATTCGACCCCGTTCGAGATGTGCGAAATCAAGCTGCATGTGAAGCTGCCAGTCTTTGTGGCCCGTCAGTGGATCCGGCACCGGACGGCGAATGTGAACGAATATTCCGCGCGTTACTCGATCCTGGATCGGGAGTTCTATATCCCCGCGCCCGACCATGTGGCGGCGCAGTCCGAGGTGAACAACCAGGGTCGGGGCGAAGCCTTACAAGGGGAAGAGGCCGCGCGGGTTCTTGAAATGCTAAAGGCCGACAGCGCCCGGTGCTATGACAATTACGAGGCGATGATCAGTCAGGACGGTCAGCAGGGTCTGGCGCGTGAACTGGCGCGAATGAACCTGCCGGCGAATATCTACACCCAGTGGTATTGGAAGGTGGACCTGCACAACCTGTTCCACTTCCTGCGTTTACGGGCCGACCCGCATGCGCAGTACGAAATCCGCGTTTATGCCGATATGATGTGCAAGATCGTCGCCGATTGGGTGCCTTTTGCCTATAAAGCTTTCGAAGATTATCGTCTGGGCGCGGTGAATCTGTCGGCACAGATGGTCGACAGCCTGCGGCGGATGCTCGCCGGAGAGGCTGTGACGCAGGAAACCTCGGGCATGACCGCCCGCGAATGGCGCGAGTTCGAAGCGGTCATTCGCGAAAACTAAGCGCATATCGTTTGTCTATACGTACTGTCATGAAGCTGTTACACTGGCTTCATGGCTTTTCTTTCCTGTATCCGATACGCGTGCTTGATGTCGTTGCTTGGCGCTCCGGCTTTGGCCAAATCCCCTATTGCTGAGGTGCTGTGTGAGCCGACGTCCCGGTTGCATGACAAGCTGGAACGTCAGTTCGGCTCGCAACGCGCAGCCTCTGGGGTGCGCAGCCCTGAGCAGATCATGGAAGTCTGGACTAGCGAGAAAGGTGATTGGACGATGGTTGTCACTTATTCGACCGGCACGTCCTGCATCGTTGCGATGGGTCAAGACTGGTTCACGCACGTCGACGCAGATCCGGCGCGCGGTTAGCATTGGTCGAACCATTATTGGTCAACGGCCGGAAATTGGCCGTTGCCCTGCTTTGTCTTCCCGTCGGGAGGGGGCCTTACAACGGTTTCAAATCGGCGGCCATCTGGCGACCGTCGCGTCCGTCCTGCAATTCGTATGAGACTTTCTGATTGTCTGCGAGCCCGGTCAGACCTGACCGTTCAACAGCCGAGATATGTACAAATACGTCCTTGCCACCTTCATCAGGGGCAATAAACCCATAGCCTTTAGTGGTATTAAACCATTTCACGGTGCCAGTTGGCATTTCCCGTGTCTCCTTCTACTTACACGTTGTCCCACAAATTGGTGGGGGAAGTGATTGACGCCACCGCCTTTCATCACCGCCGCGCCCACACGCTTCGGCCCGAATTGCGTATTTCGTCTTTTTCAACATTGCACGGTGAAGTAAAAAATCAAGAATTACCGGAACACGTTGGCGAAATTGCCTAAAATTCGCACAAGCACAGGAAGCCCCCGAAAATGCGTCTATATGGACTTAAGAACTGTGACACCTGCCGTAAGGCATTGAAGTCATTGCAGGATGTTGAATTCATCGACGTCCGCGCTGATGGCGTGCCTGAAACAGTGCTCTCAAAGGCTCTTACACATTTCGGCGAGGCTTTGCTCAACACCCGGTCCACGACTTGGCGGGGCCTAAGCGAAGACGAACGCGCGCGTGCACCGTTGGAGCTGTTGCGCGATCATCCGACCTTAATGAAACGCCCGCTGATCGAGCGTGACGGGGAGCTTTTTCTCGGCTGGACGGCGGCGACGAAGGCGGCTCTTGGCGTCGGCTGAGCGGATGCTTATCTGCAAGGGCGCAAGCAAGAGGGCGAAGGATGCGTAACGCAGCGATGATTTTGGGTGTGATTGCCGGGCTAATCGGCATGTTGGTCGGCTTTGTCGGCTATGGCTATGTCGAACTGATCGACCGGTTCGGTGAGATCGACGGGTTGGCCGAGCAGGTCGACAACGCGCAACTGATCCAGACGGCCTCAATCCTTGCGCCTCTGCTGGCGATTGCCGGTGGTGCCATGGCCAAGGCGCGGGCACTGGTTGGGGGGCTATTGTTGCTGGTCTCAGCAGGCGGCATGTATTACGCGTTTGGCTTCAATGCCTTTACCATGTTCCCCGTCGCATTTGCCGGGGTGGCGGGGGTCCTCGGGCTGGCCGCAGGTAAACCGGACGAGCCCAAGGCGCATTTCTAGATCATTTTAGGCGCAGGACGCGGTCAATGGAAATCGGGCCTGCGCCGTTGATCACGATGACCAGGAACAGGAAGGTCCACATCACACGCTGATCCATCAAAGTGATGGCGTTGTCGAACAATCCACCCAGTTTCACGCCGTGACCGGCGACATCAACGATGGTCTGGACCCAGACGAACCCGATCATGGCCAGGGCAGCAACGCGTGTCAGAAGACCAACCAGCAGAAGCGCAGGCAGGACGAATTCGGCCACGGTGCCGAAGAAGATCACGATGCGCTGGAAAAAGGTCATCTGGGTGACGTCGTACAAAACGGCTTCAGCCGCTTTGGGGAAGATCTGGCCAAAGGCACCGGCTGACGCCGAGAAGATCGACCCGTCAATCTTCAGGGTGGCCGAGTTCCAGTAATACACAAGCAATACAGCAACAAAAACAAGCCGCGCCAGGGTCGGGGTCAGCCAATTGGCCGAACTGTCGAGCCGTCCCAGGACGTTATTGTGAAGAGAGATCAGGGCAGTCATTATGCCAGCCTTTCGATAGTCACAGAAGTAAGAGCGCCGCCTTGAAGCAGCAGCGCCAGAGTAGCCCCAAGGTCAAACTCGGGGGTGGTTGCAGAGGTGTCTTCAAACGCCTGACCGATAGTCTGACCGGCCATCATCTCTGCAATCCAATCCGCACCACCGGCAGGCAGCAGATGCGGAGCGGGATCATATTCCGGTCGTGTTACTAACACGCCTTCGGCCCCAGCCTGTGGCTTGGGTGCGTTTTCTAGCGTGTTGAAACGCCAGATCGAATAAATCGGCCATTCCGAGCGGATCACCCGCATCGACGGCGCAAATTCAAGCGTGGCCTGCATCACCTCATCAGGCGCAACTGCCAGCGCATCCGCTGGGGCTGGGGTGCTGTCGGCGGCGTGGTAAGACTGACGCAGAGCCAGTTCCAGCCGAGCGATGTCGGGCAGGTAGCCCAGATGCGAAAGCTGCGGCATCCCGGCCAGAAACTCGGGGAATGCTTCGCCATAGAACATCATCATGGGCGAGGTCGGAGGATGCTGACGTAGGAAAATACCCGATAGACCATCCATATTCTGCGTGCCCAGCAGTTTGGTAATCACCGGAAAGGCCTGATGCATTGCCTCGGTCAGCGACACGGCGACGTTGTTGCGGTAGACGCTGAAACGACGTCCTGCGGGTTGTTCAGTCGCATCCACAAGGCCGTCCGGAACCGCCTGAGACGGGTCCAGCAGGGCCGTGTGGAATGTGGTCTGTGAAACGGTCATGCCGGAATCCGGTCCAGCGCTGCCTGAGCCCTGTCGGCCTCGGCACGCAAAATTGGCCAGTCGGGAACGTCGGTATCCCACTCGATCAGGACGGGCTTGGGGCCGGATTGGTCCAGAACGTAGTCCAACAGCGTCCATACCGGGTCCACAACTTCCCGCCCGTGGCTATCAATCAGCAGGGGGCGACCGTGGTCGTCTTCGTCTTCGTCGTGGCCGCCCAGATGAATCTCACCCACTTTGTCCAGCGGATAGGCGTCGATATAGCCTTGGGGTGAGAAATTCAGATTGGTGGCCGACACGAACACATTGTTCACGTCCAGCAACAGGCCACAGCCCGTGCGACGCGCGATTTCACGCAAGAAATCAGGCTCGGACCAGGTGCTTTCCTCGAACGCCAAATAGCTGGAGGGGTTTTCCAGCAGCATCTGCCGCCCGACAACCTCTTGCACCTGATCAATATGCTCACAAACCCGGTCCAAAGTTGCGTCGGTGTAGGGCAGGGGTAGCAGGTCGTTCAGGAAATGGCTGTCATGGGTCGACCAAGCCAGATGTTCCGAAAAGCTGGCAGGGTTCAGCCAGCCAACCAAATGTTTCAACCGGGCCAGATGATCGGGGTCCAGCGGGGTTTCGCCGCCAATGGACAGGCCGACACCGTGGACAGAGATGGGGAATTGCTCGGACAAATGGCGCAGTTGCGCCAGCGGGCGTCCGCCATCGCCCATGTAATTCTCGGCATGGATTTCCAGCCATGCCACCGGGTGCGCGTGATCCAGAATTTGCTGAAAATGCTGGGGCTTATATCCGACACCCGGCGCGGCGGGCAGTCTGTTTGAACGAATAGCATTGTCCAGCATCGTTATAGTCTCCGGTTCACGACAAAGAGGCGGGCGACAAGGCCCGCCCCTTCGGTTTTCCTAAGCGCGGGCTTATGCCGGCAGGTCGCGGTCCAGCGGCTCCAGCGAGCCTTTACGGTCCGAACCGTCTGCGGTTTTAGGCAGCTCGATATCGGCGCAAGTGCCTGCGTCGACCAGAGTCCAGGCATTGCCCTGATAATCAACGGTCGAGGTACCGGCGCAGGTGGTGCCGGGGCCTGCGGCGCAATCGTTTTCGCCTGCCAGCGAAACGCCATAGCATTTCTCTTTGGCTTGTGCGGTTGCGGTGGTGGCCATGCCCGATACGGCGGCTGCAACGGCGCTTGCGATAACGAGGGACTTAGCTGTGTTCGACATCTCGGTAATCCTTTTGGTGACTGCGTATGTCTGTGTTGACAATGACAAAGGTAGTCGTTCAGAGGCGACAGTTAAATTCACGAGCCCGTGTCTCACAACCCCGTCAGGCACTGTCATGCCCCCTTGCAGGTTAACATATTGTTTTTGAAATCGAAAATGGAAAATATTTCAATCCGGCCCCTGTTTTTGGGCCGGATCGCAGGCAAATTGACGCCGAATGTTACAGCAGATCGGGCGGTGTCGCCTCCTTGGAAAGCTCAATTGTTACAGCCTCAAGTGATTGAACCTGTGTTTGTTTTTCACCCAAACGGCGAACACTGACTGTGCGTTCGTCAACTTCGCGGTGTCCGACGGCCAAGATCACGGGCACTTTACCGACAGAATGCTCGCGGACCTTGTAGTTGATCTTTTCGTTGCGGATATCCGCTTCGGCCCGAACCCCGGCGGCTTTGAGCGTTTCCACCACTTCGGCCACATAGTCATCAGCCTCGGAAGTGATCGAGGCGACAACGACCTGACGCGGGGCCAGCCAGAAAGGCAGCTTTCCCGCGTGTTCCTCGATCAGGATGCCGATGAACCGTTCGAACGAGCCCAGCGTTGCCCTGTGCAGCATGAACGGACGGTGCTTGGCACCGTCTGCGCCGATGAAGCTGGCATCCAGACGTTCGGGCAGATTGGGGTCAACCTGCAGCGTGCCGCATTGCCAGGTCCGACCGATGGCGTCGGTCAGAGTGAATTCCAGCTTGGGGCCATAAAACGCGCCTTCGCCTTCGAGGATCTCATAGTCATACCCGGCGGCTTTGCAGGCATCGCCCAAGGCTTTTTCGACCAGATCCCAGCTTTCATCGGACCCGATCCGCTTTTCGGGACGGGTGGACAGTTTGATCGTCCAGTCGTGGAAGCCCAGATCGGCATAGACCTTGGATAGGAAAGCGATGAACTTGGCGGTCTCGGATTCGATCTGATCTTCGGCACAAAAGATGTGGCCATCGTCCTGCGTGAAACCGCGCACCCGCATGATGCCGTGCAATGCTCCCGAAGGTTCATAGCGTGCGCACGATCCGAACTCAGCCATGCGCAGGGGCAGGTCGCGATAGGATTTCAGACCCTGATTGAACACCTGCACGTGGCAGGGGCAGTTCATCGGCTTCAGCGCGTTGATCGCCTTTTCGCGGGCATGCTCTTCGTCCACTTCGACGATGAACATGTTTTCCTGATATTTGTCCCAGTGACCCGAGGCCTCCCACAGTTTGCGGTCGACAACTTGCGGGGTGTTGACCTCGACATAGCCGTCACGCTCCTGCATTCGGCGCATGTAGTCCTGAAGGGTGGTGTAGATTTTCCACCCGTTCGGATGCCAGAAGATCTGGCCGGGGGCCTCTTCCTGCATGTGGAATAGGTTCATCTCGCGGCCCAGCTTGCGGTGGTCGCGTTTGGCGGCCTCTTCCAGCATATGCAGGTGGGCTTTCAGCTTTTCCTTGCCGGTGAAAGCCACGCCATAGATCCGCTGCAACATCGCGCGGTCGCTGTCGCCGCGCCAATAGGCGCCCGCGATGCTCATCAGTTTGAACGCATCGCCGGGCAGTTGGCCGGTGTGCTGCAGGTGCGGACCGCGGCACAGGTCCTGCCAGTGGCCGTGCCAGTACATCCGCAGCGGTTCATCGCCCGGAATGGCTTCGATCAGCTCGACCTTATAGGGCTCGTTATTGGCCTTGTAGAATTCGATCGCGCGGTCGCGGTCCCAGACCTCGGTGGTGACGGGGTCGCGCTTGTTGATGATCTCTTTCATCTTTTTCTCGATGAGGCCGAGATCTTCGGGGGTGAAGGGTTCCTCGCGGTCAAAGTCATAGTACCAGCCATTGTCGATCACGGGGCCGATGGTGACTTTGGTCGCGGGCCAGATTTCCTGCACCGCGCGGGCCATGACATGCGCCAGATCGTGGCGGATCAGCTCATTGGCCTGATCTTCATCCTTCATGGTGTGGATGGCGATTTGGGCGTCGGACTCAATAGGCCATTGCAAATCCCAGTGCTTGCCGTCGACCGTGGCCGAGATTGCTTTTTTGGCCAGCGAGGTCGAGATATCGGCAGCGACCTGCGCGGGTGTTACGCCTGCGTCATAGGAACGTGCATTGCCATCGGGGAAGGTGAGAGAGACGGATTTCGAATCCAGGGCCATGTTGGCTCTCCTCGTCGGTTTGGCGCCCACTGAACGCCCGGTTGCGGGTTATTTGCGTCTGGCTGCTTTGGCAGGTGGTGGGGATTGTGTCAAGTGTCGGAGCGAGGGGCCAGCCCCTCGCTCACCCCGGGATATTTTTAGCCAGATGAAGAGCGGATCGGGGAATTGCGGTTGGGGTTGGGACGTGCATGATGTTGACAAAGCAAAGAGGGTTTTATGGCAGAGGCTGAATTTCTGGACACCGCGCAGGGGCCGCGATTGGCGTATCACAAAAGTGAGGGGTCGGGGCCCACGGTCGTTTTTCTTGGCGGGCTGAAGTCGGATATGGAAGGCACCAAGGCGGTGCATCTTGAAGCA
Organism: Ruegeria sp. AB6; assembly: GCF_056542685.1. Taxonomy (NCBI): domain Bacteria; kingdom Pseudomonadati; phylum Pseudomonadota; class Alphaproteobacteria; order Rhodobacterales; family Roseobacteraceae; genus Ruegeria; species Ruegeria sp. AB6. Next base: position 378,755 of record NZ_JBQGAD010000001.1, on the reverse strand, counting down.
TGGGCAAAGGCACGTGGGCAGGCGTTTTTGCGGTTCGACTATTCGGGGCATGGGGAGAGTTCCGGTACGTTTGAGAAAGGCTGCATTGGCGATTGGCATGAGGATACGGTTGCCGCGGTCAAGGCGCTGACCGAAGGGCCCTTGATTGTGGTCGGGTCGTCCATGGGTGGCTGGCAGGCGTTGTTGTTGGCAAAGGCAATGCCGGAACGAATTGTCGGGATGGTTACAATCGCTGCCGCGCCGGACTTTACCGAAGATGGCTATTGGGCCTCGTTCAGCGATTCACAGAAGGCGGCTCTGGAGACGGTGGGGCATGTGGAATTGCCCTCGGATTACATGGAGCCTTACATCATTACCAAGCGCATGATCGAAGATGGGCGCACGCGATTGGTTCTGCGCGATCCGTTGGCTTTGCCATTTCCCGTGCGATTTTTGCAGGGCACGGCGGATACAGCGGTGTCAATCGAGACGGCTGTGCGGTTGCTGGACCATGCCAGTGGACCGGATATGCGGTTGCTGTTGGTCAAGGATGCGGATCACAGATTCTCGGACGGGCCTTGCCTGGAGATTATCGAACGCGCCGTGCTTGATGTTCTTGCCCCCGAATGACCCGGTTGTTTCTGCGTTTCATTGTCGTGCTGGCAGCTCTGGGCGGCCTGATCTTCTGGTTGGGGCCGCGCGAAGAGGTTGACCTTCATCCCACGTTTGAGCCGCGCAAATTTGGCGAGGGGGTGCAGGTCTATTTCGAGAGTGTCGAATCCGCCTTCGAAGACATCGTTCCCGGTGTCGAAAAGCGGGTGATCTGGCAAGAGGGATTCAAGGAACAGCGAACACCGGTGTCGATCCTTTATGTTCACGGATTCTCGGCCTCATCCGAGGAAATCCGCCCGGTGCCCGATCTGCTTGCAAAAGCGCTGGGTGCCAATCTGGTGTACACGCGCCTGCAAGGCCATGGGCGCGGCGGTTCCGCCATGGCAGAGGCGACGGCCCCGGGGTGGATGGCCGACATGGCCGAGGGCCTCGCCGCAGCACGCGCGGTTGGCGACCGGGTGGTTGTGATCTCGACCTCGACTGGGGGGACGCTGGCTGCGGCTGCCGCGCTGGATGCCGAGATGACGCAGAATGTCGGCGCGATGATCTTTGTTTCGCCGAATTTCGGGGTCAATACGCCGGGGGCTTGGATACCCGGCCTGCCTTGGGCGCGAAATTGGTTGCCGATGTTGATGGGGGAAACCCGCGATGTGTCAGATACCGACCCGGATCGGAACAAATACTGGTCGCTGAGCTATCCGTGGGAGGCCGTTGTTCCGATGACCCGGCTGGTCGATGTGGTGAACGGGCAGGATTTTGCGCAAGCACAGGTTCCGGCGCTGTTCTGGTTCTCGGATGACGATCAGGTGGTGCGTCCCGATCGGACTCATCAGGTGGCGCAGGCGTGGGGCGGGCCTGCGACAGTCAATCTGGTTACAATGGGCGAAGAAGATGACCCTGCATCGCATGTGGTGGCTGGGCGGCTGATGTCGCCGGGGCAGACCGAAGCCACAGTGGATGGCATGCTCGCGTGGCTACGCTCGGTGGGGGTCGAATAGCGATGCGTAAACCGGCCAGTATGTGGAGCCTTGAGACGCTGGGCCGGGTGCGCTTGTCGCGGCATTTCTTCATGCGGGACTTCCTGTATTCCGAAATCGGGAATTTTCATGGGATACAGAACATCCCCGAAAACCCTGATCTAGCCATCGAAACGGGGCGCGCTTTTTGCCAAACCCTGCTGGACCCTTTGGAAGAGACCTTTGGGCGCGTCGCCGTACGCTCGGGTTATCGCGCGCCGTCGCTGAACCTGTTCGGCAACGAAAACAAACTGAACTGTGCCCGCAATGATAACCCGATGGAATGCCATATCTGGGATCGGGGCACGGGCGAGAACCGGATTGCGGGGGCGTCGATCGTGATTCCTTGGTTCGCGGATCAATATGGAACCGGACGCGATTGGCGCGATCTTGCGTGGTGGATGCATGATCATCTGGACTATTCCGAGATCTGGTTCTTTCCCAAGCTCTGCGCGTTCAATCTGGTCTGGAGACCTAATCCGCATCGCCGGATCGATAGCTATATCGCGCCACGCGGATGCCTATTACGGGCGGGGACAGAACCTGATGAGCCCCGGGAAAAGCGGCAAGCGCGCTATGCGGATTTCCCACCCTTTCGGGGCATCGACTATCCCTGAACTTTCCCTTGCCCGGGTGCTGAAAAACGCTCATCCTGCAGGAAAAGTTGATTATTGTGGAGGCTCTGTGTGATTGAGCCGTTGGTTTTACTGCCCGGTTTCATGTGCGATGCGCGCCTGTTCGGGGCTCAGATTTTGTACCTGTCTCATTACCGCGCGGTGACGGTTGCGCCCCTGTCGGTCGGCGAACGGATAGAAGAGATCGCCTCGGGCTTGCTGGACCAGTTGCCGCATCGGTTTGCATTGGGCGGCTTCAGCATGGGCGGGGTTGTGGCGCTTGAGATCGCGCGCCGCGCGCCGGACCGGGTCTCTCGGTTGTGCCTGATGGCGACCGATGCGCAGGCCGATACCCCTCAGATCGCAGCGGGACGTGAAGAGTTGATCGTTGGGGCAAAATCCGGGCGGCTTGAGGATGTGATGACTCGCATGATCGGTTCGGACAGTTTGGCGCCGGGGCCGGAGCGAGTGCCCGTCCTGAACGAAGTGATGGCCATGGCCATTGATCAAGGCCCGGATGTGTTCGAACGGCAAATGCGGGCCATGCAGCGCCGACCGGACCAGCAAGGGGGGTTGCGGTATATCAACGTGCCAACTCTGGTTTTGTGTGGGGCCCATGACCAAATCACCCCAGTGCGCAAACATAGTTTCATGGCTGAGATGATCCCGAATGCCGAACTGCGTGTGATCGAGGAGGCGGGCCATATGGTGCCGCTCGAGGCCCCCGCCGCGGTGACCGAAGCCTTGGAGGCTTGGCTGAACATTCCGGCGCGTTTGGCCTACTTGTAGAGGGCTGCGCGCTCGGGTTTCGTTAGGACGGTCGGTTTGGCCGACGTTTCCCTGGTGTCGGCATCGAAGAAAGGCGTGTTCTTCCAACTGCCAGACAAACGGGACTTCAGCACGCGCGTCACCAGACCAATTGCCGCAGGGCCCAAGCCTTCATGCGCTTGCTTTCCGCCGGGGCGTGGAACAAAGCCGCGTGTACGTACGGGCCCTAGGTCGCTTGGGTCCGGGATGCGGTTCACGATGAACCCGGCGAAAGGAACTTTCGGTGTACGTGAAGTGGTGGCCAGCGGGGCGTTGCAGCAACTGGCGTACCAGCGCAACATCCCTTTGGGGCTGAGCTGCATCAGCGCAAGGTGTTCTGCGCCGTGTTCAAAAACGATCTCCTCGGGCAGCATTTGCAGCACGTCGACCGGGCCAGGGGCAGGGTCGGGTTGTCCAAAATAAAGCTGCGCGGCCCGGCAATCGTGGCAAAAGCATTCCACATGTGTGGACGAAGCGACCCCTGCGGCTGAAATGCGCCCACTCAAAGCACCGCAGGTGCAGGCGAAGGTAGTGTCCTTGGCCGGGCTTTGAACCATGCGCCTCAGGCGACTTTGTTCTTGTTGGCGGCCCGGCGGCGCGGTTTGCGTGTGTTGGCGTTCATGAAGTCGATCACCAGCGGGCGGATATTGTCGCGCCAGCTGCGGCCCGCAAAAATACCGTAGTGCCCCGCGCCGGGTTCCACATGGCTGGCCTTTTTCGCATCGGGCAGACCGGTGCAAAGATCAAGGGCCGCGATACATTGGCCAGGGGCCGAGATATCGTCATTCGCGCCCTCAACTGATTTTACCGCGACATCGGTGATCTTGCCTATATCCACCTTGTGCCCGGCCACCACAAATTCATTCCGCGCAATTTCGCGGTTTTTGAAGATGCGTTCGACGGTAGACAGGTAGAACTCGGCCGTCATGTCCATCACTGCCAGATACTCATCGTAGAAACGGTTGTGCGCGTCATGATCCGAGGCCTCGCCCCGCATGACACGCTGGATCTGGTCGGTGAAGGCCTTGCTGTGGCGCTCTCCGTTCATCGACATGAACGAGGCCAACTGCAACAGGCCGGGATAGACCATGCGGCCGACGCCTTTGTACTTAAAGCCCACACGCTGGATCATGGTTTCTTCCAGCTGGCCCATTGTAACGCGGCGGCCAAAATCGGTGACATCCGTCGGAGTCGCGTCTGGATCGACCGGCCCACCGATCAGTGTCAGAGTGCTGGGTTGTGCCTTGGGTTCCACCTCGGCCAGGTAAGCCGTGGCAGCCAGGGTAAGGGGCGCGGGCTGGCATACGGCAACAACATGTGTTTCCGGGCCAAGTTCTTTCATGAAATCGACAAGGTAGAGTGTATAGTCCTCGACATCGAACTTGCCTTCGGACACAGGGATATCGCGCGCATTATGCCAATCGGTGACATAAACTTCGCAATTGACCAGCAGGCTTTTGACTGTCGATCGCAGCAACGTCGCATAGTGGCCCGACATTGGGGCAACCAGCAGAACCTTGCGCGGCTGTTCTTCGCGACCGTTGACGCGGATGTGGATCAGGTCGCCAAACGCACGCTCGACCACCGGCACGATGTCGACAAGATGGTCCTTGCCATCTTCGCAGGTGAAGGTGCGAATGCCCCAGTCAGGCTTGACAATCATGCGCTGGAATGTGCGTTCCGTGACCTCGCCCCAGGCTGCCATCATGCTGAACGCAGGGTTCGGCACCATCGAAAACAACGGGTAAGAGGCCATCGCACTGGCGGTCGCACCCATCCATTGATTGGTGTTGCGCATGGTTTCCATCAGATCATAGGTCATCATGTAGCGCATCGGGCGAACCTCCTGAGTGACAGCCCTAAACTTCGGACCATTCGTCGCTTTGCGCTGCGGCTGCCGCGACGTTATTCTGCATAGCAGCAAGATTACGGGGGAATTGTTAAAATGACAACAAGTGAAGACCAGGCGCAGGAATTGTCCGCAGAACATCTTGAACGGCTTAAAGAAAATATGAACAAAGTCGAAGAGCTGTCGAAGCGGCTGGTCGAGGTCATGGCCGGGAAGAAGGCGCATTCCCCCGCGTTGGACGGCCCGAATCAAGAGCTTTTCGCAAAAGCAGCAACGGCATATATGGCCGAGGCTTGGCAAAATCCCGCCAAGCTGTTGGAACACCAGATTGCCTATTGGAGCAAGTCTGTCATGAACTTTGCCGAAGCGCAGCAGGCGCTGACAACGGGCGAAGTTGAGGGGGCGGCACCAGTAGCCAAAGACAAACGTTTTGCCAATCCGCTTTGGGAGACTAACCCTTATTTCCGCTTCGTCCGCCAGCAATACCAGACAAATGCCGATGCGATTTCAGAAGCAGTGGCCTCGGTCGATGACATGGATGCCAAAGACAAGCAGCGTCTTCACTTTTTTTCGCAACAGATCATCAACATGATGTCTCCGACAAATTTTCTGGCCACAAACCCTGATGCGCTGGAAAAAGCGGTCGAGACTGAAGGTCAGTCGCTGATCAAAGGGCTGGAGAACCTTGTTTCCGATCTGGAGGCCAATGATGGCGAGATGGTTGTTCGACTGGCGGATGACAGCGCCTTTGAAGTGGGCGGCAATATCGCCACGACACCGGGAGAGGTGGTCTATCGCAACCGGTTGATGGAGCTGATCCAGTACAAACCGGCAACCGAGACAGTGCATGAAACGCCGATTGTCCTGTTCCCGCCCTGGATCAACAAATTCTACATTCTGGACCTCAAAGCCCAGAACAGCCTGATCAAATGGGTAACGGAGCAGGGCTACACCCTATTTGTCGTCAGTTGGGCAAATGCGAACGCATCCCACGCCGAAATCGGCATGGGGGACTATATTGAAGAAGGTTACCTGACCGCGATCGAGCAGGTGAAGGACATTTGCAAGGTCAAGCAAGTCAATGCGGTCGGCTATTGCATCGCGGGCACCACACTAAGCCTGACGCTTTCGCTGTTGAAGCAGCGCGGGGACAAGTCGATCAAGTCGGCCACGTTCTTCACCACTCTGACCGATTTTGGCGAACAGGGAGAGTTCACCCCGTTTCTGCAAAACGACTTCGTCAACGGCATCGAAGACCAGATCGGTAAGGATGGCGTGCTAAAAGCCTGGGTCATCGGGCGAACCATGTCCTTTCTGCGCTCCAACGACCTGATCTACGGCCCCGCAATCCGCAGCTACATGATGGGCGAAACACCTCCGGCGTTTGATTTGTTGTACTGGAACGGAGATGGGGCCAACCTGCCAGGCCGCATGGCGGTCGAGTATTTGCGTGGGCTGTGTCAAAGCAATGATTTTGTCACGGACGGGTTTGAACTGTTGGGGCACAAGCTGCATATCCGGGATGTCGACGTGCCGTTAATGTCAATCACCTGCGAGACCGATCATATCGCGGCCTGGAAAGACTGTTACCGCGGCGTGCAGCAGATGGGGTCACGGTCGAAAACTTTTGTGGTGTCGGAATCGGGTCATATCGCAGGCATCGTGAATCCGCCCAGCAAAAAGAAATACGGGCATTATACCAACCCAGACATGCAGCTGGACGCTGACAGCTGGATGAAGGATGCCGATTTCCATGAAGGGTCCTGGTGGCCGCTTTGGGAAGCGTGGTTGAGAAAGCGGTCTGGCAAGCAGATTCCGGCGCGTGAGCCGGGCGATTCGAACCACCCGTCTCTGTGTCCCGCGCCCGGTACCTATGTATTGGCCAAAGCAACTGATTGATTAGTAAGGGAATCCGAAGTTTTTTCTGCGTTGCAGCAAAAAAATCTTGCAATGCTGCGATGCAGCAATCATATTGTCCTCAAGCTGATGAAAACCGGGGCGGGCCCGGTTCGGCAAAAAGGATTTGGACAATGGCAAAGACCCCTGACTTCACCGCGACCCTGAAAGACATCATGGGCGCATTCCCCGTTGACACTTCCGCTCTGGAAGGTGCCTTCAAGTCGACCGCAACCCTGAACGAAAAACTGTCGGGTGTTGCTCTGGAAGCTGCAGAGAAATCGGCAGAAATCTCGAACAAATGGACCAAAGACACTCTGGCCAAACTGACCGAGATGTCGAAAGCAAAGGCAGAGCCTGCCGACTACGCAAAAGCCGCAACCGACTTCGCAAGCGCGTCGGCTGAAGTTGCCGCAGAAAACCTGGCTGCTTTCGCTGAAATCGCGAAAAAAGTTCAGAGCGAAACCGTCGAGCTGCTGATGGCTGCCGGTAAAGACGCTGCAGAAGACGCAACTGCTGCTGTCAAGAAAGCCACCAACGAGGTGACTGCTGCTGCCAAGAAAGCAACAGCTGCCAAGTAAGTAAGGCCGCGAGGCGCACCCATTCCTCCCATCTGGTGCAATCGCGTTGGGCAGGTCGAAAGACCTGCCCTTTCTTTTTGTTCTGCAGTCGCATAATCTCTGCTGCAACGCATCATCCTTGGGGAGGGTAAACGGTGTCAGAACAAGAAAAACCGTTGCTGATCAAACGCTATGCCAGCCGTCGGCTGTATAACACCGAGACCAGCGACTACGTCACGCTAGAGGATATCGCGGTGTTCATTCGCGATGGGCGCGAAGTGCAGATTATCGACCTGAAGACAGGGGATGACCTGACACGCCAATATCTGCTGCAAATCATTGCGGAACATGAAAGCCGGGGCGAAAACGTGCTGCCGGTGAACGTGCTGAACGATCTGGTCCGCAGTTACATGCTGCCGGGAGGTGGAATGATGCCGCAGTTCTTGCAAAGCTCGTTCGATATGCTGCGCGAAAGCCAGTCCAAGATGATGGAGAACATGAACGCCATGAACCCGATGTCCCAGATGCCCGGGTTCGAGGCGATGCAGGCGCAGCAACAGGCTTTTCTGAAGGCGATGACCGGCGGATTGTCTGGCCAGTGGTCTGGCCCCGACAAGGAAGATGAGGCCAGATCCGAACCGAAAGAAGATCTGGACGACATCAAAAAGCAGCTTGCCGAGCTTCAGCAGAAACTATCCAAACTGAACTGAACCTGCCATGCGCTGGGTGCTGACGGGCGTCGTGCTGTGTTGGGCAACGCTCGTTTATGCGCAAGGGCAGTTTTCTGAGCCGTGGTCGCCGATCTGCACGCTTGGGTCTGCTGCGGATGATGGTTGCGCAGATATCCGTGCCCGCGAAATACTGGATGCGGCTGAACCGCCATGGCGCGCAATCGGACGAGTCAATTTTGCCAGCAGGGCCCAGCGATCTCATTGCACCGGCGTTTTGGTGCGGATGATCTGGTTCTGACCGCCGCGCATTGCCTTTACAATGCCGCGCGTCAGCTCTGGATACCGCCATCCAATATCCGCTTTGCTGCTGGGTATCAGCGAGGGGAGGCCTCCGCGGTCTCGACCGCCAAGCGCTATGTCCTGCCCGAAGGCCAAGGCACTGCATTCAATGACGGACCTGAACTGGATTGGGCGGTGCTTGAACTGGAGAACCCGATTGGCCGGACGTTGGGTTCTTTTCCTCTGACAGAGCAGGATATGTTGACCGGATTGGTCGCGGGTTATGCTGGGGTGCGGCCGCATGTCCTCAGCCGTGCGAACCCATGTCCGGTTGTTCGGCGGACTGATGCGCTGATGATCGCGCGTTGCCCTGTAATGATGGGGGATTCCGGCGCGCCCTTATTGATCGACACGCCATCAGGGCTGGCTGTGGCTGGTGTCTTATCGCGCGTCGCCGCAACCCCCGAAGGGATCGCGGCGCTGTTTGTGTCCAGCCGAGTTGTCTACGTACCCTCGCACTGACGCTCAGGTGCCGAACGCCATCTCGGGGGCGGTGACCTCACCGACCGAGGCCAGCAGGATGTCGGCAATCACGTCCAGCTCTTCCCGTGTCAGGCGGACGGGCAGCCGAACGTCGCAGGCTTTCATCAGCATGTCGCGCGTTTGGGGCAGATCGACCTGTTCGGGCAGGAACTGCCAGTTCCAGAAGGCGCGGGCGTTGTCTTCGCTCAGGCCAAAGACCTGAACCTTGACGCCTCGCGCCTCGGATGCTGCGGCAAAGGCGCGGATATCATCATCGCTCAGGTTCACTAGGTTGAACTGGATCGAATCCGGTGCACGTTGTTCCGGCGCAAGCGGGGCAGGGACGTTGATATAAGGCGAGGTGTTCAATCGGTCGGCCACGTAGTCGTGATTGGCGAGCCCGTCTTTGACGCGGCGCGCCAGCTCTGGGATCTGCGGCCGGATCACGGCGGCGCTGAGGTTGCTCATCCGCAAATTATACAGCGGCAATTGGTTCTGCCAGCGAGAAAAGGCTTGCTCCAATTCGGGCGAGTTGTCGCCATGCGGGCCTTTGTGTTTTTTCCAGTTATGCTCATACGCGCCCGACATGATCACGGCGCGGGCCACCAGATCGGCGTCGTCGGTGATCAGAATGCCACCTTCGCCCGCGTTGATCATCTTGTAGGACTGGAATGAGAAACAGCCGACCTTGCCAATCGTGCCGATATTGCGCCCATGCCAGGTGGTGCCCAGCGAATGGGCCGCATCCTCGATCACGGGAATATCGCGCGCATCGCACAACGCCATGATTGCGTCCATGTCGGAAGTATGCCCGCGCATATGGCTGATGATGACGGCCTGAACACTGTCCAGCTTGGCCTCGAAATCGGCCATGTCGATGCGATAATTCTCGCCCACTTCGCACAAAACCGGAATGCAATCCGCATGGACGACCGAGGACGGCACGGCCGCAAATGTAAATCCGGGGATCAGCACCTGCGCATCCCGCGGCAGGCCCAACGCCTTGAGCGACAGGAACAAAGCGGCCGAGCAGGACGATACGGCCAGCGCATATTTCGTGCCCAAGAGGGCCGCGAATTCGCTTTCCAGCAGCGCAACAGGCGCGTCTTGCGGCGCGGTATAGCGGAACAGGTCGCCCGACTGCATCAGGGCGTCGATGGCCTCACGCGCGGCGGCAGGGATGGGTTCGGCGTCATGAACGTTAGGAGGAAGCGTCATATTTGATTTTCCCAAATTCTATCTTTGGAAAAAATAAAGCTAAAAGAATTTCAATCCAAGCCCCTACGTGAACATGCTGCGAAATTTCACCGAACTGTTGTATTTGAGGGCAATTGCATCCCGACCGCCGGATTGCGTCTTGTATCCGTAGGGGAATCCGGGTGGCAATGGGACAATCTACATGTTGCATTTCACGGTCCGGATTGTTGCCATCATGCTTGCTAGACTTGCTTTTTCACTGTCCATTCTCGCTCTGCCAGCTCATGCGCAATACGTCCTGTCCGACGGAACCGAAGTCGCGCCGCTTGAGATGTTCCAGGAATGCGACGTCTGCCCCGAGATGATCGTGTTGCCGTTGGGAGAGTTTCTGATGGGCGCTGCACCGGGAGAATCCAAGCGCAACTTCCATTGGGACAAAAAGGGATTTCGTCTTGCGACACCGGAAGAGCCCTATATCGCCCATCACGAGGGACCGCTTCACCAAGTAACGATCGATATGCCTATCGCAATGGGGCGCAGCGAGGTGACCCATGATCAATGGATGGCCTGCGTCAACGACGGAGGTTGCGGGGGGCATATCCCGCGTGCTTGCACACCGCGCATTGATGGGCCGTGCATAGACATTCGTGGTAATTACCCGGTCGTCGATGTGTCATATCTGGACGGGCTTGCATATACAAAATGGCTCAACCAGAAAGTGGGGGGCGAAGTTTATCGCCTACCCACTGAGGCAGAGTGGGAATACGCGGCCCGCGCTGGGACGCAGACGCCCTTTGCTCAGGGTGAGGAAGTCACCACCGATCAGGTCAACTTCCGCGGCAAGCCGACCGAAGAGATGCTGGGTGTAAAGCGCCCTGATCTGGCGCGGCGAGGCCATCCGGTTCGAGTAGATGAGCTCGACGCCGCAAATGAGTGGGGATTCCGGCATATGTCAGGGAATGTAGCCGAAAGAACAATGTCTTGTTGGAGTTACAGGCACAAAACTTGGAACTCGTCCAGCTTGTACCTCGAAATGTCTGCTTCGACGAATTGTGGCTAGAGAGTTGGCCGTGGTGGAACGTACTGGACGGCAATGGATTTCTCGCGCGTTGCCACGCGTGGTCCAATTCGAGCGGACGCCAGATCGCAATCTAGCGGTTTTCGTGTGTTGAGACAGTTTGCGCCGCCGCGTTTGGCTACTTTTCAATCAAACTCCCAACCGATCCCGCAACGCAAACCACGTCATCGCCAGCACCAGCAGGGGGTTGCGCAGGGCGGGGCCTCCGGGGAAGGGCAGGGCGGGGACGCGGGCCATGGTGTCGAACCCTTCGGCTTGGCCTTGGATGGCCAGCGCCATCAACTGTCCCGCATGGGTTGCCGTGCCAACCCCATGGCCGGAATAGCCCGAGGCGGACAGGATATTGGGCGCAACCCGCGTCAGATACGGCATCCGCCGCATGGTGATCGCCAGTGTGCCGCCCCAGGCATAGTCGATCTTGACGTCGCGCAGGTGTGGGAAAATCTCTGTCATCGGTTTGCGGACTTTGGCGGCGATGTCCGCCGGGAAGCGATAGCCATAGCTTTCGCCGCCACCAAACAGCAGCCGGTTATCGGCGCTGAGGCGGAAATAGTTCACCACGAATTTCGTATCGGCCACCGCTACGTCACGGGTCAGAACACGGGCAGCATCTGTGCCCAAAGGTTCGGTCGCAGCGATGAAATTGTTGATCGGCATGACCCGCGCAGCGACCTTGCTGTTCAGGCCCCCCAGATATCCGTTGCAGGCCAGAATGACGTGATCGGCCGTGACCTTGCCCTGCGCGGTGTGAACGATGGCGGGTGAGGTCTCCTCGACCCCCGTCACCTCGGTGCCTTCATATATCCGCACGCCTGCCTTGGCCGCTGCCTGCGCCAGACCCAGCGCATAGTTCAGCGGATGCAGATGCGCCGCACCCATATCCAGATAGCCTCCGCGATAGGCGGGCGAGGGGCACAGACCGTGGCCCGCGCCTTCGTCCAGCAGCTCCATCTGGTCATAGCCATAGCGGTCAGACAAGTGAGCCGCGTGATCGTGCAATTCCTGCTGTTCTCCGCTGGACAGGCCTAGAACGGCAACGCCCGGTTTCAGGTCGCAGTCGATCTGGTGTTTCGCAATCAGCGATTTGACCAGTGCCTTCGCATCCTCGGCAAGATCCCACAGCTTCACCGCATCGTCATCACCAACCAGCCGCTCAAGGTCTTCCTGATCCATCCGTTGTGCGCTGCCCAACTGACCGCCATTGCGGCCCGACGCACCAAAGCCCACGCGATGCGCCTCAAGCAGCACCACGCTGAACCCGGCCTCGGCCAGATGCAGCGCTGCGGACAGGCCAGTATAGCCGCCGCCGACCACGCAGACATCCGCCTTTTCATTGCCAGTCAGCGCGGGAAACCGGTCGATAGGATTGACCGTGGCCGCGTACCAGCTGGCTGGATATTCAGCCTTGCGGTCGTTGGAATAAAGCAGGTTCATCGCAGTTCAGACATTCATCAGCAGATGCTCACGCTCCCACGGAGAGATAACCTGCAGGAACTCTTCATACTCGGCGCGTTTGACGATGCCGTAGACGCGGGCAAATTCGGGGCCCAGAACCTCGTGCAGGGCGGTCGCCTCATCAAACAGGTCCAGAGCATTGCCCATGACCTGAGGGATATCGCCTTCGCCTTCGTAAGCGTCGCCATAAAACTGACGGCGTGGGCGTTCCTGTTGGACCAAGCCCAGATAGCCACAGGCCAGTGACAGCGCGATGCCCAGATAGGGGTTGCAGTCCATCCCGGCGATGCGGTTTTCGACCCGGCGCGCCTCGGGCCCCGACAGCGGCACGCGGATGCCGGTGGTGCGGTTGTCGCGTGCCCATTCCAGATTGATCGGCGCGGCGTGATCTTTCACGTAGCGGCGATACGAGTTCACATAGGGCGCCATCACCGCCAGACCCGAGGGCAGGTGGTTCTGCAACCCGGCGATGAAGTGGTAAAACGCGTCCGTCTCGCCCCCTTGCGGGCCCGAGAAAATGTTCTGCCCGGTCTCCATGTCGATGATCGAATGGTGGATATGCATGGCCGAGCCGGGCTCATCCACAATCGGTTTCGCCATGAAGGTGGCAAAGCAGTTGTGGCGCAGGGCGGCTTCGCGGATCAGGCGTTTGAAATAAAAGACCTCATCTGCCAGCTTGACCGGATTGCCGTGGCGCAAGTTGATCTCCAGCTGGCCCGCTCCGCCTTCTTGGGTGATGCCGTCAATCTCGAACCCTTGGTGTTCGGCGAAATCGTAGATGTCGTCTATCACCGGGCCGAATTCGTCCACGGCCGTCATCGAGTAAGCCTGCCGCGCGGCCGCCGGACGGCCCGAGCGGCCCATCATCGGCTTGATACTTTGCGCGGGATCCACGTTGGGGGCAACCAGAAAGAACTCCATCTCGGGCGCGACGACGGGTTTCCAGCCCTTGTCGTGATACAGTTGCACCACGCGTTTCAGGACGTTGCGCGGGCTGAACGGGATTGGGTTGTCATCGCGGTCGTAGGCATCGTGGATTACCTGCAGCGTCCAGTCGCCGGTCCACGGTGCGGCGGATGCAGTCGTAAAGTCCGGCTTCAGGATCATGTCCCGTTCGATGAACCCATCTTCGCCCGCGGCCTCGCCCCAATCACCGGTGATGGTCTGGTAAAAGATGCTGTCTGGCAGGTGGAAATAAGATTGCTTGGCGAATTTCGAGGCGGGCACTGCCTTGCCGCGCGCGATACCGGGCAGGTCCGAGATGATGCATTCGACCTCATCCAGTCGGTGGCCGTCGAAATAGCTGCGGGCTGCCTGCGGCAGTTGATCTGTCCAGTCGGCCATCAGGCCCTCTCTTTCTTCAAAAACTCCGCCATGAATTGCCCGATCTTTGGGTTGTCGTCATTGGCAGGCAGGCGGTTTGTGGCCGCTTGCATCAATTCGTCAGGCACAAGGCCCTTGCCGCGTGTCTCAATCAGGCCCTGGATAAAGCTGTCACCATATTCGGGGTGGGCCTGTACGGTCCAGATCGTGTCGCCATAAGCCACCATGGCGTTGCGACAGAAATCGTTGGTGCCGGTGACACGCGCGCCGTCGGGTAGGGCGACTACCTGATCCTGATGCCACGCATTCAGCGTAACTGTCTGGCCATCAAGGTCATAGTCGGTGCGCCCAACGGCCCAGCCACCCTGAAATTTCTCGACCTTGCCGCCTAGTGCCTGAGCGATAATCTGATGCCCGAAACACACCCCAATCAACGGCTGGCCACGGTCCCGGATGGCTCGGATCAGGTCTTCAAGCGGCGGTATCCAGGGATGGTCCTCATAGGCGCCATGGCGCGAGCCGGTGATGACCCAGCCCTCAGCCGCATCCGTGCTGGCGGGAAACTCTCCATCAACGACGTTGTAGGTTTCGAACGTGAACCCGTTCCCCCCAAGCAAGGCACGGAACATGCCGTCATAGGTGCCGAACTCACCGTACAGTTCGTCCGGGGGGTGGCCGGTTACAAGGATGCCGATTTTCATGAGTCACCAAATTTGATCAAATTCATTCTAACGAACCCAAAGGGGCCGGGCAAGGGGGGTCAGACGGCCTCGACGTAGCTTAGCCAGTGCTCTTCGGGGGGACGCTCGGCGAAGCGTCGGACTTCCTGCCGTTTGGTCATCGCCAGAAAGCGGATCAAATCAGCAGGGAAGATGCGCGCCACTTTGGGGTCGGATTCGAAGGTAGTGATCGCGGCCTCCCAATCGCCCGCCAGTTGGGGCAGGCCACCGATTTCATAGGCGTTGCCGGTGATCGGGGCGGGCGGCTGAGCTGCGTCCTCGATCCCGTTCATCGCGGCACCCAGAACGGCGGCCAGCATCAGGTAGGGGTTGATGTCGCCACCGGCCACGCGATGTTCAATCCGGCGGGCGGCAGGGGCACCGCCGGGAATGCGCAGGGCAGCGGTGCGGTTCTCGTAAGCCCAACTTGCACCGGTGGGCGCGTGGGCACCGGGCACGAGCCGGGTGTAGGAATTGCCGTGCGGCGCAAAGATCAGCGTGCTACCGGGCATCGCCGCCAGACACCCTGCAACTGCGTGGCGCAGCGTGTCCGTCCCCTCGGGGCCGCCATTGTCAAAGACGTTCCGACCGGCCTGATCCACGACCGAGAAATGCACATGCATCCCGTTGCCCGCATCATCAGCATAGGGTTTGGACATGAACGTTGCGGTAAACCCGTGCTTGCGGGCAAGTCCGCGCGTCAATACCTTGAAAAGCAATGTATCGTCGGCGCAACGCATCGCATCCTGATGGTTCAGGTTAATTTCGAACTGGCCGATGCCGCTTTCGGAAATGGCGGTCTGGGCGGGGATGCCCATCGCGGCGCAGCCATCGTAAAGCTCGGTGAAAAAGGCATCGAACGCGTCCATCTCGGCCATGGACAGAACAGCCTCATCCACCAGCCTGCGCCCGGTAATGGGGTTCATCGGCGGTTGTGGCTGCGCGCCCGAGGAATCGAGCAGAGTGAATTCCAGCTCGGTCGCCGCGATTACCGACCAGCCGCGCTGGGTATAACGGTCCAGCACAGCGCCAAGCGCGTGGCGGGGGTCTCCGGCGAAGGGGGTGCCGTGGTCGTCGTACAGACCCATGGGCACCAGTGCGGTGTCCACCTCAAGCCAAGGCATTGGGACCGCGCCGCGATCGGTAGGCAGCAGCACACCATCGGCATCACCGGATTCAAACACCAGCGGACTGCCGTCAATATCCGCGCCCCACAGATCCACATTCAGCGCCGAGAACGGCATCCGCACGGACCCATTGTCCAGCTTGTCGGAATACGAGGGCGGCACGCGTTTGCCCCGCAACTGACCGTTCAGGTCACAGGCTGCAACGCGAAAACTGTGCAAGGCGCTCAGGTCCATCGGGGGCTCCATCATTGTGGTTCTCCCGAGGTTTAGTCGACACGGCGCGCCTTGTCACGAAATTTGATCAAATTAACCCCGCGCCGAGTTCAGGCGGCGCGGGGCAGGGGGTCAGGCGAAGCTGACACCGTTTTCGGCCATCGGATGCTCGGCCACCAGAACGCCTGACATCGCGTGGATCGCATTGGCCAGTGCCGGTGCCGACGGAGGCGTTCCGGGCTCGCCCACACCGGTCGGCGCCTCGGCAGAGGGCACGATATGCACGTCGATGGCGGCGATATCACTGATGCGCAGCGGCTCGTAATCCGGGAAGTTGGACTGATCGACCGCCCCGCTTGTCAGCGTGATCTGGTCACGCATCACATGGCCGATGCCATAGCCGATGCCGCCTTCCATCTGCGCTTTGACCACATCCGGGTTCACCGCGATGCCGCAATCCACGGCACAGGTGACCTTTTCGATCTTGATGCCGTCTTCCGGATCGCCCGAGATTTCAACGACCTCGGCCGCATAAGACCCAAAGGATTTATGCACCGCGATTCCTTGCGAACGGCCAGCAGGCGCATTGCCCCAGCCCGCTTTTTCAGCGGCCAGTTTCAAAACGGCGGCTTTGCGCTGCTGATCGGGGTTGGCGCTGTCCGACAGATGGGCCAGACGGAATTCAACCGGGTCACGACCTGCGGCTTCGGCCACTAGGTCCATCATAGTTTCCATCGCATAGGCTGTATGGGTATGACCCACCGAGCGCCACCACAAAACCGTTGTCGCCTTGGGTGTGTCGGTCAGGCCAACGGCCATTCCAGGGATGGCATATGGGCTGTCAGCCACACCTTCGACCGAGCTGTGATCGACGCCGTCATGCACCAGAACGGCCTCGAACGCGGTGCCTTTTATCACCGATTGCCCGGCGATCTGATGTTGCCAGCCAACGATTTTACCGTCCGTATCCAGACCCACACGGACTTTATGGCCAAAGGCGGGGCGATAGTAACCGCTGCGAATGTCATCCTCCCGCGTCCAGACCAGTTTCACTGGGCGCGAGCGATCGGTGACCACAAAGGCCAGCGCGGCTTCGACCTGATAGTCCGCATCGGGCGTGGCGCGACGGCCAAAGGAACCACCAGCCAGCATAGTCTTGATGTGGATCTTCTCGGGTGGCAGCTGGAATATCTGCTGATAGGCCATATGAGGGCCCGTCGGCATCTGTGCGCCGTCATGCAGGACGATGTCACCCTCAGCAGTTTGTTCGATGGTGCAGTTCAACGGCTCCATCGGTGCGTGGGCCAGCAGTGGGAAGTAGAAGGTCTTTTCGACCACCTTATCCGCGCCGTCGATGGCTGCCGAAACCGTTCCAACATCCGCCTTGTTCACGTTGTAGGTGGGTTCAGCATCCAGCGCGGCCATGATCTCGGACCTGATTTGATCCGAGTCGCGGGTCTCGGCCCCCGACATGTCCCAGTCGACCTCAAGCGCGTCGCGCGCCTGGATCGCGGCCCAAGTGTTTTCGGCATAGACCGCAACGCCCGCCTGATTGGGCAGAACGGCGGCACTGATATAGCCTTTGACCTCTTTCGATGCGCTGTCATCAAAGCCAAGTGCGACACCGCCCTTGGATTCCGGGCGCTTGATCATCGCGACCATCTGGTTCGGCAGATGCACATCCATCGCATACATCGCTTGACCGTTGCCCTTGATAGCCGAGTCCTTGCGGCGCACGGCTGCGTTGCCGATCAGGCGGAACTCGGACGGGTCTTTCAGGCGTGGCTCGGCCGGCGCTTCTAGCTGAGCAGCGGCTGCCACGAACTCCGCAATCGGAGCGGACTTGTCACCGGCCTTGACGATGCCTTCTTCGATGGTAATGCCCGACGCATCCACGCCCCAGCTTTGGGCGGCGGCGTTGATCAGCATCTCGCGTGCGGCAGCGCCTGCCTGGCGATATTGCAGCCAGGAATTCGCCATCGCGGTAGATCCGCCGGTGCCCTGGAAAGGACCGAACAGAAGGTTGTTATAGACATTCGGGTCCGACGGCGCGAATTCATATTCGATCTGATCCATGGTCAGGCCGATTTCCTCGGCGATCAGCGTCGGCAGGCCGGTGGCCGGGCCTTGACCCTTTTCAAAATGCTTCACGATGGCCGTCACTGTGCCATCAGCATCGATTTTCACGAAGGGGTTGAACTGAGCGGTCTCGGACGAGGCCGCCGCCAGCGCGCCATCGGGGCGGGCGCCGACCAGCAGTACGGCACCGGCAGCAGCGGCGCCTTTCAGAAACCCACGGCGAGAGGTGTTGATGGTCATGGATCAGGCCTCCAGAATCTCGGACGCGCGCTGGACGCCGGCGCGGATGCGTTGATAGGTGGCACAGCGACAGGCGTTGCCATACATGTATTCGTCAATTTCCTCGGCCGAGGGCTTGGGGTTTTCGGACAGCAACCCGACAGCCGACATCACTTGGCCCGACTGGCAATAGCCGCACTGAACCACGTCCAGTTCGACCCAGGCCTGCTGGACTGCGGCACCGATCTTGTCGTCGCCGACGGCCTCGATCGTCGTGATCTCAGCATCTTCGACATCTTCGATGTAAGTTTGGCACGAGCGCACGGGCTCGCCATTCAGATGCACGGTGCACGCACCGCAGGACGCGACGCCGCAGCCGAATTTGGTTCCGGTCAGCTTCAATTCATCCCGGATCACCCACAGAAGGGGCGTGCCGGGTTCGGCATCGACCGTGTGGGTCTGGCCGTTCAGTTTCAAGGTCAGTGACATGAGGGGGATACTCCATGTTGGGCTGGTTACCTGAATCGGTAAACTTGCGGGTTTACAATAGGTGACGCTCCCATCAGTGTAAACCCATGCGTTTACCTAGTGTTTGACCTTGCTCTGTCAATGGGCTTATAGCTTGCAGATATGAACGACATCAGCGCGCCGAATGCGGCCAAACACGCTCAGATCATCGAAGCTGCCGTCGCCGAGTTCCAGGAAAAGGGGTTCGCGGCGGCCAGTATGGACCGTGTGTCTGCTCGCGCCGAAGTGTCCAAGCGTACATTGTACAAGTATTTCGAAAGCAAAGAAAATTTGTTCCGGTCTATCGTGGTGGAGCTGTCGAACCGGTTCGCCGGTGTGCTGGATATCCGCTATGAAAAGGGCCGCGATATCCGCGAGCAACTGACTGAACTGGCTTGGGCCGAAGGGCGTATTCTGATGCTGCCCGAGGTGATGGCAATGTCGCGTATGGTGATCAGCGAAGTTTTGCGCAGCCCCGAACTTGCGGCGGCAGCGCAGGGCAAACTGGACAAGACCTCGGTGTTCATTCGGATGTTGCGGGACGCGTCAGAGGACGGCCAGTTGCAAATCGACGACCCCGACGCCGCCGGGCAGGAGTTCATCGGATTGATCAAGGCGCGGGCGTTCTGGCCGATGGTGTTCACCGGCAGTGTCCTGAGCGAGGCCGAAATGACCGACACGATCAACAGCAGCGTTGAGATGATCCTGAGCCGCTATGGCCAGTGATCCACAGCGCGGTTGCGGCGTGGCAATCCTGCGCGGGTGTTTCTACCTCTGCTTGCAGGTTTGCCGATGACGCGTGATGACGCATCTTTAACACTTGCGTGAGATTTTCGCGCAAAATCAAAGTAAGCTTTGCTTCTTTTCCGTTCTGAACGGAATACTGTGTCAAACGTTACTTTTTCGGAGCGTTCATGCGACTTAGCGTCGGCATCGCTGTCTCAATCCTGGTTGCCTTCTCGATCGGCGTCTCGACGTTTGTGGTCCATTCCTTGTGGTGGACGACGGCGCGCGATAACAGCCGTATGCTGGCTGCAGAAATCAACACGCAGATCGCCAATACCGTGCGCACCGAGGTGGGCGCGACGCTGGGCTCGGCCGAGGCCGCCTGGGCGGCGGTGCGTACGATCTTTGTGCAAAACGTTATTGAGACCCGTCAGGCCGATAAGCGCGAATTCGTGTTTCTGTCGCAATTGCAGGCACAGCCCAACATCTCGTGGATTTTCTTTGGCTGGCCGGACGGCAATTTCTTTGCCTCGCATCGTCTGGGTGATGGTGGGCTTGAGATGGTCGAAATTGACGACCAAATCCACGACCGCATGTTGCGCAAGGACCAGTATATTTTCATCCCCGGCGACATTCAGTTTGAGGCGCGCACCTTTTCGGAGACCACTTATGACCCCCGTGACCACGCGTGGTTTGGGAATTTCATGGGTCTGAACTCTCAGGGGTGGATCGAAGCACGTGATTTGCCGGGCAGCAACAAAACCGTTTACGCGTTTGCTGGACCTGTCGATGTGAACCGCAGACGCGAAGGTGTCTTGGCCGTCGCGATCGAAACGGACCGGCTTTCGCGCTTTCTGGCCACTTTGAACCCCGGTGAGTTCGGGGCGGCCTTTATTCTGGACGCGGATGGCAAGGTCATCGCTGTTCCTGATCAAGAAGCGGATGAGGTGACGCCTGCGCGGATGGGCGAAGGCGAACTTTACGAAGTTGCCATGATCTCGGGCGAACAGCTTTTAGGCGGCTCCAAGGCCAAAGCGGCGGGCAGCCAGAACCAGAGGGTGGTGATCGACGGGGTTCCCTACGCGGTCGCACTGACCCCGCTGGGGTTTTATGGATGGCGGGTGGCCACGGTGATCCCGGAATCTGCGTTCTTGTCAGGGATCGACAAGACGCTGATCAACCTGCTGTATATTCTTATCGTCGTGGTGACTTTGGCCATCGGGTCGACGATCTGGCTGGCACGCAGCATTGTGGCCAAACCGCTGGCGCGCATCGCCGAAGACCTAAACAAAATCGAACGGTTTGACGTCGAAGAGATCTCGCGCAGGCCCTCGAAGCTGTCCGAACTGGCCAATCTGTCTGCTGCAACTGCGAGCATGGCGGCCGGTTTGTCGGCTTTTCGCAAATATGTCCCGACCGATCTGGTGCGCATGCTGGTTGCCGAGGGCATCAAATCGCAACCGGGCGGGGACATCAAACGGATCTCAGTCCTGTTTTGCGATGTGACCGGCTTCACTGGGCTGTCCGAAAAGCTGGGTCCGCGCATCGTACAATTGATGGAGCCGTTTTTCAGCGCGGCATCGACCGCGATTACTCGCCATGACGGCACCATCGACAAGTTCATGGGGGATGCGGTAATGGCGTTCTGGGGCGCTCCGCGTACCGATGCCGATCACGCCGAAAATGCTTGCCGCGCCGCGTTGGACCTGATCGCCGCTGTCGATGAGGCCGGTATCGTGGACGACGCTGGGCACCCCCTGCGTGTGCGCATCGGTTTGAACAGCGGTGAAGCTCTGGTGGGCAATATCGGTTCGGAACAGCGGCTCAACTATACGGCCATCGGTGATGTGGTGAATGTGGCCAGCCGGTTGGAAGGGGCGAACCGGTCTTTTGGCACTTTGATCCTGATCGGCCCGGAAACGCGGCGCGAGGCGGGCGATGCGATTGTCGTGCGGGAACTGGACACACTGACCCTCTTTGGGCGGGATCAGGAGCTGGTGGTTTATGAGCTGATCGGCATGAGAGATGGGTTCGACGCCCCTGACGACTGGATTTTGGCCTACGAACAAGGGCTGGCACATTACCGGGCCAAACGGTTCGAGCAGGCGATTGCAGCGTTTGAGGCGGCAGATCAACTGCGTGGCGGCGACCCCGCGTCGGTTGTCATGAAAACCCGCGCGCATGAGTTGCTGAGCGCCCCTTTGCCCAAGGGGTGGCGCGCTGTGACCCATACGGAAAAGTACTGACGCGCTTTTCGCCTGTTGACCGGCCTTGATCGAATGCGGCCGCGTTTCGTCGCCTGCTGCTGTTCGTTTCGAGCGTATGTGATAAAGGGTGCCGCACTCGAATCGGCAATTCGGCACCAAATGCTTTGTAAAGGTGCCTTTCTTGAGCGTGTAAGGCGAACCTGGTGACGAACGAAATACGAAATGCAGCGCGCCTGAGCGTGGCCCCCATGATGGATTGGACAGACCGCCATTGCCGGTATCTGCACCGTCTGCTGAGCGCCGAGACCCTGCTTTACACCGAGATGGTCACGGCCCCCGCTCTGGTACGCGGCGGGGCGCTGCATCTGTTGGACTATAGCCCGCAGGAACATCCCGTAGCGCTGCAACTGGGTGGGTCGGACCCCGCCGAACTGGCGAAAGCCGCGCGTCTGGGAGGCGAGGTCGGGTACGATGAGATCAATCTGAACTGCGGCTGCCCGTCGGACCGCGTGCAATCGGGCACATTCGGCGCGGTGCTGATGAAAGACCCGGCCCGCGTGGCCGAATGCGTGGCCGCGATGCGCGATGCGGTCGATGTCGAGGTCACGGTCAAATGCCGGATCGGCGTTGATGATCAAGACCCGGAGCAGGTTCTGCCCGCCTTTCTTCAGGCCATACGCGCGGCAGGGTGCGAACGCGTCACCATTCATGCGCGCAAGGCGTGGCTGCAGGGGCTCAGCCCCAAGGAAAACCGCGATATCCCGCCGCTCGATTATGATTTGGTGCACCGGATGAAGACGCAGTTCAGCGATATGCATGTGTCGATCAATGGCGGCATCATCTCGCTGAAACAGGCGCAAGAGCATCTGGATCAAGGGCTGGATGGTGTCATGATCGGCCGAGCTGCCTATCACCAGCCCGCCGATATTCTGGCAGAGGCGGACCCGCTGATCTACGGAGTCGGGCAGGCCGCCGATCCGATCGATGTGGTCAAAAAAATCGTGCCATATGTCGAGCAGCACCTTGCCGCGGGGGGGCGTTTGCATCAGATCACCCGCCATATGCTGGGTCTGTTCGCTGGGCGTCCCGGCGCGCGTGCCTGGCGACGGGCCTTGTCCGAAGGGGCCGTGCAGGACGGGGCAGGGCCTGAGGTCATGTTGCAGGCGCTCGACCGCGTTGCGCCTTTGACTGACGCGTGAGAATTCAAAACGCGGCCTTTGGGTCGGGATGGGGGAAAGATGCCAGAGACGATGTTGCTGGTTCAGATGCTGGCACTTTTGCTTGTGATCGGAGCGTTCGCGGGCGTGTTGGCCGGATTGCTGGGTGTTGGCGGTGGGATCGTTCTGGTTCCGGCCTTTTTCTATGCGTTTCAAACGCTTGGTTATGGCGGTCCGCAACTGATGCAGCTGTGTCTTGCAACTTCGCTGGCCACAATCATTGTCACGTCAATCCGCTCGGTTCTGGCCCATAACAAGAAAGGTGCGGTGGATTGGTCGATCCTGCAAGGCTGGGGGCCGGGCATCGCGCTGGGCGCAATCCTCGGCGTGATGGTGGCGTCGGCCCTGCGAACCGAGGCATTGCAGGCGCTGTTCGGCGTACTTGGGATGGTAATAGGGGCCTATATGGGGTTGGGCAAGTCGGAATGGCGGCTAGGTGACGCGATGCCCAAGGGCGTGCGGCGTGCGGTCCTATCTCCGGGCGTTGGGTTCCTGTCGGTCCTGATGGGCATCGGAGGGGGCAGTTTCGGCGTGCCGCTTATGAGCCTGTTCAACACGCCAATTCACCGTGCCGTCGCGACGGCTGCCGGGTTTGGTGTAATCATCGCCGTGCCGTCGGTCATAGGCTTTCTGTTTCTGGGCATCGCGCCCGAACACCGCCCGCCGCTGACCATCGGCGCGGTCAATCTGGTTGCTTTGGCCATCGTGGTCGCAATGACCATGATTACGGCGCCTTGGGGCGTAAAACTGGCCCATGCGATGGACCCGAAGCCACTCAAAAGGGTCTTTGCGGTCTTTCTGACATTGGTCGCGCTGAACATGCTACGCAAGGCGGTGGGGCTGTGATGGATTTCCACGAGAGGGGCTGGGTGAAGTTTCCCTATGATCCGGTTTTGGCTGATTGGGTGCGGCACGCTTTGCCACAGGCACGCGCCTCGGTGGCGGATCCGGCCCATGCACAATGGGTGGATTGCGAGGGCACTTGGTTCATCGGCGTAGATGCACTGGACAATGATGCGCAGGGACGGGTCGGGCAGTCGGATGTCCTGTCCGGGCAGGCCATGGGGTTTATTGTCGAACAGTACGGAACACTGCCCTTGCACAAAGGTCAGGTCTCGATCATCTATCCCGGCTACCCCAAACCGCGCCGGGGCGAGAATGAGGCGGCAGCGCGGTATCGACGCAATCGGGATGCGGCGCATGTGGATGGTCTGCGCCCGACGGGACCGGACCGCCGCCGCCGCGTGGATGAGCCGCACGCGTGGATATTGGGAATACCGCTGACCGATGCCAGTGCTGATGCCTCACCCATGGTTCTGTGGGAGGGCAGCCACAAAATCCTGCGCACCGCTTTTGCAGAAGCGCTGAAGGATCACCCTCGCGACAGGCTGCACGAGGTGGATATCACCGACATCTACCAAACCTTCCGACGCGAGGTGTTCGACACCTGCCCGCGTATCGAACTGACCGCCAAACCTGGCGAGGCGTATTTGCTGCATCGCCATTGCCTGCACGGGGTCGCGCCGTGGCCGGATGGTGCAAATGCTGGGCCGGACGGTCGGATGATTGCCTATTTCCGCCCCGAATGCGCAGGGGGTGTGGCCGAGTGGATCGAATCTCCGTAACCTGCCGCCATTGTTTTGGTTTGGAGGTTTAGGGGTATGATTACGGTTCACACAAGTTCGGACGGCGCGCAGATTGAAGTCGAGCTGTCCGGCGAAGTCACCAGCACCGATTACAGCGAAACGCTTGTTCCAGCGATCGAAGCGGCGCTGGCAGAGCATGAGACCGTGCGCCTGATGGCCGTCGTTCAGCCCGAGTTCAAGGGCTATGACCTGGGGGCGGCGTGGTCGGATACCAAGCTGGGTCTCAGCCATTGGCGCGGCTTTGATCGGATCGCCGTGGTGGCTGATCAGGGGTGGGTGCAGACCAGCACTCGTCTGGCCGCGCCGATCATGCCCTGTCCAATGCAGGTTTTCGAACTGGCCGATATCGAAGAGGCGCGGCGGTGGTTGCGCGAATCCTTGGGCTCGATCCATGTGACCGATTTGGGCGGACCCTGTGTTCAGATCAGCCTGTTGGGCAAGCTGGACCCCGACGAATACCAAAAGGCCGGGGCGCATCTGGACGATCTGCTGCGCGACAAGACCGGGTTTCGTCTGCTGATCGACCTCAGCGCTTTTGACGGCTGGCGGGGCCTTACGGCTTTAGCTGCGCATTTCCGACTGGCAAGCGGCCATATCGGACGGCTGGATCGCGCGGCTATCGTGGGCGACAAGGCGTGGCAACATCTGGCGCAACGCGTCGCAAGCCATGTGCTGGGTGCGCGTACCCAGTTTTTCCCGGCAGAAGAGATAGATAACGCAAAGACCTGGCTTGCCGCTGGCTAGTGTCAGGATCGGCGGATTGACGCCAAGTCAGCCCATTTGGCGACATGTTGTTCTTGATTGACCAGTCAGAAAAAATCTAGTGTCCCAATGTTTGCCCCGTCGACCACGCGAGGCAACAAAAATGCCGAAACGCGCCGTTGTGGGTTGCCACTCACTCACAAAATGTCTTCGAACTTGACCCCCTTGGAGTTCAGACCAACCTGCAACGGCGCAGGCGCGGCACAGGGGTCGGGAACCGGGGAGGTAGGGTCAGGATTTGTTCAGACGCGCCGACCGTCCGCCGCGCCGTTTTGCAAGCTGCGGCTTGCGGTCGGGCAGGGACTCCATGATCTCGGCACGTTCGGAACTGTCCATCTTGGACCAGCGCGAGATCTCGTCGATGGTGCGATAGCAGCCGGTGCAGATCCGCTCTGTCGGGTGCACGACGCAAATCTGGACACAAGGGCTTTCGACCTCATTCCGTTTCCAGACCATGTTTGTCATAGGCGTCATCCGTCCTTACAGAAAGCGCAGCCTGTCCAGCGCTCCTTGCAAGATATAACCGGCGGCGACGTGATCAATAACCTGTCCGCGACGTTTTCGTGTCGTATCCGCCTCAAGCAGTGCTTTTTCTGCCGCAACAGTGCTGAGGCGTTCGTCCCAGAACCCGATGGGGACATCGGTCAGACGCATCATATTGCGGGCAAAAGCGCGGGTAGACTGGCACCGGGGGCCTTCGGATCCGTCCATGTTTTTCGGCAGGCCCAGAATAACTCCGCCAATTTCACGTTCTGCAATCAGCTCTAGCAGGCGTGCGGAATCGAGCGTGAATTTCTTGCGTCGAACAGTCTCCAGAGGGCTGGCCACGCCGCGCATCCGGTCCGAGACCGCGACCCCAATGGTCTTTTCCCCCAGATCCAGCCCCATCAGCGCCGTCATTGGTGCAAGAGCCGATGCGAAATCTTCAAACGCGTCGTGGATCATTGCGCGATCCCGGCCTGAAACGCGGCTGCGTCAAGCAGTTCCAGCGCCTCGGTATCGCCTGCAAAGATGTCCACGGCTTCTTTCATGATATCAATCGCGCGCTGGCCTTCACCCAGAACCCCCAAAGCGGCAATAAGCTGCGCCCAATCCTCGACCGGACCGCCTTCGGTGGCCAGACGATCTGACAGCTGGTTGACCATGCCTTGGATCATTTCTTGCCGTTCCTCTGGCGTCAAAGCCGCGGCGGCGTCGATGTCTTCACGGCTAGGGCCGGACGGTGCCGGGATATTTGGCGGGTTAAACACGCCTGCCCGGAAAGCCAGATCGTCAAGCTGGGCGTAGATGGCCTCGACCCAAGGCGCGCTGGGTGGGGCGACGCGCAGGGCGTCGATCCAGATGCGATAGCCGATGTCAGGACGCCCGACCTGAACCATCATTTGCCCCAGATAGTAGTTTGCAGGGCCATGACGCGGATCACGCTGCAATGCCTGCTTCAACGCCTCTTCCGCCTCGGGCGAGACATAGCCATTTGCCGACAGGATCATCATCTCGGCCAGATGCGAATAGGCATCCGCCGGAGCGGCGTCACCGGAAAGTTCGATCACCCGCTGCTGCGCGGCGTAGGCAGCCCGGAAATTCCCTGCGTTTGCCTCATGTTGCGCCAGCAGGATATGGCCTTGCAGGTCGTCGGGGCGTGCCGAGACTGTCTCACGCAATTGCTCCAGTAGGGCAGCGTAGCTTTCGTCCAGTTGCGGCTGTGGAGCGGCGGGTAGGTCGGCCTCGACCTGAGCCTGGCTGGGGCGGTCGGCCCGTAAGGCTTCGGCCATCTCCTTGCGCAGCTCCAGTGGCTGATCCGGTAGTCCGGCCGCGCCCATCTGACGATACATCCAGAATCCGCCGCCTACTAAAACGGCAGCAACGACCGAGATTGCGACGACATTGGCCCAGAGCGGCGGTCCATCCTGATCCGTTTGCGCCTGCATCTGCGCGTCAGCGGCCAGAATGCGGCGCGAGATTTCGGTTCGCACACGTTCTGCGTCCGCTTCGCTGACGACGCCCCGCGCCAGATCGCGATCAACACCTGCCAGTTGCTCGCGATACACACGCAGGTCGTAGGCTGCGGCGGGTTCACGGTTTTTACGCCCCCTGAACATCGCATAGCCAAGGAACGCGGCAATCAGCAGCGCGGTGAGGATCAAGAGGGCCCAGAAAGTCATGACAGCTCCAGTATAGCTGCCCTGACTTAGACCTGCAGGCGCGTAGAAAAAAGGGACAAATGGCCGCGAGACGATTACAACACGCAATATTGGGCGCTATGTCGCAATAGTGCGATATTACGGCGTTGAACGGCAGGGGTATAGTGTCGTTACGCGGCATACCTTCGCACAATCACCGAACCGGATGGATTCGCTTATGAAACACTATTCAGCCTTTGCTGTGGCGCGTGAAGCGCTGCGCTATCACACCGGGTGGGAACGCGCTTGGCGTTCGCCCGAGCCTAAGAAGAAATACGACGTGATCATCGTCGGTGCCGGTGGTCATGGTTTGGCTACGGCGTATTACTTAGGTAAAAATTACGGCATTCAGAATGTCGCCGTGATCGAAAAAGGCTGGCTGGGTGGCGGCAATACCGGCCGGAACACGACCATCATCCGGTCGAACTATTTGCAGGATCCGTCGGCGGCGTTGTACGAAAAGGCACGCAGCCTCTACGAGGATCTGAGCCAGGATCTGAACTACAATATCATGTTTAGCCCGCGTGGCGTAATCATGTTGGCGCAGACCCAGCACGAGATCCGCGGCTATCAGCGCACGGCCCATGCCAACGCGTTGCAAGGTGTGAAGACCGAGTGGATCACGCCCGAGCGCGTCAAAGAGCTGGTGCCGATCATCAATCTGGACGGGCCGCGCTATCCGGTTTTGGGCGGTCTGTGGCAGGAACGCGGTGGTACCGCGCGTCACGATGCGGTGGCCTGGGGTTACGCCCGTGCCTGTTCGGCCATGGGAATGGACATCATCCAGCAATGCGAAGTCACCGGCGTGCGGCAGGAAAATGGCCGCGTTGTGGGCGTCGACACCACCAAAGGCGCGATCGACTGTGACAAGCTGGGCATTGTGGTCGCAGGCCATTCCGGTCAGCTGGCCGAGATGGCGGGCTTCCGTTTGCCGCTTGAGGCCGTGGCACTGCAGGCGCTGGTGTCCGAACCGATCAAACCCTGCATGGACGTGGTTGTGATGGCCAACACTGTGCACGGCTACATGTCGCAATCCGACAAGGGTGAGATGGTCATCGGTGGCGGCACTGACGCTTACAACAACTTCACCCAGCGCGGTTCGTTCCATCATATCGAAGAAACCGTGCGGGCGCTGGTCGAGACCTTCCCTATGATCTCGCGCCTGAAGATGCTGCGCCAGTGGGGCGGGATCGTGGACATGACCGGCGACCGCTCACCCATCCTGTCGAAAACGCCTCTGGGTGGATGCTTTATCAACGCTGGTTGGGGCACGGGCGGCTTCAAGGCCATTCCGGGCTCGGGCTGGGGTATGGCGCAGCTGATGGCTACGGGTCATTCGCCGCTGACCGAAGCCTTCACGATGGACCGCTTCAAAGAAGGCCGCTTCATCGACGAAAGCGTCGCCGCCGGGGTGGCGCACTGATGAGATTTTTCGTCGAAAAATCTTACGCGCCCGACACGCTGATTTCGCAGGACACTGCCGTGTACCTGCTGCCGAAAGGATGACCAGATGCTGATCCTGAATTGCCCATATTGCGGCGTCGATGCCGAAGAAACCGAACTGGCCGCTGGCGGCGAGGCGCATCTCAAGCGCTATGGCCCCGGCTCGTCGGATGATGAGTTCCACGACTACCTGTTCATGCGTGAAAACCCCAAAGGCGTTCACTTCGAACGCTGGCGCCACGCCAATGGTTGCGGAAAGTGGTTCCACGCGGCGCGTGCGACCGACACGCTCGAAGTCTTCGGTACCTATTCCGCTCAGACCACCGAGCCACCGCAAGAAATCCGCGAGGCGATCACCGCCAAGCGCCCCGGCTGGACCTGGAGAGAGTTCGAATGATCCGCCCAGCCACCCGTAATTCCGCCTGCGAAAGGTCCGCAACATGAGCACCCGTCTCGCAAATCAAGGCCGGCTGATCGACCGGTCGAAACAGGTTACATTCAGTTTCAACGGCACCTCGATGCAGGGCTATGAGGGCGACACGCTGGCCTCGGCCCTGCTGGCCAATGATCAAATGATGATGGGCCGATCGTTCAAATATCACCGTCCGCGCGGCGTTGTCGCCAGCGGCGCGGAAGAGCCGAACGCTCTGGTCGGTCTGGGGCAGGGCAACCGGTTCGAGCCGAACCAGCGCGCAACCACGACCGAGCTGTTCAATGGCTTGACCTCGATCTCGCAGAACCACTGGCCGAACCTCGAGTTTGATATCGGGTCGATCAACACCCACCTGTCGCGCTTCTTGCCGGCGGGCTTCTACTACAAGATGTTCATTCATCCCAAGCCGTTCTGGAAACACGTCTACGAGCCGTTCATCCGTCAGTCCGCGGGTCTTGGCAAAGCGCCTGACAAGGACAACCGCGATGCGGACACGTACGAGCACTTCTACCACTTCACCGATGTTCTGGTAATCGGCGGCGGTGTAGCGGGTCTTCAGGCTGCGAAAGTGGCAGCCGCGTCCGGTGCCAAAGTCATGCTGATCGAGCAGACTGCCCATTGGGGTGGCCGGGCTCCGGTTGACGGTGGTACGATCAATGATGAGCCTGTGGATAAGTTCGTGGAACAATTGGTTTCCGAACTCGAAGCAATGGACAACGTCACGATGCGCAATCGTTGCATGGGGGCCGGGGTTTATGACCACGGTTACGTGCTGGGATATGAGCGTTTGACCGACCACAAGCCGGGCACTCAGGGCCCACGTCACCGGCTGTGGCGCATCCGCGCCAAACAGGTTGTAACTGCCACCGGCGCGATCGAGCGTCCGCTGTCCTTTGCGGGCAACGATGTGCCGGGCGTGATGCTGGCCTCGGCCATGCGCGACTATGTGGTGAACTGGGGCGTGACCCCCGGCGACCGCGTAATCGTTGCGACCAACAATGATGACGCCTATCGCACTGCGATCATCCTGAAACAGGCCGGTGTCGAGGTTCTGCGTATCGTGGATGCGCGCACGACAGCCGGACCGTTGGCCGATGAGGCGCGCCAGCTTGCCATTCAGGTCGATCCGGGCAAAGCCATTGCCAAGGTCAAGGGCGGCAAACGCGTCAAAAAGGTCGAACTGTGCAATCAAGAAGGCATCGGCGGTGCACGCGAAGAGGTCGAGTGCGACGCGGTCGCCATGTCGGGCGGCTGGTCTCCGGTCGTGCATATGTGGTCGCATTGCGGCGGCAAACTGATCTGGGATGAGGCGCAGGCGCATTTCCGGCCTGACCCGTCGCGGCCTCCTCTGGGCGCTGATGGTGAAGGGTTCGTGCTGGCCGCGGGCTCGTCGAATGGTCCGCTGGCGCTGGGCGATGTTCTGACCGACGCGGATGCAGCGGGCAAGGCAGCAGCCAAGGCGGCTGGTTTCACAGCGAAACGCACCAAGGCTCCGGTCGGTGAGACCACGGCTGAGGCTCCGATGGCGGCGGTTTGGTTGATGCCCGCCAATGCCGAGATCGGTTTGCGGATGAAATCTTGGCTGGATTTCCAGAACGACGTCAAAGTATCCGACGTACAATTGGCCGCGCGCGAGGGTTACGAAAGCGTCGAGCACACCAAGCGTTACACCACGCTGGGTATGGCAACCGATCAGGGTAAGCTGAGCAACATCAACGGCTTGGCGATCCTTGCTGATGCATTGGACAAGGAAATCCCGAAGGTCGGTACAACCACCTTCCGTCCGCCTTACACACCCATCTCGATGGCTTCGATTGGCGGTGAAGCGCGTGGTGAGGTGTTCCAGCCGATCCGTCAGACTCCTATGCACAACTGGCACGACAAGAACGGCGCCGATTGGGAGCCGGTCGGCCACTGGCGCCGGACCTATGCCTATGTTCGTCCCGGCGAATCCGTCCATGACGCGGTCAATCGCGAGGTGAAGAACACCCGTGAAAACCTCGGCCTGCTGGATGCCTCGACGCTGGGTAAGCTGATCGTCAAGGGCCCCGATGCGGGCAAGTTCCTGGACATGCTGTATACCAACATGATGTCCACGCTAAAGGTCGGCAAATGCCGCTATGGCCTGATGTGCTCGGAAAACGGCTTCCTGATCGACGACGGCGTTGTTGCCCGCATCGATGAGGACACGTGGCTGTGCCACACCACCACCGGCGGTGCCGAGCGTATCCATGGTCACATGGAGGAGTGGCTGCAGACCGAGTGGTGGGACTGGAAAGTCTACGTCGCCAACGTGACCGAGCAATACGCACAGGTCGCCGTGGTCGGCCCCAACGCTCGTAAGGTGCTGGACAAGCTGAACGCACAGGCGGGCGGCGGCATGGATCTGTCGAAAGAGGCGCTGCCATTCATGGAATGGCGCGATGGCAAGATCGGCGCGTTCGACGCGCGGGCCTATCGCATCTCGTTCTCGGGCGAGCTGTCCTATGAGATCGCGGTTCCCGCATCTCAGGGTCAGGCCTTCTGGGACGCTCTGATGGACGCAGGCAAAGAGTTCGGCGTGATGCCCTACGGCACCGAATGTCTGCACATCCTGCGGGCCGAAAAGGGCTTTATCATGATCGGAGACGAGACAGACGGCACCGTGATCCCGCAAGATCTGGGGCTACACTGGGCGCTGTCGAAAAAGAAAGAGGACTATCTGGGCAAACGCGCTCATACACGCAGCCACATGGCCGATCCGGACCGTTGGAAACTGGTCGGGCTTGAGACTGTGGATGGTTCTGTCCTTCCCGACGGTGCCTACGCAGTGGGCGAGGGCGTCAATGCCAACGGTCAGCGTAACATGATCGGGCGTGTGACCTCGACCTATTACTCGGCCAATCTGGGCAAAGGCATCGCCATGGGCCTGATCAAGCACGGTCCTGACCGGATGGGCGAGATTGTCGAGTTCCCGGGCACCGACGGCAAAACCTACAAAGCCAAGATCGTTGACCCGATCTTTTACGACAAAGACGGGGAGAAGCAGAATGTCTGAACCCATCAGCGCACTGAACCACGCCAGCTTTGAGGGCATCGCCAAAGTCGAAGAATGCGGCCTGCAAGGCATGATCACGCTGCGCGGCGATCTGTCCGATAAGGCGCTGGCGAAGGCCGTCAAAGACGCAACCGGGCAAAAAATGCCCGGTCAGCGCGAAGCTTTCGTGGAAGGTGAGTCCGGCGTGTGCTGGATGTCCTCGGACGAATTGCTAGTGCTGGTGCCCTATGCCGAAGTCGACGCCAAGCTGGCGGCCATGACCAAGACACTAAGCGGCACCCATTCGTTGGCTGTAAACGTGTCGGACGCGCGGGCTGTGTTCCGTGTCTCGGGCACCAGTGCCCGCGAGGTTCTGGGAAAAATTGCCCCGGTCGAGCTGTCGGCCGAGGCCTTCCAACCCGGTCAAATCCGCCGCTCGCGCCTTGCACAGATCGCAGGGGCGTTCTGGATGGACGACGCCGAGACCTTCCGCGTCGTCTGTTTCCGTTCGGCTGCGGATTACGCGTTCAACTTGCTTAAAGTGGCCGCACAACCGGGCAGCGAGGTCGGGATCTACTGAATCTGAACCTTTATCGTTTTGAAGTAGGGCCACCATGTCTTGTACTGGTGGCCTTTCTTTTTGAGCGCCCAATTAGTCGGTAAAGCCTACTTTGCAGCACAATTTATTGTCGTGCCGTGCTACGTTCTTTTCCCCCATTGCGGGTGCCTGACCTATGCGGTAGCAATAGACGATATATTAATAGTGACGTCGGTAATGAGAATTTCAAAATTACTTGTGTATGGCTTCATTGCCGGTCTGAGCCTGCCAAACTTTGCCACTTCCGAGACATATGCAGAATCGTTTGAATGTGTCTTCGGTAAAGGCCTGGTAAACCGTCCAACACCAACGCGAGTCGTTTTTTCAGTTGATGAAAGTCAACGTTCCGTTGTGCTTCACGAAGTTGAAATGCAGGGAATCAATACTCCGAAAACCTGGGCTTCGATCAACAGAACCAGCTATCGTCTACTTTCATTCAGTTGGTTCGGCGAGCCGTATACGTTTTCCGAAAACGGTCGTCGTACCAGGGTTGGCGACCCCAGAACCAAAGTTC
This sequence comes from Ruegeria sp. AB6, assembly GCF_056542685.1. Lineage (NCBI taxonomy): Bacteria > Pseudomonadati > Pseudomonadota > Alphaproteobacteria > Rhodobacterales > Roseobacteraceae > Ruegeria > Ruegeria sp. AB6. The sequence continues at coordinate 345,291 of NZ_JBQGAD010000001.1, read as the reverse complement.
TGGATATTGGGCGTCAAGAATTTTCAATCTTTTTGAATCGCCAGACTATGCGCGCAATTGCGAGTTCAAGATCCAATGTACAGACGTCCCATGATGGCAATGCGAACGGGACCTGCGTTGAGATTGAGTTTTCAAGTTGAATAGCGAAAGGGTTGGCAAGTGAGGCCCAATTCAAGCGCAATTGCTCTCATTGGTGCTTTAACCATCATCCCGGTCGCTTCACTCTCTCAAACTTTCAAAGAGACGTTCGAGTGCGATTTCGGTCCGGGTATTGTCAGCAGCCCTACGCCTCAGCATCTTGTCTTTTCAGTCGATGAATATGGCCGGTCTGCCTATCTTCACGAGGTGCAGCTGCCAAATGTCGATACACTGCCAGGGCACGCCCGCATCAAGCGCGACGGCGTCCGAAACCTGTCAATCGCGTGGTCCGGAAAAGACTATGTCTATTCTGATATAGGGCGCACTCTTTCTTCCGGTGCATCACGCTCAGACGTTGTTGATCTGAAGGATCAGGAGTTCGCGGTTTTCTTGGATCGCAAAAATATGAAAGCGACAGCCCGGTCGGAATCCTACCTAGCTGTATTTTCACGTACCGGTTTCGCAGAGGGGAATTGCAGAGCAGTTCCTACACCAAATTAACCAAATGAAGGAAAAATATAGATGAAAGTTGCACTCGTCGCGCTGGCATTTTCTATCGCCGGAACAATGGCTCAGGCGGAAATTGTAAACTATGACTGTGAATTGCATAGCATGGAAGCGCAGGGCTGGATTCCCCCTCGGGTATTGCTGAGCGTGGATGCCGACAACAAGCGCGCGCGCGCCTACGATGGGGCGATTGCCTCTTACAACGAATACAAAGGCTGGTCGGATGAAAAACCGATGGACACAAAATTCAAGGTCAACCGAAAAGACCAGTATCAGGTGCAATGGAAAGTGACGCTGTCGACCAGCACGACCCAAAAGCTTCGGGTGTCCTACATGGCGCGTCTGGACCCGAAGACAAACAAGTTTGACATGACAGCCCGGTTTCCAATGGTGGACGTTGTAAACCGCCCCAGTGGTGTCGGACGGTGTAAACCGGTTCCCAGTCCGAACCTGTATTGAACGAAGGAACGTCAGATCGGCATTTAGCCGTTCAGAAGGAATGTTTGGAAACCGGTCAGGGCAGGGGCTGAGGTAAAGGACTGCAATCCGACCTCGGCCCCGGTCGCATCCTTGCAGGACTTATAGAATGACAAGAGTTGCGCCAGTGCTGCCATCCTGTCGGCGCGCTGCTCCTCTGGCAACAAAGGCGCGTGGGTCGACAGGTACAGGGCCGGACGGTGTTCCTCCAGAAATGATATCAGGCTGGGCAGCACGGTGAATTCGGCGCCCTCAATATCCATCTTGACCAGTGACACTTGGGACAGGTCATTCACCGCCTGGAATTGATCCCAAGCGATGGTCAGCGCGTCAGTACCATGAGCGCCATCATGCAGCAGCGAGCTGGTGGAATCGCCGGGCTCACCCCGGACTGAGGCCATACGGGCGACGCCGAACTGATCCGACAAGGCCACCCCAAAGGCCGAGACATTGCGGATGTCATTCAGATCCAGGTTCCACGCCAGATAGCGGAACGCCGTGGGATCAGGCTCGAAACACCAGACCTGCCGTGCACGGCGTGCGCCATACAGAACCGTTGGCCCGATCCACGCACCGATATCCAGATAGTCGCGGTCGGGTGAAAGGTGCTCATCCAGAACCGCGAATGTCTCTGGCTCCCACTTTCCTGCAGTTGCCCTGCGCCAGAATTTCGAGTGATAGGGATCCAGGTGAAACGCTTCACCATTCAGGGACCCAGCATAGTACCCGCGGGCGCGGTAAAACATCTTGCGCGCCTGTGTAAGCATCGCGGACCTTTCGGTTTTGTGATCTCTGCCCTTGACCTATGGCCGTTGCCAAAGCATTTAACCTTTGGAACCGCAACAATCATTTCAACAGGGGGCCGAGATGGCTTTTGAACTTCCTGATCTTCCTTATGCACATGACGCGCTGGCAGCCAAGGGCATGTCCGCGGAAACATTGGAATATCACCACGACCTGCACCACAAGGCCTATGTCGACAACGGCAACAAGCTGATCGCTGGCACCGAATGGGACGGCAAGTCGCTGGAAGAGATCATCGTGGGCACCTATGACGCAAATGCTGTCGCTCAGAACGGTATCTTCAACAACATCAGCCAGTTGTGGAACCACAACCAGTTCTGGGAGATGATGGGCCCCGGCGTGAGCGCCATGCCCGGTGAGCTGGAGAAGGCTCTGGTCGAAAGCTTTGGCTCGGTCGACGAATTCAAATCGCAATTCAGCGCTGCAGGTGCCGGTCAGTTCGGCTCGGGCTGGGCGTGGCTGGTCAAGAACGCAGACGGCTCGCTGGCTGTCACCAAGACCGAAAACGGCGTGAACCCGCTGTGCTTTGGTCAGACTGCGTTGCTGGGTTGCGATGTGTGGGAGCATTCCTACTACATCGACTTCCGCAACAAGCGTCCGGCCTACCTGACAAACTTCCTGGACAATCTGGTCAACTGGGAAAACGTCGCCTCGCGGATGTGATCGGCTGACCGGTAGTACTTTTTTGAGGGCCTACTTGCGTAAGTGAGTGGGCCTTTTTCGTTACGTGACGAGTGCTTAAGGTGATAGGGGTTGCCGCAGCAGTTCTTTCGATGACTGTTTGAGCCCAAAGAAGACGTTTGGATCAAGCGCGGCGAATGACTGCATCAATGGTGGTTCAAACGATCTTCCACACTAGGCAAATACGAAATCGTCAGCACTTATTCCGACTACTCCCAGCAGTGTAATTTCGTCTAAGTCTAAAGCGGTGCCATCAAGGTCGATGATCGTGTTACCGTCTATCTCTTGAATATTCAGCGACAAGGAGTCTGTCTCGGCAATACCATAGCCGGAAATGTCCAGTTTATCTTTACCCACTTCAAAGTCATGGACGGTATCTAGCCCACTATTCGGGTTAAAAACGAAACTATCGGCTCCTCCCACGGCCTCGTCAAAGAGAGAACCATCTCCCCAGAGGTCGTCGTTTCCAGCCCCTCCGATAATGATATCGTTCCCTCCGACAGTGTCTCCGTATAGGTTCGGAGCGTCGCCAACGATCAGGTCATCGTCTGCTCCGCCGTTCAGAATATCGTCAGAGCTCTGGCCAGAACCAACTGCCCAATCCGTATCTCCGAACAAATAGTCGCCACCATCACCGCCCGAGATCGTGTCATTCCCATACAGTCCGACGACCACGTCGTTCCCGCCACCCATTTCGGCGACATCGTCCAAGTCAGTGAGAATAACATCCTCGCTGACATCGCTGCCAATAACATGAACCGGAGCCTGTTTTCCCTTGGCGGAAAAAAAATCGAAGTGAGGAACATTCTCCTCTTCAGTGAAAAGGTGATCTATAAAGCTATCGAAGTTCTTTTTTGACGCAAGCACGCCTAAGTCAACTACAGAGCTTTCGCTATCGTTTTTCGGTGGTTTTCGCGGCATTGTATTTCCCTCGAAGATGGAAAGGAATTGCTTCTGCCTGATCTGCCTTCGGCTAACGGTATAGCATCGGTGTGATTGCGTCTACCGGGATTGATTTCGGACGGCCGGAGCTTGAGGGTTTCACGTACCTGTCAAAGTTCAGAAATAGTCTTTGGAAATTTGAGAATGTGGGCTTAAGGCTTTCCTCGAATGGCAGAGATGCCCGCAATGTGAACAATGATTTCCACACATTATGCCGCGCAATCTGCTCTTCGGCTCACGTATTAGCATTTGGATTTGCTTGACGTCTGATCTCTTGCTGACCGGTAATTTCTCGCCGATAAATTCGAATTAATCTGAGTGCGTATTGTACGGGCCACTGTAGTCCCTAGCTATATAGGGCGGAGGGAGAGTACCGCCAATCTATTAAAAACACTCAAGCAGCGCGCCGAAAAACCGTTGGCGCGCAACGAGATACCTATATCCGTTGAACAAGGGATGGTCACATAAAACCATAGCAGGAGATCACGATGGTCGCACTTTCACAGGGAACTTGGATTGTCATCGCAGATGGCGAAAAGGCTTTGTTCATGGAGAATATCACCGATGCCGAAGACCCCAATCTGGTGGTTGTCTCCGTTGAAGAAACCGATGGGGCCAGCAGCAAGCCCTCAGATCGCGCCGGGCGACGGGCGGATGCGGGTCCGAACCAGAAATCTGCCGTTGAAGAACCCAAGTGGAAAGCGCATGCGAAATCCCTGTTCGTGCAGGATGTGGCCAATCTGTTGAACCGCAAGGGGCTGAAAGGCGCGTATCAACGCCTTGTTTTGGTAGCCAGTCCGCATGTTCTGGGCCTGCTGCGCCGCCGCCTTCATGGAGAGGTGCTGAGCAAAGTAGTCGCCGAGGTCGACAAGACGTTGACAAATCATCCGCTCCACAAGGTCGAGCAGGTGCTGATCAATCGTTTGAAACCAGCGACTTAAGCGGAGTTTTGAAAGCAGGTGACGTGGTCGCCTGCTTACCCTATGCTGGGTTCCAACAAATGCCGCAGATTGATCATGGCTGCATCCGGCCCATCGACCCATGTGATGAAATCACCCAGCGATGCATCAGCAAAGCCCTGACCTATGACCTGCTGCAAGAGGTCGTACAACGCGTCCCAGTAGCCATCCACATTTATCACCAGAATGGGTTTGTCATGCAGGCCCAACTGCCGCCAAGTCAGCGCCTCGAACAGTTCGTCCAGCGAGCCGGGGCCGCCAGGCAGCACAACGACCGCATCCGCATTCATGATCATGACCTTTTTGCGCTCATGCATCGTTTCGGTCACGACAAAGCGGGTCAGGTCGGTCTTGCCAACCTCGCGTTGCAGCAGGTGCACGGGGATGACGCCAAACGTGTCACCACCAGCATCCTGCGTGGCGCGGGCGACTTCGCCCATCAGACCTACATCTCCGGCGCCGTAGACCAGTCGCCAGCCCTCTTGCGCCAGCAACTGTCCGAACCGGTTTGCAGCCTGCGCATAAGCCGCATTAACACCATTGCGTGACCCGCAATACACACAGACAGATTTCTGGGTCATTATATAGGCTCTCCGGGGTTGTATCTGGGGTTTTGACCCCTGATAGCGAGATTGATAGATTGGCTCAACCGTCAGGCAGAATGCGTGTAAGTCAAAGCATTTGCGCTGCGGAGTGGAAGGAAAAGAATGGACGATCAGTCTGGACGCGAAAGCTCCGGTACTTTCACCTGGGGGGTGATCGCCGGAATAGTGGTTTTGATCGGGGCGGGCGGGGCCTATCTGTCCGGCGCGTTCGATCCTGTGGCCGAAGACCCTGCTCCACAAGCAGAAGCCAACCCCGAACAACCCGCGCCGACCGAAAGTGCGCAAGCGCCGGCCGCGGTGGAGGAACCGGCTGCGTCCGAAGAACCCGTTGCTTCAACGCAGCCCGAGACGACCGCACCGTCAGAACCGGAAGTGGCTGAGGATGCTGCTCCGGCTGAGGCTGAGCCAGCAACGGAAGACGTGGCCGAGGCCGCGCCTGAGACAATCCCGCCCAGCCTTGATCAGATCTTTGTCGAGCCCGACGGTAATGCGGTGCTGTCGGGCAACGCCGAGCCGGGCTCGGTGGTGCGGGTGCTGCTGGATGGCAAAACGGTTCACAGTTTCACCGTGGATCGCAGCGGGCAGTTTGCCGAATTCGTCCTTATCCCGTTTTCTAGTGCAGCGCGTGGTTTGACGCTTGAAACCGATGGGCAGGATCAGCCCGTGCGCTCGGATGACTACCTGATCGCAGCCTTGCCCAAACCTGTGGTGGAGGCTGAGCCGGTCCAGGATGAACCCCCGGCGACCGTGCAGGAAGACGTTGCGCCATCGGCGGATGAAGGCACACAGATTGCAGAGAACACTGCGTCCGAGGAAGAACAGGCTGCAGAAGCTCCTGAAGAACTCGCGGCGGACGAGCAGATCACCGCAGTGGAACCAGAGCCCAAAAAAGAGGAACCGGAACAGCAGGTTGCAATCCTGCGCTCAGGTGAAGATGGGGTCGAGCTGGTGCAGCCTGCAACACCTCAGGAAGACGCGGATCAGGTAGCACTGGATACGATTGGGTATTCGGACACTGGAGATGTGGAGCTGACCGGGCGCGTGCCGGATGGCTCGGTCGTTCGGCTTTACCTCAACAATAAGTTGGTGGATGACCTGCCGCCTGCCGATGACGGCAAATGGCGTAGCGAGCTGGAGGATGTCGACCCCGGCGTCTATACCCTGCGGGTGGATGAGGTGGGCTCTGACGGTACCGTTGTCAGCCGGCTTGAGACGCCGTTCAAACGCGAACCGCTGGAGGTTCTGCGCGCGGCCGAGGCATCCAACGCGGCCGCCACCACGGCTGAGGCCCCGGCTATCCGATCCGTTACCGTGCAAGAGGGCGATACGCTCTGGGCGATATCGCGGGAACGTTATGGCGACGGTCTGCTGTTTGTGCGCGTGTTTGAGGCCAACCGCAGCGCCATCCGCGACCCTGATCTGATCTATCCGGGGCAGGTCTTCACCATTCCTGAATAATCCTGTACCTCTGGCCCTCTTGGGTCAGGGGCTAATCTCTGACCGCAGTTCTGGTACGTGATGAGACGAGCAGCCCCTATGCTATCCGCAGATAAGCCTGAAACCGACGAGCGACGGTCGGGTTGGCGCACGATCCGTAAGGTCGCGCCCTACCTTTGGCCAGATGATGAGCCTTGGGTGAAACGGCGTGTTGTGATCGCCATGGCCATGCTGGTGCTGGCCAAGGTGATCGCGGTGTGCACACCCATCCTTTATCGCGATGCGGTGGACAGCCTGGCCGGAGACGGCGTGCCGCCGCTGGCGTTGGGGGCCGTCGGCCTGACCGTTGCCTATGGCATCGCACGCATGATGAATGTTGGCTTTCAGCAGCTGCGCGACGCGGCCTTTGCGCCCGTGGGTCAACGCGCCCTGCGCGCCTTGGCGCTAGAGACCTTCCAGCACATACACCAACTGTCGATGCGCTATCACGTGACCCGCCGCACCGGCGGCCTTAGCCGCATTATCGAGCGCGGTGTGAAGGGTGTCGAGTTTCTTTTGCGGTTCCTGCTGTTCTCCATCGGGCCGTTGATACTCGAACTGTTGCTGGTCGCGATCATTCTGATGTGGCTGTTCGACGTGTGGTATCTGGTCGTCGTAGCCGTCACCATCGCGCTTTACATCTGGTTCACCTTTGCCGTGACCGAATGGCGGGTGAAACTGCGCCGGGAGATGAACGATCAGGACACCGAGGCCAATCAACGTGCCATAGACAGCCTGCTGAACTTCGAAACCGTCAAATATTTCAACGCCGAAACGCGCGAAGCTGAACGCTATGATGTGTCTATGAAGGCCTATGCGGGGGCAGCGCTCAAGACGGCGTATTCGCTGGCTTTTTTGAATTTCGGACAGTCGTTCCTGATCACTTGCGGGCTGATCGGGGTCATGGTTTTGGCCGCAATCGGCGTGCAGAATGGAGCGCTGACGGTGGGTGATTTCGTCATGGTCAACGCCTACATGATCCAGATTACCGTGCCGCTGAACTTTCTGGGCACGGTCTATCGTGAGATCCGGCAGGCTCTGGTCGATATGGGGCAGATGTTCGATCTGCTGGAACAACCCGCCGAGGTGACGGATAAGCCCAATGCGCCCGCGCTAAAGGTGACGGGTGGCGAGGTGACGTTGCAGGATGTGCGCTTTGGCTATGACGCAGACCGGGAAATCCTGAAGGGTGTGTCGCTGACCGTACCGGCGGGGCAGACGGTGGCTATCGTTGGGGCGACAGGTTCGGGCAAATCCACCATTGGGCGGTTGTTGTTCCGCTTCTATGACGTGACAGGTGGGGCGCTGAAGATTGACGGGCAGGATGTGCGGGATGTCTCGCAAACCAGCCTGCATTCTGCGATCGGCGTGGTGCCGCAGGACACCGTCCTGTTCAACGACACGATCCGCTACAACATTGCCTATGGCCGCGATGGGGCCACGCAAGAGGATGTTGAGGCCGCCGCAAGGGCTGCGCAGATTCACGACTTCATCGTGACCCTGCCCGAAGGCTATGACACGAAGGTCGGCGAACGCGGCCTGAAGCTGTCGGGCGGAGAAAAGCAGCGCGTCGGGATCGCACGTACTTTGCTCAAGAACCCGCCGATCCTGTTGCTGGACGAGGCGACCTCGGCGCTGGATACAGACACCGAGCAGGACATCAAAGATGCGCTGGCCCGCGCGGGCGAAGGGCGCACGGTTCTGACCATCGCCCACCGTCTGAGTACCATCGCCGAAGCGGACCGGATCGTGGTGCTGGAACAAGGTGAGATTCTGGAGCAGGGCACCCATGACGAGCTGCTGGAACGTCAGGGCCGCTACGCCCAGTTGTGGAGCCGTCAGCAATCGGATGCCCAAGCTGCATAACCTGTTATACTGCCCCCAATGGTTAGAGGTCTGGTGATGCGTATTGCTTTGAAACTGGCAGTTGCCGCAATTGTTCTGAGCGCGATGCCAGCGCTCGCGTCAGATGATCCGATTGTCGGAGTGTGGAAGACTGAACCGGACCGCAAGAACCTAACCTCGCATATCAAGATCACTGCGTGCGGCGACAAATTCTGCGGTCAGATTCTGTCGGCCTATGATTCCTCGGGGAAAGAGGTGCAGACGCCCAATATTGGCAAAAAGCTGTTCTGGGACGTGTCCAGCCAAGGCGGCGGTAGCTATGGCGGCGGTGAGTTCTGGGTGCCGTTGATCAATGTGGACGCGGTACCGCAGATGACCTTGCAGGGCGATACGCTCAAGGTCAAAGGGTGCGAGCATCATATCTGCGCGCACCAGTCCTGGACCCGGTTATAAGGGCTTTCCGGCGGTTGACCCAGTTCTATTCGGCAGCTTTCAGCGGTGGACCAGGCGGATGACCCGGTTTCTGATCGCGGTCATCTGCCGTTGAATCATCCCAAACCATTTCGGACGCTTGCGCCTTACGGGCAGCACGCCGGATCGCGACCTCTTGCGCAAGCGGGCTGTTCTCACCCGCCGTGACGCGCATCAGCAACCGGCTTAGCCACAGGGCGTAGGTCGTGACCCAAACGCGCAGCGCCAGCATCGAGGGCGTTACGATCAGCGTCAGCACCGTTGCAATCCCCAGCCCGAACACAACGGCGGTGGCCAGTTGCTTCCACCACAGCGCAGTGGGGCTGTCGATCGAGTAGCCACCATTGATGAAATCCAGAGACAGCCCGAACATCATCGGTGTCAGACCGGCCATGGTGGTCAGAGTGGTCAGCAAGACAGGGCGGATACGGGATTCGGCGGTACGTATGATCGCCTCGATCCGGGGCATATAGCTGCTGTATTCCTGATAGGTGTCAATCAGAACGATATTATTGTTCACCACGATCCCGGCCAGAGCCACGATGCCCGTCCCGGTCATGATGATCGAGAAGGGCTGCTGCATCACCATCATGCCGATCAGCACCCCGGTGGTCGACAGGACCACCGCCAGCAGCACCAGCACCGAGTTATAGAGCGAGTTGAACTGCGCCAGTAGGATCACGAACATCAACCCCAGCGCCCCCAGGAAGGCATTCGCCAGAAATGCACCGGATTCGGCCTGTTCTTCCTGATCTCCGGTCCATTCCCACGCAATCGCGGGGCCAAAGGGATCGTTATCCAGCCACTCGGTCAGCAGCGCGATGCGTTCGTTCGGTGTCACGGGCCGGTAGGTCGCGGTTTCAGCCTGGGACTGCACCTCTTGCATATCCGCAGCGCCGGTTAGTTGCACGACCTCATAGGTCTTTCCATTGCCACCGTCGATCGTTGACAGCGTAGAGGTCGCATCATCCTGAACCTCGCGGACCAAGGCAAGACGCTTGTCTTCGATGCTCTGTCCTTCGCTGTCGGTCGACATGGCGATCATATCGACCAAACCCGGTTCAACATCCGCTTTCACATCATAGTAACGCTGCTGGTCGACGCGATTGATCTCGGCCAGTTTGGCGACAGGTTGGCGGGTCACAAAGTTAGACAGGGGCACCAGACCGTCCGCTGTGCGCACTTTCAAGGTATCCAACGTTGACAGCACGCGGTCATCTTCGGGCAGTCGGACGCGTATTTCGATCTCTTCATCGACCGTGTCGGGGCGCATTTCGCCCAGCAGTAGGCCGCGGGTCACAAGCTGAACCATGGCACCGACGGTCGCCACATCCGCGCCAAACCGGCCCGCTTTGGCAACGTCCACGTCGATCTGCCAGTCGATACCGGGCAGGGGCAGGGTGTCTTCGATCTTGATCAGCCCCGGCGTTTCGTCAAACACTCCGCGTGCGGTTTGCGTGGCAGCAGTCAGCTCAGGCCAACTGTCGCCCTTCAGGCGCAGGTGTACCGGCTTGGCCGAGGCCGGGCCCTGTTCCAGTGGCAGAATCTCGACCACGATGCCGGGAATGGTAGCCAGTTCGGCATTCAACTCGTCCAGAACGACATCGCCGTCAAACTCTGGCGCGATGGTCTGACGGTCCAGCAGACCAAACAGGATTGGCTCGGAAATGGTTGGGCGATCCTCCCATGGGATGATCTCGAACTGAACGCGGCCCACGGTGTCAGCGGGGGCCTGCGCGCCGCCATTGTTCTGCGTCAGGCCACCTTCTCCAGCGAAAGAGAACACATTGACCACGGCGGGGTGCGATCCGATGATCCGTTCGGCATCTAGAACCATCTGGTCCATTTCAGCCAGGGATATGTTGCCACGGGCGCGCACATAGGCAGTGGCTTGTTCGGGTTCGTTTTCGACAAAGAACTCGACCCCGCGATTGTTGTTGCCATAGGCGATCATGACCATGACAACAGCGGCACTTACGACAAGAATCGACACCACCGGCATGATCGGATTGCCGACTAGAAACTTAATCACATGGCCAAAGCGAGTGTGTTCGCGGGCGGTGTGCACATGCGGGTCCGGCGCGCGTTCAATCCGAGCGGCGCTGAGCGTGACAGAGCCGGCAAACGCCCCCAGCGTGAACAGGATGGCCCCGAATACCAAACCGCCCGAGCTGCCAGCAGGCATCAGATAGGCCGGGTTCAGGACCTGCATGGCCCCCAGAAAGATCAGCAGCAGTGCAGGCGGTACCAGCGCGACACGTGCGCGCCATGACAAACGGGCACGCAGCCAATCTGCGGCATGGTCGAACACACGGCTCAGACGGCCAGATACGCCGCCCATCACGGGTAGGTAGATCAGCGCAACGATCAGTGAGGCAGACAGAACAAAGATCAGCGTGACCGGCAGCATGCCCATGAACTCACCCGGTACGCCGGGCCAGAACAGCATGGGCAGGAAGGCACAGAGTGTGGTCGCAGTAGACGACACGATAGGCCAGAACATGCGTTGCGCCGCCTCGACATAGGCATGCATGGGCCCGACGCCATCTTTGATGCGCTTGTCAGCATATTCCACCACAACGATCGCGCCATCGACCAGCATCCCCACCGCAAGGATCAAGCCAAACATCACGATGTTGGAAATACTGACGCCCATAACGGCAAGGAAGGCAAAACACAGCAGGAATGAGGTCGGGATCGCAAACCCCACCAACAGCGCCGCCCGCGTGCCCAGCGAGGCCAGAACGACGATCATCACCAGCGCAATCGCCGTCAGGACCGAGCCTTCAAGCTGGCTGACCATCGAGCCAACGATGCGGCTCTGATCGTTCGAGGTGCCCAGTTCGATCGTGGCGCGCATCTGGTCGGGCCATTTCGCCTGAGCTGTGGCAATGGTCTTTTTGACGTCCTCGACCGTGTCGATCAGGTTGAAGCCCTTGCGCTTGACCACTTGCAAGGCGACCGTGGATTCGCTGTTAAACCTTGCGGTGCCTTCGCGGTCTTCGAAAGTGTAGTTGATCTGCGCCAGCTCGCCCATGGTCACGACCCGGTCGCCATTGACCTTGACCGGCAGGTCGTAGACATCCTGCGCCGTTTTGAACGACGAGGGGATCTTGACCGAGAATGTACCCTGTGCGGTTTCGACCTCACCTGCGGCGATCAGTTGGTTGTTGTTCTGAACGACGTTGATCAGTTCTGCTGCGGTGACGTTGTAGGCCTCAAGACGAAGGGGGTCGATGATGACCTCCAGCAGTTCGTCCCGATTGCCCGCGATACCGGCCTCAAGAACCGAATCCATCGCTTCCAGATCGTCCTGCAAGTCCTTGGCGACGCGCGCCATTGTGCGCTCGGGTACCGCGCCGGTTAGGTTGACGATGACGATGGGGAATTCGGAAAAGTTGATCTCGGTCAGCGAATATTGCTCGGCCCCTTCCGGAAATTCGGCCTGAGCGCTGTTCATCGCATCGCGCACATCCGCCATGATGGCGGTCTTGTCCCAGCCAAAATCAAATTCCAGCGCGACCCCGGCATAGCTTTCGGCGGCGGTCGAGGTCATCTCTTTCAGACCATCAAGATCGGCCAGCTCGGTTTCCATCGGCTTGACCAACAGATTCTCAGAATCTTCTGCCGAGATGCCGGGGAACTGAACCGAGACGAACAGGGCCGGGATCTCGATATCCGGCTCGCCTTCTTTGGGCAGACCAATATAGGCATAGCCGCCAATCACCAGCGAGATGGCGATAAAGGCCAGGACCATCCGGGCCCGGCCAGCGGCCCAGCTGACGATTCCGGTCATTCGGTCAGGTTCCTGTAGGTGGGGGCGACTTTCACACCCGCAGTCACAAATTCCTGCCCGATCACGATGATATCCACCGTTTCAGGCAGGCCATCGACCCAGACACCTTCGGACGTGTCGCGCAACAGTTGGATCGGCTGGAAGGCGACAATGTTGCCCGCCGCAATGGTGCGCACACCAACCTGCCCCTCACGGCTGAGGGTCAGGGCCGATTGCGGCAGCAGGTGCGCCTTGGTGCCTTCGGACGCGATACGAATATCCGCCGTCTGGCCATCGCGGATTGTCAAATCAGGGTTGGGGACGGTGATTTCCACCTCGAATGTCCGGGTAGTTTCGTCCGCGGACCGGCTGAGAAAGCTGACCCGGCCAGCCACCTGAAGGCCTGTAACCAGTTGCGCCGTCGCCTCAGACCCGACAATCACGCGGTTGACCTCTGTCTCGGGTACAAAGCCCACCAGCTTAATCGGGTCAAGCTGAATCACTGTGGCGCATAGCGAGCCGGGCAGCATCAGACTGCCAAGTTCGGCAGTGTCGCTTTCCAGTAGGCCTTTGAACGGGGCCTCGATCGTTTGACGGTCGATCTCGCGCCGGGCCGCTTCGACCTCTGCAATGGCGGCTTCGATACCGGCGCGCGTGGCTTCCAGACCGGCCTCGGCAGTTTTGATACCCGCCTCGGCGGTGCGCATGGCGGCCTGACTGGCAACCCGCCGCGTTTCCGACCCAAAGCCAGTTTCCGACAGTCTTTGCGCGGCGGTTAGGTTGATCTCGGCCTCGGCCACCAATGCGTGGGCTTCTTCCAAGCGGGCTTCGGCCTCAGGGATGCGGCTTTCGGCCTCAAGCTTGGCGGCCATCGCCTCGGCCAGACTGGCCGGGCGGGTGCCGGGATCCAGTTCACACAGCAAATCCCCGGCCTCGACAAAGGTGCCTTTGCGCTTGGGTTCCGAGATAACGGTCGAGGTGGTTTCAGCCAGAACTTCGACCTGACGATTGGCTTTTGTTTGGCCCCGCAGCGACACAGCGCTGTCAATCTCGCGTGCGACTGAACGCAGGGCAACCACGTTGACGGCGGACTTGTCCGAAGCACCTGATGTTGGTTCAGGCGACTCGGTTGCGCTTGTTTCGTCGGCTTCGGCCCGCCCTGCGAATGCAAACAACGCATCGCGCTCGAACACCAGCAGGAACAGTGCGACTGTTACCAGAACCGCATTTACCAGCGAAATCAAGCGCATAAAGGGTTTCTCCCAGAAATTTTCGCCAAGATGGTGTTGACGCACGTACTTAAATGTGGGGCCGATTATGCAGCTTTTCCACGCTAAACTGAATAGTTTGGTTCACTTTTTTCCGCAAGCCTGTGCCGCCTAGTGGGAAATGTGCGAATTCGGACCCTTGGCTTGGCAAATGTGGCGGGTTATGACATGGCGCCATACACCACGGATTACAGCCCCGGAGGGCAGGGATGAGCGACACCGACAGTTTCATTGATGAGGTGACCGAAGAGGTCCGCCGGGACCGTCTTTACCTGCTGCTGCGGCGCTGGGGCTGGGTCGGTGTGCTGGCCGTGGTTCTGATCGTCGGCGGCGCGGCCTTCAACGAGGTGCGTAAGGCGCGGGCAACCGGACAGGCCCAGGATCTGGGCGACTCGATTCTAGCGGCTCTGGCGTTAAACGACTCGGCGGAACGTGCTGCTTCCCTGTCGGAGGTTGAGGCGGCGGCGCCGGGTGGAGATGCAGTCCTGAATATGTTGCTGTCGGCGTCCCAGGTTGAAGCCGGGTCCGAGGCGGATGCGGTTGCAAGTCTGAACACCATTGCGGTGCAGGGGGACCTGCCTGAGATCTACCGGGCGATTGCGGCTTTTAAAGCCTTGTTGCTGCAAGCGGATAGCCTGCCCATCGCAGACAGACGCCAGCAATTCGAAGCCTTGGCTGCGCCGGGTGCGCCGCTGCGCTTGCTTGCGGAGGAGCAGTTGGCGCTGCTGGATGTGGCTGAAGGCAATGTCGACGCGGCGATTGCGCGGTTGCAAGCGCTGCGCCAAGATGCCGAGATCGGTGTTGACCTGCAACAGCGTGCTGCGCAACTGATTGTAGCCCTTGGGGGTGAACCCGAACCGCTGATAGCCCGGCAGGGCTAATCCGGGGCGGAACACATATTGGACAGGCGAGTGCGCAACATCATGGTAACAAGTCTATTTTCCCGCGTCGGAGCGTCGGTCGCAGTTCTTTCCTTGACAGTACTGGCTGCCTGTCAGGAAGCCGAGGTGATCCTGGTCGGCCCCCGTGAGGATATCCGCCCCGCTGCGGATTCCGAGGCGGTTGAGACACGTGGAGCCAAACCGATCAGCCTGCCGGCCCAGCAAGCTAATGTAAGCTGGCCGCAAAGTCCTGGCACAGCGGCGTTCCGCACCACGCATGCGCAATTGCGCGCGAGTCCGCAACGGGTATGGTCGAATTCCATCGGTAAGGGGGATTCGCGCAAACAGCGCATCACAGCCGAGCCTGTCGTAGCAGGCGGTTTGATCTACACTCTGGACTCTGGCGCCAACGTCACCGCGACATCCGCACAAGGCGCAACTGTCTGGAGCGTTAATCTGATCCCTGCACAGGATGGTGACGCGGACGCCACAGGCGGTGGCTTGGCCTATGCTGATGGTGTTTTGTATGTGTCATCTGGGTTTGGTCGCCTTACCGCGCTGGATGCCAGAACCGGCGTAACCCGCTGGCAGAAACGGTTGAACGCCACCGGCAGCGGCGCGCCTTTGGTGAATGGCGGCTTGCTGTATCTGGTCGCCGGGGATGAGACCGGCTGGGCCGTGGATGTCAAAGACGGGCGGATTGCTTGGCAGATTCAAGCCACGCCGAGCGTCGGAAACGTCCTGGGTGCGCCCGCTCCGGTAATCGCGCAGGAATTTGCCGTGTTCGCCTTTGGCTCTGGCGATGTGTCGGCCACGTTCCGTCGTGGCGGCATCCGCCGCTGGAACGCCTCGGTGGCCGGTGGGCGCCGTGGACGCGCGGCGGCGCAGATCGTTGATGTCACCGGTGGCCCGATGGTGGTGGGCGGCACGATTTATATTGGGAACCACTCGGGCCGCACCGTGGCCTTTGACGCGGATTCCGGTGAGCGAAAGTGGACCGCCGATGAAGGCGCAATTGATACGGTTTGGCCTGCGGGCAACAGCATTTTCCAGGTCAGCGACCGCAGCCAGCTGATCCGTCTGGACGCAGCGACTGGTCAGGTAGTCTGGGCGCAGGACTTGCCAGGCTTCGTAAAGGACAAACCCAACCGTCGTGGTCCCATAGTGGCTCATTACGGCCCGATTCTGGCCGGAGGGCGCATCGTAATCGCCTCGAATGATGGCTACCTGCGCTTCTTTAATCCCGTCGATGGCGCGCTGGTCAACCGGGTCGAGGTCCCCGGCGGGGCCACCACTGCACCCGTCGTGGCGGGGCAGACCTTGTATGTCGTATCGACCAAAGGTGATCTACACGCTTTCCGTTGACGAAAAGATGCGCTAAAGGGCGCGTCTGAGTCTTGAAAGTTGAATGTCATGTCACTGACCCTCGCCATCGTGGGGCGCCCGAATGTGGGCAAATCCACCCTTTTCAACCGCCTTGTGGGCAAACGTCTGGCCTTGGTCGACGACCAGCCCGGCGTGACGCGCGACCTGCGCGAGGGCGAAGGGCGTCTGGCCGATCTGCGTTTTACCGTGATTGATACCGCCGGGCTTGAGGACGCCACCGATGACAGCCTGCAGGGCCGGATGCGTCGCCTGACCGAACGTGCAGTGGACATGGCCGATGTCTGTCTGTTCATGATAGACGCACGCGTGGGCGTGACGCCGACCGATGAGCTTTTTGCAGATATCCTGCGCAAACGCTCGAAACATGTGATCCTTGCGGCGAACAAGGCTGAAGGGTCAGCCGCGGATGCCGGTGTGCTTGAGGCGTATAACCTTGGCCTTGGCGAACCCGTCCGACTGTCGGGCGAGCATGGCGAGGGGATGACGGACCTGTATACCCAATTGATGCCTCTGGCTGATGCAGCCGAGGAGCAGGCCGTCGATGACGCCCCCCAGACCGATATCGAACTGGATGAGGATGGTGAGGGCGAAACCCCTCTGATCACCGCAGCTAAGCCGTTGCAGGTGGCTGTTGTAGGTCGCCCGAACGCGGGAAAATCTACGTTGATCAATAAGATCATGGGCGAAGATCGTCTACTAACCGGCCCCGAGGCCGGGATCACCCGCGACGCGATCAGCCTTCGGGTAGACTGGGCCGACCCGGATGGCGACAGCACGCCGATGCGGATTTTCGACACGGCAGGCATGCGTAAAAAGGCCAAGGTGCAGGAAAAGCTTGAAAAGCTCTCGGTTTCCGACGGGTTGCGCGCGGTGAAGTTCGCCGAGGTCGTGGTAGTTCTGCTGGACGCAGCAATTCCATTTGAGCAGCAAGACCTGCGTATTGCCGATCTGGCCGAGCGCGAGGGACGGGCCGTCGTTATCGCGGTGAACAAATGGGACATTGAAGAGGACAAGCAGGAGAAACTGCGCGACCTCAAGGAATCCTTTGAACGTCTGCTGCCGCAACTGCGTGGTGCGCCCTTGATCACCGTATCTGCAAAAACGGGCCGCGGGCTTGAGCGGCTACGCGCGGCCATCCTGCGTGCCCATGATGTTTGGAACCGCCGCGTGCCGACGGCTGCGCTGAACCGCTGGCTGACCGCAATGCTGGAGCAGCACCCGCCACCAGCGCCGCAAGGCCGCCGAATCAAGCTTCGCTACATGACGCAGGCCAAGACCCGCCCGCCGGGCTTCGTGGTGATGTGCTCGCATCCCGACAAGATGCCCGAAAGCTATAACCGCTATCTGATCAATGGCTTGCGCGAGGATTTTGACATGCCCGGTACGCCCATCCGCCTGACATTGCGCGGCCAGGGCGACAAGAACCCCTACAAAGGACGGCGTAAGAAAAACGCCGGTGCTTTGGCCAAACATCTCAAAGGGCGCGCGTAACCGCGCCAAATCGCAGCATTTTCGGCTGAGGGGCGTGACAGGCCCCAAACTGCACGCTAGCATTCACTGGCGTGCATTTGTTTTCGCGCGTGCGGGTTGCATGTGAGAATTCCACGCTTAATTTCAAATTGATATTAAACCGGGCCATCGTGAGGGGCGGGATGGATGGATCTAAGAGAATACACGCGACAATATGCGGTGCAGGACAACCGGCTGGCGGCTCTCAGTTATTTTGGGACTTTCGCGGTGTATTTTGCATCGCTTGCGCTGGCCATCGCTTATGTGGATCGCTGGTATATTATGGTCCCCGCCGGGATTGTTTTCGCATTTGCCGCCGTGCGCCTGTATGTCTTGCAGCACGATTGCGGCCACCATTCCCTTTTCGAAACACGTCTACAAAATGAATGGGCCGGGCATGGGCTGTCACCTTTCACCTTTGCCCCGTTCGAAGTGATGAAGCAGAACCACAATCTGCACCATTCCGGAATCGGAAACCTGGAACATCGCGAAACCGGTGAAATTCACACGATGACAGTGCGCGAGTGGACTAAGGCGGACTGGAAAACCCGTTTGTTCTATCGCCTTTACCGCAATCCGTTCATCCTTGTCCCAGTGGGCGCATTGTTCACCTATTTCATCCGTTATCGCTGGCCCAAGAACACGATGCGGTTCGGTGTGACCGGTGTCGTTCTGCACAACCTGTCTATCATCGTGTTTCTGGGGCTGCTGTACCTGATAGCGGGCAGTACCGGCATTCTGGTGTGGCTTGTCTTCTCTTTGTTGGGTGGGATGCTGGGCGTATTCCTTGTATATCTCCAGCATAATTTTGAGGATACCTATTGGGATCGGCGTCCTGACCTGGACCCTAAACTGGCGGCTTTGCAGGGGTCGTCCGCATTGGATTTCGGTTGGTGGTTCGACAACGCGGTGGCCTGCATTACGTTGCATGACATCCACCATTTCAACGCGCGTATTCCGTCTTATCGACTGCGGGAATGTCACTACAACCTACCGCCCGAATACACGCCGCGGCGGATCAAGTTCCCCGAAGCGGTGGCGGCATTGAACCTCAAACTGTGGGACGAAGACGCCAAACGCCTGGTGCCGTTCCCAAAGAAACGACAAACAGCCAACTTGGCCCATAGCAGTTAGGTCTGGGATCATACGGCTTGCGGATCTGTATATTCAGTGTATATACATCTGCTTGGAGATACAGAAAGGACAAGGAATGACCTCAGTGACCGACGTTAAAGGTGTGGGCGAAGCGTTAGGACAAGCGCTTACGGCAAACGGTTTTAGAACCGCAGAAGCCATCGCCAAGGCAAGCCCTGCCGATCTGGTCAAGGTCCCCCGAATTGGTGTCGCGCGTGCGCCGCTGCTGATCGCTGCAGCGAAAGAGGCGATTTCGACCAAACCAGCCGTCAAGCCGGCTGCCACCAAGCCAGCCGCACGCCGAACATCGACGCGCAAACCGGCGGCGCGTAAACCGGTCGCGCGCAAGACGGTGGCCGCTGCCGAAAAAACGGCTGAGGCGGCGGCCCGCAAAGCGGCCGAGGAAAAAGCAGCCGCAGATGCCGCCGCAGCCAAAGCACGGAAAAAAGCCAAGGCCAAAGCCAAAGCGGAAAAGGCCGCCAAAAAACGCGCCGAGATGGAGGCCGTGTTCTCGAAAGCCAAGGACAAGGTGAAGGCAAAGGCGAAGAAGGACAAAAAGTCCAAAAAGGACGACAAGTCCAAGGACAAGAAGAAAAAAGACGACAAGAACAAAGACAAGAAGAAAGAAAAGAAAAAGGCGAAGAAGTAACCCTTCCTCGCCTTTGAGATTTGCGAACCGGCGGCTGTGGCGCGCCGGTTTTCTTATGCCAAGCTGCCGTCCAGTTGCAGTGTCAGCTTGCCACCTAGATAGGGAGCCAGCACCTTGGGCAGGGTGACGGTGCCGTCGGCGTTCTGGCCGTTTTCCAGCACTGCAATCAGGCAACGCCCCACCGCCAGACCCGAGCCGTTCAGCGTGTGGACATATTCCGGCTTACCCCCGCCTTCGGGACGAAAGCGTGCGTTCATGCGACGAGCCTGAAAGTCTCCACAAGTCGAGACCGAGCTGATCTCGCGGTACGTATCCTGACCGGGCAGCCAGGCTTCGATGTCATAGGTGCGGCGCGCGCCAAAGCCCATATCGCCGGTACACAGGATCACGGTGCGATAGGGCACGCCCAGCTTTTCCAGAATCCCTTCGGCGCAGCGCAACATGCGCTTCTGCTCGTCGTCGGAATTGTCCGGATGTGTGACGGAGACCATCTCGACCTTCTCGAACTGGTGCTGACGCAGCATCCCGCGCGTATCTTTGCCGGCAGAACCGGCCTCGGACCGGAAGCACAGCGAATGCGCGGTATAGCGGCGGGGCAGGTAGCTTTCTTCGATCAGCGTGTCGTTGACGATATTGGTCAGCGAGACCTCGGACGTCGGGATCAGCCACCAGCCTTCGCGCGTCTGATAGCTGTCTTCGCCGAATTTCGGCAGCTGACCAGTGCCCTGCATCATTTCCGACAGAACCAGAACGGGGCCGTTGACCTCGGTCAGGTCGTTCTCGTTGATATGCGTGTCCAGCATGAACTGCGCCAGCGCGCGGTGGATGCGTGCGACGCCGCCGGACAGCAGCACAAAACGCGAGCCTGACAATTTCGCGGCGGTCTCGAAATCCATGCCGTTTTGAACGGCCTCAATCTCAAAATGCTCTTTTGGGGCAAAGTCCATTTCGCGCGGGGTACCCCAACGGCTCACCTCGACATTGTCGTTCTCATCGGCACCTTCGGGCACATCCTCGGCCGGCAGGTTGGCGATGCGGATCAGTTGATCCGTCAGCAGAGCGTCCAGATCCTTGGCTTCGGTCTGCATTTGGGCGATCTCGGCCTTTTTCTCGGCGACCAGCGCGCGGAGGCGTTCGAATTCCGCCTCATCACCGCGCGCCTTGGCGGCGCCGACCTCTTTGCTGGCCTTGTTCTGTTCGGCCTGAGCGGTCTCAGCCGCCAGAATTTTCGCACGGCGGCTTTCGTCCAGCCGAAGCAGGTCCGACGACACCGGCGCGTCCCCACGGCGCGCAAGGGCGGCGTCGAAGGCGGCGGGGTTTTCGCGAATGGCGCGGATGTCGTGCATGTCTCAGATCCTTGAATGCGTGAATCACTGAGACCGCTTATGCACCATCTGAACCGCAGGGTGTAGCACCGGTTACGACTTATCCGCGCCCTCGTGGGATTCATGCGCCAGATGGCCATCCCAGTCTTCGCTGGGGATTTTCGGATCGGGCGGATCGGCCATATAAGACGGCGTCATGATCTGCACGCCGTTTTCGTTGAACACGGCCACGATATTGCGGTGCAGGTCCGAGCGGATTTTGGGAATGATGCTGCCCCGCGTGGTATAGCCGTTGATCTGGTAATTTATCGCGTAATCGGCTAAAGCAGTCCACAAAACAAAGGGTTCCGGCTTGGCCTTGATCCCCTTAGTGCGGTGGGCGGCCTCGATTAGCATGGCCTCGACCTTTTCGGGCGGTTCCTCATAGCCGATGCCGACAGTGGTGTGCAGTAACAGCCCGCTGCCATCGGTTTTCTTGGAAAAATTCACCACGTCCGAGTTCATCAACTGCGCGTTGGGGATCGAGATCAGTTCGTTCTTGATGGATTTCAGATGCGTCTCCATCAGCTTGATCTGCACCACGTCGCCAATGTGGTCGCCAATCTGAATGCGGTCCCCGATTGAGGTCGAGCGGCGGTAAATCACAAACAGCCCGGCCAGCATGTTCGAAACGACCGAGTTCGCACCTAGTGACAGCATCGCGCCTACAAGAATGGTCAAGCCTTGAAAAGCAGCGGAATCTGATCCCGGAATGTAAGGAACGGCAAAGACCAGCGCGATCAGGATGACGACGACGCGTGCGATGTTGAAAGTTGGACTCACCCAGTGTTTTTCAAAATCCCCCAGATCGAATGACCCGGCCTCGACGGCGTCAAAGAACACTCGCATGCCCCGAATGATATAAAGCGTGACCCAGCTGATTAGACCCAGCATGATCAAGTTGGGTATGTAACTAAGGATGCCCTTGAAGATTAGTAGAACAGGCTCAGTCAGGTAAGTCAGCAGAAGCTGCGCAAAGTACCGGGTTTCTGCAAAGGCGAGCAGGACGAAGGACAAATAATAGTAGAAACCCAGAAAGAAGATCACCAGCAGGACGAAATTCAGGGTATATCGAACCAGTGCGGCAATCGCTTCAGCTTGAACGCTTTTTGCGGTGGCGTTTTCCACGTCCTTCAGATGCCGTTGTACGAATTTCAGCGTTTTGCGTCTGATCCTGCGATGCAGCCAAAGGATGATGGCTACAAAGACACCAAAGCCTATTGTCCATGCGGTGGCTTCTATCGCTCCGGAAACTCGCGCTTGATCAGTTCGATTGGACCTGTAGGCCAGGATAGCTTGCTCGATGGCCTCGCCATGGAGAAAACCGAGAACTTCAAGTTCAATCTGCTCCAATTCCGCGTCGGCGACTGTCACAACCGATACCGAAAGTCCGTCGACCAGTATGCGTGTGCCGAGTTCAGTATCCTCATAAGTGATTGTGACTTCGAGGCTATCCGAAGCTTCGGCCGCTTCTATTATTTTTTCCTGTACTGCTTCGGCGCGTTCCGATGCTGGTAGTGCGCTGGAACCACGTAAGAAAAACAGAGTATCGCCGTCCACGATAACGGGTGCTTTGAAGGTCTCGGATTGTTCTTCGTTTTCGACAGGGGCTTCGACCGTTTCCTGACCAGAAGCAGGCGCTGCACAAAGGCCAACCCATAGGGTCGTGACCAGTATCTGAAGTAGCAATCCCAGTTTCAGATGAATCTGCGCCATTGGACCTCCCGCGGTTCAACTATATCGACGCAAGCGCTTGTTTCTAGGACTTAACTGCAACGCTTGGCCAAATCTTTGCGCATTATCTGAGTTTCGGTGCAAAAACCTGTACCGCCATTCCTTGCAAACAGTCAGTTCAAAGAATAGGTTCTCGCAAAATTTGCGGGCCCTCCGCAAGCACCAAACCAAAAGGAATATCCCATGGAAGGTGGCGCAATCGCCCAGTTTCTCCCGCTGATTCTGATCTTTGCGATCATGTATTTCCTGCTGATCCGTCCTCAGCAGAAAAAGATGAAGGAACATCAGGCCATGGTCGAAGCTGTGCGCCGGGGTGATCAGGTGGTCACGCAGGGTGGCCTGATCGGCAAAGTGTCGAAGGTCAAGGAAGGCGAGAACGAGATCGAGGTTGAACTGGCCGAGGGTGTCAAGGTTCGCGTCGTCAAATCGACCATCGCGCAGGTTCTGAACAAGACTGAACCGGCGAAGTAACGTCGCGCGTCAAATCCTTGAAAAGGCAGGGTAATGCTGCACATTGATACCTGGAAGCGGGTTCTGATCTGGCTGGTCTGCGTGACCGGCCTGCTGATGGCCCTGCCGAATGCGTTTTACACGCGCGTTGAACAATCCAACGATGCCAAGGCCGCGATCGAGCTTGGCATCGACACGCCCGAGATGCAGGCCGAAGCGGGGCAGTGGCCGAATTGGCTGCCGTCGTCCTTGGTCAATCTGGGCCTTGACTTGCGGGGCGGTGCGCACTTGCTGGCCGAGGTTAAGGTCGGCGATGTCTACGAATCCCGTATGGATGCCATGTGGCCTGAAATCCGCGATGCGCTGCGGGATGAGCGGGCGACCGTAGGCACCATCCGCCGTCAGAACTCGGCCCCCGATGAGATTCGGGTGCGCATCAGTCAGCCCGAAGGCATGGCGCGCGCACTGGAAGTCGTGCGTGGCCTAGCCCGTCAGGTGCAGACGCTGTCCGGGGTAGGGGCCACTGATATCGAAGCCCGCTCCGAAGGCGACACCATCGTCGTGCAACTGTCGGATGCCGAGAAGCTGGCCTCGGACGATCGCACCGTTCGACAGTCGCTTGAGATCATCCGCCGTCGTATCGACGAGGTCGGCACGCGTGAACCCACCATTCAACGCCAGGGCGCGGATCGTATTCTGATCCAGGTGCCTGGCATCGGCAGCGCGGGTGAGCTGAAAGAGATCATCGGAACCACTGCGCAACTGACCTTCAATCCGGTTGCTGGCCGCACGACCGATGCGGATACCGCGCCGGGCATCGGGCAAGAGGTCGTCCCTTCGCTTGATGAAGACGGTGTGTATTACATTCTGGAATCCGCCCCCGTTGTGACGGGTGAGGAACTGGTCGACGCCCAACCCGCGTTCGACCAGAACGGCCGCCCTGCGGTCAATTTCCGCTTTAACACGTCCGGTGCCCGTAAATTCGGCGACTACACGCTGGAGAACATCGGTGCGCCTTTTGCGATTGTGCTTGATGACGAAGTGATCTCGGCCCCAGTGATCCAAAGCCATATTCCGGGTGGTTCGGGCATCATCACCGGCAATTTCACGGTTGAGGAAAGCACCAATCTGGCCGTCCTGCTGCGCGCAGGTGCGCTGCCGGCGGGGCTGGAGTTCCTTGAAGAACGCACGATCGGCCCCGAGCTGGGACAAGACAGTATCGACGCAGGCAAGGTGGCCACCATCGTGGCCTTTGTTGCCGTCCTGGTCTTCATGGCGCTCAGCTATGGTTTGTTCGGTATCTTCGCCAATATCGCGCTGATCCTGAACGTCGGGCTGCTGTTCGGTCTGTTATCACTGATCGGGGCGACGTTGACCTTGCCGGGGATCGCGGGGATCGTGCTGACAGTCGGTATGGCGGTGGATGCCAACGTGCTGATCTTTGAACGTATCCGCGAGGAACTGAAATCCGCCCGAGGTCCGGCCCGTGCAATTGAGCTGGGCTATGAAAAGGCACTGTCGGCAATTCTGGACGCAAACGTCACCACATTCATCACGGCGACAATCCTGTTTGCCATGGGCAGCGGACCGGTGCGGGGCTTTGCCATCACTCTGGGTCTGGGCATCCTCACCTCGGTCTTCACCGCGATCTTCGTGACGCGCCTGATGATCGTGATTTGGTTCGAACGCCGCCGCCCGAAAACGATCGAGGTTTGATCATGAGACTGAAACTTGTCCCTCAAGAAACCTCGTTCGATTTCTTCAGCCGCTGGAAGGTTTGGCTGGGTATTTCCGGCTTGATGATGGTCTTGGCCTTTACGTCCTTCATGTTGCAGGGCCTGAATTTCGGCATCGACTTCCGGGGCGGCACCACGATCCGCACCCAATCGGCGCAAGAGATCGACGTGGGTGCCTATCGCGACGCCATCGCTCCGCTTGAACTGGGCGATGTCACAATCACCGAGATTTTCGACCCGACCTTTGGCGAGGACGAAAACGTCGCCATGATCCGCATTCAGGCGCAGGCGGAAGCCGAAGCGGTCTCGGCCGCAACAGTAACAGCTGTGGAAGAGGCATTGAAGGCGGCAGCCCCCGATATCCAATTTGTGTCCGTTGAATCCGTCGGTCCCAAGGTTTCGGGTGAGCTGATCCAGACCGCCGTGATCGCCGTTGTCCTCGCGATTGGGGCCGTGCTGGTCTATATCTGGCTACGGTTCGAATGGCAGTTTGCCCTGGGGGCGGTGGCCGCGCTTGTGCATGACGTAATCCTGACCATCGGCATCTTCTCGGAACTGCAAATCCGGTTCGATCTGGCGATCATCGCTGCGCTGCTGACCATCGTGGGCTATTCGCTGAACGACACGGTGGTTGTCTTTGACCGGGTGCGTGAGAACCTGCGCAAATACAAAAAGAAAGACCTAAAAGAGGTCCTCAACATCTCGATCAACGAGACCCTCAGCCGGACGGTCATGACCTCGGTGACAACCCTGCTGGCGCTGATCTCGCTTTATGTGTTGGGCGGAGACGTCATCCGTGGCTTCGTCTTCGCGATGATCTGGGGCGTGATCGTCGGGACGTATTCTTCGGTCTTCGTAGCCTCGACCATCCTGCTGTGGCTGGGGGTCAAACGCGACTGGTCCAAACCGTCGAACACGGCGGGCAACCAGTTTGCAAACATCGACGCCTGATCTTTTTGGCCAGTCCCCCACAGGGCTGGCCATTATTCTATGCGCCGCCTTCCTCAGCGGCATCGTGCGTGGGTTTTCCGGCTTTGGCACGGCGCTGATCTTCCTGCCTATCGCAACGCCTTTTCTGGGCCCGTTCGGCGCGCTGATTGGGCTGACCATCATGGATATCTTCGGTCCGCTCCCCAACCTGCGCCGTGCGTGGCGCGAGGTTGACCGGGGCGACTTGATCCGGCTGGTGGCCGGGTGCGCCCTGATCCTGCCATTTGGGCTTTGGATTTTGACGCAGGTCGACGTGAATGTCTTTCGGTACGCGGTTAGCCTCCTGTCGATCGCGATGCTGGTGGTCCTGATCCTAGGTCTGCGCTATCACGGCTATGTCAGCCGCACGATGGTGGTCGGCATCGGCTGCGCTGCAGGATTTCTTGGAGGCGTGGCAGGCCTGCCTGGTCCAGCGGTCATACTGTTCTACATGTCCCGCCCACTGCAAGTGACGGTCATCCGCGCCACCATTCTACTATTCCTGTTTGCCTTCGACTTTCTGCTACTGGGGTACCTCACAGGTATGGGGCGGGTGACCGGAATGGCCGCGCTTCTGGGGTTGCTGCTAGCTGTGCCAAACCTGATCGGCAATTGGCTGGGCGGCAAACTGTTCCGTCCCGAACACGAAAGGCTCTACCGCGCTGCCGCGTATCTGGTGATTGCCGTTGCGGCCTTGTCGGGCCTACCACTTTGGGGCTAGAACGCACCCATGCGCCTGAACGAGATCACCTATACCAACGCCACCCCTGTCGATGGCTACGGCCCCGGTTTCTTCCGCGTGGGCGGCGTGCTCTTTCACGGCGCGGTTCTCACCGGCCCAACCGGCACCTCGGAATGGCGGGGCTATGAGGATGCCCAACCGCTCCTCGATCTTGCCGCCAACATTGACGTCCTGTTCATCGGCACCGGGGCAGAGCTGGCACATATTCCCGCCAAACTGCGTAACACGCTTGAAGATGCGGGTATCGGGGTCGAGATCATGAATTCCCCCGCCGCCTGCCGAACCTACAACGTACTGCTCTCCGAAGGTCGCCGCATCGCCCTTGCCGCGCTCCCGGTCTGACGGATCTCCCTTCATCTGGCCAAAAATATCCCGGGGAGCGTGAGGGGCTGGCCCCTCACTCCCACCCCAACCACATCGCGTTCCGTCTAAAGCTCTGCGTCAATTCCGACCTTTTGTCCGCCCCCACAATCCGCTAAGCGAGCGCTATGACACTGACCGTGACCGATCTGGCCATCACCCGTGGCGGCATTCCCGTGCTCGAAGGGCTCAGCTTTTCATTGCCCGCAGGCAAAGCGCTGATCCTGCGCGGTCCCAATGGGATCGGCAAAACAACCCTTCTACGTACGCTTGCCGGGTTACAACCCCCTCTGCATGGCCGCATCGAAGGGGCCGAGGATCAGATCGCCTATGCCTCACATTCCGACGGGCTGAAACCCACGCTGACGGTTGTCGAAAATCTTAGTTTCTGGGCCTCGGTCTTTGGCACGCAAGGCATACAACCGGCGCTGGACGCCTTTGCTCTGAATGATCTGGCCGACCGCCACGCAGGCAACCTGTCGGCGGGACAGAAACGGCGGCTGGGGCTGGCGCGGATGCTGGTTACAGGGCGACCGATCTGGATGCTGGACGAACCCACTGTCTCGCTGGACCAGAATGCAGTGAAAATGTTCGCCGACGCCGTGCGCGCGCATCTGGGGCAGGGGGGATCAGCCCTGATCGCCACTCATATAGACCTGGGCCTTGACGGAGAGGTTCTGGATGTCGGCCCCAACAAGGCCAAACCCAAACCCATCGACGATTTCGACGGAGGCTTCCTGTGATCGCCTTGCTGCTGCGTGACCTGAAACTGGCCTTCCGCGCCGGAGGGGGCTTCGGCCTTGGGCTGGCTTTCTTCCTGATCGTGACCGTGCTGGTGCCATTCTCGGTCGGGCCGCAATCCTCTCTGCTTTCGACTATCGCGCCTGGTGTGCTTTGGCTGGGCGCACTGCTGGCCTGCCTGCTGTCGCTCGACCGCCTGTTAGCGCTGGATTGGGAGGACGGCTCGCTCGACCTGCTGGCCACGGCACCGCTGCCGCTGGAAGCCGTGGTTACGATCAAGGCGCTTGCGCACTGGCTGACCACAGGCCTACCACTGGTTCTGGCCGCGCCGTTTCTGGGCGTGCTGCTGAATCTGCCGGTGCCGGGCTTTTCGTGGCTGGTGATCTCGCTGCTGATCGGCACCCCCGCCATGAGCGTCATCGGCACCTTCGGCGCAGCCCTGACCGTCGGCCTGAAACGCGGCGGTTTGCTGTTGTCGCTGCTGGTCCTGCCGCTTTACGTGCCCACGCTGATCTTCGGCGCTGAAGTGGCCCGCCGTGGCGCCACCGGGATGGAGACCCAGACCCCGCTGCTCATGCTGGCGGGGATCACCGCCGCCACAATCGCACTGCTGCCCTTTGCCAGCGCCGCCGTTTTACGCATCAACCTTCGGTGACGTGCTCAAACTTTGACCAAGGTCAATTGAGAACGAACCCGACTCGGACTAGATAAGGCCCATGTCTATCGCAGCCAAAGCCAACGCCCTCTGGGAATACGCCAACCCGCGCAAATTCCTTGCGACCAGCGAACGGGTGATGCCGTTTTTCTGGATTACGTCCATCGCCTGCATCGTGGTTGGGCTGACCTGGGGGTTCTTCTTCACGCCGGATGATTACAAACAGGGATCAACCGTCAAGATCATCTACCTGCATGTTCCTGCGGCGCTGATGGCGATCAATTGCTGGCTGATGATGCTGGCGACCTCACTGGTCTGGCTTGTGCGCCGCCACCATGTCAGCGCGTTGGCGGCTCGTGCAGCAGCTCCCATTGGCATCGTGATGACACTGATCGCACTGGCGACGGGCGCGATCTGGGGTCAGCCGATGTGGGGCACATGGTGGGCCTGGGATCCGCGCCTGACCTCCTTCCTAATTCTATTCCTGTTTTATCTGGGCTATGTCGCCCTGTGGGAAGCGATCGAAGACCCCGACACCGCCGCCGACCTGACCTCGGTCCTGTGTCTGGTGGGCTCGGTTTTTGCGATCCTCAGCCGCTATGCGGTGAATTTCTGGAATCAGGGTCTGCACCAAGGCGCATCGGTGATGCGTGCAGCTGCCATTACCGGGGCGGATACCGAGGAAAAAGTCAGCAACATCTATTTCTACCCGCTGCTTCTGTGCATCATCGGGTTTGTTCTACTGTTCATCGCGCTGGTGCTGTATCGCACGGGCACGGAAATTCGCGCGCGCCGGATCAAGGCGTTGCTGGCACGGGAAAGGGTAAACGGATGATCCCCGATCTTGGAAAATACGCCGACACGGTGCTGTGGTCCTATGTGGTTTCAATCGGCCTTCTGACGGCGCTGATCCTGTTCAGCGTGATGCGGGGCCGCAAGGTTCGGACCGAGATGGAAAAACTCGAAGAACGGATGACCCGCAATGGCTAAAATCTCGCCTCTGATGATCGCGCCACCGCTGATCTTTGGCGCCTTTGCCGTTCTGGCCGGCATCGGCATGTTCCGCGACGATCCAAACGCGTTGCCATCCGCCCGCGAAGGCCAGCCCGCGCCACCGGTCGTCCTGACCGAATTTCAAGGCAAACCCAATTTCGACGACGCCACGCTGCGCGACGGGAATGTCAAACTGGTCAATTACTGGGCCAGCTGGTGCGCCCCATGCCGAGTGGAACATCCCAACCTTCAGGCCCTGTCCGATGAAGGCATCCCGCTTTACGGCATCAACTACAAAGACCAACTGGACAATGCCGAAGACTTCCTGACCGAACTCGGCGATCCGTACACTGGCATCGGTCGCGACGAACAGGGCCGAATGGGCCTCGATTGGGGCGTCTACGGCGTACCCGAGACCTATGTCATCAACGGCGAAGGCACCATAATCCTGCGCTTTGCCGGACCCATCACCCAACGCGTGATCGAAGGCACCATCCGCCCAGCCTTGGAAAAAGCTGCAGGCAAATAAAACCCGCCCCTTCTTCTGTTCAAAAATACCTCGGAGCGCGAGGCAGAGCCTCGCAAATAACAAAAGGACGCCCGCAGGCGTCCTTTCTTATTCTATATGCACAAATTCCGGTCATCCGGCCTTTGCAAGGTTCCGCAGCACATAGTGCAGCACGCCACCGTTCTCGATATATTCGATCTCGGGTGCGGTATCGATGCGGCACTTCAGGCTGATGGTCTTCTCGGACCCGTCGCCATAGACAATGGTGCAGGGCACCTTTTGCAACGGTTGGATTGTGTCCAGACCGTGGATCGAGACCGTTTCATCCCCTTTCAGGCCCAACGACTTGCGTGTGTCACCACCGGTGAACTCAAACGGAATGACGCCCATACCAACCAGGTTCGAGCGGTGAATACGCTCAAAGCTTTCAGCGATCACGGCCTTGACGCCCAGCAGAGCCGTACCCTTGGCCGCCCAGTCACGAGAAGAACCCGCACCGTACTGTTCGCCCCCAAAGACGACCAGCGGGGTACCCTGTTCCTGATAGGCCATCGATGCCTCATAAACCGAGGTCTGTTCGCCATCGGGGCCTTTAGTGTAGCCGCCCTCGACACCGTCCAGCATCTCGTTTTTGACACGGATGTTGGCGAAGGTGCCGCGCATCATGATCTCGTGGTTGCCACGGCGGGACCCGTACGAGTTGAACTCGCGCGGTTGTACCTGACGGTCGGTCAGATACTTGCCCGCAGGCGTGGTCGTCGCAAAAGATCCGGCCGGTGAGATGTGGTCGGTGGTGATCATATCACCCAGGATCAGCAATACCTTGGCACCTTCGATGTTCGAAATCGTACCCGGCTCGGCCCCCATGCCCTGGAAATAGGGCGGGTTCTGGATGTAAGTCGATGTCGCGGGCCAATCATAGGTTTCCTGCTGCGGAACATCCACGCCCTGCCACTTTTCATCGCCCTTGAAGACGTCGGCATATTTCGATTGGAACGCCTCACGCGTAACGGTCTGTTCAACCAGTTCAGCGACTTCCTGAGCCGATGGCCAGATGTCTTTCATGAAGACGTCGTTACCGTCCTGATCCTGACCAATCGGCTCGGACGTCAGGTCGATATCCATGGTGCCTGCCAGCGCGTAGACCACCACCAACGGCGGCGAGGCCAGATAGTTGGCGCGCACGTCAGGCGAGATGCGTCCTTCGAAGTTCCGGTTGCCCGACAGCACCGACGTGGCGACCAGGTCGCCTTCGGCAATCGCCTCGGACAGTTCTTTTTGGATGGGACCCGAGTTACCGATGCAGGTGGTGCAGCCATAACCCACAAGGTTAAAGCCCACCTTGTCCAGATCTTCTTGCAGACCTGCGGCCTCAAGGTAGGCCGACACGACCTGCGAGCCCGGAGCCAGCGAGGTTTTGACCCACGGTTTGCGGTTCAAACCCAGCGCTGCGGCTTTGCGCGCTACAAGGCCCGCGCCGATCATCACATAGGGGTTCGAGGTGTTGGTGCAGGAGGTGATCGAGGCGATCACAACCTTGCCCGATTCCATGGTGTAGTCCTCGCCGTTGACGGCGACTTCTTTGCCCATGGGACGCTTGAAAGTCTCTTCCATTTCCTTGGTGAAAGCGGCCTTGGCGTCGGTCAGTGCAACATAGTCCTGCGGGCGTTTTGGACCCGAGATCGCAGGAACGATGGTGCCCATGTCCAGCGACAGGGTGTCGGTGTAGATCGGCGCATAGTCCGCATCCCGCCAGAAGCCGTTCTCTTTCGCGTAGGCTTCGACCAGAGCAATCCGGTCCTCGTCACGACCGGTATTGCGCAGATACCGCAGGGTCTCGCCGTCGATCGGGAAGAAGCCACAGGTTGCGCCGTATTCGGGGGCCATGTTGGCGATGGTGGCACGGTCGGCCAGCGGCAGGCGGTCCAGACCTTCGCCGTAGAACTCGACGAATTTGCCGACAACACCTTTTTCACGCAGCATCTCGACGACCTTCAGAACCAGGTCGGTGCCGGTGGTGCCTTCGACCAGATCGCCGGTCAGCTCAAAACCCACAACCTCGGGGATCAGCATCGAGATCGGCTGACCCAGCATCGCGGCCTCGGCTTCGATCCCGCCAACACCCCAGCCCAGAACGGCCATGCCGTTGACCATGGTGGTGTGGCTGTCGGTGCCGACCAGCGTGTCAGGGTAGGCGACTTCGTTGCCGTCCTGATCGGTGTCAGTCCAGACGGTCTGGGCCAGATATTCCAGGTTCACCTGGTGACAGATGCCGGTTCCGGGGGGCACAACGCGGAAGTTGTTAAAGGCGTTTTGGCCCCATTTCAGGAACTGGTAGCGTTCCATGTTGCGTTCATACTCGCGGTCCACATTCATCTGGAACGCGCGCGGGTTGCCAAACTCGTCAATCATGACCGAGTGGTCGATGACCAGATCAACCGGGTTCAGTGGGTTGATCTTCTGTGCGTCGCCGCCCAGTCCTTTGATGCCGTCACGCATTGCGGCCAGATCGACAACCGCCGGAACACCGGTGAAGTCCTGCATCAAAACGCGGGCAGGGCGATAAGCGATCTCGCGCGGGTTCTTACCGCCGTTGGCGCCCCATTCGGCAAAGGCCTTGATGTCGTCGACCGAGACCGAGAAACCGTTATCCTCGAACCGCAGCATGTTCTCCAGCACCACTTTCAGCGCGGCGGGAAGGTTTGAGAAATCACCCAGACCGGCCTCTTGTGCGGCGGGGATGGAATAATAGGAAATGGACTTGCCATTCACGCTCAGGCTGCGGCGTGTCTTGGCGGTATCCTGTCCGACTTTGATGGGCATCTAGTGGCCTCCCTCTCAAATGACGTGGAATATGGGATTCGCTGAGGGGTATCTGCATCACCCAAGCCGCCGGTTCAAGGTCCAACAGCCCACCTGCGGCAATTTTTGTATACCATTGCACACATTTTTTTGAAATCTGGCTGTCGCGGCTCTCAAGAAACCTTGATTGGCGGTTGAGCGGCGATAGATGTACACCTGTCTCGCATCCCACAAATCCCGAGAGCCCCATGATCAGAACCGTTACTGCGACCGCGCTTGTTTCCCTGTTTCTTGCCTCGTCTTCGATGGCGGAAAGTGACCCGGTGGTTGTGGAGTTGTTCACGTCTCAGGGGTGTTCTTCCTGTCCCCCTGCGGACAAGCTGATGCATGAGCTTGCCAAGCGCGACGACGTTATCGGCTTGGCGCTGCACGTGGACTATTGGGACTATATCGGGTGGGAAGATGAATATGCCAATCCCGATCACACCACCCGGCAGCGCGCCTATGCGCGTGGGGGCGGGCGGTCGATGATCTATACGCCGCAGATGGTGATCAACGGGCAGCAGGATGTTGTGGGCGCCAAGGCTGATGAACTAAATCGCATCATCGACGCCCATCTGAAAGCTGCGCCAGAGGCATCGGTCACAGCAACACGGGCGGCGAATGATGTCACGGTGGATGTCACGCCGATCGAACTGCCCGAAGGGGCGACCTATGAGATTCGGGTGGTGGAGTATTCACCGATGCGCCATGCCTCGATCCGCCGAGGGGAACTGGCGGGGCATGAGCTGGACTATGCCAATGTGGTGGAATCCTGGCACTGGGCTGGATCCTGGGATGGCAACCAGGCGCAGCAATATTCGGTTGCGCTGACTTCGGACCTTCCTGCGGTTGTGCTGGTTCAAGAGGCAGGTCATGGTCCGATCGTGGCCGCGGCGCGGGTCAAATAGGTCAACCGCCCGTTAAACCATGTCTTCCGGCTGAACACCCAACCCATTCCAGGCTTTCCAGCGGCGGTGAATCCAGAACCACTGGCCCATATTCTTGCGCACCATCGCCTCAAGATCGTCATTGGTGAACTGGGTCATGGTTTTGGGGTCGGTATGAGGGACGGGGTCGTGCAGGACGATCTCAAAGTCGATACCGTTGGGCTGGCGCACGGCATAGCACGGGATCAGCACCGCCTTGTACTTCATCGCAAGCTCGGCATTCAGAACCGAGGTCACGGCGGGTTTGCCGAAATAGGTCAGCTCTTCGCCGCCATGGGCATGCAGGTCCGATACGATGGCGATGATCCCACCCTTTTTCAGGGCGCGCACCATCTCAACCATGCCGCGGCGGCCCTGTTCAAACATCGGCGCGCCGGTTTTGTAAAAGGCGTCGACATACATGTCGTTGAAATAGGGGTTTGCCATCCGGCGATAGAGACAACCGATCGGTTCGCCGCTGCGTTCCTGTAGCGCGATGCGCGCCGCTAGGTAGTGGCCGAAATGGGCGGTGATCATCATCACCGGCTTGCCCTCGGCCACGGCGGCGTCAAACGCGGCGATACCAGGACCCGAGACCTTTGCGTGGCGCTGTCGATCCGTAAACCCTTCGGGCGAGAAATGTTCCATAATCGCGCGGCCAGCATTGTCGGGGACGGCCTGGCAGATGCGATTGACTTCATCCTCGGGCAGGTCGGGGCAGGTCAGCTTCAGGTTGTCGCGCACGCGTTTCGAAAACCCCACCACTGGTGCAAGCATGCGGACCAATGCGCCCATTGTCGCAATGCGGCGCTCGTAGGGCAGCAGGCGCATCGCGCCAATCAACCCTCTGAGGAACAGGCCGGTCACGTAATATTTGCCAAGCTCAATCCGGCTGAGTTCTGACTTTTCTACGGGCATCTGTGGCTCTCGGCGGCTATTGCGGGCGTTGCCGGGCCAGACATACAACCCCGACCGAGTGACCACAAGCGTTCTGAATGGGTTACAAGGGCACGGAGGCGTCTCGTTATTCCTTGGCCTCTTCTTCGACAAGGGTTATCGCGCCGCCATCCACCAGATCGCGGATTGCGCCAACGATCTGGGTCATGGCCTCTTCCGCCTCAGCTTGTTTGACCTTGCCGCGTTCGGTCATTTCCTCGTGCAGATTGTCGGCCATGCGCGAGGACATGTTGGTCAGAAGAAATTCAACCGTTGCCTTGTCATCCTCGGTCTCGGCACCGGCGAGCGCCGTGACCAGAACCGGTTGATCCACGCCCCGAAGGATAGCGGGTACGTCGCGCGGCAGGATGCGCGTTGGGACATGGGCGAATGTAAAGATGGACCGGCGTACGACACTGGCGAAGTCCGAATCCTCCTCATCCAGAGCGCTAAGCAACCCGTCGCGGGTCGAGGCGGCGGATTGGTTGAGGATGGCCCCCACGCGCGCACCGGGGCCATCTGTGAATGCCATGGTCGGGCGTTGATCCAGTTGCGCGGCCAGCGACCATCCGATCCGGTCTACTGCCTCGGGTGTGACGTTGGCGGTTTTCGACA
This sequence comes from Ruegeria sp. AB6, assembly GCF_056542685.1. NCBI lineage: Bacteria > Pseudomonadati > Pseudomonadota > Alphaproteobacteria > Rhodobacterales > Roseobacteraceae > Ruegeria > Ruegeria sp. AB6. The sequence continues at coordinate 310,211 of NZ_JBQGAD010000001.1, read as the reverse complement.
CCGCATAGGTGATCCGTCGCGCCACAGGGCCGGGCAGGTGGCCCAATAGCTGCGCGGCCTTCGCGGTTTCCAGCTTCGAAAGCATCACTGCCGCGACCTCGATACTTTCGGCCTGCGCCATGTCGGCCAGATCCTCGGTCGGGACTTCGCGCAGGCGCTGCCAGGGATCGCCGACTTGACGCACCCCTGCGACTTTGCGCAGCCGCGCGGCGGTGGCCGGAGCGATTTTGCCGTTCACAGCATCCAGCGCACCCGCAAGTCCGTGCGGAAAGGAAAGCCCGACACTGTCCAGCGCTTCGGCAAATTCAGCGGCCACAGCGTCCAGCGTCACCCGGTCCACCAGACCCATCTGCCCCAGTTGGTGGGTCAGCTTTTCCTGCAAGTCATCGGGAAGATCCTCAAGCGGGATATCCGCGCCGTCATTTAACAAAAGCCGTACGACCACTGCCGCCTTTTGTCGATTGCTCAGCGCGCGTGGAACCACGCGCGGCGCTTCTTGTTCTTTGTCGGCAATGGGGGCCGAAGCCCCCGGCGCCATTTGTACCAATGTGTGTGAGTCCTGCATCTGCCTGCGGTGCCATCATTCTGATCCACGGGCAGAATAGGGAGACTCGGGTAAAAAAAACCTGAAGCTTAGTAGTTGAAGGTCAGCCCCGTGCGGATTGCCTCGCGCAGAGACGCCTCGGCCCAGGTGCCTTCACCACCGCGCGCCTTGATCTCGCGCCATTGCTCGATGGCCAGATCGGTGCGACCTTCGGCGACATAGCCTTGTGCCATGTACGAGCGCGCCAGAATATTGTCGGGATTGACCCTGATAGCGTCCTGATAGAACAGATTGGCCTGTTCCAGATCGCCCAGCTTTCGGAAGGTAAAGCCCCAATAGGTCAGAACACGGTCATCATCCTGATCCATGATCCGAAGGACGTCCTGCGCGTTTTCCAACTGCCCGTCATAGGCAAGCTCACGCACCGCGCCATAAAGTTCGTCCTGAGTGAAATTTGTTTTGTTCGGTTTCACACAGCGCCCGGCGTCCTTGTCATAGACCCGACCGAACAGACACTTCTTGGTCGTGTTCGTCGGTTTAGGCGGGCTGCTGTCCCCACCGCCAGCGGCGTGGGCAACTGGGGCGAAAGCGAATGCCTGCAGGGCAATTGCTGAGGCTAGTACTAGGCGCATTTTCCTACTCCGTTCTCTGGGCTGCTCTGATCAAGCATAGCGCGATCCGATAAAAGACGAACAATCGGCGGCTCGCTTTTATTCACGAGTAGGAAATATTTTCTTAGCTGTTCACGGTTTTGGTACAGCTCTGGGTCTCATAGTCCCATTGGGTGCCCGGCGCGCAGGATTGCGTTTGCTTGGAATGTCCGCTGCAGGCCATCGCGATCGAGGCAGAGCAGGTCAGAGCCAATGCGCATAGAAGAGTACGGGTCATGGTGGGTCTCCTGTTCGGAACAACGACCCCATCATATCCGAATTTGAGCAACCTGACAAAAAGACAAGGCCCGAATCCGCCTATACGGTCCGGGCCTTGTTTAGTGTGTTAGGCTTTATTCCTCGCCAAACACGCGCGCGAAAATCGTGTCTACGTGCTTGGTGTGATAGCCAAGGTCGAATTTCTCTTCGATCTCCGCGGGGCTGAGGGCGGCGGTGACATCGGCATCGGCCAGAAGTTCTTCTTTGAAATCAGTGCGGTGTTCCCAAACCTTCAACGCGTTTCGCTGAACCATGGCATAGGCGTCTTCGCGGCTGACACCTGCTTGGGTTAGGGCCAGCAGAACCCGTTGGCTCATGACCAGACCGGGGAATTTGTTCATGTTCTCCAGCATGTTTTCAGGGAAGATCAGCATCTTGTCGATCACACCTGTTAGACGGGCCAGCGCAAAGTCCAACGTGATCGTGGCGTCCGGCCCGATCATGCGTTCCACCGAGGAATGCGAGATATCGCGTTCGTGCCAAAGTGCCACATTCTCCATCGCAGGGATCACCGCCGCACGCACCATACGCGCCAGACCAGTCAGGTTCTCGGTCAGCACCGGGTTTTTCTTGTGCGGCATAGCTGACGAGCCCTTTTGACCCATCGAGAAGAACTCGGCCCCTTCCAGAACCTCGGTCCGCTGCATATGGCGGATTTCGATAGCGATATTTTCGATGCTGCTGGCGATCACGCCCAATGTGGCAAAGAAGGCCGCGTGACGGTCGCGGGGGATGACTTGCGTGCTTATCGGTTCCGGCACCAGACCAAGCTTGTCGCAGACATGCTCTTCAACCGCGGGATCGACATTGGCAAAGGTGCCGACCGCGCCGCTGATCGCACCGGTTGCAATCTCGGCTCGCGCGTCACGCATGCGAGACAGATTACGGTCCATCTCGGCGTAGAAACGCGCAAAGGTAAGACCCATGGTTGTGGGCTCGGCGTGGATGCCGTGGCTGCGGCCGATGCGGACGGTATCCTTGTGTTCGATCGCTCGGCGTTTCAGGGCGGCCAGCAGACCTTCGAGATCAGCGATCAGCAGGTCGGCAGCGCGGGTCAATTGTACGTTAAGGCAGGTGTCCAGCACGTCGGAACTGGTCATGCCCTGATGGACAAATCGCGCCTCTTCACTGCCGACATGTTCGGCCAGGTGGGTCAGAAAGGCGATGACGTCATGTTTGGTGACGGCTTCGATCTCGTCAATCCGCGCCACGTCGAACTCAACGTCCTTGGCCTTCCACACGGCCTCGGCGTTTTCGCGTGGTATTACGCTTAGATCGGCCATAGCGTCACAGGCATGGGCTTCGATCTCGTACCAGATGCGGAACTTGCTTTCGGGCGACCAGATGGCAACCATCTCGGGGCGGGAATAACGTGGAATCATTGGCAGCAGCACCTTATTGTGATTTGGCAGGAGGCGTTGCGGCGCGGTTTAAACCCGACCCGCCACGGGAACAAGATGCGAGTGCGCAGATGAGACGGTTTGCCCTGATTTTAGGCCTTTGGCCCGATATTTCGGCCGCGACAGAGTTTTGGCCACTGACCGGGAATGAAATCGTGTCGGCCTTGACCGGGCAGAAACTCAGCTATGGCGAAGGCGTCTGGCAAACCTTCGATGCAAGCGGGGCTACGCAGTATTTCTCGGGGCGACCCAGCAGTGGACGGTGGGCGGTTCGCGGAGACCAGTATTGCTCGACCTGGCCACCATCCGGGCTTTGGGCCTGCTATGACGTTTTGCAAAGCGGGGTAATCATTCGGTTCATCGACGACAGGGGCGGGATCACGGACGGGTATCTGCCGGAATGATCGCTCCGAACAGCCTGTCCGATTTCGAAGGCTGCTGGGGCCTGACGCGCACCATCCGCGACGCAAGGGCGGGGCAGGTGGTGCAGGCGGAGGGGGTGGCGTATCTGCGTCCTGCTGATGACGGTCTGATCTATGACGAAGAAGTGGTTTTGCGCATACCCGGTCAGGCTGAGATGAAAGGCACCCGGCGCTACCTGTGGCGTGCGGACGGCGACGGTGTAGCGGTCTTTTTCGACGACGGGCGGTATTTCCACCGTTTGAATCTGGGGGTTCCGCAGACGTCAGATCACCATGATTGCGCACCTGACAGTTACGACGCAGTCTACGATTTCTCGAATTGGCCGCGATGGAGCGTACGCTGGATCGTCTCGGGGCCCCGAAAATCCTATGAAATGGGCACGGAATACGTGCTACGGTAGCGTAATCACCTTGAAGTGAGCCGCCGGATTGGGCATTGCTGTCGCAGAATTCCGATCCGAATTGGGGAGAAGTGAAGATGAATGCAAATGTACTGGCCAATGCGTTTGGCCCGCGCGAAGGCACGGCGCTGCGTGTTAAGCAAGTGATCCTGGTTGCGCTGGGCATCGTTGCTTTGGCCGTTGCCGCGAAAATCAAAGTGCCGATGTGGCCGGTTCCGATCACCATGGGCACCTTTGCCGTTCTGACCATTGGCACCGCCTATGGCGCGCGTCTGGGTCTGGTGACCATGCTGGGATACCTGCTGATCGGCGCGCTGGGCTTTGATGTGTTCGCCGGTTCGTCGGCCGAGAAATTCGGGCTGACTTACATGATGGGTGGCACAGGTGGCTATCTGGTGGGTTACGTTCTGGCAACCCTGGCTCTGGGTGCTCTGGCCGCGCGCGGCTGGGACCGCTCGGTTGGCAAGCTGGCGCTGGCGCTGGTTCTGGCCAATGTGTTGATCTACGTCCCCGGCCTGCTGTGGCTGGGTCAGCTGTATGGTTGGGATCAGCCGATCCTGGCCTGGGGCCTGACGCCGTTCCTGGTGGGTGATGCGATCAAACTGGCGCTGGCGGCGCTGCTGATCCCTGGCCTGTGGAAACTGGTGGGCGACGCCCGCGCCTGATTTCCCGCTTTTGAGAACGACGAAACCCGCGCCCGGAGCAATCCCGGCGCGGGTTTTTGTTGTGGAATGAGACTGGACAAATCCAGTCATCGCGGGCCACTCTGAGCCAACAGAAACAACAGGTTATTATGATATGTTTTTGCGAATAAGCTCTGCCATTGCGGCGATATGGCTTGGCGCCGCGCCAGTTTTTGCCGATACCCCGGTGACGTATACGGATAATGGACGCGCCTTGTTCAGCTTTTCGGTGCCCGATTTCTGGGCCGTGCGGACAGGTGGCACACGCGAGATTGAGGATACGCAACTGGGAGATCCCCGCGCAGTGGCCCGTGTCATGGGGATACGGCCTGTGACCGACGACAACGTCTGGATCGGTTTTGTCGCACCCGCCGGCGTCGCCTCGATCGACGGAGGATTGCGTTATCTACAGGATGTCGACAAGTTTCTGGTCAAATCCCCAGTGGTTTCGGACACTGTTTCAACGCGTATCGGAGGGCTGCCCGCACAAGTGATCCGGGGCACCGGCACCCGTGAGGGGCGGGGCGTTAACTTCACGGCGACTGTGATCGACCTGCCCAATGACCGCGTCGCCGTGGCCGTGGCCGTTCTGCGTGATGGGGCCGATCCGGCCTATGTGGATGATCTGAACGCGGTATTCGCCTCGTTCCGGGCTGCTCGGTGAGGAGGGGGAAGATGACCAGAAAACTGATCAAACGCACCTGTCTTGCCCTGATTCTGGGCGCAGCCAGTTTTACCCTGTCCGCCTGTGATGGGGTCACTGTCGGGGTCGGATACGGATATGATCCGTTTTACGACTCGCTTCTGTGGAACGACTATTACCACGACGTAGATGTGGACATCGACGTAGATCGCCCGGTTCGCCCGAAGCCGCCGAACGGGAAACCGCCTGCACGGCCCAAGCCACCGATCGCCAAACCGCCCGCGCGACCCCGGCCACCTGTGGCTCGGCCCCCGACAGCACGGCCGCCGATCCATCGACCGGCACCGCGACGGTAAGGGGCGTCAGGTCAGCAATTCGGTTGTAATTTCCGCCGAACCCTCAAGTGTCCTGTGAACAGGGCACTTGTCGGCAATCTCCAACAACCTGGCGCGCTGTTCGTCGTCCAGAGGACCTTCGAGCCGGATCTTGCGCCGGAACAGATCAACCTTTCCGTCGCCGACTAGCCCCGCATCCTGCCCGTGGACCTTGTTGTGGCAGACATCGACAACAATGCCCGTCAACGGCCAGCGTTTGCGACGCGCATACATGCGAATTGTCATCGAGGTGCAGGCCCCCAATCCGGAAGACACGAAACCGTAAGGCGACATGCCTCGGTCGGTGCCGCCATACGAGGCAGGCTCGTCCGCGACCGCATGGTGACGGGGGCCGGATTGAATGTCCTGCAAGAAACCGCTGGGGTCGGCCTCGGTCACGCGCACAATGCCTTCGGGGGCGCCGGGCGGTGGGGCTGGTGGGGACAGGGTTATGTAGCGTGTCACCCAGGCCGCAATCACATCGGCCGCATATTCAGCGTCACAGGCCCGCGTGATCAGGTGGTCGGCATCATCCAGAGTAACAAAGCTTTTGGGGTGCTTGGCGGCCATAAAGATGGCGCTGGCGTTGTCGACGCTCACGGTCTCATCCAAGGGGGCGTGCAGGATCAGCAGCGCGGCTTTCAGCTCTTTGATGGCGGGGGTCAGTTCGGTTTCCGATATGTCGTCGACAAAGGCCTTACCAATCCGGAAAGGACGCCCGCCCAGCGTCACTTCAGCCGAGCCTTCCTGCTCGATCTCGGGCAGAGCGGCCTGGAAATGGTGCGAGACATGGCCCGGATCGGCAGGTGCGCCCAACGTGACCACCGCTTTGACGCTGGGAATGCCAGCGCGGGCGCGCAGAACAGCAGCCCCGCCCAGCGAGTGCCCAATCAGCAATGAAGGTGCCATGTCGCGCCCGGCAAGATAGTGAGAGGCGGCAATCAGGTCTTCGACATTGGAAGTGAAAGTGGTGTTGGCGAACTCGCCTTCAGAGTGACCCAGACCAGTGAAGTCAAAACGCAGAACGGCAATACCCATTCCAGCCAGACGCGCAGCGATGCGACGGGCGGCAGGAATGTCCTTGGAGCAGGTAAAACAATGGGCAAACAACGCTGTGGCCAGAACCGGCCCGTCGGGCAGGTCAAGGCGCGCAGCAAGTTGGTTGCCGTCGTGACCGGCAAAGGTAATGCGTTCGGTGGGCATGGCAGTTCCTTACGTCGCAAGTTAGCGCCAATACTGTGGGCTTCTACCGGGTCGCTCAACCCATATGTAACGCGCGTCACGGGAAGGTGAGGACAGATCGGTCATCCAGTGCAGGATGCGGAACGTAGGTTCCAATTATCATCAAATTATGTGATGTGGTATCAAAATAATATTCGTTTTAAAAATATGTTTGGAACCTCCACATTGACGTTGTCCACGTCACACAATCCCGGAGGCCATGATGGCACATATTTCTTGCGCACCACGCAGCACCGCGTTGCGCCCCGATCTTCTGATCATTCTTGCCCTGACGGCGCTGCTTAGCTTTGCGGCGGGTCACAACTGGCCCGAGGCCGCGCCGGTCGCGGTCCCAACCGCCGAAGACTGGCACGGCAATGTCAAACGCTCAACCTAGCCTGACTAGGCCAGACCCATCAGCTGGGGGTCGAACGGATAGGTTGTCAGGTTCTCATACCCGTCTTCGGTGATCAGAACCTGATCCTCCAGCTTGATGGAAAAGTCACCGCCCACTTCGCCCACGGCGGCCTCGACACACAGGACCATGCCGGGCTCCAAGGCATAGTCGTAAGCGCCCGCAACCGCCTTGTCCGGGTAGGCCACCAACGGCCATTCATCGCACAGGCCGACACCGTGCATCAGGCAACCGTATTTCTGCGCCTGAAACTTGTCGTCCAGTTTGTGGGAGTTGGCTGTCAGCTCGGGGATCATGACGCCGGGTTTCAGCATCTCCATGTTGGTCATGATATGCTCATGCGCGTGCTGCATGGCATAGATCATGTCCGGGCGGGGTTTCTGATCTCCGATCCACCATGTGCGTGAGATATCAATACATATTCCGTAAGAACCGATCAGGTCGGTATCAAAGGCGATGATCTCATTTTGTTGCGTGATCCGCGGTCCACATTCCTGAAACCACGGGTTCGTGCGTTGCCCCGAGGCAAGCAGGCGGGTTTCAATCCATTCACCGCCGCGTCGGATGTTTTCAGCGTGCAGAACTGCCCAGATGTCATCCTCGGATGTCTTGCCGTCGCCGACATTGGCGCGCGCAAATTGCTCCATCGCGCCAACAGCGGTCTCGCAGGCATGATGGGCGCAGCGCATGGCCAGAATCTCGTCCGGGCCCTTGATCGCGCGGGTCTTTTCAGTGAGTTCTTCGCCCTCCATGATCTCGAACCCCTGCGCCTCGAGCGCGCGCAGCCCATGTAGCATGATCTTGTCCACGGCCAAGCGCTTGTTGCCGCCGCTATGCTCCTCGATCAGCACTCGCACCTCATTCGAGAACACATCAGCCGCCACATCCACCTTGTCTCCCCGGTCGAAATAGAACAGGTCGGCGCCCGAACGCTGTTCGCGCACCAGCGGGTTGAAGGTCGAAAGGAAGGGCGAGTTCTTATAGTCCCAGATTACCATGTACCCATCGGCGCACAATAGTACGGCGCGAAACGGGTTGTGGGTGTTCCAAAGCTGCATGTTGGTGCTGTCGGTGGCATAGCGGATGTTCAGCGGGTCGAACATCAGCACCCCGCCATAGCCGCGATCCACGACCGCTTGCGTCAGGCGTTTCCAGCGATACTCGCGCATGTTGGCAAGGTTGGGCAGGGTCAACCCGGCGGCCTCCCACTCGGAAAAGGCTAGTTGGGTGGGACCGATCTCGATCCGGTCCAATGCGTTCGGGGTGCCATCACCAAGGGTCGCGCCTTTGGTGGGGTCGATTTTGCGGCCGTCGCGGTAATGTGTGTTCATGGATGCCCTCTCTGCCTGTTTTTTCAGCGTGGAGAATCATTGCCGCGCAGTCTCGATAAATTGCGACGGTCGGATCGTCGCTTTTTGACCGACAGCTCTGCGTTGCAGTGATAGATCAGCCTTATGACGATTTTTCAGACCGCAATTCCCTACAACCCGCTAGATCAACGCCCACTGCCGGGTATCCAGCCCGACAGTATGGAGACATGGCTGCACCGGGATGATGCCTTTGCGGCGCAGATGCAGCACCGAGAAGCTTTGTTGCGCGACCGCCGGGCGGATGTTCTGGCGCTGGACCCAAGCGCTGAACCGGCGGCGCAGGAGCTTCTGGATCTTGTGCTGCACCACGCCTATCCGGGGTGCTCCGACCATGTCACCCGACCCGATGGGCAAGAGGTGATCATCGATCGAGCCCAGCCGATGGAGACCCTATGCAAGCTGGTGCAGGAGGATATCTGTATCTTGCAAAAGCACGGCGAAGAACATGTTCTGACCGGGGCCGTCTTGTGTTTTCCGGCCAGTTGGCGCCTGTCCGAGAAGTTCATGCGCCCGCTGATCGACATCCATGTGCCGGTCGACAGCTATGACGATGACATCGCCCGCCGTGTCCAGCGCTTGTTCGACGGGATACGGCCGGGTCGGCCGCTCTGGCGGTTCAACGCGCTGTGGTACGATGATGCCGAATTGCACCAACCCCGAAGCGCGCAGGAACCGCGTCACATCAAAGTCCCCGGAACCGCGCCATATCTGCGCAGCGAAAAACAAACACTGTTGCGGCTGCCGCAGACGCAGGCGGTGGTATTTACAATCCATACCTACGTGCTGAAAGCGGACAGCTTGCCAAATATAGAAAACCCCGCCTGATGGCGGGGCCTCCTAGGAGGGTCTTAGGTTCGTGAATTACATGCCCAAAACGTTGGCAACACCTGCGAAAGCCCCGCTTGTGCTGAGAGCGGAGATCGCTACCGAATAGGCAAGCACCTGAGTGTTCAGGCGAAAATCTTCGCCCCGGATCAGGTTCACAGCGGCCATAGAGGCCGCGATCGGAACAGACACACTGGCCACGGCACCGGTCAATCCCCAACTGGTCAGTCGCAGGATATCACTGGGCTGTTCGTCGTGGTCGAGGGGGTGCGTGTCGTCCCGATCCAAAGGCTGCTCGATAGGTTCTGTCCGAAAAGCGATGCTGAGCAACTGCTCATCCGACAACTGGATCGGCCGGGCTGCCGGGGGCGGCGCCTTTTTTTGTGGCTCGTCCAGTGGGTCTTCCTCAATAGTGTCCAGTTCCGCGAACGGGCCTGAGACTGCCTCGAAAATCTGTTTTCTATTTCGCTTCTTTTTTTTAACAGGGGGCAGAGTGTCAAACGCACTCATGAATTGTTCGATGGTCAGCACGGTGTTGGGGGTCAGCCATTCAACCCGCTGCGTGGCGCAGATGTCGACCATGCGATACAGGACAACCACCAGCATCAGCTCGGAAATCTCGCGGTCGTCCAGAAGCGGTGAGACCGGCGTGATCGTAATGGTCAGCCGGTTTTTCGGCAACGTCACCACGGGCCGTTGCAGCGTCTTCAAACCAGCCGAGCGGTTCATGCGCTCAAACCGGTCTTCAGCCACAGGCACCTGTGTGTCCAGCGTCAGACGCACCAGATATTGATTGCAGACGATGCTGGCTTCGGTCGCGTCACGAATGCTTTTGCGTTCGACCAGATGCCCGTAATCTTCAAGCGTTGCAGAAACAATGGCGCTGAACCGCTCGATCGCGCCATCGGTTTCGCCGTCAAACTGCAAACCACCATGATAGCTGTTCTTCGGAGTCACTGCGCATTCCTTTGTCGCATCCTGTTTGGACTCCAGTCTAGTGAGAGAAATGGGGCAGATTTGGGCGAAAATGGAAAAAAATCACAAATTGCAAAGATTGATTACGGTCTGGAAACCTAGGCAATTTAAGGGCCATTAAATGTCTGTGGCAGGAATGTGGCTGAAATAAGGAGGCGCGTGCTGAGATTGTGGCCAGCCTTAGCCGTCGATTCGCGCGGCCATGATGGCGATGGATTGCTGGTACACGGTGGCAGCATTCCATTGCTGAATGACGGCAAAGTTTGGCTGCCCTTGCTGGTAGCCGCGCCCCGGTTTCCAACCCTTTTTGCGAAGAAAATTCGCGGTCGAGGCCAACGCGTCGGTCATGTTGTAGAAATCCACTTTGCCGTCCCCCGTGGCATCGACCCCATAGTTCAGTGCGTTGCCGGGCAGGAACTGCGTGTGCCCCAATTCGCCATGTTTCGCCCCCCGTGTCGCGGTCGTAATGCTGCCTTGATCCACCAGTTTCAGTGCGCCGATCGCATGGGGAATGAAGAATTCCGACCGGCGGCAATCATAGGCAAGGGTGGTGATTGCCGAAACAACCTGACTGTCGCCCATAAAGCCGCCAAAGCCGGTTTCCATGCCGTGAATGGCGATCAGAACACCTGCTGGAACGCCATATTGCCGCTCGAGCGCCGCGTAGAATTGCGGGTTTCGCGCCTTGCGCTTGCGTCCCTGCGCGACAATCGTGTCGGCGCCGCGAACCTGCATGAATTTGTCCAGCGAATATTTGAAACTCTTCTGGTTGCGATCGGCTGCAATAGTGCGTGTTGCATAGGTCGTCTGGGCGAGTGCCTGGAGGCCTTTCTTCTTTACACCCGCGCGTTTGGCTTGTTTCGCGAAGTCCTTTTTCCACGCCTCAAAATCGGCGCTTGTGTCACCGCAGGGGGCAGCAATCGCAAGAGTTGGAAGGATCAAGGCGAAAAGCAGGGCAAGGCGAAACATGGTGAAAAACCTGATGGACTGAAAAGAACAATTCCCATCTTACGTACCGAGAGCTGTCCCGCAAAGGGGGTCAGTACAGATCCAGTTCTCCGCTTTGCTTGAGGGTTTCGAACCATTTATCCGGAGTTTTGTTGATCCGCGCGTGCTTGACCATCGTGGCGTTCATGTTCGGCAGGTTTGACGAATCTGGCCAATCCTGAGGGTTCCACAGGTTTGCGCGGATCACGCATTTGGGGCAATGGGCAAAGACGGTTTGAACTTTGATCAGCAGCGCCAGCTTGGGCGCGCGACCTTGCACAGCCATGGCGTCCAGCAGCTTTGGATCGGCGCAGATTTGGGCCGTTCCGCGCATGCGCAATGTCTCCATCTTGCCGGGCACGAAGAAAATCAAACTGACGCGTGGGTCTTTCAGGATGTTGTGGAACGTGTCCACGCGTTTGTTGCCAGGACGGTCGGGGATGGCGATCAGGGTGTCCGAGAGCACGTGAACAAAACCGCTTGGGTCTCCGCGCGGTGACACATCCAAATGTCCGTCGGGATTGGCAGAGGCAATGATGCAAAACGGCGAGGCTGCAACAAAGTCGCGGCACATCTGATCCAGAGCGGGCAATTCCTTGGCGATGATCTGGGGCAGAGGCGCGCCGGTTATCTGTTCCAATTCTTCGGCGGCGGTCACGAAATGCGTAAACTCGGTGTCCATGGGATCTCCTCCTTGGCAGGCAGTCTGGAAGATCACCCGAAACGAAACAAGGGCGCCCGGTTGGGCGCCCTTGGAAGAATTTTCGTCGAAAATTCTTGGATCAGCAGCTGTAGTACATGCCGTACTCGACCGGGTGCGGTGTGTGCTCGTAGGTTTCGACTTCTTCCATCTTCAGTGCGATGTAGCCGTCGATCTGGTCTTTGGTGAACACGTCGCCCTGCAGCAGGAAGTCGTGATCGGAGGCCAGAGCTTCCAGCGCTTCGCGCAGCGAACCACATACGGTCGGGATGTCGGCCAGTTCTTCGGCCGGCAGATCGTACAGGTTCTTGTCCATGGCTTCGCCCGGATCGATTTTGTTCTTGATGCCGTCCAGACCAGCCATCAGCAGAGCAGCAAACGCCAGGTAGGGGTTCGCGGCTGGGTCGGGGAAGCGAGCCTCGACGCGCTTAGCTTTCGGGCTTTCGGTCCACGGAATACGGACACAACCCGAACGGTTGCGGGCCGAATAGGCGCGCAGAACAGGTGCTTCAAAGCCCGGGATCAGGCGCTTGTAGCTGTTGGTCGACGGGTTGGTGAAGGCGTTCAGGGTCTTGGCGTGCTTCAGGATGCCACCGATGAAGTATAGCGCTTCGTCCGACAGGTCAGCGTATTTGTCGCCAGCGAACAGAGGCTTGCCGTCTTTCCAGATCGACATGTTCACGTGCATACCGGTGCCGTTGTCGCCTGCGATCGGCTTCGGCATGAAGGTGGCCGATTTGCCGTAGGCATGTGCAACGTTGTGGATGACGTACTTGTACTTCTGCAGCTCGTCAGCTTGCTTGGTCAGGCTGTCAAAGATCAGGCCCAGCTCGTGCTGACAGGAAGCAACCTCGTGGTGGTGCTTGTCCACCTTCATGCCCAGGCGCTTCATGGTCGACAGCATCTCTGAGCGCAGGTCTTGCGCTTCGTCAACGGGGTTCACGGGGAAGTAGCCGCCCTTGACGCCGGGACGGTGGCCCATGTTGCCCATCTCGTACTCGGTGTCGGTGTTCCACGACGCGTCGGTTGCATCAACTTCGTAAGATACCTTGTTGATGCTGTTCGAGAAACGGACGTCGTCGAACAGGAAGAATTCGGCTTCTGGGCCCATGTAGGCAACGTCACCAATACCCGAAGCTTTCAGGTAGGCTTCGGCTTTCTGGGCGGTGCCGCGCGGGTCACGCTCATAGGCTTCGCCGGTGTCGGGCTCAACGATCGAGCAGTGCAGGCAGATGGTCTTTTCCGCGTAGAACGGATCAACATAGGCGCTTTCGGTGTCGGGCATCAGTTTCATGTCCGATGCTTCGATCGATTTCCAGCCAGCGATCGACGAGCCGTCGAACATGAAGCCTTCTTCCAGGAAGTCTTCGTCAACCTGGTCCGACATGATGGTGACGTGCTGAAGCTTGCCGCGCGGGTCGGTGAAGCGGATGTCGACGTATTCTGCGTCTTCATCACGGATCAGCTGAAGAACTGCGTCCTTGCTCATACTCTCTATTCCTCTGATTTGAGTGCGTTCGATTAAAGCGCTTCCGAGCCGGTCTCACCGGTGCGGATGCGAATGGCTTGTTCAACGGGCGAGACAAAGATCTTGCCGTCGCCGATCTTGTCGGTCTTAGCGGCCGAAACGATGGCGTCGATGGCAGCATCGACCTGATCGTCATCCAAAACGACCTCGACTTTTACTTTGGGCAGAAAGTCGACGACATATTCTGCGCCGCGATAGAGTTCGGTGTGGCCTTTCTGACGGCCAAAGCCTTTGACCTCGATCACACTGAGACCCTGGACGCCTACGTCCTGCAGCGCCTCTTTTACTTCGTCCAGCTTGAACGGTTTGATGATCGCTTCGATCTTCTTCATACCGGGCTCCCTTTAACTCTTGTAAGGATGGCAGTGACCACGTCTAAGATCGGGCGGCAATCGGATTGCGAATTTGGCCCCGTTTGGCTATTGGGAAAATGGGCTCGAGGTTAAATTTTAGTCAGTTTGCGTAAAAAATGATCGAAACTGAATCGACTGGGAAAAGTGAGATGACGGAACTGCTGACGGCTGCACAGATGCAGGCCATCGAACGGGCCGCGATTGAGTCTGGTGAGGTAACTGGGCTGGAACTGATGGAGCGGGCTGGGCAGGGCGTTGTCGACGCTATTTATGAGGAGTGGCCCGAGTTCAAGGATCGAGGGGCCAGCCCCTCGAGCTCCCCGAAATATTTGGGGCCAGATGAAGGGGATCCGTTGCGCGCTGTGGTGCTGTGCGGGCCGGGGAACAATGGCGGTGATGGGTTTGTTGTTGCGCGCCTGTTGCAAGGGTTGGGGTGGGACGTCGAGGTTTTTTTGTATGGGGATGCCGAGAAGCTGCCGCCGGATGCGCGAGTGAATTATGAGCGGTGGATGGAGTTGGGGAAAGTGGCAAGGCTTTCTCTGCCGAAGCCAACTGAAAGCGAAACGGCTGTTTTGGAGAAACAGGCGGCCAGAACGATTGAGGCAAGAGGGCCGAACCTGATTTTGGACGCTTTGTTTGGAACAGGGCTTTCGCGCCCTATTGAAGGGCTCAAGGCAGTCCTTGGTGCCATTCAGATCAACTCCGAAACTGATGCGGACCCATGGTGGTCCCGGGTTGTTTCGGTGGATATTCCCTCTGGCTTGTGTGCTGATAGTGGTAAGGTTCTGGGGAGCGATGGTGTCCAGATCGGTGCGCATCTCACGGTTTCGTTCCACGGAAAAAAGCTAGGACATAGTCTTTCTGCCGGGCCGAAATACAGTGGAACGTTAGTTGTTACTGATATCGGATTGTCATCTATCGGAGAGCCCGGGTCGTCTTCGCGAAGAGCTTTGATCGTACTTTACAACGAAAAAAGGTTGGGCAGAGTGCTGAGCGTGGAGATGAATCAAGGTGCTCTGTCTCCGTATCTTTCGAAAGAGCAGTTCGAGCACAAATACACCCACGGGCACGCACTTATCCTCTCTGGCGGTGCGGCTAAAACCGGCGCTGCGCGGTTGGCGGCGCGGGGCGCTTTGCGGATTGGGGCGGGGCTGGTGACGCTTGGGGTGCCAGGTTCGGCTCAGATGGAGGTGGCGGCGCAGGTGACGGCCCTCATGTTGCAGCGGGTTGATGGGCCCCAGGGGCTTGCGGCTGTGCTGGGCGACGAGCGGTTGAATGCGCTCTGCCTTGGGCCGGGAATGGGGTTGGAGCGGGCGCGCGAACTGGTGCCGGTTGTGTTGCAGGCCAAGCGTGCCACCGTGCTGGATGCGGATGCTCTGACGGCGTTTGCAGATGATCCGGCGGCCCTGTTAGGGCAGTTGCACGAGAATTGCGTTCTGACCCCGCATGGGGGCGAGTTTGCGCGGCTCTTCCCGGATATCACCGAAAAGCTGGCGGCGACGCCGACAAAGGGACCGGCTTATTCGAAGGTGGATGCCACGCGAGAGGCGGCCAAGCGTGCCGGGTGTGTGGTGCTTTTCAAGGGGCCGGATACGGTGATTGCGGCGCCGGATGGTAGATGCTCGATCAATGCGGCTTTTTATGACCGTTCTGCCCCTTGGTTGGCAACGGCGGGGTCTGGAGATGTGCTGGCCGGGTTCATCACCGGTTTGCTGGCCCGAGGGTTCGCGCCCATGCAGGCTGCGGAAACTGGGGCGTGGTTGCATGTGGAATGTGCGCGCAGCTTTGGGCCGGGCTTGATTGCCGAGGATTTGCCTGAGCAACTGCCATATGTATTGAAAAAGATAGATATATGATTGTATATTCGACGTGTCGTCAAACGCTGGTTGCTGCACTGGTAATGGCCGTCTGAAGGGTGAAGCTGACCAATCGACAATTGTGTCTGTGCCTTGGGACGAACCAACCTGGAAGCAAGGTCAGGTTTTGCGAGAAGTAAGAATTTAAAAAGAAGTCAGATTTCAAGGACGCGGTGTGAGGTACGTTACGGAAGGCAATAGGCATCAACTTGTGCGTTCAGCGCCCGTCCTAGGCAGGTAGAAGACAAAAAATTGAGCAGCGCCAAAACAGTTTTTCTCATGGTGACTGAAATGACCCAGAATTTTAGAATTTATTCTCTGGCTGCAGTATTGGCCGTAACGACTGCCGTTCCGGCAATGGCGCAATTGCGATACGACAATAACAGCGGCGGCTATGTTGAGCTCTACGGCCAGATTCACCCGGTCATCGTCTCGGTAGATGACGGGGAAGAAACGGAAACCCGTTTGCTCGACAATGATCTGTCGAACAGCCGTGTGGGGCTTCGCCTGATGCAGCCCTATGGCAGCAACGAGTTCACGTTCCGGTTTGAAACCGGATTGGGGCTGCCCAGCACCGGTTCGGCCAATCAGGACGGCACCAATAATGATGGCTGGTCGCGCGAAGATATTCGCCACGTCGATTTTGCCCTGAAAGGCAGCTATGGCAAGTTCTCGGCAGGGCAGGGCAGCATGGCGTCCGATGGCGCGGCCGAGGTTGATCTGTCCTATGTTGGCACTGTGCTGTATTCGTTCACCAATGACGAGAACGGTGCCTTTTTCTATCGCCAGCCCGACGGGATGCTGAGCGACATCACGGTTGGAGATTCCGCCAGCAACTTTGACGGGGCGCGGCGCGGGCGTATCCGTTATGACACGCCTAGTTACAATGGGTTCTCGGGCGCTATCGCCTATGGTCAGAATATTTTGTCCAGCAGTGACGACGACGATTATTACGATATTGCAGTATCTTACGGAAACACCTTCACAAATGGGATCGAGTTTGCGGCCACAATCGCCTATGCGGTGCGCGACTTTGATGATGGGTCAGGTGAACGTCGGGATACGATCGGATCGGCCTCGGTGCTGCTGCCGAGCGGGTTCAGTTTCACGGCGGCTCTGGGGACGCGGGACAATACCTCTGACGGGGCTAGCGATCCGGATTATTGGTACACAAAGATCGCCTATGAGACCGATTGGGTGTCTTGGGGGCAAACCGGTATCGGGATCGACTATTTCGACGGATCCGATTTCCAGAATGAAGGATCAAGCACCAAATCCTGGGGCATCGCGGTTGTGCAGCGGATCGACAGCATCAACACGGATGCCTATCTGAAATACCGCAGCCACGATTTTGACGATATGGTCGATTTCGACGAGAACGAAGCCTGGGCTCTGGGCGCGCGCTGGCGGTTCTGAGACGACAGTTTCAGCCAACAACAAACGCTCCGGCCCAGTCCGGGGCGTTTTTTCTTCAAATCCGCGGCAAAACAAGGCTGATCGGGCAGTTGCCCCTTGCACGTTGGGGGCAGGGCAAATAGAAGGCCTCAAATTTGCCCGGCGCGCCGTTTTGCGCGCCCCGAATCCTATGGGGACTACCATAATGCAGGTTACCGAGACGCTGAACGAAGGTCTGAAACGCGGTTACAATATTGTCGTTTCCGCAGCTGAGCTGGACGACAAAGTGAATGAAAAACTGGTCGAGGCACAGCCGGAAATCGAAATGAAAGGTTTCCGCAAAGGCAAAGTGCCGATGGCGCTGCTGAAAAAGCAGTTCGGCCAGCGCCTGCTGGGTGAAGCGATGCAGGAAAGCATCGACGGTGCGATGAACAAGCACTTTGAGGATAGCGGCGACCGTCCTGCGCTGCAGCCCGAGGTCAAGATGACCAACGAGGACTGGAAAGAAGGCGACGACGTCCATGTCGAGATGTCCTATGAGGCGCTGCCTGCCATTCCTGAAGTTGACCTGAAATCGGTCGAACTGGAAAAGCTGGTCGTCAAAGCCGACGACGCGGCGATCGAAGAAGCGCTGAATAACCTGGCTGAAACCGCGCAGGATTTCAAAGCGCGCCGTAAAGGCTCGAAAGCCAAGGACGGTGATCAGGTCGTGATCGACTTCGTCGGCAAAGTAGACGGCGAAGAATTCGAAGGCGGTTCGGCCGAGGACTATCCGCTGGTTCTGGGCTCGAACAGCTTCATTCCTGGCTTTGAAGAACAGCTGGTTGGCGTGAAAGCTGAAGAGGAAAAAGACGTCAACGTCACTTTCCCGACCGAATACGGTGCCGAGCATCTGGCCGGTAAGGAAGCTGTTTTCACCTGCACCGTCAAAGAAGTGAAAGAGCCCGTCGCCGCCGAGATCAACGACGAGTTGGCCACCAAATTCGGTGCCGAAGATCTGGACGCGCTGAAGAGCCAGATTTCGGAGCGTCTGGAAGCCGAATATAATGGCGCATCGCGGGCCGTGATGAAGCGCGCTCTGCTGGACGTGCTGGATGAGAAGGTGTCGTTCGACCTGCCGCCGTCGCTGGTAGAAGCTGAAGCCAAGCAAATCGCGCACCAGCTGTGGCACGAGGAAAACCCCGATGTCGAAGGCCACGATCACGACCCGATCGAGCCCACCGACGAGCACAACAAACTGGCCGAGCGCCGCGTGCGTCTGGGTCTGCTGTTGGCAGAGCTGGGCCAGAAGGCCGAGGTTGAAGTCACCGATGCCGAGATGACACAGGCGATCATGAATCAGGCGCGTCAGTACCCTGGTCAAGAACGTCAGTTCTTTGAGTTCGTGCAGCAGAATGCCCAGATGCAGCAGCAACTGCGCGCGCCGATCTTCGAGGACAAAGTCATCGACTATATCGTCGAGCTGGCTCAGGTTGCTGACAAGGAAGTTAGCAAAGACGACTTGCAAAAAGCTGTTGAGGCGCTGGACGAGGAATAATCCTTTGTCGCCCGCGTAGCCGGGCAAAAGAATACGGAGCCGCCTGATAAAGGCGGCTCCGACTAAGTTGCTCTAACTTCTGAGGTGAGGGGGTCAGGCCCCATGAGCTAGAGCACGGGGGGAACGCATCAGGGCTATCTTCTGCTCGGGTGTGAACTTGTCCGAGAGTTCTTCTATCAAGCGCAATACGGCATTGACCTCTTCCTGGGTGGTTGCGGCGCTCATTTGTTCTACGAAGTATTTTTCCATTTGACTCAGTGGCTTGTGATCGAAGTTTGCGGGTTTGGGTTGTGGTTTGACGTTGGACACGGCGAAAAGCTGGAGCGCTTGTTCGTCGGTTAGAAACACGTCATGGGCGATGCCAGCATAGTCGCGAATTCCTGAAATACGCTCGTCCGAGCAATCCATGAGGGCGGCCATCGCCACCACTTTCCCCATGGGTTTCGCGGTGCCCAGATAGTCATAAGGCGCGTTCCCGGATCGTTGTAGGACGCGGTTCATCACCGGGTCGATAACAGCGATCGAGTCCAGCACTCCGGCTGTCTTGGCGTATTCGAACGAACCGATCATGACCTCGCTGGTGACATAGGAGACCGAATTCTCACCCCTCCCGCGCCCCAACTTTTTAGTGTCGACACAAAACCGGGTTGCCTCCCAAATCTGGGCGCTGCGCACAGGCGGCTCGCCATCCAGGATCGCGTTAAACACATCGGCCAGCATATGAGGCCCTGTGGTCTGCAGCAGACGCATACAGCCAACGACGTTCCCCTCGTCGTTCAGACTGACCACGTGTGCAGGATTGAGCGTATCGAACCTGTCGATCTCTCGCCCGTCCTGGATGGTTACGTCCCATCCCAAGCGGTCGCCGAAGACCCGTGCGCGCAGTTGATACATCTCATCCAAGATGTCTTTGAATTTGTGTTGGTTCATCCCATCAATCACGATGATCATGTTCCATCCCCCTACAGATTGGTTACCGTGAACAGAGGATTAACAAAGTTGTGATCTGAGACTATTAGGGGATTCCCGTAGAATTTTAGTTTTTTTGTTAACCGGGAGCTATCAGGCCGAGACTAACGGCCCGTCCGATCGCCTGCGGCGTGGTCAATGTGCCTAGTTTTTCCCGCCCTGACCGCATATGCACTTCGACGGTCCGGTGTGAGATGGACAGGATATCACCGATATCCTGCTGAGATTTACCCACGGCCGCCCATTGAAGGATCTCTTTCTCGCGCGTTGACAGGGCAGGTAGGTATAGTGCTTTGCCCAACAAACCCGACTGCATGACCGTGTCATGGGCGTGCACGGCGGCAAGTTGCAGGTCCCCCATCACGTGCCGCTTGAGCTTGTCCCATTCGTCGTCCGAGCAGTCACGCGTTACGTTCAGCAGCCCGCATTCGCCGTAAGGGCCGCGCACCGGAACCGAAAGGCCTCGGGTCGTGATGCCAAAGTCATGGGCGTCCCGAAACACGGTGTGGAACTTGTCATCATGGTTAAAGCGACCCCAGTCTACGGGGGCGATACTGAGCACGGATTGATACAAAGTCGGGTCAAATTTATGAAAACCCTGCGTACCATAGTGAATCTTCCATTCGTCAGGATAGTTCGCGTAGCCTTGAACATCTCCCTTAACGGGGTTGAATGTCGCATAGGATGCGTAATCAAAGCCAAGCTCGGAACAAACCGCGTCAATTATGTCAGCGGCTGACTTTTCCTCGTGGTCGATAGCGGCCAAGTCGATCAGCTTCAACTTTTCAACCTTTACGGAGGTTAACCTCGGTTCAGAGGTTAACGGCGTTAATGTTCAGTAAATCTTACGAGGCGTAAGGCAGCGCGCAAGCAATTTGTTCACATGTGTAGTGTTATCATCCGCCATTCGCGACGTCATAACGCATTAATACAAGGTTTTCGGCAGCCTCGGAGGGCTATTCGGGAACCAAACCTGTTTCAACCAACAATCCGCGTGCTTTTGCCTCGGGCCAATAGCCTTTGGCATAGAGAAAGATCGCGCGTTGCTGATCGCCGTCGGACAGCAGCCATGCGCCGCGCAGGTACTTGCCGGCAAATTCCAAATTGGTGTCGGCGTCGAGGAGCCCCTGCGGATCGCCCTGGTAGCCCATGGACCGTGCAGTGGCCGGAAGGATTTGCAGCAGCCCGTAATAGGGTCGGTTCACGGCCCAGGGGCGATGCGTACTTTCGCGAATAGCCAGTTTGTGCACCAGCTCGCGCGGCAATTCGTAGTGATCGGCCCATTTATTGATCGATGCCCGCAGCTCGGGCGTTTCGTTCGGGTAAAGGGGGGGATCAAAGGCCGCACGCGTCGGTGTGTCGGGGGTGCCGCAAGCCACCAGCGGCGCGGTAAGAAGAAGGGCTAAGACACTGCGGCGCGGGATCTGAGTCATCAAGGGCTCCGGAATTTTGGACGAAATACTAGGAAACTTGTCTCTGGCCGCAAGGGTAGCTGGAAATTCAGGCTGAATTATGCCGCCCAGTTCGTGCATGAAAAAAGGCCGCCCAAAATGGCGCGGCCTTTTCGAAGTTCACAGGTTGAAGGTTACGCTTTCGCGTCGTCTTCTTCCGCAGCCGGTGCTTCTTCGGCAATCAGGTCTTCGTCGTCGGACGCGGCGGAACCGATATCGTCGAACAGCTCGGCGATTTCGAATTCAGCGGCGGCTTCCTCTTCAGCGGCCAGTTCCTGGATCGATTTACCCGAAGCTTGCAGTTCGGCTTCTTCTTCCGAACGGGCGACGTTCATCTTGATTTCAACTTCGACCTCGGGGTGCAGTTTGACTGCCAGCGAGTGCAGACCCAGCTCCTTGATCGGTGCGATCAGGGCGATCTGTTTCTTGTCGACGGTGAAGCCAGCTTCGGTCGCGGCCTCTGCAGCGTCACGCGGAGTGACCGAGCCGTACAGAGCACCGGCATCCGACGCCGAGCGAATCACGATGAACTGCTGACCGTCCAGCTTTTCAGCCAGTGCTTCAGCTTCTTTCTTGGTTTCCAAGTTGTGCGCTTCAAGCTGCGCCTTGCGGGCTTCGAACGAGGCGATGTTCGACTCGGACGCGCTCAGAGCTTTGCCTTGGGGCAGCAGGAAGTTGCGGGCGTAGCCGGGCTTGACGTCAACGACGTCGCCCATCTGACCCAGTTTCGCAACGCGTTCCAGCAGGATAACTTGCATATCAGTCTCTCCTTACTTCACGGCGTAGGGCAGCAGGGCGAGGAAGCGGGCGCGCTTGATAGCACGGGCCAGTTCACGCTGCTTTTTCGCCGAAACGGCGGTGATGCGCGAAGGTACGATCTTGCCACGCTCAGAGATGTAGCGCTGCAGCAGACGTGTGTCTTTGTAATCGATCTTGGGCGCGTTCTCACCCGAGAACGGGCAGACCTTGCGGCGGCGGAAAAATGGTTTTGCGGCCATGGTTTGGTGTCCTTTCGTCAGGCGTTGATCAGCGGCGCTCGCGGCGGCCTTCGCGCTCATCGCGCTTCTGCATCTGGACCGAAGGGCCCTCGGCATGCTCGTCGACCTTGATGGTCAGAACGCGCATGACGTCTTCGTGCAGGCGCATCAGGCGCTCCATTTCCTGAACCGCGCCAGCAGGCGAGTCGGTTTTCAGGAAGGCATAGTGGCCTTTGCGGTTTTTGTTGATCTTGTAGGCCATCGTCTTGACACCCCAGTACTCGCTTTCGACGACGTTGCCGCCGTTGTCAGCCAGAACAGTGCCGAAATGTTCGACAAGGCTTTCTGCCTGCGCGTTGGACAGATCCTGACGCGCGATCATTACATGCTCATACAGTGGCATGTGCACTCCTGTTTATATCAAGGCGCATTTCATAGGCGGGGCCGTTTGGTCCTTCGCGACCCTGCCACGAGAGGCTGCGCGATTCATGTGATTGGCGAAGGATGGCCCCGTATACACGTTTATGGCGGCGGGGCAAGACCTGACACACGTGCCTTGGTGAAGTCCTGCTATTTCCTTTGCACCGCCCAATTCCTGACGCTTTTCAAGTCGATCTTGAATTTCATACCGGGGACAGACCGGACACACCGGACCCACGACGGCAACCTGAGAAACAGGGTGAGAGAAATGACCGCGATGAATACGAATACACTTGAACAGTCGGCGACCGGCGCGCGTTTTGAGAAATCCGTTCCAGTTCTGATCACATTCGCTCCGAACTGGAAAGTGCGCATGATTTTGGCGCGCATGGTTGGTGCCTTTCTGATCGTGATGTCCTTTTCCATGTGGCTGGCACCGGGTTCGGCCATGGCCGCCGAAGTTTGGCCGATCAAGATGGCAGCGTCGCTTGCTTTCCTGATCGTTGGTGTCAGTCTGCTGACCATTCAGATGCTGGACTCGCGTCCCGATGCCTATTTTGACCCGATCCGTCGCGAAGTCCGCGTTCTGCAAAAGAACGAAAACGGCCGCCCGCAAACGGTTCTGCGCCGCAGCTATGACACGCTAGGCGGTGCCAAATTCAGCGATGATCAAGTCGAACTGTTTGATGTCGATGGCAGCCTGCTGATGAAGCTGCCCCTGCAGTCGGCGGATGTCAGCCGAGCGCTCAAGGGTCAATTGAGTGGAAGTGTAACAATCTTCGCCTGAATTTTATTCTGTTCATATAGGAACAGAAGTTGTGAGCGAATAAAGCTTGTGTGCCGCCCCTTGGCGGCACATTTTCGTTACCGAGCAACCCAACAGGTTTGCATCCACAACATTGCGGAGTTTGTCATGAAACCCATCCTTCTTGCTGCTGCACTGGCCGTGTCGGCGACTTCGGCGTTTGCAAGTGCCGAGAAATACGTTCTGGACCCAAGCCACAGCCAGGTCATTTTCAACTATAACCACCTTGGTTTTTCGACCACCTATGGCATGTTCTCGGGCTTTGAAGGCGAGATCCTGTTCGACAAGAAAAACCCGGCTGCGTCCAGCGTGACGGTTTCGATGCCCGTTATCGAGATGTTCACGGGCTGGAAACCGCGCGAAGATCACTTCATGACCGAAGATTTCTTTGGCGCGGCTGAAGGCGATCTGGTTACGTTCTCATCAACCAGCATCGAAGTGACAGGCGAGAACACCGCCAACATCACTGGCGACCTGACCATGAACGGCGTGACAAAGTCGGTTGTGCTAGACGCCAAGCTGAACCAGGCGGGCGAGCATCCGATGGCAGGCAAGCCTTGGGCTGGTTTCGATGCGACGACCACTCTGATCCGCAGCGATTTCGATCTGGGCCAATTCGCACCCTTCGTGGGTGACGAGGTTAATGTTCAGATCTCGGTCGAGGCGCAGAAAGCCGAGTAAATAAGGCTACTATTCTAGAATCGAAACCGCCGGAGCTTTTTGCCCCGGCGGTTTTCGTTTGTTCGCCGCTATTCACCGCGCGTAGCAGTCAGCTCGACGCTTACAGTGACTGCGAAGCCCAGTGAAGCTTCGGTGGGTTGCGATGTGCCCACATCGAAATCCATGCGGTTCAACTCCAATTCACCAGAAACCGTCGCGGTGTCGCCTTGCAAATCCAAAGTGAACGGCAGCACAACGTCCAAGGACTTGTCGCGGATGGTCAAGGGGCCGCGTGCCTCATACCCGGTTTCGGTTTTGAATAGATCTGCCTTAAACAGCGCCGTGGGATATTGTGCGCTGTCGAAAAAATCCGCGCCCATAGCTTGATCACTGACCGTGCCTAGGCTGAGCGACGGGATTGAGATCGTCACCTCGACCGAACCGGCCAAGCCGGGCTCGGCGGGCTCATCAAAGGCTATGGCGGCCGTCCAGTTCTGGAAGCTACCGGTGACTGGGCTACCCAGCTGGTTGATGGTAAGGCCCAGAGTTCCTTCCTGAACCTGCCAGTCCGATTGGACTTCGGCCAGTGCCGTGGCTTCGCCCAGAGCGTAAGAGTGATGGCTGAACGCGCCGATGCCCCAGCCGCCGACCAAAACCGCACCCCAGACGACGAGCGCGGCAAGCGCGGGTGTCTTCGAATGGTGTTGGGCCGGGGG
Organism: Ruegeria sp. AB6; assembly: GCF_056542685.1. Lineage (NCBI taxonomy): Bacteria > Pseudomonadati > Pseudomonadota > Alphaproteobacteria > Rhodobacterales > Roseobacteraceae > Ruegeria > Ruegeria sp. AB6. Next base: position 285,655 of record NZ_JBQGAD010000001.1, on the reverse strand, counting down.
CTCGGGGGCCTGGGCTGAGCCAGGCAGCATACGCCGCAATGTGCTGTCTTTGTCGATGACGTGGTGTTTCAGCGCCCCGGCAATATGCAGCACAAGCGCGCCACCTAGGGTCCAGACGAACAGCCAGTGCAGGCTGGCGGTGAATTCGGCCAGATGCTGGGATTTGGGGACTAGCGGCAGGTTTTGACCAAAGTGCCAAAGGATCGGCGCGAACCCTTCGGCTGCGGCGTGGTGTATCCAGCCGGTCAGCGGTGCCAGCACCAACGAGCCGTAAAGCAGCCAATGCACGGTTTCGGCAGCAAAGGCCTCGGGCTTATTGTCGGCGTTCAGTAGGCCGGGTTTGGTTTGGGTCAGGGCCCAGAGAATGCGAGCAAGGGCTACGAAAAAGACGGCAACGCCCAATGTTTTGTGCAGTGAGAATAGGCGCGCCGTGCGGGTGATGTCATCCTCGGTCGTCGGGATGTTCGGGTCATAAATGGCCTGCGCCAGATCATTGGCGAAATAGCCCAGCGGAAAGGCGGTGAAGATCAGCAGGGCGGTCAGCCAGTGGAAGGTCTTGGTGACGCTGCCATAGCTGGAAAACGTGTTGGTCGAGGGCATCGGGTGCTCCGGCGAAAAGATGGTTGGGTTCAACCTATCGCCGTGCGGGCAGGACTCAAGGGCGCAGGGCGCACAGATACGGTGCCTTTGTGCAGAGATCAGGCAATGCTTGTGCCGCGCGATCACACAGTTTACACCCCGCCGCAACCTAACGTCATCCAAGAGGTTGCAATGACACGCGCATTTGTTTTCCCGGGGCAGGGCGCCCAGACCATCGGAATGGGCAAAGCTCTGGCCGAGGCTTACCCCGCTGCTCAGGCGGTGTTCGACGAAGTGGACGAAGCCCTGGGCGAAAAGCTGAGCGGCCTGATTTGGGATGGCGATATTGCTGAATTGACCCTGACCCAAAACGCACAACCTGCGTTGATGGCAACGTCAATGGCGGCAATGAGGGCGCTAGAGGCCGAGGGCGCCTCAGTCACCGATGCAGCCTTTGTGGCCGGGCATTCGCTGGGGGAATATTCCGCGCTGGCCGCTTCTGGTGCGCTGTCGGTTGCAGATACTGCGCGTCTTCTGCGCACCCGTGGTCAGGCGATGCAAAGCGCCGTGCCGGTGGGCGAAGGTGCGATGGCGGCGATCCTTGGGTTGAACCTTGAGGCCGTGCGCGCCGTGGCGGATGAGGCCGCGCAAGGTGAGGTTTGTCAGGCCGCAAACGACAATGACCCTACGCAGGTTGTGGTCTCGGGCGCGAAGGCTGCTGTGGAACGTGCGGCCGAGATTGCCAAGGAAAAGGGTGCCAAGCGGGCCGTCATGCTGCCTGTTAGCGCGCCTTTCCATTGTGCGCTGATGCAGCCTGCTGCCGACGTGATGGCCGAAGCTTTGGCAGGGGTTGAAATCAAAGCGCCTGCCGTGCCGCTGATTGCCAATGTGCGCGCCGAAGCGGTCGGTGACCCCGATCTGATCCGACAGTTGCTGGTCGCGCAGGTCACCGGCTCGGTCCGCTGGCGCGAAAGCGTGCAGTACATGGCCGCGCAGGGCGTGACCGAGACGTGGGAGATCGGGGCAGGGAAAGCTCTGTCCGGGATGATCCGCAAAATCGACCGTTCGATCGCGGGTAAAGCTGTCGGCACGCCGGATGACGTGCAGAATGTGACACAAGCCGAATCGTAAGACACCGCGCGCCGCGTGGCGCGTAGCAAAAGGACAAGAGAATGTTTGATTTGACAGGTAAGAACGCACTGATCACCGGTGCCTCGGGCGGGATCGGTGGTGAGATCGCGCGCTCTCTGCACGCTGCCGGCGCTACGGTGGCGCTGTCCGGCACACGGATTGAACCGCTTGAGGCGCTGGCCGCTGAGTTGGGCGACCGTGCCCACGTGCTGCCCTGTAACCTGAGCGACCCTGAGGCTGTGGCCGCACTGCCCAAGCAGGCGGCGGATGCGATGGGGTCGGTCGATATTCTGGTCAACAACGCGGGTATCACCCGTGACAACCTGTTCATGCGCATGTCGGATGACGAATGGCAGAGCGTGATCGACGTCAACATGACCTCGACCGCGAAACTGTGCAAAGGCGTGCTGCGCGGAATGATGAAGGCGCGTTGGGGCCGGATCATCAACATCTCTTCCGTGGTCGGCGCGACGGGCAACCCCGGTCAGGCGAACTATGCAGCGTCCAAAGCGGGGATGGTCGGGATGACCAAGTCGCTGGCATACGAGGTTGCAAGTCGCGGAATCACGGCCAATGCGGTGGCTCCGGGCTTTATCACTACGGCGATGACCGACAAGCTGACCGACGATCAGAAGGCGGGCATTCTGGGTCAGGTCCCGGCCGGACGTATGGGGGATGCATCGGAAATTGCTGCGGCAGTTCTGTTCCTTGCCAGCCCCGAGGCCGGATATGTGACAGGAACCACCTTGCATGTAAACGGCGGTATGGCCATGTTGTGACCACCTGTCGGGGCAGGCGCGAAAGCGTTTGCCTTGGGCGTTGTCTGTGCTATAGGCGGCGCATCAATTCGGGGGTCGGCCATAGGGTCGGCCTTCTAGTTTCCCGGCAATCGGGAACCCAAACCGCCCAGACGGGCACATCAAGGCCAGCCTGAGCGGGCAAGGGCAGAACCGGGCACTATGCCCTGAAATGGAATGAGGAATAGACATGAGCGACGTCGCAGATCGCGTTAAGAAGATCGTTGTTGAGCACCTGGGTGTTGAAGAAGACAAAGTAGCGGAAAACGCTTCCTTCATCGACGATCTGGGCGCAGACAGCCTGGACACCGTTGAGCTGGTTATGGCCTTCGAAGAAGAGTTCGGCATCGAGATCCCTGATGACGCAGCCGAGACCATCCAGACCTTTGGCGACGCCGTCAAATTCATCTCTGAAGCGTCCTAAGACCTTCGAAATCTTATGAAAGCGGCGCTTCCGGGCAACGGAGGCGCCGTTTTTTGTTGCCTGACGCGTATTCAGGCTTGTCAGATGTCCATTTCGCACGCACGCTTTCAGCTGAGGCAAAAATTTCAGAGCGGGCAGGGCATGATACGATCCACCCCGATGATAAACACGGCACGCTTGACGCTTTGCGCCATGCGGCCTGAGGATTTCAACCGGTTCGCCGAGATCTGGCGTAACCCGTGTGTCGTGCGGCATATTGGCGGCAAACCGCGATCGCGTGGCGAAGCGTGGGATTCGTTTTTGCGCAATGCCGGGCATTGGCAGATGGCCGGGTTTGGTCAGTGGGCGGTGATTCAGCAATCGAATCGGCAGATGATCGGGCAGGCCGGCTTTTTCTATGGCAACCGTGCGTTGGGCGAGGATTTCGACAGTTTTCCCGAGGCAGGTTGGGTTCTGGCCCCCGAGGCGCAGGGACAGGGCATGGGCCTTGAGGCCGCTCAGGCCGCGCATGAATGGTTTGACCGCATCATGCCGGGGCCATTGGTTGCAATGATAAATTCCGAAAATGAGACTTCGCAAAGATTGGCGGAAAAACTGGGGTACCAGTCTCTGCGCGACTGCGATTATCAAGGAACGTCGGTCAAATTGCTGCGCCGGACAGGTCCACCGACACGTCACTGATCCCCGTGCTGCGATGCCGCAAAATGCCCGTGGTTTGCCGAAACTGGTTGCCGCACGGGTAATTTCTTCGGCTATGATACTGGGGTATAGCACAAGGATTGAGCGGAGGATCAGGCTCATGAGGATTTACCCCACGATGGAATTGCAGAACGGCCGGTGTGTCACACTGGACAAGGGCCGCCTGGACGAAGCTATGATCTGGCACGTGAACCCTGCCGAAACAGCCCGTAGCTGGGCTGCCGCAGGGGCGGAATGGATGCACCTGACGGACTTCGACGCCATCGAAGGGCGTGATACTAATGCGGAGCTGGTCGAAGAGATCATCCGCTCGGCCGAGATCCCGGTGCAGTTGGCGGGCGGCATGCGCACCCGTGAGCAGGTCGAACATTGGATCGACAAGGGCGCGGGTCGGATCGTCATCGGTACATTGGCCGCCTGGGACCCAAATCTGGTAAAAGAGCTGGCAAAGCTGTATCCGGATCAGATAGTTCTGGCGGTCGATGTCTGGCAAGGTCACGTGATGACCGAAGGTTGGCGCAGCCAAAGCGCATTTACCGCCGAAGCTTATATCGAAGCCTTCGCCGATACTCCGTTTGCCGCAATTCTGGTGACAGATATCGACAGCGACATGGAAGATGTCGAGGCGCAGTTGGGTTTGATCTCGGGGGTTGCTGAGAAATCGCGCACGCCTGTCATCGCCAGCGGTGTTGTACGCACGGCCGACGATATCTCGCGCCTGGCCTATATCCCAAACATTTCGGGAGCGATTGTAGGGCGGGCGTTGTTCCGCAAGACGCTGGAGCTGTCGGATGCACTGGCTGTGGCCTCGACCGCACATGAGCCGGTGGCCGAATTCCAGTAAAATCACTTCCATCATGAATTTGCCGCCCTCTCAAACGACCTGAGGGGGCGGTTTTTGTTTTTCGGTGTCTGTGCGACGCACATGATGATAACTGGTTCTGGGCTGAATGCGCCCTTGCTCTTGCCCCCGGCCCCTACGCCGGGGTATGAGCGTTTCTTAAACACGAAGCAGGCAAGAGGCATTTCATGCGCAGAGTCGTTGTAACCGGTCTGGGATTGGTCACTCCGTTGGCCAGCGGGGTCGAGGAAACCTGGTCGCGGCTGTTGGACGGAGAATCCGGTGCGGGCCCGATCACTCAGTTTGATGCCGAAGGCAGTGGGGTCACGACGACCTATGCCTGCGAGGTTCCACGCGGTGATGGCACGAACGGAACGTTCAACCCCGACGATTGGATGTCGCCGAAAGAACAGCGCAAGATTGAGGACTTTATCCTGTACTCGATTGCGGCTGCCGATATGGCCTGCGAAGACGCTGGCTGGATGCCCGAAGATGAAGAAGCGCGCTTGAGCACGGGTGTTCTGATAGGCTCGGGTATTGGTGGGCTTGGGTCTATCGCGGATACCGCCAATCTGATCCGTGACAAGGGCCCCCGCCGTGTGTCGCCCTTCTTTATTCCTGGCGCGCTGATCAATCTGGCCTCGGGTCAGGTGTCGATCCGTCGCGGGTTCAAAGGGCCGAACCATTCGGTCGTGACTGCTTGTTCGACCGGTGCCCATGCAATTGGCGATGCAAGCCGTATCATTCGTGCAGGCGATGCGGATGTCATGGTTGCGGGCGGCGGCGAAGGCTGCATCTGTGAGATCGGAATTGCCGGGTTCAACGCGTGCAAGGCATTGTCGACCAAATATGCCGATGATCCCAAGAAAGCCAGCCGCCCTTATGACATCGACCGCGACGGCTTCGTCATGGGCGAAGGTGCGGGCATTGTCGTGCTGGAAGAATATGAACACGCCAAGGCGCGGGGGGCGAAGATTTACGCCGAGGTGCTGGGCTATGGCATGTCCGGTGACGCCTATCACATCACGGCTCCATCCGAGGATGGTGACGGGGCCGAGCGCTCGATGAAAGCCGCGCTACGCAGCGCCGGGCTGGAGCCGAAAGATCTGGACTATATCAACGCGCATGGCACCTCGACCATGGCGGATACGATCGAACTGGGCGCGGTCGAACGCCTGCTGGGCGATCACGCGGCGAATGCGACCATGACCTCGACCAAATCGGCGACCGGCCACCTGCTGGGCGCGGCGGGCGCGATCGAGGCGATCTTCTCGATCCTGGCAATCCGCGATCAGGTTGCACCGCCTACGATCAACCTAGATAACCCGGCTGTCGAGACGCCGATTGACCTGGCCCCCAACGCCAAGCGCGAGCGTGAGATCAACGTGGCCCTGTCGAACTCGTTCGGGTTCGGTGGCACCAATGCCAGCGTGATCTTCGGAAAGGTCAGTTAAATGTGGCGGGCCCTTGCATCGAACATGCTGACCGTTTTGGTGGTTGGCTTGTTCCTGATGGGTGGTCTGATCTTGTGGGGGCAATCCCGTTACAAAAACGCGGGCCCGCTTAAAACTGCGATCTGTCTTCAGGTCCAGCGCGGTTCGAACATGGGTGCGGTCAGCCAACAGCTGCAAGAGCAAGGCGCTATCACCAGCGCCGTGCTGTTTCGGATGGCGGCAGACTACACCGACAAGGCGCCGCAGCTTAAGGCTGGCAGCTTTCTGGTGCGCGAAGGTGCGTCGATGGAACAGATCATAGATGAGATCACCAGCAGCGGTGCCAGCACCTGCGGGTCCGAGATCGAATATCGCATCGGCGTCACCCGAATTCAGACCCGCGTGCGCGAGCTGAACCCGGCGACGCTGGATTTTGATGAGATTGCGACTTTTGATGTGACCTCGGACGAGGTGCCTGCCGCCTATGTCGAGAAACGCGAAGATGCGGATACGCGCTATCGTGTTTCGGTGGCCGAGGGTGTGACCTCGTGGCAGGTGGTCGAAGGGCTGAAGCAGATCGACGCGTTGACGGGCGAGGTGGCTGAGATACCCGCCGAGGGGATGTTGGCGCCTGACAGCTACGACATCGCGCGCGGAGCCGACCGGACGGCCGTGCTGAGGGGGATGCAGGACAAGCAGCAACTTCGGATCAACGCGATCTGGGAAAGCCGTCAGGATGATCTGCCGATCTCGAACCCCGAAGAGATGTTGATCCTGGCTTCGATCATCGAAAAGGAAACCGGCGTCCCGCATGAGCGTGGGCAAGTGGCCAGTGTCTTCGTGAACCGGTTGGAGCGCGGTATGAAACTGCAAACGGACCCGACGGTTATCTATGGCGTGACCGAGGGCAAGGGCACGCTGGGGCGTGGCTTGCGCCGCAGTGAACTGCGCCGCGCAACTCCTTGGAATACCTATGTGATTGACGGTCTGCCACCGACCCCGATTGCCAATCCGGGGCTGGCCAGTCTTGAGGCCGCCGTGGCACCGGAGGAGACAAACTTTGTGTTCTTCGTCGCGGATGGAACAGGTGGGCACGCTTTTGCCGAAACGCTGGAAGAGCACAATCGAAACGTCGCCAAGTGGCGCGAGATTGAGGCCGAGAGAAACAGTTCGGGCAACTAAGAAAAAAGGGCCGCGTCGAAATCGCGGCCCTTTCTTTTTTACGCAGCGGGGCGTCTGCGCGGACGCCGCCGTTTAGACGCTGAAGGCTTGGAGGATGTGTTGCCCCCCTGTGGCCTACGCGCCCGAAAACCGCCCTGTTTGCGCGGCTTTTTGGGCTCGGCGAATTCGGGCATGGTGCCGCTGGCGACCGGAATGTCGATCTTCATCAGCTTCTGGATCTGCTTCAACTGGTCCAACTCGTCCGGGGCACAGAAGGCGATGCCTTCGCCCTCGCGTCCCGCGCGGGCTGTACGACCAATGCGGTGGACATAGTTATCGGGCACCTCGGGCAGGTCATAGTTGATCACATAGGCTACGCCGGGGATGTCGATGCCACGCGCGGCAACGTCTGTCGCGACGAGGATGTTGATCTCGCCAGCGCGGAACGCCTTGATGGCGCGATCCCGCTGACCTTGGCTTTTGTTGCCGTGGATCGAGGCCGCGTTGAAGCCATCCCGAACGAGGTCCTTCATCAACCGCTCGGCCCCGTGTTTGGTGCGGGAGAAGACCAGCGTCAGAGCGTCCAAGTCGGCCGAGAGGATTTCACGCAACTTGCGGGGCTTGTCCGCGCGGGACAGGAAGTGCACGGACTGAGTGATCTTGTCCGCCGCCTTGCCAGGAGGCGACACCTGTATGCGCTGTGGGTTGGTGAGGTAGGACTGGCTTAGCTCCTCCATCTGTTTGGGCATAGTGGCCGAGAACAGCATCGTCTGGCGCGGCGTGCCCAAAGCGGGCGCGATTTTGCGGAGCGCGTGGATAAAGCCCATGTCCAGCATTTGATCAGCCTCGTCCAGCACCAGATGGCGCACAGAACCAAGATCGACGGCTCCACGCTCCATCAGGTCGATCAGCCGTCCCGGGGTGGCGACCAAAATATCGGTGCCGCGCGATAGGAAAGAAATCTGCTTGCCGATTGATTGCCCACCAACAACGGTGGCGACGCGTAGTTTTGTCTTTTGCGTGAGGGTACGCAGGCTGTCAGCGATTTGGTTCACCAGTTCGCGCGTCGGGGCAAGGATCAGCGCCTTGACTGTCTTGGGGGCAGGTTTGGCCGGTTGCGCCAGAAGGTGATCAATCAGCGGCAGACCAAAGGCCAGCGTTTTACCAGTGCCGGTCTGAGCCAGCCCAAGAATGTCATGTCCATTCAGCGCCATTGGGATGGCCTGGTTTTGGATCGGTGTGGGTTGAGTAAAGTTTGCCCGTTTCAGGGCGTCATTCAAAGCCGGGGCAAGGCCCAGCATGTCGAAGTCGAACACGTAATAATCCTTTGATATCCGCAACTTTGCGCGCGGATGCGTGTGACCGCGCAAAAGCGCGGCAGGCAGGGTTTAGCGAGACCTCGGGACGCACAGGCGTATCCTGCGCCATCCGGCCGTCGCATCAAGAACCCTGCGTGAAGGGGAACCAGGAGAGATATGGTGCGCCGTGGGGGCAAAGGCCCGGATGCTCACGCGGCGGCGCTGATGGACGGCACATGAGCGTTGGCGCGGGCATTGTCAAGTATTTGTCTGATGGACTGGCGGTCGGAGTTCTAAATTCTGCTGGCGTTCTCAATCAGTTTGAGCCATCGATTTCCGAGTGGCGGTTCAGCGCGTCGTAGCATTGCGAGGCGAAGTTTGGGGTTGGGAATGACGGGAAGTGCACAGCAGGGCCATAGCCTCAAGCTCGCCAGTGGTGCCCTGGTTCTTGGCGGTATGATGTGGGGACTGTACTGGATCCCTGTCCGCTACTTCGTGGATCAGGGGCTGGAAGGGGCTTGGCCGGGGATCGTGATGTATTCGGCAGCGCTGCTTTTCCTTTTGCCGCTTTTGTGGCGCGACCGGCATGGTTTGGCACGGCGCTGGCAGGATTTGATGTTCAGCGGCATGTTCACGGGTGCGGCCTTTGGTCTGTTCACGATCAGTCTGGTCTATACGGATGTCGTTCGAGCCATCCTGCTGTTTTACCTGACGCCGGTTTGGGGCACGATCTTAGGCCGGGTTTTTCTAGGCGAGCATCTGACCAGAACTCGCGTTTTGGGGTTGATATGTGGCCTAGGCGGCATGGCGATCGTCCTTGGCGGCGGTCAGGGGATCCCTTGGCCCAGCAATGTCGGAGATTGGGCGGCGCTGGTATCCGGCATGGCTTGGGCGGTGGGCACGCTGGGTTTGTATCGCTCCTCGGGCATTTCGGTTCCGGGGCAGGTTTTTGCGTTTATTGCCGGGGCTCTGATGCTGTCGCTGATCAGCCTGGTGTTCAGCGCGGGCGGAGTGCAAGAGCAAAGCGCGATTGTCGGTGTGCTGCCCATTGCGATACTGTCGGTGCTGTACACTCTGCCGATGATCTTTCTGACGATCTGGCCCGCGACCTTACTGACACCGGCTCGGGTGGGGTTGTTATTGATGAGCGAGGTTGTGGTCGGCCTGATTTCGGCGGCTGTGTTTTCGGGCGAGCCCTTTGGGCTGCGCGAGGCCGCGGGGGCGGTACTGATTGTAAGTGCCGCCGTGCTGGAGATCGCTCGGGGTTGAGCGAGTTTACCGCTGGATAGACAGATCAAACGCCAACAGTCTTAACAGGCAGTGCTGTTCCTGTTGCATGGGTGTTGCGCAACATATTGACTTTGCGTGCTTTTTGTCGTATTGATTGTGTCATGCTAGAAGAAATGAGCAACGGCCGCGGGGCAACCCGGCGGTCGTTTTTTCGTTTCTCTCGTGCGGAGAAAACTCACGCATGAGGTCACAGGCACACATGACTTTAATTACCCCGGAAGAGCGGATGTCCCAGACGGCGGAACTGTTGCAGTCGCTGGAAACATCCATTCGCGGTTTGCGCCAAGCAGCAGAAGAACTGCGCAGGCAAATCGGAACCGGGGAGGATGCAGATCTTGCCGGAACGGCAAAACAACTGGGTCAGTTAGAGGGGCTGATCCGAAGTTGTCAAAAAGTGGAGACAAGCTTTGTCGAACAACATCACAGGCAAGCCGGAATTGCCCAAGGGGGATATGCGCTCGACCTTGAGCGCGCTCGATTTGAAATCGGGTGCAGGCTGGCTCGCCTCCGCCGATGCTGCGATGAGGGACAGATTTCTGAGTGAGATCGGGGAGGGGGGGCTGTGTGCCCTCCCTTTCCTGTTTGAATTCTGGGCGCTGCCGCATCAACTACCGCCTGAGGGTAACTGGCGGTCCTGGGTGATCATGGGCGGGCGCGGGGCTGGCAAGACGCGGGCGGGGTCAGAATGGGTGCGGTCGATGGTCGAAGGGTCCAAGCCGCTGGACAAGGGCGAGGCCAGCCGGGTGGCGCTGGTCGGGGAGACCTTTGATCAGGTGCGCGATGTGATGATCTTTGGCGATAGCGGCATATTGCAATGCTCGCCTCCGGATCGTCGGCCGGTGTGGAAAGCGTCGGAGCGCAAGCTGATCTGGCCAAACGGGGCCGAGGCGCAGGCGTTTTCGGCGCATGATCCTGAGGGGCTGCGGGGCCCGCAGTTCGATGCGGCTTGGGTGGACGAGTTGGCCAAGTGGAAAAAGGCGGGTGAGACTTGGGATATGTTGCAATTTGCTTTGCGCTTGGGTGAGCGTCCGCGTGTTTGCGTGACCACGACGCCGCGCAATGTGAAGGTTTTGAAGGAGTTGCTGGCGTCTCCGTCCACCGTACAGACCCACGCGCCAACCGAGGCGAACCGGGCCAATCTGGCGGACTCGTTTCTGGCTGAGGTTCGCGCGCGCTACGCTGGAACGCGGCTGGGGCGGCAGGAGTTGGACGGCGTGCTGTTGTCGGATGCCGAGGGCGCGCTGTGGACCGGCTCGATGCTGGATGCGGCGCGGGTGGAGGATGTGCCCAAACTGGACCGTGTCGTGGTGGCACTGGACCCGGCAGTAACGGCGGGGTCCAGTGCGGATGCCTGCGGGATCGTGGTTGTGGGGGCTCAGCTACTGGGGCCGCCCGAGGAATGGCGGACCTACGTGCTGGCTGATCGCACCGTACAGGGCGTTGGCCCGGCGGGCTGGGCGCAGGCGGCGATTGACGCGATGGATGAATTCGGGGCCGAACGGCTTGTGGCCGAGGTCAATCAGGGCGGGCAACTGGTCGAAGAGGTCGTGCGGCAGGTGGACCCTCTGGTCTCGTTCCGCGCGGTGCGGGCCTCACGCGGCAAGGTTGCGCGGGCTGAGCCGGTGGCAGCGTTGTACGAGCAGGGGCGGGTGAGCCATGTGGCCGGACTGGACGCACTGGAGGAGCAGATGTGCCAGATGACCGCGCGCGGGTTCGAGGGGCAGGGTTCGCCAGACCGGGTCGATGCGCTGGTCTGGGCGCTGCATGAGTTGGTTGTGGGGCCTGCGGGGGCGTATCGGCGGCCTAGGGTGCGGAGTTTGTGATCCCACTCTGGATTCGGTTCAGAGAAAATGATTGAAAAACATGTGCCTGCCACCAATGTTCTATCATTGAATACTTGGAGATTGTGAATGCTCGCACGGCTTGTTCGAAACTATAAGTTGCTCAGAGCGCAACGACTGGTTGCAAAATGTGAGTATTCCAAAGCAGAGCGAATTATTTGCCGACTGTTGGAGAAACACCCCCGTTCGGTAGGTTACAATCTGTTTCTAGCGGATATCAAGTTGTTCGAAGGCGACATCGAACGAGCTTTGCAGATGTATAGCGCAACAAAGCAGATACTGGATAGCGAGCAGGAAGTGACTCAGGAAAACAGACGGTTCTATGCGGCTTATATGAACTTTGGAACAACCGCGATCCAATTTCATAAAAAGGGTCAAGATTTTGCGAAATGGCGTGAGTTCGCTACGCTGATAAATAAACTTGAGGCTGACCGTCTTATCAAAAGGCTGTTTCCGTTACCTGAGTAGCCCCTGCTACGCCTTTTCGAACTAGTCTACATCTTTCTGAGTTGTTCTTTGTGCCCGGCAGGCAACAGGTCTTCGGCATCGTGTGCCGCTTGTGCGACCCGCTGGTAAAATCCGTCGAGACTTTTTTGTAGTCATCGACCGTGCTCATTTCTTTATGCAACACATAGCGTAGGTCACACAGAACTTCGTAGATTTCGATTATCTTTTCGTCTTGTCTGCTCACTACTAGTTTCTCAAGTTCGAATGCTAAGAAGACAGGCTTTTGCTGTACGGTTCGGAACCGCATTTTATTGGCAGCAAAGAACCCGGGCTTCCCGTTTCTTCAAATGGTTATGTCATTCGACTTTGCAATAAAACTACAAACTCGCACCTTCTTTGACTTACCCGTTGCCCTCCCCCCGTACGCCCCATTCCCAAGGCTTAAACTTCTTTCCTGCATAACTCCTTTCAACAAGCCGGACACAGCGGCGAAAGAAAGGAGCACAGATGGTATTCGATTTCTTGCGTCGTGGAGCGGCCGGGGAAACGCCCGAGGTGAAGGCCAGCGCGGCGGGCCCCGTGGTGGCGTGGCAGACGGGCGGGCGCGTGGCGTGGAGCCCTCGGGATGCGGTGTCGCTGACCCGCACGGGGTTCTCGGGGAACCCGGTGGGGTTTCGCTCGGTCAAGCTGATTGCCGAAGCGGCGGCGGCGCTGCCCCTGGTGTTGCAGGATCAGGCGCAGCGCTATGAAACGCATCCGATCCTGTCGTTGATGCGCCGCCCCAATGCGGCGCAGGGGCGGGCGGAGTTGATGGAGGCTCTGTTCGGGCAGTTGCTGCTGTCGGGTAATGCCTATGTCGAGGCCGTTCAGGCCGAAGAAGGCTTGCCGCTTGAGCTGCACGTTCTGCGCTCGGACCGGATGAGCGTGGTTCCGGGCGAAGATGGATGGCCCAAAGCCTATGACTACACGGCGGGCGGCAAGACGCACCGGTTCCCGGTGGATGCGATCTGTCACATCAAATCCTTCCATCCGCAGGACGACCACTATGGATTTTCGCCCATGCAGGCGGCGGCGATGGCGATTGATGTGCATAACAGCGCGTCTCGGTGGTCCAAGTCGCTGCTCGACAATGCGGCGCGGCCTTCGGGGGCACTGGTGTGGAAGGGCGACGGCCATGGGGTGATGGCCGAGGATCAGTTCCGGCGTCTCTCGGATGAGATCGAGCAGAACTATCGCGGGGCTCGCAATGCTGGCCGTCCGATGGTTCTGGAAGGAGGCTTGGATTGGAAGCCGATGGGCTTTTCGCCGTCCGATATGGAGTTTCAAAAGACCAAGGAAGCCGCCGCCCGCGAGATCGCGCTGGCCTTTGGTGTCCCGCCGATGTTGCTGGGGATACAGGGCGATGCGACCTATTCGAACTATCAGGAGGCCAACCGGGCGTTTTACCGCCTGACCGTGCTGCCTCTGGTGACGCGGGTGGCGGCGGCGGTGTCGGAATGGCTGGTGGGCTATACCGGCGAGGATCTGGTGCTGAAACCCGATCTGGATCAGGTGCCTGCGCTGTCGGCGGAACGCGATGCGCAATGGGCGCGGGTCAATGGCGCCGACTTCCTGACCGACGCTGAAAAGCGCGCCTTGCTGGGGCTGCCGGAGCGCGCGGATGGCTGAGGGGTATCCCCCGTTCGATTGCGCGCCGGGCCTGCGCCTGGCCGCGCATGAGAGGGTGGCCGAAATCCAGCACGACCATCTGTGTCGCCGGCTGGATCAGATCGAAGAGATGATGGAACGGCTGGAGAAACGGTTGTGGCTGACGGTCTACGGTGTGGCGGGGGCAATCCTGGCGCAGGCATTCCAGTCGTTTCTGGTCGCAACGCCATAATTTCAGAGTCTTACGAGGAGGTGTTCATGGATTTGGAACACAAGTTTGCGCGGTTCGGAGAGGGTCTGTCCGTTTCCGGTGACGCGATGATCGAGGGCTATGCCAGCCTGTTCGAACAGGTCGATCAGGGCAGCGACGTGGTGCAGAAAGGCGCCTATCGCGCCTCGCTGGCGGGGCTGGAAAAGGCCGGTCAGCGGGTCAAGATGCTGTGGCAGCACGATCCGGCGCAACCCATCGGTGTCTGGGACGAGGTGCGCGAGGATGACCGGGGCCTTTGGGTCAAGGGACGTCTGCTGGAGGCCACGCAAAAGGGCCGTGAGGCGGCCGAGCTGATCCGCGCGGGGGCCTTGGATGGCCTGTCGATCGGCTATCGCACCAAACGGGCCGTGAAGAATGACAAGGGCGAGCGGGTCCTCACCGAACTGGAGCTGTGGGAGGTGTCCTTGGTGACGTTCCCGATGCTGCCCAGTGCGCGGGTGGCAGCGAAGGGCGTTGAGCCTGACACGCAAGACACCTGGCGCAGTATTGCCGAGGTGTTCAACACCGCCCGGCAGGAGCTGGCGCGGACATAGCGCGCCTCAACCCCCACCCAAGAAATGGAAGTGCTGATGAGCAAGACCGAAACCCCGGCCTTGACCGGAGAGGGTGCGCCCCTGGTTCAGGAGGTGAAGCAGGCGATGGCTGGCTTCGTCAATGAGTTCAAGGGCCTCAAGGCCGAAGTGAAAACCCAACTGCAACAGACAGAAGAGCGACTGACCATGCTGGATCGCAAATCAACCATCGCGGTGCGTCCGCACCTTGCGGCCTCGATCGAGGACGGCGCACCGCATCAAAAGGCGTTCGACGCCTATGTGCGTTCGGGCGAAGATGACGGCCTGCGCGGGCTTGAGATGGAATCGAAATCCCTGTCCAGCGCTGTGAACAGCGATGGCGGCTATCTGGTCGACCCGCAGACCGCCGAGATGATCAAGTCGGTTCTGAAATCCACCGCCTCGATCCGCTCGATTGCGTCGGTCGTGAATGTCGAGGCGAACTCGTTCGACGTGCTGATCGACCACACGGACGTGGGCGCAGGCTGGGCCGATGAGAACGCCGCCGCGACCGAGACGGCGACCCCGTCGATCGACCGTATCTCGATCCCGCTGCACGAGCTGAGCGCGCTGCCCAAAGCCTCGCAGCGTTTGTTGGACGACAGCGCCTTTGACGTCGAAGGCTGGCTGGCCGGGCGCATCGCCGACAAGTTCGCGCGAGCTGAGGCTTCGGCCTTTATCAACGGTGATGGTGCGGACAAACCCAAGGGTATTCTGAACCACACCAAGGTCGACAATGACGTTTGGGACTGGGGCAACATTGGTTACGTTCCCACCGGCATCGACGGCGGTGTTGATGCGGATGCGATTGTCGATGTGGTCTATGCGCTGGGCGCGCAGTACCGTGTGAACGGCACCTTCGTGATGAACTCGAAAACTGCTGGTCTGATCCGCAAGCTGAAGGACAGCGATGGCCGCTTCTTGTGGTCGGACGGTCTGGCCGCGGGTGAGCCCGCGCGCCTGATGGGCTATCCGGTGCTGATCGCCGAGGACATGCCGGATGCGGGCACCGATAGCTTCTCGATCGCCTTTGGTGACTTCCAGGCGGGTTACACCATTGCCGAGCGTCCTGACCTGCGCGTCCTGCGCGACCCGTTCAGTGCCAAGCCGCATGTCCTGTTCTATGCGACCAAGCGCGTCGGCGGCGACGTCAGCGACTTTGCCGCGATCAAGCTGGTGAAATTCGGCACCGCCTAATGCGGGCTGAATCCTCGGGGGGCCATTGGTCCCCCGGGGCGGCGGGCGCGTGCCGGGGTGAGATCCCTTGCGTTGTCTAGCTGCTCCCCTCCGTCCGAGCAACGTGGGGCGGCGCGTGCCCGTCAATTCCTGAAGTTACGGCCCCGGAGGGGTCCGAGATTGCGGAGTGAATGGATGATGTTGATCGAAGAAACCGCCATCGCGGATGCGGCGCTGCCGGTGGACCAGTTCAAGGCTCATCTGCGGCTGGGAACGGGTTTCGCCGAAGACAGTGTGCAAGATGAAGTGTTGAAAGGTTTTCTGCGGGCGGCGATTGCAGCGATTGAAGCGCGCACTGGAAAGGTGCTGATCTCGCGCGGGTTTTCATGGGATCTGAACAGCTGGCGCGATACGGCGGTTGAGGTGTTGCCGGTGGCCCCGGTCACGGCGATCAGCGCGGTGACTGTGACCGACGCAACCGGCACCGACACGGTGGTGGACAGTGGCCGGTATCGTCTGGCCCAAGACAGCCAACGCCCGCGTCTGCGTACTGCCGGAGCAAGCCTGCCGACCATTCCCACGGGTGGGTCGGTCAAGATTGCCTTTACTGCCGGGATGGCTGCGGATTGGGGGGCTCTGCCCGCCGATCTAGGGCAGGCGGTGCTGCTGTTGGCTGCGCATTACTATGAATACCGCGATGAGACGGCGCTGGGCGCGGGCTGTATGCCCTTTGGCGTCACCAGCCTGATCCAACGCTACAGGATTGTGCGCTTTGGTGCCGGGGTGGCGCAATGAAGACGCCCCGATTGAACAGAAAGCTGGTGCTTGAAGCTGCGGTGCGCAGCGCGGATGGGGCCGGTGGCTATACCGAGACCTGGGCGGCGGTTGGAACGGTTTGGGCCGAGATCACCGCGCGAAGTGGGTCCGAGCGGTCTGTTGCGGGCGTTCCGATCTCGCGCGTTGGCTATCGCATCGTGGTGCGCGGCGCGCCTCAGGGATCGTCGATGCGCCCAAGCCCTGATCAGCGGTTCTCTGAGGGCTCGCGCCGGTTCGTGATCCGCGCCGTGGCCGAGCGCGACCCACGCGGCCAGTACCTGACCTGTTTTGCAGATGAAGAGGTGGCAGCATGAGTTATGGCGTTTCGGCCGCATTGCAGGCGGCGGTGTTTCAAAAGCTGTCCGGTGACGCTCAGGTCAGTACGCTGTCAGGCGGCGCGATCTATGACGCGGTTCCGGCGGGTGCGGTGCCCCAGACCTATGTGACGCTGGGCTCGGAAGAGGTGCGCGATGCCTCAGACCGGTCGGGCACGGGGGCCGTGCATCGGTTCACTGTATCGGTGGTGTCCGAGGCCGCAGGCTTTGGAACGGCCAAGACGTTGGCGGGCGCGGTGTGCGACGCGCTGGAAGGCGCGGCACTAAGCTTGGACCGGGGCCGCCTTGTGGGGCTGTGGTTCGAACGCGCCAGTGCCCGTCGCACCGGAACGGGCGGCGCGATCCGCCAGATCGACCTGAGATTCCGCGCCCGCGTGGAAGACGACTAAGCAATCAACGGAGAGAGCATATGGCTGCCCAGAACGGAAAAGACCTGTTGGTCAAAGTGGATATGAACGGCTCGGGCCTGTTCGAGACCATCGCGGGCCTGCGCGCCACGCGGGTCAGTTTCAACGCGGAAAGTGTGGATGTCACCAGCCTTGAAAGCCAGGGCGGCTGGCGCGAGCTGCTGTCGGGGGCTGGGGTCAAATCGGCCTCGATCTCGGGCTCGGGTGTGTTCAAGGACGAAGGTACCGATGAACGTGCGCGTCAGTTGTTCTTTGACGGTGAGACGCCAGATTTCCAGGTGATCATCCCCGATTTCGGCATTGTCGAAGGCGCGTTTCAGGTGACTGGCATCGAGTATGCGGGCTCGCATAACGGCGAGGCCACCTATGAGATGAGCCTGGCCAGCGCCGGGGCTCTGACCTTTACGGCGCTGTAAGCTGATGGCCAATCCGTGGACGGGTGAGGTGGCATTGACCATCGACGGCGAGCCGCGGGTGCTCAAGCTGACGCTGGGTGCTTTGGCGGAACTGGAACAGGAAATCGGCACCGGGACGTTGGTGGAACTGGTACAGCGGTTCGAAGGCGGAGTCTATTCCAGCGGCGATGTATTGGCGCTGATCGTGGCGGGGCTGCGGGGTGGTGGGGCGGATGTGAGCCGCGCCGACATGCTGCGCGCCGAGATCGAAGGCGGCCCCATGGCAGGGGCCCGCGCGGCGGCTGAGTTGTTGGCCCGCGCCTTCATGGTGCCGGATTGTTGAGCGGGTTCGACTGGTCCACCCTGATGCGGGCCGGGATGACCGGCTTGCGTCTGACGCCGGACCAGTTCTGGCGTCTGACCCCGGCAGAGCTGCGGCTGATGCTGGGGCAGGGCGCAGGGATGCCTGCGATGAACCGCAAGGGGCTGGACGCTTTGCTGGCGGCCTACCCGGACAAGAAACAAGGAGAGCGTGATGACGACGGATCGTGATGGGCTGGACGACCTTCAGGAGCGGGGTGAGGCGTTGGGCGACGCGCTAGGCGATGCCGCTTCCATGGCGGCAGCATTTGACAGCCAGATGAAGCGGATCAGCGCAGCCTTCGAGGAAACTGGCAAGGACGTCGCCACGCTGGAGCGCGGCATGTCTGGCGGGTTGCGGAGGGCCTTTGATGGTGTGCTGCTGGATGGGATGAACCTGTCGGACGCGCTGGGTGCCCTGAAGAACTCAATGATTCAGACAGCTTACGCGGCGGCGATCAAACCGGTAACGGATCATTTCGGTGGCCTGCTGGCAAACGGGGTCGGCAGTTTTGTCCAAGGCATCCTGCCCTTTGCAGACGGCGGCAGTTCTAGCCAGGGCCGGGTAATGCCCTTTGCCAATGGCGGGGTGATCACCGGCCCGACGACTTTCCCGATGCGCGGCGCGACCGGCCTGATGGGTGAGGCTGGCCCTGAGGCGATTATGCCTCTGGCGCGCGGACCAGATGGCAAGCTGGGTGTTCGCACATCGGGCGGAGGTGGAGCGGTGAATGTGGTGATGAACATCACCACACCTGACGTGCAGGGCTTTCGACGCAGTCAAAGCCAGATCGCCGCACAGATGAGCCGCGCCTTGGGTCGCGGCAATCGCAATAGGTAAATCACGGAGCAGGTCATGAATTTCCACGAGGTGAGATTTCCCGCCAGCCTGAGTTTCGGCTCGGTCGGCGGACCGGAGCGGCGAACGGACATAGTGACGTTGGCCAATGGTTTCGAAGAACGCAACACCCCTTGGGCTCATTCGCGCAGGCGGTATGACGCTGGGTTCGGGATGCGGTCTCTGGATGATATCGAGGCTTTGATCTCGTTTTTCGAGGCGCGGCAAGGCCAAATGTTCGGGTTCCGCTGGAAGGACTGGTCCGACTACAAATCCGGTGCAGCAACCGCTGACGTGGGCAAAGGCGATCAGGTCATCGCGCACGGGGACGGCGTGAAGACCGACTTTCAGCTTGTTAAAACCTACAGTTCGGGCGGATTCCAGTATGTGCGCCCTATCACCAAGCCGGTTCTGGGTACGGTGCGGTTGGGCCTGGAACAGGATGAAATGCGCGAAGGGGTGGATTTCGAGGTTGATCTGCTGCGCGGGCAAGTGATGTTCGCCGACCCGCCGCCCGAGAATGTCGAGATCACCGCGGGGTTCGAGTTTGACGTGCCCGTGCGTTTTGACACCGACAAGATTCAAACCAGCGTTGCCAGCTTTCAGGCCGGTGACGTTCCCAATGTACCGGTTGTCGAGGTGCGTATCTGATGAGCGTGGATCGGGAAAGCTTGCAAGCGCATCTGCAAACCGGGCTGACGACTACGTGCCGGTGCTGGGCCATCACGCGACCGGACGGGCAGGTCTATGGGTTTACGGATCATGATCTGGAATTGCAGTTCGAGGGGCTGACCTTCAAAGCCAGCACCGGCTTGACCGCCGCAGCGGTAGAACAAGCTACGGGCCTGTCCATCGATAATTCCGAGGCGATGGGCGCGTTGTCCGATGCAGCGGTTCGGGAACAGGATATTGAGGCGGGTCGTTTTGATGGGGCCGAAGTCAAAGCCTGGTTGGTGAACTGGGCGCAGCCAGAACAGCGTATCCTGCAATTTCGCGGCTCGATTGGTGAGATACGTCGTGCGGGTGGGGCGTTTCATGCTGAACTACGGGGCCTGACGGATCTGTTGAACCGGCCTCTGGGGCGGATCTATCAAAAACCCTGTACGGCGGTTCTGGGCGACCGAAGTTGTCGGTTCGACGTTGAAGCACCGGGGTTTCAGGCCGAAGCCCAGATTACTCGTTTGACCGATGGTAGTGTGCTTGAGGTAACGGGTGCTGAAGCCGCTTTAGCCGCGTGGTTCGAACGAGGCCGCGTTGACGTTTTGTCGGGGCAGGCCGAGGGCCTATGGGCGTCGGTCAAGCAGGATGAGCCGATCTCGGGTGGTCGTCGCATCACACTGTGGTCCGGGATAAGCGGTGGTCTGGCCGCTGGAGACCACGTTCGCCTGACCGCAGGTTGCGATAAGCGCATGGAGACCTGTCGATTAAAATTTAGCAATCTCATAAACTTCCAAGGATTTCCTGATCTTCCGAGCGAGGATTGGGTGATGGCCGTACCCAAGAAAAGCAATCCGAACGCAGGGGGAAGCAGACGATGACCGAAGAAAGGCAGGATATCGTGACCGAGGCGCGAAGCTGGCTGGGCACGCCCTATGTTCATCAGGCCTCGACCAAGGGGGCGGGCGCGGATTGTCTGGGTCTACTGCGCGGCGTCTGGCGCGCGGTCATGGGGGTCGAGCCGGAGGCGGTGCCTTCCTACTCTATGGATTGGTCTGAACCGCAGGGTGAGGAACGGATGTGGGATGCGGCCCGCCGCCACCTGATCGCAAAGCCAGTTAAGGAGGCGGCAGTCGGAGATGTTTTGCTGTTTCGGATGCGTGACGGACGCGTGGCTAAGCATGTCGGACTTGTCAGCCAGATCAAACCGTTACCGCAGTTTATTCATGCGTATTCCGGCCATGGCGTTGTCGAGAATACCCTGAGCGATCCGTGGCGCCGCCGCGTGGTCGCCTGTTTCTGTTTTCCGCGGAAGGATATGTAAATGGCGACGATTGTACTTTCTGCGGCCGGTGCCGCGATTGGCGGCGCGATTGGGGGCACGGTCGCGGGGTTGTCTACGGCGGTCATAGGGCGCGCCATCGGGGCGTCGCTGGGTCGTGTAATCGACCAGCGGCTGATGAGCCAATCGGTCATGGGCAGTGGCAGCGAGGTCGTTGAAACCGGACGGCTGGACCGGTTCCGACTGACAGAAACGGGTGAAGGTGCCTCGGTCGCTACCTTATTCGGGCGGATGCGGGTTGGTGGGCAGGTCATCTGGGCCTCGGACTTTCTGGAAACGCTCAGTACCAGCACAACCACGCAGTCGGGCGGCGGCGGCAAAGGAAGCCCGAAAGCACCCGAGGTCACGACCACCACTCACAGCTACAGTTATTCGATCTCGTTGGCGATTGCAGTCGGGGCGGGACAGATCGCCGATGTGTCCCGCGTCTGGGCCGACGGAGAGGAGCTGGAACGCGCAGGCCTGAACATGCGGGTCTACCCAGGCGATGACGCGCAATTGCCTGATCCCCTGATCGAAGCGATTGAGGGGGCCGGTAGTGTTCCGGCCTACCGGGGGACAGCCTATGTAGTGATCGAAGATTTGCAGCTGGCGGCCTTCGGCAACAGGGTGCCGCAATTCTCGTTCGAGGTGGTGCGTCCGGATCAACCCAGCCTGCCAGAGACACCGAATGCACTGTCCAGTATCGTGCGGGGCGTGGCCCTGATGCCGGGCACCGGCGAATACGCGCTGGCGAGCACTCAGGTGAATTACACCAAGGGACGGGGGCAAAGCTGGGCGGCCAATGTGAACTCGGCGTCTGGCGTGCCGGATTTTGTAACCTCGACCCACGCGTTGGAAGCCGAACTGCCGTCTTGCGACGCGGCCTCTTTGATCGTGTCGTGGTTCGGGAATGACCTGCGTTGCGGCGAATGTCACTTGCAGCCCAAGGTTTTGCACAAGGAATATGAGGGCGAGAATATGCCCTGGACGGTTGCCGGCGTGTCTCGTGCCGAGGCGCAGCTTGTACAGTATGAAAATGACCGACCGGTCTATGGGGCGACCCCGGCCGATGCGTCGGTCGTGCAGGCCATCCAGCACCTGAAGCAATCGGGCAAACGGGTGATGTTCTACCCGTTCATTCTGATGGACCAACTCAGCGGCAATAACCTGCCAGACCCCTGGTCGGGCGGAACCGGTCAGCCCCATCTTCCGTGGCGCGGACGGATCACGCTTAGCACCGCTCCGGGACGCGCGGGCTCGCCGGATGGCACCGCTCAGGCCGATGCGCAGGTCAATGCATTCTTCGGTCAGGCGCGGGCGTCGGATTTTGCCATCGCCGATGGTGCAGTGACCTATACCGGCCCGCAGGACTGGGGGATGTTCCGTTTTATCCTGCACTATGCCGCGCTGTGTAAAGCCGCAGGTGGGGTCGAGTCCTTCTGCATCGCGTCCGAGATGCGTGGTCTGACGCAGATCCGAGGGGCTTCGGGTTTTTCGGCCGTTGCTCAGATGCGCACCCTCGCGGCCGAAGTGCGCGCAATTCTGGGGCCTGACACCAAGATCGGATATGCAGCGGATTGGAGCGAATACTTCGGTTATCAGCCTGCGGATGGCAGCGGGGATCGGTACTTTCACCTCGACCCACTGTGGGCGGATGACAATATCGACTTCGTCGGCATCGACAACTACATGCCACTGTCGGATTGGCGGGACGGCGAGGATCATGCCGACCTGAAGGCCGGCGCGAATGCGATCTACGATCTGGACTACCTGCGCAGCAATATCGAAGGCGGCGAGGGGTATGACTGGTTCTATGCCTCACCCGAAGAGGCCGAGGCGCAAATCCGCGCGCCCATTGAAGACGCGCAACACAACGAGCCGTGGATCTGGCGCTACAAGGACCTGCGCAATTGGTGGTCCAACCCGCATCACGAACGCATCGGCGGAGTGCGACAGACGAACCAAACAGCATGGGTTCCGGGGTCGAAACCGATCTGGTTCACAGAACTTGGCTGTGCGGCCATCGACAAGGGCACGAACCAGCCGAACAAATTTCTGGACCCAAAGTCCTCGGAATCCAGCCTACCCGCCTATTCCAATGGGTTGCGTGATGACTTCATGCAGCTTCAATATCTGCGCGCGGTGCTGGGGTACTGGTCCGACCCGACCCTGAACCCGGTATCGGATGTCTATGACGCGCCGATGATTGACATGTCCAACGCCTATGTCTGGGCCTGGGACGCACGGCCATATCCAGCTTTCCCGAACCTGCGCAGCCAGTGGAGCGACGGCGAAAACTATGCCCGTGGTCATTGGCTGAACGGACGCTCGAGCGCGCGCAGTCTGGCGTCCGTGGTGACGGAAATTTGCCACGGAGCCGGAGTGACCGATATCGACACCACGCAGCTTTATGGTGTTGTCCGCGGTTATGTGATCGAGCAGGTCTCGGACGCGCGGGCGGCTTTGCAGCCTTTGATGCTGC
Organism: Ruegeria sp. AB6; assembly: GCF_056542685.1. Taxonomy (NCBI): domain Bacteria; kingdom Pseudomonadati; phylum Pseudomonadota; class Alphaproteobacteria; order Rhodobacterales; family Roseobacteraceae; genus Ruegeria; species Ruegeria sp. AB6. Next base: position 262,455 of record NZ_JBQGAD010000001.1, on the reverse strand, counting down.
GCTATGGATTCGATTCCATTGAACGCGATGGCGTTTTGATCTTTCGGATGCGGGCGGCGCAGACGCCACAGGTGATTGACCCCGAGCAACTGGCCATCAGCCCGGATGTCGAAAGCACTATTGAACACGGACGTGAAGCCGAAGCCGAGATGACGGGGCGCGTGCGGTTGCGTTTCGTGCAATCGGATGCCGATCACGACATCGTCTCGGAGGAGGCCGTTCTGCCAGACGATCAGACACATTCCGTCTCGGTCAACGAGATGCCCCTGTCGATGACCCGCTCCGAAGGGCGCCAAACGGTCGAGCGCTGGCTCAGCGAGGCGCGGGTGTCGCGTGAAACTGTCCGCTTTGCCCTGCCACCATCGATGCTGAATATCGGCGCTGGCGATGTGATCAGCCTGTCCGGGGATGAACAGGGCGCGCGGTATCGCATCGACCGCCTGGAACAGGCCGAATTGCAATTGGCGGACGCGGTCCGGGTCGAGCCGGGCGTCTATAGCGCCTCGGACCTTCCCGAAGATGCGGTGCCCGAACGGCCCTTTGTTGCTCCGGTTCCGGTTCTGCCCGTATTTCTGGACCTGCCGCTGATCACGGGGGCCGAGGCGCCTCATGCGCCCTACATCGCGGTGTCGGCCGATCCGTGGCCCGGTGGGGCGGCGGTCTATTCCTCTGGCAGTGATGAGGATTTCAGCTTGCAGGATGTGATCTCGCGGCAGGCGGTGATCGGCTTCACGCAAACACCGCTGCGGCGCGCAAGTGCCGGAGTATGGGATAATGGCGCGCCTTTGCGTGTCGAGCTGATTGCAGGGCTATTGGAATCCCGACCGCGCGACGCGTTGCTGAATGGAGCCAATCTGGCAGCAATTGGCGACGGATCGCCCGACAATTGGGAGGTGTTTCAGTTCGCCCAAGCAACATTGGAAAGCCCCGGCACTTACGCGTTGTCTGGCCGCCTGCGTGGTCAGTTGGGCAGCGACGCCGCAATACCGGATGTTTGGCCAGAAGGTTCGACCTTTGTCTTGCTGGATCAACGGATCGCGCAGACCAACCTTCTGAGGTCCGAACGTCGTGTCGCCAAGCATTATCGCATAGGCCCGGCAGCGCGAGGGTACGATGATCCGTCCTATGTGCATCAGGTTCTGGCTTTCAACGGCAATGGCTTGCGGCCCTATGCTCCGGTTCATCTGCGCGCGCATCGCGCTGCGTCCGAGGACCAGATCAGCTGGATTCGCTGCACCCGTCTGGATGGCGACGACTGGGAGGGGTTGGACGTACCACTGGCGGAAGAAGCTGAAACCTATCTGGTACAGGTTCGCTCCAGCGGGTCCTTGATCCGAGAAGAGATCACTGCAGAACCGCGTTGGGTCTATAGCGCCGCGATGAAGCTAAGCGATGGTGTCCTAGCGGGGTACGACGTACAGGTCGCGCAGGTTTCCGCCAGCTTTGGCCCAGGCCTGTTTGCGCGACTGTCGGTCGGGCAGGGCTGACCATGCGCCCGGTGCTTCATGGCGATGTCAGCGCCGCCGCGCGGGTGCTGTTGCGGGTTGACCCGCTGGACCGGGACCGCCTGTGCCAACGTATGATCCACGAAGCAGAGCTGGCCGACGCCTATGTCGGTCAGACCGGGCGTATGCATCCGCTGTTCGGAAATGGTTCCCTGATGGCGGCGGCGCGCAACAGGAAGCTGGCGGATGAGCCCAGCTTTGACGATCTGCGCTATTGTCAGTGCTTTGAACTGGTGCTGCGTCACCTGATAGACACCCGGATCAACCAGACGCGCAACTAACGCATTTGCTGGCCGCCAGGTCCAAATTCAGGCGGCCAGCGGGGATATCCTCTCCACAATCATCGCAAAACCCGTATTCCCAGTCCTCCATACGCTGCAATGCGGATTGCAACCTACGCATTTCCAGATTCCTGTTTGCTTGCTGCGCCTTGGCCATGGCCTGATTTTGCAAAGCGTCCATTCGGCTCAGGCGACCGACGGCTTTCTGGTCCAGCTCGACAACCGCTTGCGCGTCCTGTCCAGCGGCTGAATCCTCCGCCAGTTCTTCCAACCGCGCTCGAATTTTGGCTTCGAATTCTGCCAGTTGCGATGCATTCATTTTCGTTGCCTTGCAGATCACGGGTTTGCGTTTGGCGTTTTTGCCACTAAATGGCATTCTAGGCGCAGCAAAGGATGAAAAGCCATGTTGGAAAAGCGCAGTCTTGTGACCCCCGTCGACCCCGTCTGGGACCGCATCACGACCGAGGCCGAAGCGGCCGTTGAAAATGAGCCCCTGATGGGTGGGCTGGTGCATGCCTGTATCCTGCATCACCGCAGTCTTGAGCGCGCGTTGTCGTATCGTGTAGCGGCCAAGCTGTGCTCGAACGAGATGTCGATGATGGTGCTGCGTGAGATTGTGGACGAAGCCTATGCCGACGATCCGTCATTGATCGAGGCGGCTCGCGCTGACCTTATGGCGGTCTACGAACGCGATCCAGCCTGCCACCGCCTGCTGCAGCCGATCCTGTACTTCAAAGGTTATCAGGCGATGCAGGCCTACCGTGTGGCGCATTGGCTGTGGCAGAAGAAACGCTACGATCTGGCCTATTTCTTCCAGATGCGCTCGTCCGAGATTTTCGGGATCGACATTCACCCCGCCGCGAAAATCGGCAAAGGGATCATGATCGACCATGCCCATTCCATAGTGATTGGCGAAACTGCTGTGGTGGGGGACAATGTCTCGATGCTGCATTCAGTCACGCTGGGCGGGACCGGTAAGGAAGAAGAGCAGCGTCATCCCAAGATTGGCAACGGTGTTCTGATCGGGGCCGGGGCCAAGGTTCTGGGCAATATCGAAGTGGGTCATTGCAGCCGGATCGCTGCGGGCTCGGTTGTGTTACAGGAAGTGCCCGCGTGCAAAACAGTGGCGGGCATTCCGGCCAAGATCGTGGGCGAAGCAGGGTGCGATCAGCCCTCGATCTCGATGGATCACATGCTGGGAAAGGACCAGTAAGTGATTATTAGTTCGAGCGGTTGTTCTTTTCGTTCAACCGCTTGAGCCGCCGTTCTTCCCGCCGTTTCTTACGCTCTTCAATTCGTTTGGAACGTTCTGCTTCCCATTTGGCAACCGCGCTTTTTGAATTGTATTTCGAGTTTTCGCCGGGATAGCTATTGGGCTTGGCATAGGCGTCGGCGGGTGCAATCGCAGCCAGCATCAGCAAAACCAATCCTGTTCGAGTTGTTCGCGTGAAGGTCATGGGGCACCTGTGCATTCGTTTCTGATCTGCACTCAATTTGGTGTGCTGCGCAGAACCTAGCAACAGTCGGGCAGATCACGCTTGCTCACATCCCGTCAGGGCACCAAAAAGCCGCGCCGGAAAATCGGGCGCGGCTGTTTTGTGTTATTAGATGTTAGGCCAGCATAACCATCGGGTTTTCAAGGTTTTCCACGATAGCTTGCAGCAGTTCTGCCCCAAGCGCACCATCGATAACCCGATGATCGACGGACATGGTGACGGACATCACGGTTGCTGCGGTCAGCTCTCCATCATCGCCTACAACCGGTTTCTTGACACCGGTGCCCACAGCCAGAATTCCAGCGTGCGGCGGGTTCACGATAGCGTCGAAATTGTCGATGCCAAACATGCCCAGATTCGAGATCGCAAAGGTACCGCCCTGATATTCATGCGGTGCCAGTTTGCGTTCACGCGCGCGCCCGGCCAGGTCCTTCATCTCGGTCGACAAAGCAGACAGCGACTTGGTGTCGGCATCCTGCAGAACCGGGGTGAACAGACCGCCCTCGATCGCGACAGCGACGGCCACGTCCGATGGCTTCAGCTGCAGCACCCGATCACCGGCCCAAACCGCGTTACAGGCTGGAACCTGTTGCAGCGCGTTGGCGACAGCTTTGATGATGAAGTCGTTGACGCTGAGCTTCACGCCACGGCCTTCCAGCTGCTTGTTCAACTGGCTGCGGAACTTGAGCAGCGCGTCCAGTTTGATATCGCGGCGCAGGTAGAAATGCGGGATGGTCTGCTTGGCCTCGGACAGGCGCGCGGCGATGGTCTTGCGCATGCCGTCGAGCTTGATTTCCTCGTAGTCGCGACCCTCGTACATCTTGGCAACTGCGTCTGCCGAGGGGCCAGCCGGTGCCGCCGCCGCCGGAGCCGCTGGTGCAGGTGCGGGCGCTGCCGCTGGGGCCGTCGCTGTTGCGCCTTCCACATCTGCTTTGACGATACGTCCATGCGGACCCGAACCGGTGATCTGCGCCAGATCAAGGCCCTTTTGCGCGGCGATCCGGCGGGCCAGAGGCGAGGCAAAGATACGACCGCCATCGGCCTTGACCGGAGCAGCCGGGGCAGGGGCGGGCGCCTCGGACGCCGCAGGGGCGGCCTCGTTACCCGCAGCGACTGCCGGGGCAGCCGCGGGGGCTGCTGCGGGTGTTGCGCTGATATCATCGGCGCTTTCACCATCTTCCAGCAGGATCGCGATGGCCGTGTTGACCTTCACGCCTTCGGAGCCTTCCGGGATCAGGATTTTGCCAATGGTGCCTTCGTCAACGGCCTCGAATTCCATCGTCGCCTTGTCGGTTTCAATCTCGGCCAGCAGGTCGCCAGACGACACGGTATCGCCCTCTTTGACCAGCCATTTGGCAAGCGTGCCTTCTTCCATAGTCGGCGACAGGGCGGGCATCAGAATTTCTGTGGGCATTAGTGCTTACTCCCCTGGAGCGATCCCGAAAATTCCGGGTATTGATTCAAACGATCTGCAAACCCTGCTTCGATTTGAGCCAGAAGTAGGTCTGAGGAACCTGCGTCCGGGCGGTCTTGCAGCATTCCGTTAACAGCGTGTTGTGCGATATCGGCCAAGATGGAGCCCCAAAGTCGGGGCTCCTCATCGGGGTCAAATAGCCCGATATTCAATGTTAGTTGATGCTCTTCATCAGCTATCCAGAAACGAACCATCTCGTGGGCCGTTTCATTGGTTTCTACATCTTCTGGAGGGGCGAGCGGCCGCATGACAATTCCTTACCGGTAGGTCACTTGTTTGACGGCGGCGATGACCTCATCAGTGGTGATCAGGGCCAGCCTTTCGAGGTTCGCGGCGTAAGGCATCGGAACGTCCTTGCCGGTGCAGTTGATGACCGGCGCGTCGAGATAGTCGAACGCCTCCTGCATCACGACCGAGCTGATATAGCTGCCGACCGAGCCTTGCGGCCAGCCTTCCTCGACGGTCACAAGACGGTTGGTTTTCATCACCGAGTTGATGATCGCGCCAGTGTCCATCGGGCGGATGGTGCGCAGGTCGATGACCTCGGCGCTGATACCTTCTTCGGCCAGCTTGTCGGCGGCTTCTAGCGCGTATTGCATCCCGATGCCGAAGCTGACGATGGTCACATCCGTGCCTTCGCGCCAGATACGCGCTTTGCCCAGCGGGATGGTCAGATCATCCACTTGGGGCACGTCGAAAGACCGGCCATAGAGGATTTCGTTTTCCAGGAAAATCACCGGGTTGGGGTCGCGAATGGCCGATTTCAGCAGACCTTTGGCGTCGGCTGCCGAATAGGGCATGACGACTTTCAGGCCGGGGATTTGCATATACCACGCCGCGTAATCCTGGCTGTGCTGCGCGGCAACGCGGGCGGCGGCACCGTTGGGGCCACGGAACACGATGGGACAGCCCATTTGACCGCCGGACATATAGAGCGTCTTGGCGGCGGAGTTGATGATCTGGTCAATCGCCTGCATGGCGAAGTTGAAGGTCATGAACTCAACGATGGGTTTCAGGCCGCCAAAGGCAGAACCCACTGCGATACCGGCGAAACCATGCTCGGTGATAGGGGTGTCGATCACGCGTTTGCTGCCGAATTCGTCCAGCAGACCTTGGCTGATTTTATACGCACCTTGATATTCGGCGACTTCCTCGCCCATCAGATAGACGTCTTCGTCACCGCGCATTTCCTCGGCCATCGCGTCGCGCAGGGCTTCGCGGACGGTTTCCGATTTCATCTCGGCGTCTGCAGGCCAGTCGGGCGACAGGTCTATCACGGGCGCGGAAGGGGCAGAAGCGGGGGCCTCAACCGCCGCAGGGGCGGCCTCGGTTACCGCTGCGGCTGCGGGCGCAGCCGCGGGCAGGGCGGAAGCGTCTTCGCCTTCTTCCACAAGGACCGCGATAGGCGTGTTGACCTTGACGCCTTCGGTGCCTTCAGCGATCAGGATCTTGCCGACGATACCTTCATCGACCGCCTCAAACTCCATCGTGGCCTTGTCGGTTTCGATCTCGGCCATGATATCGCCGGATGATACAGTGTCGCCTTCTTTGACCAGCCATTTGGCCAGCGTGCCCTCTTCCATTGTAGGCGAAAGGGCGGGCATGAGAATTTCGGTTGCCATGTCTTAGTCGTCCTCTCAGGCGTAGATATCTGTCCAGAGCTCTTCCACGGAAGGCTCGGGGCTTTCTTTCGAGAATTCGGCGGCCTGGTTGACGATCTCTTTGATCTCTTTGTCGATCGCCTTCAGGTCATCTTCGCTCGCGTGTTTACCGGTCAGCAGTAGCTCACGCACATGTTCGATCGGGTCGCTTTGTTCGCGGACCTTCTGAACTTCTTCGCGGGTGCGGTATTTGGCCGGGTCGGACATCGAGTGGCCGCGGTAGCGGTAGGTTTTGACCTCAAGGATATATGGGCCTTTACCCGCGCGGCAGTGGGCGACGGCTTTTTCACCGGCAGCTTTGACTGCAAGCACATCCATGCCGTTCACGATCTCGCCGGGGATGCCGAAAGCCTCGCCACGATGGTAGATATCTTTGGTCGAGGTCGAGCGTGCCTGTGATGTTCCCATTGCGTATTGGTTGTTCTCGATCACGAAAACCACGGGAAGGTCCCACAGGGCCGCCATGTTAAACGTCTCGTAAACCTGACCCTGGTTCGCAGCACCATCGCCAAAATAGGTAAAGGTGACGCCGCCGTTTTCTTTATACTTATCTGCAAACGCCAGACCTGCACCCAATGGAACCTGCGCGCCAACGATGCCGTGGCCGCCATAGAAATGCTTCTCTTTCGAGAACATGTGCATCGAGCCACCCTTGCCCTTGGACAGGCCGCCAATTCGTCCGGTCAGTTCGGCCATCACGCCGCCCGGATCCATGCCGCAGGCCAGCATGTGGCCATGGTCGCGGTAAGAGGTAATTCGCTTGTCACCCTCTTTCGCTGCGGCCTCGAGACCCACAACAACGGCTTCCTGACCGATATAAAGGTGGCAGAAGCCGCCAATCAGGCCCATTCCATAAAGCTGGCCGGCCTTCTCCTCGAATCGGCGGATCAGCAGCATTTCCCGGTAATATGTGGTGAGTTCTTCAGCAGAAACATTTGGTTTCTTTGTGGTTTTTCGCGCAGCCATATTGGCGATCTCCCCCTCTCGGCAAGATAGTTTAGCGTTAAACTATTTCATAAAGCATTTCTGATGCTCTGGCGAGGGAAAATATGTGGCGACACTGACCCTGCAAGCACAGGTATCAAAGGGTGTGACGTCAGAGATTTTTCGTCGAAAAATCTTGGCCGGGCTCAGCGGATAACAATTTCGTCCGAGCGGATCATGCCCAGTACCGAGCGTGCCTGTTGATCCAGCAGATCCAGATCCAGATAAGTGTCCGAGAGGCGACGGGTCAGGTTCTCCATCTGGGCGATCTTGGCTTCCAGCTTTTCCAGATCGCGCGACAGGGCGTCCCGTTCCGCTGCAATCTCGACCCGTCGGAACAGGCCATAGTCCCCCTGCACGGCAGCGAAGGTGAAGTAAACACCCAGCATAAAAGCTACCATGAAGAAAACGACTGCGCCCAAACCGGGCCGATTGGAACGGGACACTCTGTTTACCGCCGTATGAAACGCCTCAATAACGGGCCCTTTTCGGACCTCTGAAAGCACTATGTCACAGGTGATTCGGGTTGTGAATCCCCTGATTCGCAAAAAAGTGTCAGGGGCCGTGAATTTTATTACTCTAGCGCGGCGACGCCCGGCAGGGTCTTGCCTTCCATCCACTCCAAAAACGCGCCGCCTGCGGTCGAGATATACGAGAAATCTTTGGCCGCGCCGGATGCGTTCAGCGCCGCAACCGTGTCGCCGCCGCCGGCGACGGACACCAACTGGCCCGAGCGGGTCAAGGCGGCGGCTTTCAAGGCTGCGGCGTTGGTGGCAGCGTCAAAGGGCTCGATCTCAAATGCGCCCAGCGGGCCGTTCCAAATCAGCGTTTTGCTTTCTGCGAAGATCTGGGAAATTGCGGTAAAACTGTCAGGGCCGGCGTCTAGGATCATGCCGTCATCGGTGCATTGATCCACGGGCAGAACCTGATGTGGGGCACCTGCCTCGAACTTGTCGGCCACAACGATATCCGTTGGCAGAACGATCTTGCAGCCCGAGTTTTCCGCTTTGGCCATGATTTCGGCTGCGGTGTCCTTCATGGCGGTTTCCGCCAGCGACTTGCCGACATTCAGGCCTTTGGCAACGAGGAAAGTGTTGGCCATTCCGCCGCCGATGATCAGATAGTCCACTTTTTCGATCAGATTGCCCAGCAGCTCCAGCTTGGTGGACACTTTGGCTCCGCCCACAACCGCCGTCACCGGGCGTTTTGGCGCGCCCAGAGCGCCCTCAAGGGCCTCGAGCTCGGCTTGCATCAGGCGACCGGCGCAGGCGGGCAGAAGGCGGGCAACGGCCTCGGTCGAACTGTGCGCGCGGTGCGCGGCCGAGAAAGCGTCATTGCAATAGACTTCGCCGAGTTTGGCCATTCCAGCGGCCAGATCAGCGTCATTCTTGGTTTCAGCAGCGTGGAAGCGGGTGTTTTCCAGCAACAGAACCTGGCCGGGCTGCAGCTGCTCTGCAGCCAGCTCGGCCTCGGTGCCGACGCAATCGGCGGCAAACAGCACATCTGCGCCAAAGGCAGTGGTCAGGGTGGGGATCAGCTGTTTCAGCGACAGGTTCTCACGTCGCTCGCCACCCGGGCGGCCGAAATGCGCTAGCAGGATCGGTTTGCCGCCTGCCGCAAGGATATCGCGCACGGTGGGCACGATGCGCTGAATGCGGGTGGCGTCGGTCACAACACCGTCAACGACCGGCACGTTGATATCGACGCGCACCAGCACGCGTTTGCCGTTCAGGTCCATATCGTCCAGTGTTTTCCAGCCCATCACTCTGTCCTTGTCGTTACAACCGATTTAGGCGGTTCTTTTCCTGCATTTTGCCCTCAGGTCAATGCGTCACTTGGCATTCACGCCCATGCCGCATAGGTATTTGCGCAAGATAAACGACAGGAGGGCCACATGGCCGAGATCAAGGATCCCGAAAACACCATCATCATCGAGCTGAAAGACGGCAATGTCGTCATCGAACTGCTGCCTGACGTGGCCCCTCAGCACTCGGCCCGGATGAAAGAACTGGCCCGTGGTGGCGAGTATGACAACGTGGCCTTCCACCGTGTGATCGACGGCTTCATGGCGCAGACCGGCGATGTGCAGCACGGCGACATGGAAGACGGGTTCAACATCCGTATGGCGGGTACAGGCGGCTCGTCGCTGCCGAACGTTCCGGCAGAGTTCTCGAAACTGCCACACGACCGGGGCACGCTGGGCGCGGCACGCTCGCAGAATCCGGATTCGGCCAATTCGCAGTTCTTCATCAACTTCAAGGACAATCACTTCCTGAACGGCCAATACACCGTCTACGGTCGTGTCATCGAAGGGATGGAGCATGTCGATGCCATCACTCGTGGTGAACCGCCGATGAGCCCTGACCGCATGATCAGCGTCAAGGTGGCCGCCGATGTATAAGCTGGCCGCTGCATTTGCCTTGCTGGCTAGCCCTGCGCTTGCCACAGGCCTTGAGATTGAGATCGAGGGTGAGGGTGCCAATGGCACCGTGACCGTTGATCTGTTTGACGATCTGGCCCCGAAACATGTGGAACAGATCAGCACTCTGGCTGCCGAAGGTAAGTATGACGGGGTGGTCTTTCACCGCGTGATCGAAGGCTTCATGGCGCAGACCGGGGATGTAGAGCATGGACGTCTGGGCAGTGATCTGCGTCGGGCGGGCACCGGCGGGTCGGATCGCCCGGATCTGCCTGCTGAGTTCTCGGACTTCAATTACGACCGGGGTGTAGTAGGCATGGCGCGGGCGCAGGATCCCAACAGCGCCAACTCGCAGTTCTTTATCATGTTTGCGCCCGGTCCGTTCCTGAACGGTCAGTATACGGTTGTCGGTCAAGTGACCGGCGGTATGGACGTGGTGGATTCGATCAAGCGCGGCGACGGACCCAACGGCGCGGTGATCGGCCAGCCGGATGTGATGAAAAAAGTCACCGTCACGGAATAATAGTAAAAGCCCCGATGCATTGCATCGGGGCTTTTTGCTTCAGTCGTCGCCCATTGCTTTCCAGATCAGTGCCCCGATTGCGGCCCCGATCAGGGGTGCAACCCAGAACAGCCAAAGCTGCGCCATCGCAGGACCGTCTGCAAAGAGGGCAACGCCGGTCGAGCGCGCTGGGTTTACCGATGTATTCGTCACGGGGATCGAGATCAGGTGGATCAGCGTCAGGCCCAGGCCAATGGCGATCGGCGCAAAGCCTTCGGGTGCAAAATTCGATGTCGCTCCAAGGATGATGATCAGAAAGAACGCGGTCATCACGATCTCGATCACCAGCGCGGATAGCATCGAATAGCCTTCCGGTGAGGCCTCTCCATACCCGTTCGAGGCAAACCCGCCTGCGCCTTCAAACCCTGGTGCGCCGCTTACGATCAGATACAACACAGCTGCTGCTGCGACCGCGCCTATCACCTGCGCGATCCAGTAGGGAATCAGATCCTTGGCATCGAACCGTCCGCCGATCATCAGACCAAGGCTGACCGCCGGATTGAAATGCCCGCCCGAGATGTGACCGACCGCATAAGCCATGGTCAGTACCGTCAGACCAAAGGCGAATGAAACGCCTAGCCAGCCGATACCCACATCGGCCACTCCGGCTGCCAATACCGCACTGCCGCACCCGCCCAGCACCAGCCAGAACGTGCCGAAAAACTCGGCCAGAAGTTTTGATGACATGAAAAGCCCTCCGAAAATCAATGGGCTTAGCGTAATTCAAAAATTCATTTTTGTTAAATGTTTAGGTCATTCCCAGTCTGCCGGGTTCAGTTGGAACAGCTTTGAAAGCTGGTCGTAGACCTCGGGCGCGTCGGCTTTCAGGGCTTTGGGCCGCTCGAAAAAGACCTCGACAGAGACGGCAAAGAATTCCTCGTGTCCGGTGGCGCCATAGGGGTCGATGACCGTGGGGCGGCCATGTTCCACGGCGTGAACATGGGTGTCATAGGCGGTCAGAAAAACCCGTTCCCATTCTGCGAAACTCTGCCCGTCGCTCAGGATCGGGACGCCGTTGGTGCCGCCGGACAGATCATCGACCTGATGCGCGAATTCGTGCAACACGACGTTTTGCCCGTCGCGATCGTCCAACGCGCCTTGCTGGCTGTGGCGCCACGACAGGATGACCGGGCCGCGATCCCAGCTTTCGCCGGTGCGCACGATCTCTTTCTCGCTGATCACATAGCCGTCTTGCCTGCGCTGACGCGACTTGAAGGCGTTGGGATAGATCAGAATGGTGGTCAGGTTGTCGTACCAGATGTCACGGTTGACCAGCAGCAAAGAGGCCTGCGCAGCAATGGCTAGCTTCATCTCCTCGGTGACGTCCAGTCCGTCGCAGCCGTGGAATTGTACCTGATCCAGGAATAGGTTGATTTTGCCATCCAGCTTGTCCCGCAGACCGACGGGCAGGCGGCGCAACAGCGGAACCTGTGCGTCGATGATCCGACGCTGATGCTTGGTCAGAGGAGCTGCCAAAAGCGCATTGCGTGCTTGGATTTTGGACCAATGACGATAGGCGAAGAAGCCAGCGATCAGCAAAAGAACCGAGAAAAAAATCAACATTTGCAAAGACTACAAGCGAAAATGGCGGCGTGAAACCAAAAACGCCGCAGGTCTCCCCGCGGCGTTGATAGAATTGATTTCGTGTCAGCTTTACTGCTTGACTTCAGCAGCCGGGTTCGCGCCGCCTTTGCCGCCGCGACCGGGGTTCAGCGGGTCGTCCTGACGCTGCACCGAACCTTCGAAATGCGCGCCGCTTTCGATAGCGATGGTCTTGTGAATGATGTCGCCTTCGACCCGTGCGGTCGACGTCAGACGGACTTTCAGACCACGTACCCGGCCTACGATACGGCCATTGATCACCACGTCATCGGCGGTCACTTCGCCCTTGATGGTGGCGGTTTCGCCAATAGTCAGCAGATGGGCGCGGATGTCGCCTTCGACCGTGCCTTCGACCTGGATATCGCCCGAGGTTTTCAGGTTGCCGGTGATGTGTAGGTCCGCAGACAGAACCGACGCCGGAGGCTTGGGCTTGGGTGCAGTGCTGGCCTTGGTTTCAGACGGGGCAGGTGCCGCCGGTGTGGCCGGAGCCGCAGGCTTTGCCGCCTCGGACGCATTGGATGCGGGCTCGTTGATTTTGCTCTTAGAAAACATTTCTCGCAGCCTTAATGTAAGTCATTGGGTTAACAGGTTTTCCGTTCACGCGCACCTCATAGTGAAGATGCGTGCCGGTCGACCGTCCGGTGCTACCCATATCAGCAATATGATCCCCGCGCGAGACCCTTTGACCAACCTTTACACGTATCTTGGTGTTATGAGCGTAAAGTGTCTCAATTCCGAAGGCGTGCTTGATTTTCACCAGCCGTCCGAACCCGGACTGCCAGCCAGCATGGGTGACCACACCATCGGCGGTCGCAAAGATATCCGTCCCGTGCGCACCAGCGAAGTCTGCACCGTTGTGCATGCGCCGGCCACCGGTTTTGGGGTCCCGGCGGGTGCCGAAGCCACTGGTGTAACGCACAACGGCGTTCACGGGGCTGGCAAACGGCGCCTTCTCGGCAGCGATACGGTACAGGTTTAGCTGGTCCATCTGCTGTAGCAGAGTGTTGGCGCGGATTTCGTCGGGGGTCAGTTCCTCACCGCGCGTGCTGAAGGATATGGGGGTCAGGGGGCCACCCATGCCGCTGTAACCACGCCGCACTTCTTCGATGATGCGGTCTGTGGGCATTCCTGCCTGACGGAACATCTTGTCGAGCGGTTCGACCGAGATGACCATTGCCTCTTCCAGTTGACGGAAAATCTCGTCACTGCGTTCCTGCATGAGCCGGATTTCCAGCTCAAGATCGTCACGTTCTTCCAGCGCATCCTTGGCATCAGCTGCGATCTGGTCCCGTTCCAGCGCCGTACGGGCCAGCGCTTGGGTCATGAAATCCATCTGGGCGGGGTCGCTTGCGCTGGCCATATAGGCCTCGTCCGCGCCGCCTTCCTGCTTGAGCTGAGCTAGTTCCAGACGCGCGTCTTCGCGCTGTTTCATCGTCGCGCGCAGGGTGGTCTGAATGACCTCAATGCCCGTTTCCAGTTCGCGACTGCGGTTTTCCGAAGCTAGCAATTCGGATTGCATGGCCGAAATTTGCTGAAGCGCCGCGTTGAACCGGTCCTGCGCCAACAACGCCTCGGCGGCGCGCATGTCACGTTCCGCTGACAGGACGTTTAGACGTTCTTGGTAGGTCGCCTGATCCCGTTTCGCCTGATCGCGGAAATTGCCCGATCCGATACTGTCCATCAACAGGATCGCGGTTGCCACGGCGGTCCAGCCGACGATCAGCGCGACCCCAGCAACAGCTGCCACCTGCGTCTCGGAGCTGAGACGGATGAACCGTGTATCATTGTCGGATTTCAGAAATACCCGGCGTTCTGGTAGGTGCCGCTCGAGCAGTGAATGTAGTTTAATTGCCAGACGTGTTCGCACGCGTCTTCCCTCTGTCCATCCCCAATTCGGGACCGGTTGTGAGTTGTCTCCGTCCCTTGGGCCAACTGCATAGAGGGGACGTGCGATTTGGGCAAGTTTGTTAACCAGTTCACACAACGAACCGGTTTTTTCCCGCCCATTTTAGGCGGGAAGTTGCCGATAACGTCAACTTGTGTAGGTTTAACGCGCTTGACCGGGCGCAGGTAGGTCCTCGGTCAGGGGCCAGTAGAAATCGGGGGGCAATCCGGCCTCAGCGCGTTTTTCTTCGTTGAAGGGTGGTTTCAGCACACCGTGGAAGTAGCGCCGCACCAAGGAGTGGAACACATCCTTGGGGTCGGCATTCTCGCGCCCGCAAAGGAAATGGAACCATTTCGAGCCATAGGCCACATGTCCTACCTCTTCGGCATAGATCACCTCGAGTGCGGCAATGGCGTGCTCATCCTTAGCTTTGCGGAAGATGCCGATCATGCCCGGTGTGACATCCAGCCCGCGCGCCTCGAGCACCATGGGGACGACGGCCAGACGGCCCATCAGGTCCTCGGCGGTGTCTTCAGCGGCGCGCCACATCCCGGCATGGGCAGGCAGGGCACCATAGTGGCTGCCCATGCGTTCCAAACAATCACAGACCATCTCGAAATGGCGCGATTCTTCTTCGGCGCATTTCACCCAGTCGTCATAGAATCCGATGGGCATGGGGACATGCCCGAAACGTGCGATGATGTCCCAATGAAGATCCACTGCGTTCAGTTCGATATGGGCAACCGCATGCAACAATGCGATCCGGCCTGCCTCGGTGCCGGGTTTGCGCTTGGGCACCTCGCGCGGGGACAGAAGCTCGGGCTTATCTGGGCGCGCGGGGGACAAAGGCGGAGACGCCGTGCCGATTTCAATCGCGGGCGCATCCCCGCCGCGGGCGGCGAACCATTCGGCGGCATAGCGTTTGGACAGCGCGGTTTTTGCGTGTCCATCCGCGGTCGTCAGAACTTCGGTCGCCATCTGGGTCAGGGTTTTGGACACCGTTTTTCTCCGCTTGATCGGACTGCGTCATAGACCGGATGGCGACCGCAAGAAAAGGGGTCAGAGGTCGCGGACGGCCTCAAGCACCTCATCCACATGGCCGGGTACTTTGACCTTGCGCCAGACCTTGGCGACCTTGCCCTCGGCGTCGATCAAAAAAGTGGATCGTTCGATCCCCATCGACTTGCGCCCATACATGTTCTTTTCAACCCACACGCCATAATCCTCACAAACGGTCGAGCTTTCGTCGGACAAAAGTGGCGTGGTCAGGCTGTGTTTGGCGACGAATTTGTCGTGCTTGGCCACGCTGTCGCGCGAAATGCCGAAAACGTGAGCGCCCGCATCCGCAAAGGCCTGAAGTTGTTCCGAGAAACCGATGGATTCCTTGGTGCAGCCCGGCGTATCATCGCGGGGGTAAAAGAACAAAACGACGGCACCGCCGCGCAGGTCTGACAACGTGACCTCGCCACCGCCGTCGCGAGGCAAAGTGAAATCAGGGGCGATGTCTGTAACGTCGGGCATTGGAAACTCCGCTAAAGGTTTTTAAGTGCTGCCCGTGATCATAGGGCGGTGCGAGCGGGTTGAAAGGCGTGGATAGCAATTTGGTGCAGCACGACGATAAAAGTGCAGACCAGAGCAAGACACCCCGGCGTCGCAGGTCGCGCCGTCGGCTGGTTGCCTATGTGACCCTTGGCTTTACGTTGATGCTTGGCGCGCTGGCTGTCGCCGGTTGGTTCTTTCTGATCGGTCACCAGTTACACGCGCCCCAATGGATGCGCACGCAGGCTGAAAAACGGCTGGATCAGACGCTGGGCGGGCTGAAAGTTCGGTTCGGTGATGCGACGTTTTTCGTGAATGAACAATGGCTTCCACGGCTAAGGTTACGTGACGTGACGATCAGTGACGCGGCGGGTCAGCAGATCGCGCAGGTCGGCGACTTGCGGACGCGCCTGTCTATGCGCGGCCTGTTGCGTGGCCAGATCCGCCCGCGTCGCATCATCCTGCAAGATGCCCAGATAGCCCTGACGCGCAACAAGGACGGGGCGTTGTCGCTGACGGTCGGGTCCGGCAGCTCTCCGATGCAGCAGGCCCCGACGCTAGCTGAACTGATCGAGGAATCGGATGATGTGTTTCTGTCGCCAATCCTGTCGGGTCTGCGGTCGGTCGAGTTGCAATCGCTGACGCTGGACTACCAGGATTTGCGACTGGGTAGGGCCTGGGTTTTCGATGGCGGCCACATTACCGTCACACGCGAAGGTGACGAAATGCGCCTTGCCACCGGCTTTTCGGTTCTGACCGGGCGGGACTATGCCAGCTCGATCGAGGCCAATTATACCAGTCTTCTGGGTAGTCCTCAGGCAAGTTTCGGATTTTCGATCACCGATTTACCTTCCGAGGATATTGCTGGGCAAAGCCTTGCACTAGCCTGGCTGCAAGTGCTCAAAGCGCCGATTTCAGGGTCCTTGCGGGGCAGCATCGACGATCAAGCCGCGCTGGGCCCGCTGTTTGCCACCCTGAACCTTGGCGCAGGGGCCGTTCAGCCTACGCCCGAGACAAAACCCATTCGCTTCGAGTCTGCCCGGACGTATTTCACCTATGACCCAAGCCAGCAGGTGCTAGATTTTAACGAGGCGTCCGTGGTCTCGGACCTTGGAGCCATTCAGGCCGAGGGCAAGGCGTTTCTGCAAGGCATCGAAGACGGTGCGTTGGAAAGCCTGACCGCTCAGTTGCAGCTCAACAGCATCGACATCTATCCCGGCGGCCTGTTCCCGGAATCGTTGGAATCCGCGCGGGCCGAGCTGGACTTCCAGATGAAACTTTTGCCGTTCGAATTGCGTTTGGGACAACTGACCCTGACGGATGCCGATCACACATTGCGGGCCTCGGGGCGCTTACTTGGGCGACCCGACGGGTGGGTCGCGTCTCTGGATGCGCATCTGGATACGATGACCTCGGACCGGCTTTTGAACTACTGGCCCGAGATTTTGGCCCCCAAACCCCGCCTATGGGTGTCTGAAAACCTGTATGAGGGTGATTTCGCGGACATCGAATTCTCGCTTCGGGTCCGTCCCGAAACCAAACCTGATCTCTATCTGGGTTTCGGGTTCGACAACGCGAAGATCAAATTTGCCAAGACCCTGCCGCCCGTTCAGGACGCACAAGGCCGGGTAAGCCTTCTGGAAAACCGCTTCACCGCCTCGGCCGAAAGTGGGGTGGTGATGGCCCCCGAAGGGGGCGCAGTAGATGCGTCGGGGACGTCCTTCATCATCCCCGATACGTCGATCAAAAAGGACTCGCCTGCGATTGCCCGGATCAAAGCCAAGGGCAAGGCGACTGCTGCGCTGTCGCTTCTGGACCTGCCGCCGCTTGAATTGCTAAGCAAGGCCAATTTGCCCGTTGATTTAGCAGCGGGTGATGTCAGCCTGTCGGGCACGCTGTCCCTGCCGTTGATAAAAGGGCTGAAATTCGAAGATACCGAGTTTCATTTCACCGGTGACATCGACAATGTAAAAAGCGACCGGCTGGTTCCTGGTTTCACGATCAGTGCCGATCGACTGACATTGTCGGGCGATCAAGCTGCTGTCGAAATTGGCGGCTACGGTCTGTTTGGCGACGTGCCCTTGCAAGCAACATGGCGCCAACCCATCGGTGGCACCGAGCCGCAACGCAGTCAGCTGTCGGGCGAGATTGAACTGTCCCCGCGACTAATGACCGAGTTGAAGGCGGGCCTGCCTCAGGGGATGCTGACCGGGCAGGGTACAGCCGATATCAATCTGGGAATTGGGGCGGGTGAACCGATCGCGCTGACGGCGACTTCGGATCTGGTCGGTGTCGCGCTGTCGATCCCTGAGTTGGGTTGGCGCAAGGGGCGGCAAGCCCAGGGAAGAATGACGCTCGACGCGACGTTGGGCGATCAACTGAGGGTCAATTCGCTGAAACTGGATGCGGCAGGGCTGCGCAGCACCGCGTCGATCTCATTCCGCGACGATGGTGAATTCGACAAGGTCGAGTTCAGCTCGTTCGATTTGGGCAATTGGCTTGCCGTCCCGGCCGAGTTGGTCAGCCGTGGCGCCTCGGTGCCTGATATTCGGGTGCAAGGCGGGGTGGTCAATCTGGGTGGCGCCACCTTTGGCGGCGGTAGCAGCGGCAGCGGGGGGACCGGGAACGGGCCGAATCTGGATGTGGTTCTGGATCGGTTGCAAGTGACGGAAAGTATAGCACTGACTGGTTTCAAGGGCGATTTCCGTACCACGGGCGGTGTCACGGGCGGCTTCACTGCGCGGATCAACGGCAGTGCCCCGGTACGCGGGACGATCACTCCACGCGGTGCACGCAGCGCGGTCGAGTTGATCTCGGATGATGCAGGCGAGGCGCTTCGCGCTGCCGGGGTAATCACACAGGCGCGGGGCGGCACACTGACCATGACGCTGGAGCCGGTCGGCAACGGCAGTGACTATGACGCCAACTTGAAAATCTCGAACACGCGGATCACCGATGCGCCTGCCATGGCGGCCCTGCTGAACGCAATCAGCCTGGTCGGGTTGATTGACGAAATGGCCGGGCAGGGGATCTTTTTTGCGACAATTGAAAGCCGAATGCGCATCACACCGACCGAGATCAAGGTCCTCAGCGGCAGCGCGGTTGGTCCTTCAATGGGGCTGTCCTTCGATGGAACAGTCGACCTTGCGAATGGGCTGCTGAACCTGCGCGGCGCGATTTCACCAATATACCTGGTCAACGCGGTGGGCAGCCTGTTGACCAAAAAGGGTGAAGGGGTCATCGGGTTCAACTATTCCCTGACCGGTCCGCTCACCGCGCCCAAGGTTGCGGTCAACCCTTTGTCGGGCCTTGCGCCTTTGTTCTTGCGTAATTTGCTTAGACCACCACCGCCAAAAGTGACGGACGGGCCGAATTCTCAGCCGGTCAAGTCGGACAACACGAAAGCAGCCTCTGGGACCCGCGGCGAGGACCGCTAAATTGGGTTGTTGCTGAATCCAGCGGGGCCTTGTAATGCGCCCGCATGAAACTCAGCGATTTTGATTTCCATCTACCCGAAGACCTGATTGCCACGCGGCCCGCGACCCCTCGGTCGTCGGCGCGTTTGCTGGTTGCGCACGGCAATGCCATTTCGGATGCGCATGTGTTCGATCTTCCCGGCTGGTTGCGGGCCGGGGATCGCCTTGTCCTGAACGACACCCGCGTCATTCCCGCCCGTCTGAATGGTCGCCGCCACCGCGACAGCGCGCAGGGGCCGGTCTCGGCCGCGATCGAGGCCACCTTGTTAGAGCCGCAGGCGGATGGCACGTGGACCGCGCTGATCAAACCGTTGAAAAAGGTCAAACCGGGCGAGGATATCCGGTTCTCGGACGACCTCAGCGCGACGCTGGACCGGGTCGAAGAGAGGCAGGCCTATCTGCGGTTCAACCTGACGGGTGAGGATTTTGATGCCGCGCTTGAACAGGCCGGGGCGATGCCTTTGCCGCCCTATATCGCCGCCAAGCGCCCGGCGGATGAGCAGGACAAGACTGATTACCAGACCATCTGGGCGCGTAATTCTGGCGCGGTCGCAGCCCCGACCGCATCACTGCACTTCGACACCGCGCTGATGCAGGCCCTTGAAGCGCGTGGCGTGGAGTTCAGCCATGTCACTTTGCATGTCGGCGCGGGCACCTTCCTGCCGGTCAAGGTCGAGGATGTGACAACCCACAAGATGCACGCCGAATGGGGTCGTGTCAGCGAAGAGGCCGCGCAGCAGATACGCGCCACCAAGGCTGCCGGAGGCCGCGTGATCCCGGTGGGTACCACCGCCTTGCGCCTGATCGAGAGCGCCGCGCGCAGCGGAGAAATCGCGCCGTGGGAAGGCGAGACCGACATTTTCATCTATCCCGGCTTCCAGTTCCACGTCACCGATGCGCTAATGACAAACTTCCACCTGCCGAAATCCACTTTGCTGATGCTGGTCTCGGCACTGATGGGGCAGGACAGGATTCACGATGTTTATGCTCATGCAATTGAACAGAAATATCGGTTCTTCTCATACGGCGATGCATCGCTTTTGATCCCGGAATAAGTCGCGTGTCGGGATCAAAACATGGTAATGTCGTAGACAAGCACGACCCAAGCCGCTTTTCATCTGAAACTGATCAAAACTGTCAAACCGCTTCAACTCGGAGGCCCCAATGATTCAGGTCCTTTCCAGCGCGTGGGCGCTTCTTCTTGGTATGGGCCTGCTTATGGTTGGCAACGGCCTGCAGGGTACAATTCTGGGCGTGCGGGGTGAGATCGAAGGGTTTTCAACCCTCGAGATGTCCTTTGTCATGTCCGCCTATTTCCTGGGTTTTCTGGGCGGCTCACGTCTTGCCCCCGAGATGATCCGCCGCGTGGGCCATGTAAGGGTCTTTGCGGCGCTGGCCTCTTTCATTTCAGCGGTGATGATCATGTATCCGCTGTTGACCAATGAAATCGCATGGATTTTGGGTCGTATGGTGATCGGGTTCTGCTTTTCCGGCGTTTACGTCACCGCTGAAAGCTGGCTCAACAATGCGGCCAATAACGAGAACCGAGGACAAGCGCTGTCACTTTACATGATTGTGCAGATGACGGGGATTATCGCTGCACAGGGGCTGGTTCTGATTGGTGATCCGTCAGGCTATGAAACCTTTGTCATCGCCTCGATCCTGGTGTCCGTATCATTTGCTCCGATCTTGCTGTCGATCTCTCCGACGCCCGCTTTTGACAGCACCAAACCAATGACCCTGCGCGAGTTGATGGGCAATTCACCTCTGGGCTGTATCGGCATGTTCCTTCTGGGGGGTGTGTTCTCGGCTCAGTTCGGCATGGCGGCAGTTTACGGCGCACGGGCCGGGCTGACACTGGTCGAGATATCGACCTTCGTCGCCGCGTTCTACGTGGGCGCCGTGCTGCTGCAATATCCGCTGGGTTGGTTTTCAGATCGGATGGACCGGCGCTTCCTGATCATGCTCGTGGCTCTGACCGGGGCGGGGGGCGCAGTTACGGCCATGCTGTTTGGGACGGTCTTTCCGATCCTGCTCGCCTCGGCCTTTGTGATTGGTGGCATGTCGAACCCGCTCTATTCGCTACTGATTGCCCATGCGAATGACTTTCTGGACAATGAAGATATGGCAGCGGCTTCGGGCGGTTTGGTGTTTATCAACGGTATGGGGGCAATCGCGGGTCCGCTGATCACCGGTTGGCTGATGGGCGACGCAATCTTTGGGCCTCCGGGCTTCTTCCTGATCATTGCCGCCCTGCTGGTGGCACTGGCCGGATACGCCATGTACCGCATGACACAGCGCGCCGCTATTCCGGTGGATGAGACAGGCACTATGTCGCCGCTGTATCCAACCGCCTCTCCGGTGGCGTTCGAGGTCGCGCAGGAAGTGGCCATCGAAGCCGCCGAGGCCGATCAGGATACGCAAGATGTTGCCTAAAACACGGAATTATTGCGCAAATGTTGCAATATGTTACTGTCATAAATCTGTAAAACGCCCTTAAATGACGTTACGTCCCTGGGGAGGCGAACAGACGGAGTATTGGGCAATGGCAGGGCCTGAAGACGTACTGAGTTTTTGGTTGGATGAAGTTGGTCCCAAAGGGTGGTATGAGCAGGATGAGGCGCTTGATGCCGAAATCCGCAAAAAATTCCTGACCACATGGGAACAGGCGTGCGAGGGCAAATTCTCGCTATGGCTGACCTATCCCAGCGGATCATTGGCTTACATCATCCTGATGGATCAATTCCCACGCAATATGTTCCGAGGCAGTGCTAAAGCCTTTGCATCGGACCGCGCCGCTCTGACGGCTGCGAAATGCGCGGTGGACAAGGGTTGGGACCTCAAGATCGACGAACCCGCACGGCAATTCTTTTATCTACCGATGATGCATTCGGAAAACTTGTGCGATCAGGAACGCTGCGTGCGATTGATGTGTCAGAACATCAATTCGGACTCCAGCAATCTGCTGCACGCGCGGGCCCATCGTGAAGTGATCCGCCAGTTCGGTCGCTTCCCCTATCGGAACGAGGCTTTGTCGCGCCCCATGACCGCGCCCGAAGCCGCCTATGTGGACATGGGTGGCTACGGTGCAACGGTCCGTGAATTGCAGGCCGCGACCTAAGACGAAGGCACACAGCCACGAATGGCAATCACGCGGTCGGCGATTGCGTCGGCCGTCGTGTTTATGGCGGTATTGATTAAGTGGTCCGGCAATTCAGTGAGATCGGCGATACGCGCCTGTGACGTTTGCAGCTTGGTTTCAAGCTGTTCAAGCTTGGCCATGGCCGTCGATATCTGTGCTGCGACGGCGCTGTCTGCGATAACCGCCGCCGATTGTAGTGACGACAATTCACTGCGCAGGGCGGTCAATTCGCCACGCACGCCCTTCACCTCTTCTTTCAGCGGAGCAACGATTTGAAACTTTTCCGTGAGAGTCGTCGTTAAATCGTCAACGGTCGAGGCGAGCTTCCACCCCAGAAACAGGCACAGGGCCACCAGGATCAGGGTCGCGTTCAATAGGGCAAGCAACAGGTCTGTCAGCGTTCTGGCCATGGTCGAAACTTCCAATACAATACAATCAATGAGTGCCGGGCGGACCCGACGTCTATGTTCTAGCCATTGTGCCTTGCGCGGTATAGGCTGAAAACAGCGTGTATCTTGTGCGCTGACCCTGCGTCGCTTTTGCCGCGGGACGATATTGTTGATGCATTTAGAAAGTTAGTTTAATGGTAAACTAATCTCTGAAACGACCTGCGCCGAGAGGGAACAATGGCAGCACACTCTTTTGATCTGATCGTAATCGGCGCCGGGCCCGGCGGGTATGTAGCAGCAATTCGTGCAGCGCAGCTCGGTCTGAAAACGGCCGTTGTCGAGCGTGAGCACCTGGGCGGTATCTGCCTGAACTGGGGCTGTATTCCAACAAAGGCGCTGCTGCGATCTTCAGAAGTGTTTCACCTTATGGAACGCGCCAAGGATTTTGGTCTGAAGGCCGACAAGATCGGGTATGATCTGGATGCGGTGGTTAAAAGGTCGCGCGGGGTCGCGGCGCAATTGTCAGGCGGCATTGGTCATCTGCTGAAAAAGAACAAAGTGACCGTTGTGATGGGCGAGGCAACGATCCCGGCCAAGGGCAAGGTCTCGGTCAAAACCGAAAAAGGGACCGAGGACATGACGGCCAAGAACATCGTGCTAGCGACGGGCGCGCGAGCGCGCGAGTTGCCCGGTCTTGAGGCGGATGGCGATCTGGTCTGGACCTACAAACATGCACTTCAACCTCCCCGGATGCCTAAAAAGCTGTTGGTGATCGGGTCAGGCGCAATTGGGATCGAATTTGCCAGCTTCTACAATACACTGGGCGCGGACACGACCGTGGTCGAGGTGATGGATCGGGTTCTGCCGGTCGAGGACGCTGAGATCAGCGCCTTTGCCAAAAAAGCCTTCACCAAGCAGGGCATGACCATCATGGAAAAAGCGATGGTCAAGCAGCTTGATCGCGGCAAAGGCAAAGTCACCGCGCATATCGAGGTGAAGGGCAAGGTCGAAAAGCACGATTTCGATACGGTAATCTCAGCGGTTGGCATTGTCGGTAATGTCGAGAATCTAGGGCTCGAGGCCTTAGGGGTGAAAATCGACCGTACCCACGTGGTCACAGATGAGTTCTGCCGGACCGGTGTCGAGGGGCTATATGCAATCGGGGACATCGCCGGCGCGCCCTGGCTGGCGCATAAAGCAAGTCATGAAGGCGTGATGGTCGCCGAACTGATCGCAGGTAAACACGCACACCCGGTCAAGCCCGAGAGCATTGCGGGTTGCACCTATTGTCAGCCGCAGGTCGCCTCGGTCGGGTATACAGAAGCCAAGGCCAAAGAACTGGGTTATGACATCAAAGTCGGCCGCTTCCCCTTCATCGGCAACGGCAAGGCTATTGCCTTGGGTGAGCCTGAGGGGATGATCAAAACGATCTTTGATGCCAAAACTGGCGAATTGCTGGGTGCGCACATGGTTGGCGCGGAAGTGACGGAAATGATTCAGGGCTATGTAGTCGGTCGTCAATTGGAGACCACGGAAGAAGATCTGATGAACACAGTTTTCCCGCATCCAACCTTGTCTGAGATGATGCATGAAAGTGTATTGGATGCCTATGGGCGCGTGATCCACATGTAAGTGAAGGGGGGCTCTGCCCCCGCCGCGGCAAGCCGCGACTCCCCCGGGATATTTTTAGCCAGATGAAGCGGGAATCCTTCATTCATCTGGCCTTAAATATCCCGGAGCGCGAGGCAGAGCCTCGCTTAGCCCCTAGTTGCTCAGTGCGTGCAGGATACGGGCCCAGGACCGGATGCCTTTGTGGAAGCTCTTTACGTCGTATTTCTCGTTCGGCGAATGAATCGCATCGTCGTCATTGGCAAAACCGACCAGCATGGAATCCAGCCCCAATTCGGTGCTGAAATATCCGACGACCGGGATTGATCCTCCCATGCCGGTGAAGACAGCCTCGCGCCCCCATTCGTCCGATAGCGCGCCGCGTGCGGCCTCGAATTCGGGGCGATCCAGGTTCATCACCGATGCCGGGGCGCCTTCAAGGTCGTTATCCCATTCAACCGTTGCATCTGCCGAAAGGCGATCCTCCACATGTTTGCGGATTTTGTTGCGCAGATCGTCAGGGTCCATATCGCCAACAAGGCGGCAGGTGATCTTGCAATGGGCGCGCGAGGGGATCACCGTTTTGGACCCCGCACCGTTGTACCCGCCCCAAAGCCCGTTGACCTCGAGTGTCGGGCGCGCCCATTGTTGTTCAAGGGTGGAATAGCCCTTTTCGCCATGCGGTTGCGAATAGCCGACGGAGTTCAGATAGTCAGCTTCGTCGAAACCGCAGTCTTGCCATTGGCGCAACTGGTCAGCGGGAACCTCGTGGACGCCATCATAAAAGCCGTCGACTGCAACCCGACCGGTTTCGTCATCATAGAAAGAGGCAACAATCTTCGACAATTCTCGCAACGGGTTCAGACCCGGTCCCCCGTAGTGGCCCGAGTGCAGGTCGATCCGGGGGCCGACGATGGTGAATTCGTCCTTGAGCATCCCGCGCAGCTGAGACGCGATTGAGGGCACCCCACGCGACACCATCGAGGTATCGCAAACCAGGGCCAGATCGGCTTTCAACTCGGCCGCGTTTTCGCGCAGGAAGGGCACAAGTGAGGGCGAACCGGATTCCTCTTCGCCTTCGAAGAAAAAAGTAATGCGGCAAGGCAGGGTGCCGTGAACGGCTTTCCAGGCGCGGCAGGCCTCGACAAAAGTCATCAACTGCCCCTTATCGTCCGAGGATCCCCGCCCCCGGATGACAGGGCCGTTGTCGGTGTCTTCGATGGCCGGGTCGAACGGGTCGCGGTTCCACAGGTTCAGCGGGTCCACTGGCTGCACATCATAGTGCCCGTAAAACAGTACATGCGGCGCGTCGTTATCTTCTCCGATATGCCCAACGACCATCGGGTGGCCCGTGGTTTCGCGCTTTTCTGCCTGAATGCCGATGGTTTTCAGGTCGGCCACCAGCCAGTCCGCAGCTTGGCTGACTTGAGCGTCAAAAGCCGGGTCAGTCGAAATCGAAGGGATGCGCAACAATTCCATCAACCGGTCGATTGAGGTTTGCAGATCGGCGTCGATGCGGGTGAGAACTGCGTCAAGCGTCATGAGGGGGACTCCGGCCAAAAGGATTTCTGGCGGCACCCTAACAGGGCGATCCTTGCCGTCCAGTCCGTTTGCTGTCAAAAAAGGCGCAATAACTGACGCATGCGACCGCCCCCTGCGTCGTTTCCTCGCGTTTCTTGGACGTAAGTTTACTTGTCGGGTAGGATGTGAGGCGATATTTGATGCAAATCAAATAAGCATTCCCAGACTCACTTATATGGTGCGATCACTTGGGACCATATCGGCGTCGGATGAAAACGGGGTCGGGGAAGATGTTCGGTCAATGCGGATTGGCCGGGCTTTTAAGGAGAAACCGGTGGACTATACTGCTCAGCTCGATACCGCGATTGCCAGGCTGCACGACGAAGGACGCTACCGGACCTTCATCGACATCGAACGTCGTAACGGCCATTTCCCGCATGCGGTACACACGCGCCCGGACGGGTCCACACAGAACATCACCGTCTGGTGCGGCAATGACTACTTGGGCATGGGCCAGAACCCGGTTGTCCTGAACGCGATGCACGAAGCTGTGGATTCGGCAGGGGCCGGTTCGGGTGGCACGCGCAACATCTCGGGCACGACGGTTTACCACAAGCAGCTTGAGGCTGAACTGGCTGATCTGCATGGCAAAGAGGCGGCGTTGCTCTTCACCTCGGCCTATATTGCCAATGACGCAACGCTGAGCACGCTGCCCAAACTGTTTCCTGGTCTGATTATCTATTCGGATGCGCTGAATCACGCTTCGATGATCGAAGGCGTGCGCCGCAACGGTGGCGCCAAGCGGATCTTCCGTCATAACGACGTCGCTCATCTGCGCGAACTGCTGGAGGCTGACGATCCGGCCGCTCCCAAGCTGATCGCGTTTGAATCCGTCTATTCGATGGATGGAGATTTCGGCCCGATCGAAGAAATTTGCGATCTGGCAGATGAATTTGGTGCTCTGACCTACATTGATGAGGTTCATGCGGTTGGCATGTACGGCCCCCGCGGTGGCGGTGTGACCGAGCGGGATCGTCTGGCGCATCGGATCGACATCATCAACGGAACGCTGGCCAAAGCCTTTGGTGTGATGGGTGGCTATATCGCGGCAAGCGAGAAAATGTGTGACGCTGTGCGCTCTTATGCGCCGGGCTTCATCTTTACCACGTCGCTGCCGCCTGCCGTTGCTGCGGGTGCGGCGGCCTCGGTTGCCTATCTGAAGACTGCCCCGGAACTGCGTGAGCTGCACCAAACACAGGCGAAAATCCTGAAGCTGCGACTGAAAGGGTTGGGCCTGCCGCTGATCGACCATGGCAGCCATATTGTGCCGGTGATCGTTGGCAATCCGGTTCATACGAAAAAGCTCAGCGATATGCTGCTGGACGACTATGGAATCTACGTGCAGCCGATCAATTTCCCGACCGTTCCGCGCGGAACCGAGCGTTTGCGGTTCACTCCATCGCCGGTTCACGGGCCGGATGAAATGAACGCTCTGGTGCAGGCGATGGACGAACTTTGGTCACATTGTGCGCTAAATCGCGCCGAACTCGCCGGTTAACCTCACGCCAAAGTGTGCAACGCGTTCATAGCGTGTTAGGCTTAAGCTAACAAAAGTAGCAGACGAATCGGTAGGCATGATTCGGCTCTGGCGTGAAACACGCGTAGGCAGAATGGGGCAGCAGGAATGATTGGGCGCAGATCTCAGCGCGGATCGGATGAGGACAGTGACGTCCGGCCGAAAGGCTATGACGATTATGAGGTCCGACTTGGCGACATGATGCGCGGCGAACGCGCGACGATGGGCAAGTCTCTTCTGGATGTTCAACGCGAACTGCGGATCAAAGCCACCTACATCGCAGCGATTGAAGAAGCGAACCCCGACGCTTTTGACACACCCGGCTTTATCGCCGGGTATGTGCGGTCTTATGCACGCTATCTGGGGATGAACCCGGATGAAACCTTTGCCGCCTTCTGCAAGGAAAGTGGGTTCGAAGTGGCCCATGGCATGTCTGCGCAAGCGTCGGTAGTGCGCAAGCCTATAGGCGGGCTGCCGGCCCGTGGCCCGATGGGTCATGATCCGTTCATGTCGCCCAATACACCCTATATTCCGGGAAAAGAACCGCTGGTCAGCCAGATCGACCCACGTGCCATCGGCTCATCGCTGGTGTTGCTTGCTGTGATCTGCGGGATCGGCTATGGCGGCTGGTCGGTGCTGAACAGAATACAGCAGGTTCAGGTCAGCCCGGTTGAACAGGCGCCGGTCGTTTTGTCCGATCTTGATCCTCTGGATGTTGCCCGCGCAACAATATCGACTGAAACCACGGCTGAGATCGAACCACCCAGCGTCGAGGCGCTGGATCGTCTGTATCGCCCACAGGCGCTGGATGTACCGGTTCTGGTCGCGCGTGACGCTCCGATCTCGACCCTTGATCCGCGTACGGTCGGGACTTTCCTGCCGCCCGAGCCGCCTCAGATTGAAGTGGCCGAGGTGCATACTGTTGAACGCCCGGTGCTGCCACAAGTGGTCGAGCAATTGGACACCACGCTCAAGATCGTCGCGGTCAATCCGTCCTGGATGCGCGTGACAGCCGCAGATGGCAGCGTCATCTTCGAAGGCACGCTGGGCACGGTCGAGCAAGGCAACACGTTCGAGGTTCCGTTGACCGAAGAACCACCGCAACTGCGCGCAGGCGCGTCGGGGTCGGTCTATTTCTCGATGAACGGTAAACATTTCGGCCCGGTCGGTGCGCCGGGTACCGTGGCTAAAGGCGTAGTCTTGTCCAAGGATGCCGTGGCGGAAAACTACACGGTCGCCGATCTTGAGGCCGAGCAGAACAGCGCGCTCAAGCGCTTGGTTGCCGAGCTTCAGGCACAGGAACCCGTTGCCGCGTCTGAATGATCTAGCCATTGCGATGGCGGGTTAAGAGAACTATCTAAATGCGCAACTCTGGCTGTCTTGGACCCAACCTTCATGTCCCTCAATCACGTGCGCCCGTGGCGAAACATATATCGCCGCAAATCCCGTCAGATCATGGTTGGCGACGTTGCCATCGGGGGCGATGCGCCGATTGCAGTTCAGACGATGACCAACACGCTCACCACGGATGTGGCCGGGACGGTAGCACAGGTGCAGGCCGCAGCCGAGGCGGGAGCGGATATTGTGCGGGTCTCGGTCCCGGATGAGGCGTCGTCTAAGGCGCTGAAAGAGATCGTGCGCGAAAGCCCTGTACCGATCGTGGCCGATATCCATTTCCACTATAAACGCGGCATCGAGGCTGCTGAGGCAGGCGCTGCCTGCCTGCGGATCAATCCGGGCAATATCGGCGACGAAAAGCGGGTGCAGGAGGTGATCAAGGCCGCCCGCGACCACAATTGCTCGATCCGGATCGGCGTCAATGCGGGGTCGCTGGAAAAGCACCTGCTTGAGAAATACGGCGAGCCATGCCCCGAGGCGATGGTCGAAAGCGGGCTCGAACATATCCGCATTCTGGAAGACAACGACTTTCACAACTTCAAGATCAGCGTGAAGGCCAGCGACGTGTTCCTGTCGGCTGCGGCCTATCAGGGCATTGCCGAGGCCACAGATGCCCCCATCCATTTGGGTATCACCGAGGCCGGAGGGCTGGTCAGCGGCACCATCAAATCCGCCATTGGGTTGGGCAATCTGCTGTGGATGGGGATCGGTGACACGATCCGCGTCAGCCTGTCCGCGGACCCGGTGGAAGAGGTCAAGGTGGGCTATGAGATCCTGAAATCACTGGGCCTGCGCCATCGCGGTGTGAACATCATCTCATGCCCGTCCTGCGCGCGGCAGGGCTTTGACGTGATTAAGACGGTCGAAGCGCTAGAGCAGCGACTGGAGCATATCAAGACGCCGATGAGCCTGTCGATCATCGGCTGCGTCGTGAATGGCCCCGGTGAGGCGCTGATGACCGATGTTGGCTTTACCGGCGGCGGTGCGGGCTCAGGTATGGTCTATCTGGCGGGCAAGGCAAGCCACAAGATGTCCAACGATCAGATGATCGACCACATCGTTGAACAGGTCGAAAAGAAAGCGGCTGAACTGGACGCAGCGGCCGAGGCTGCGGAATAACCCAAGCGCGCGGTTCCGGGGAGGGATGTGTTCTCGACAGGGTGAACCGGTCTTTGTTGACAGGCCGCGCCGTTCTGGGGCCAAGTCGGGCCTATGAAGGCTACACTCGTCCTTGTTCTACTAATGTGGACCGCTCCCATCGGCGCGGCGCGCGCGTGTGAATTGGCATTGGCTTTTGCGTTGGATGTGTCGGGCAGCGTCGATGAGGCCGAACATCAGTTGCAACGCGATGGCGTCGCCGCTGCGTTGCTGGACCCTGACGTTGTAACGGCGATTTCGGCCCAACCCGGTGGCGTGGCCCTGATGGTGTATGAGTGGTCAGACTCGCGCCAGCAGACGCAGATTTCGGCCTGGCGTCTGGTCAAAGGGGTGGCAGGGTTGAAATCGATCGCTGCCGAGGTTCTGGCGGCCCCTCGAAGTGCAACGGGTGGAACCGGCATAGGCCCGGCGGTCGCGTTCGGAGCGTTGATGTTCGACTATGGGCCCGATTGCCGTCGGCGCGTCATAGATGTGTCAGGGGACGGCAAACACAATAACGGCTTTCGCCCCCATGTCGCGCGCGAGATGCAGGTGATGCAAGGTGTCACCGTGAATGCGCTGGTGATCGAGGGGGCAGAGCCCGAGGTGCTGGCCTACTACGTCGAGCACGTCATTTCAGGGCAGGGCGCTTTTGTGGAAATTGCGGCAGGGTATGAGGACTATGCCGCGGCTCTTCGGCGGAAATTACTGCGTGAAATTCCGATGGCTGTAGCCGATCGGTAAGGGATAGGGCGGTGCACGAACGCGCACCGCCTGTGTTCATATTTAACCCTGCTCAGCCCGCACGGCGTCTGCGATTTGTAGCATCTGGTCGGCAGTCAGATAGCCGCGCAACATTTCGGTGCCAAGAACGAAGGACGGAGTGCCTTGGATTTGCATCCGCCGCGCCAATTCGCGGGTCTGGTTGATCTCATCGGTCACACGATCGCTGTCCATCGCTGCCAAAATGGCATCGCTATCCAGCCCCAGACCATCCGACAAACGGCGCAGAGAAACCTCGTTTGGCTCACCACCAAAGTCCAGCAGAGCGTCGTGCACCAGCTTATAAGCGTCATCGCCCGCCACATGCTTGGTGGCCACGGCAAAGCGCGAAGAGATCACCGAGGCTTCGCCCAGGATCGGGAATTCCTTGATCACCAGACGGATATTGCCGTCTTCGGACAACAGCTCGGCTACTTCGGGAACGGCCCGGCGGCAATAGCCGCAGCGGTAGTCCATGAATTCGACCAGCGTGATGTCGCCATCGGGATTGCCACCCACCCAGCTGTAGCCATCATTGAACAACTCGTCGGCATTGACT
Source organism: Ruegeria sp. AB6 (assembly GCF_056542685.1). Lineage (NCBI taxonomy): Bacteria > Pseudomonadati > Pseudomonadota > Alphaproteobacteria > Rhodobacterales > Roseobacteraceae > Ruegeria > Ruegeria sp. AB6. Next base: position 231,479 of record NZ_JBQGAD010000001.1, on the reverse strand, counting down.
GCGACCAGTTCTTGATCCGCGGCGGCTTCGGCCTGAGCGTTGCGTTGTTCAAGGATGTTGATCGCTTCGATGATGACCTCGGGGTTTTCCAGAAGATAGGCACGTACCTGCGCGCCGAACTGCTCTCTCTCGGCATCGCTCATGGTGTTGAGGTCCAACGCCTGCGCCGGGGCGGCAAGCAGGGAAAGCCCCAGAAGGGCCGGTGCAGCATGTCTGAGGATCATTTCCGTTTCCTTTTCGATTTCTTTGCGTTTTCCGAGGCAATCAGCACATCCTGTGCCCGTTGCCAACCTGTTGAACCCTCGGGTAGTTGCCCGAGAGCGCGTCTTGCGTGAATACCTGCATCGGTAAGCTTGCCTTGCAAGGCATATCTTTCCGCCGTAACGACTGAGGCCATGCCAGTGTTGCCGACCCGCGCATATGCCACGCTCAGATCTCGCAGAGAGCCAGTGTTGCGATGGTCGCGGGCGCGTGCCTTTTCAAGCACTTGCAGGGCGTCTTTCGTCCGATCCTGTGCTAAAAGCGCGCGACCGTAGCCTGCAAGGATCAAGGCGTTGTTTGGTGCCATCTCCATCGCGTGACCATAGGCCGCAACGGCCTCGGGCAACTGACGGTTTTCCAGCAGGATCTGGCCTTTCAGTTCATAGTAATAAGGATCGTCGGGGCGAATGGCCAAGGCGCCGTCAATGGCGCCCCTCGCTTCCGCAAGATTGCGGTTCTGGTGATGGGCCGCCGCCTCGCGCATCAGGCGAATGTCTTGCGCGGTTTCCTCTTTCGCGCGTCGCAATGTCCACGAGGGCGCGCGCAGGAAGGCGGATAACTTTCCTTTCACGCGGGCAAACCAATATTCTGCCTGCGCGTTGGGGACCGCAGACGCGCCAAATTCCCCTAAAAACGTCTGGGCCGCGCGCAGACGATCGCGGTTGGTGGGGTGCGAGCGCATATAGGGGTCCTGATTGGCCTCGCTCAGCAGCTCCTGACCCACGAATTTCTGGTGCAGGGCAACCATCCCGCTGGGTGAAATACCTGCCCATCGCAGATAGCTTGCTGCGCTGCGGTCGGCCGAGGATTCCTCGGCCCGTGTGTGCCCCAGAAAACTGCGCAAGGCCGAGCTCGAGGTGCCCGCAGCGATACCTGCCGCTGCTTCACCACCTCCGGCGACGGCAACGGCCAGCGCAAGCGCTGTTCCCCACCCGGCATTGCGTTTGGCGGCTTTCAGGTTTTCGAACCGGCGGGCGAGATGGCCGTTGGCAATATGGGCGGCCTCATGCGCGATCACCGCTTGCAGCATCTCGGGGGTGTCTACGGACAAGATCAGGCCGTAGTTCAGATAGATCGCGTTGTTGTCGATAACGAAGGCATTGAATGTGCTGTCATAAACGACCAGAATTTGCACCCGATTGGTGTTCAGCCCGGCGGCCCGCAGCACAGGAAAGGCCAGTTCACGTAGGCCGTTTTCGATGTCGGGGTCGCGGATCAAGCTTTGCGCATTGGTTTGAGCGGCGCTGACGAACCAAGTCATCACACATAGAAACAGGGCCGGGATTGACGCCAGCCTGGATACACGCTCAAAAGCCATACAAGCAACATGGGAGATGGGCATGAGAAACTCAACCCGGTCCGGCGTCGATCCGTTTATTGTGATGGACGTGATGGAGGCCGCACGAAAGGCCGAAGAGGCGGGTCGCCACATCATCCATATGGAGGTCGGTCAGCCCGGAACCGGGGCCCCCAAGGGCGCGACCGAAGCACTGGCGAAGGCTATGCAGGACAACCCTTTGGGTTATACTGTGGCGCTTGGAATGCCCGCGCTGCGACAGCGGATCGCGCAGCTTTATGGTGAATGGTACAATGTCGATCTAGATCCCAACCGAGTTGTGGTGACGCCGGGCTCGTCGGGCGCGTTTCTGCTGGCCTTCACGGCCCTGTTCGACAGCGGCGACCGCGTCGGAATCGGCGCTCCGGGCTACCCGTCTTATCGTCAGATCCTAAAGGCTCTGGGCTTGGTTCCGGTTGATTTGCCAACCGCGCCCGAGAGCCGATTGCAGCCTGTGCCTGCGGATTTCGCCGGGCTCGATCTGCAAGGGCTGATGGTGGCCTCTCCTGCAAACCCGACCGGCACCATGCTGGACCACGCAGCAATGGGCGCGCTGATCGAAGCGGCGCAGGGGCAGGGCGCGTCCTTCATCAGCGACGAGATTTACCATGGGCTGGAATATGAGGCCAAAGCCGTCACCGCGCTGGAGCTGACGGATGAATGCTATGTGATCAACTCGTTTTCCAAGTATTTTTCGATGACTGGCTGGCGCGTCGGCTGGATGGTCGTGCCCGAGGGTCAGGTGCGTGTGGTTGAGCGGATCGCCCAGAACATGTTCATTTGCGCGCCGCATGCCAGTCAGGTGGCGGCTCTGGCTGCGATGGAATGCGAGGATGAGTTGCAAGCCAATCTGGACGTCTACCGCCAGAACCGCGCTTTGATGCTGGAAGGTCTGCCCAAGGCCGGGTTCACCAATATCGCACCACCGGACGGGGCGTTTTACGTCTATGCCGATGTATCCGACCTAACCGACGACAGCCGCGCCTTTGCGGCCGAGATTTTGGACAAGGCCGGCGTGGCCGTCACGCCCGGTCTGGATTTCGATCCCGAACGCGGCCACGGCACCTTGCGCTTTTCCTATGCCCGCTCCACCTCTGATATCCGTGAGGGGCTGGACCGATTGCGCATCTTTATGACCGAGCGGGGCAATATGGGGTAGAGCGTTCACAAACCGGCGCGGCTGCGCTAGTCTGCTGGTCAAACGATCTCGGGATAACTTGAGGCCATGAGCAGGATTTTCTACGCCATAGTGCTGATCTGGGCGCTGACGGGGGCTGCGGTTGCGCATGAACTCAGCGCGCTGGCCCGTGTGTTGCCCGATGAAAGCCGCATCGTGGATGAGGGGCGCTCGGGCGTGCGGGTGCAGCTTGGGCTCAGCCAAGGGGTTCCCTACCGTGTGTTCACGCTGCGCGACCCCTACCGGATGGTTCTGGACTTTCAGGAGGTCGATTGGACCGGGCTGAAAGATGCGGATTTCTTGCAGACGGATCGGATCAGTGGCGTGCAATTCGGGGCCTATGTACCTGGATGGTCTCGCATGGTGTTGGACCTTGGCGCCCCCTTGGCGGTCGAAAGCGCTGATTTGCGGATCGACGAGGCAACAGGGACGGCGGCCCTGACGCTTGACTTGAAGGGAACCGACTTTGATACGTTTGTCGCCAGCGCCGGAGCACCCCGCCAACCGGAGTGGGACTTGCCCGAACCCTCGGTGTCCGCGCCAGATCAAGAGGCGGATGGCCCGCGCCCGCTGCGGGTGATGCTGGACCCCGGCCATGGCGGTATTGATCCGGGTGCCGAGGTAAACGGGCTGGACGAAAAGACCCTGATGCTGACCTTCGCCCGCGAATTACGCGAAGTTCTTTTGCGCACGGGGGGCTACGAGATCGTTTTGACCCGAACCAATGATCATTTCGTGTCGCTGGAGCGCCGTATCGCGCTGGCGCACCGGGCGGGCGTGGATGTGTTCATCTCACTGCATGCAGATATCCTGTCGGAAGGGCGCGCTCATGGGGCGGCGGTCTATACCCTGTCGGAAGAGGCTTCGGACGTGGCCAGCCACAAACTGGCCGAGCGGCATGACCGGGGTGATCTGATCTCGGGCATCGACCTCAGCGGGGCCGACGATCAGGTCGCCGATGTTCTTCTGGACCTGGCGCGTCAGGAAACCAAACCGCGCACCGATGCGCTGGCCGCAGCGCTGGCCAATGGCATGACGCAGCAGGGCGGGCCGATGAACAACCACCCGATCCGCACCGCTTCGTTTTCCGTTCTCAAAGCAGCTGACATTCCTTCGGTTTTGATCGAGCTTGGCTTTCTGTCCAGTCCCAGAGACTGGAAAAACATCAATAATCCAGAGTGGCGCTTGGGTATGGCACATGGCATCCGCGACGGGCTTGAAGTCTGGCGTCAGCAGGATGTGATCCGCCGATCCCTGATTGGCCAGTGACCCTACGGCGCAAAACGGCTAATATGGGGCATCGTGTTTTGACCCAACGCGCGGGCGTCCCTATATAGGCGGCACCGCGAGCAAAAGGCAGTGACGTGATCCGTTTCATATTTTCGATCTTTGGGGCGATCTTCAGCCTCGTGACCCTTGGATTTTTCATGGCCGCGCTGGTGATTGGCGCGATCTTCTGGATGTATGGTCGCGACCTGCCCAGCCATGAATCACTTGCGCAGTATAAACCACCCACGATTAGCCGGATCTATTCGGGTGAGGGTCAGTTGATCGACGAATTCGCGCAGGAACGCCGCCTGTTCACGCCTTCAGAAGAAATCCCTGATCTGGTGAAACAGGCCTTTATCTCGGCCGAGGACAAGAACTTTTACACGCACCAAGGCTATGACCCGCGCGGGATCATCGCAGCTGGCGTTGAGGCGGTGAAATCCAAGGGTGAAAACGTGCGTGGTGCGTCGACCATCACCCAACAGGTGATGAAGAACTTCCTGCTGTCCGGCGACCGTCGCGCCGAGCGCAAGATCAAGGAGATTATCCTCGCCACCCGGCTTGAGGATACGCTGGACAAGGAACAGATCCTGGAACTCTATATGAACGAGATATTTCTGGGGCAGAACTCGTATGGTGTGACGGCGGCTGCGCAGACCTATTTCAACAAGACGCTGCAGGAACTGGCCCCGCATGAGGCGGCGACCTTGGCGGCGATGCCCAAGGCGCCTTCGGACTACCACCCGGTGCGCGAGAAAGAGCGCCTGCTGGCGCGACGCAACTATGTGCTGCGCGAGATGAATCAGAACGGATACCTCGACTTGGCCACCTATGAGGCCGAGGTGGCGCAACCGCTGCGATCGGTCCAAAACGGCGATTTCGAAAGCTTCCGTACCGCATTGCCGCCGCGTGACTATTTCACCGACGAAATCCGCCGCCAATTGAGCGAGGATTTCGGTGAGGGTGAGTTCTTCACCGGCGGCTTCACCGTCCGCGCCTCGGTGGACGAAGAAATGCAGGTCGAGGCCGCCAAGGCTCTGCGCACGGCGCTGCAGAAATACGACCGATCACGTGGGAAATGGCGCGGTACGGGTGAGGTGATTGCCGAAGACAAGCTCGCGGATGAAGCGCAATGGCGCGAAGCACTGGCGATTACGGAAATCCCCCGCGACGTAGAACTGCCGACGCAATGGTATCCGGCCGTTGTGCTGAACGTCGCCGATCAGTCCCTTACCGTGGGTATCGAGGACGGCCCGGCTGACGGCATCGTTCCTCGCTCTGACATCCAGTGGATGCAAGGTAACTTCTTTGACAACTTCAAGCGCGGCGACGTCATTCTGGTAATGGCCGGGGAAGAGGGCCAGTGGTCCGCCCGTCAGGTGCCCGAAGTGCAGGGTGGCTTTGTTGCGATGGACGTAAACTCGGGCCGTGTTCTGGCAATGCAGGGCGGGTTCTCGTATCAGGATTCGGTGTTCAACCGCGCCACGCAGGCGCAGCGCCAGCCGGGTTCCAGTTTTAAGCCGTTCGTCTACGCCGCCGCGCTGGACAGTGGCTATAGCCCCGCCACCATCGTTGTGGACGCCCCGATTGAGGTGAACACGCCGCAAGGTTTGTGGCGGCCCAAGAACTCGTCGAACAAATTCTATGGCCCGACGCCCTTGCGGACCGGGATTGAACAGTCACGGAACCTGATGACCATTCGTCTGGCACAAGAAGTCACGATGCCGGTGGTCGCGGGCTATGCCGAACGGTTCGGGGTCTATGACCGCATGGGGGCGTTTCTTGCGAACTCGCTGGGGTCCGAAGAGACGACGCTCTATAAGATGGTCGCAGCCTATGCGATGTTTGCCAATGGCGGCGAGCGGGTCGAACCCACTCTGGTTGACCGCATTCAGGACCGGTTCGGCAAGACGATCTACCGGCACGACGACCGGGAATGTCTGGACTGCAACTCGGCCTGGTTGGAGCCGGACGAGTCGCCGACCATCGTCACTGACCGTTGGCAGGTCATGGATGCGATCACCGCCTATCAGCTGACCTCGATGATGAAGGGTGTGGTGGATCGTGGAACGGCGTCGTCTTTTGTGAACCTGCCTGTGCCGACCGCCGGCAAGACCGGCACCACCAACGATTCGAAGGATGCGTGGTTTATCGGCTTTACCTCGAACATCGTGGCGGGCTGCTATATCGGTTACGACCGCCCGCGTCCCATGGGGCGGGGAGCCTATGGCGGCACCATGTGCGGACCAGTTTTCCAAAGCTTTATGGAAACCGCGACCGAGAAATATGGCGGCGGTCCTTTCGAGGTTCCAGAGGGTGGTCATTTCATCAAGATTGACCGGTTCAGCGGCGCGCGCCTGCCACCGGAGGCGACCGGTGACTATGTGGTGGCCGAGTATTTCCGCGATGGTGTCGATGGGTTTATCGACCGTGTCTATGACGGTGGATTTGCGATGGGATCGGATCTGCCTTTGTTTGAAGAGGCCAGCTCGGGTCGTCAGGTGACAACCTCGACCGGGAACACCGTCACCGTCGGACCCAATGCCAGCCAGGGCGATGTGGCAACTGGCGGTCTTTACTGACACCTGATTGGTTTGCGGCCTCCGCTGTCTTGTGGTGGCCCCAACCTCTTGCTATCACGCAAGCCTGATTGAGCAAGTTGGGACCTGACCATGCGCGCCGAAACCCAGAATATCGTGGCGGAAATCGAAAAGTCGCTGGAGCTGCTGGCGCAGCGCATGGACTATGAGACCGCACCTCATCGTCTTGAGGAATTCAACGCGCGTGTTGAAGATCCGAACTTGTGGGACAATCCCGAAAATGCACAGAAGCTGATGCGCGAGCGGCAGATGCTGGTCGATGCGATTGAGACCTATGAAACCATCAAGACCGATCTGAGTGACAATATCGAGTTGATCGAACTGGGCGAGATGGAAGAGGACGAAGAGGTCGTTACCGACGCCGAGGGCGCGATCAAGGCGCTGCAGGCCAAGGCCGCCAAGAAAGAACTAGAAGCCCTGCTGGACGGCGAAGCCGACAGCAACGATACCTTCCTTGAGATCAACTCGGGCGCGGGCGGGACGGAAAGCTGCGACTGGGCCTCAATGCTGGCGCGAATGTATGTGCGGTGGGCCGAGAAGAAGGGTTACACCGTCGAGCTGCAATCCGAGACCGCGGGCGAAGAGGCAGGGATCAAATCTGCGGCCTATAAGATTTCGGGTCACAACGCGTATGGCTGGTTGAAGTCGGAAAGCGGCGTACACCGGCTGGTTCGGATTTCGCCTTATGACTCGGCGGCCAAGCGACACACGTCCTTTAGCTCTGTCTGGGTCTATCCGGTGGTCGATGACAATATCGAGATCGAGGTGAACCCGGCGGATATTCGGATTGATACCTATCGGTCATCCGGCGCGGGTGGTCAGCACGTGAACACCACGGACTCGGCGGTGCGGATCACGCACATCCCGACCGGAATCGTTGTGACCAGTTCCGAGAAATCGCAGCACCAGAACCGGGACATCGCCATGAAGGCGCTGAAATCGCGCCTCTACCAGCAAGAGCTGGACCGCCGGAACGCGGATATCAACGCCGCGCATGAGGCCAAGGGCGATGCGGGTTGGGGCAACCAGATCCGGTCTTACGTGTTGCAACCGTATCAAATGGTGAAGGATTTGCGGACCAACCATGAGACCTCGGACACAAAGGGCGTGTTGGATGGGGATCTGGACGGGTTCATGGCGGCGACTTTGGCGCTGGATGTGGCTGGCAAGTCCCGGTCCGAGGCGCAAGGCGAGTAAGTCTGGCAGGGGGCTCTGCCCCCGCCGCGCGTGCGCGCGACTCCCCCGGGATATTTTGGGACAGATGAAGGGGATCCTTGCGCGGCGGTGGACCAGAAAAGATACATTTAAACAGTGGGTTTAAATGGTGCGGCGGGGTCGTTAGGCTGATCGTATCGACGCAATATGACTGCCGATGGGACCGGGATGGAACTGAGCCAAATCACCGCAACTGAACTTTTGGGCGCAATGGCATCGGGGCAGGTCTCGGCTGCGGATGTCATGCGGTTGACGCTGGAGCGGATCGGGGCGGTCAATGGCCGATTGAACGCCATCGTGGCGCTGCGGGATGAGGCCGAATTGATGGCCGAGGCGCGGGCGATGGATGAAGGTCCGCGACGGGGCCCGCTGCATGGGTTGCCGATGGCGGTCAAGGATCTGGTCAATGTGGCCGGGATGGCCTCGACCCAAGGCTCGCCGCTGTTTGCAGGGCATGTACCGGAGGCTGACGATCTGATCGCGGCACGGTTGCGGGCGGCGGGGGCCATTCTGATCGGCAAGACCAATACACCGGAATTCGGTTTGGGGTCGCACACGTTCAACCCGGTCTATGGGGCGACGCGCAACCCATATGATGCTGAGCGTAGCTGCGGAGGTTCCTCTGGCGGAGCCGCAGTGGCATTGGCTTCGGGGATGCTGGCGCTGGCGGATGGGTCAGACATGATGGGCAGCTTGCGCAACCCAGCGGCCTGGAACAATGTTTATGGGTTTCGACCTAGCTGGGGACGCGTTCCGTCTCAACCCGAAGGGGACGGGTATTTGCATCAGTTGTCGACTCTGGGGCCTATGGCGCGCAGCCCTGAGGACTTGGGCGTGTTGCTGGACGTGATCTCAGGGCCGGATGCGGGACAACCTTTAACTGCGGCTTGCACGCCGGTCTCACCGATCAGACCCGCCGATATGCGCGGCCTGCGGATCGGCTGGTTGGCGGACTGGGGCGGTGCCTTTCCGTTTGAAGACGGAATTTTGGATCAATGCGCGCAGGCCCTTGCGGTGTTTTCGGATCTGGGCGCGGAGGTGGAACCACTTGCGCCGCCATTCGAAGCGGAATTGATGTGGGACAGTTGGGTGACGCTACGCGCCTGGAGCGTGGCCGCCGGGTTGAGCCCTTTGACTGAACACCGCTCAAAGCTGAAAGACACTGCGCAGTGGGAGCTGGATCGTGGCTTGGCCTTGACGGCGATGCAGGTGCATCGCGCCAGCGTCATTCGCTCGGACTGTTATCGCAAGGCCGCAGAGGTGTTCGTTGAGTATGACATGTTGGTGCTGCCATCTGCGCAAGTCTGGCCGTTTGAGCTGGACACGCCGTTCCCAACAGAAATCGCAGGGGTGAAGATGGACACCTATCATCGCTGGATGCAAGTCATGGTGCCTGTCAGTCTGATTGGTCTGCCTGCCTTGTCCGTGCCCGTCGGGTTCGGGGCCGAGGGGCTGCCGATGGGGATGCAGCTTTTTGGACCCAAAGGGGCCGATGGGCAGGTTCTGTCCATTGGGGCGGCGTATCATGAGGTCACGCGTTGGCCGCAGAAAAGACCGGCCTGATAGAAGGACGGATGAAGGGAGGAGGATGTGATGGAGAAACCCTTTGGCGTTCCGAAAATGGGGCCGGTCAGCCGTGAGATGCTGCGCGAATCCCTGCGCCGTGCCTGGGCCGATTTTCGCCGGGCGCCGGTTTTTGGGCTGCTGTTTGCTGGGTTCTATGTGCTGGCCGGCTGGGCGATTTCCTGGGTAACAATACAGACTCAGACTTCGTACTGGCTGGTGCTGGCGGCGATCGGGTTTCCGCTGTTGGGCCCCTTCGCGGCGGTGGGGCTGTATGAGGTCTCTCACCGGTTGGAACTGGGGGAGCCTTTGGATTATGGCGCGATCTTTGGTGTCGTGGCGCAGCAGGGGCGGCGTCAGTTGCCGTCGATCTGCGCAATCATCGTGGTCATGTTCCTGTTCTGGTTCTTTCTGGGTCACATGATCTTTGCTTTGTTCATGGGGTTTTCGACCATGACCAACGTATCCACTTCAGTCGAGGTGTATCTGACGGCCAATGGGCTGACCATGTTGGCGGTGGGCACGGCGGTGGGCGCAGTTTTCGCGACCGTGCTTTACATGATCACCGTCTTGTCCATCCCGATGCTGCTGGACCGCGAACTGGATTTCGTTACGGCGATGATTGCAAGCTATAGCTATGTCAGTGCAAACCTGCCGGTCATGTTGGGTTGGGGGGTACTGATCGCCGTTCTGACCTTTGTCGCCATGATCCCCTGGTTTCTTGGCTTGCTGATCGTATTGCCGCTATTGGGGCATGCAAGCTGGCATCTTTACCGTCAGATTACAGAGGCCGAAGGACTTACCTAAAGCGGCTTTTCCAACCTGCGCGCGGTGCGGGCGGCGGGCAATGCCTCGGTCGGTTTGGTGCCCAGATGGCGCAGCTGGAGTTTGCGCATGGTGGTCGCATTTGCATTCGTCTTGGACAGGCAGATTGCGACGCCGCGCCAATACTCTTCTTGCGAGTCCGAATTGCGAGTCATCAGGTAGATGCGGCTGTTCTGGGCGGCGCGGCAGGACATCAGGATATAGATTTGATGACCGGCACAAGCGGCGATCCCCTGAACTTCGCGCGCTTTGGCTGAACTGTCTTTGCCATCCGAGGGGGGCTCGAAGCTGCGAATCAGGGTGCATTGGGGCAGGCGGCGGGCATGCAGCAGCCGGTGCCGGGACGGGAAGGGGTTTTCAAGATCCGTCTCTGACACAGAATAGAATCCGGCGGGCAGCAGCGTCTCGGTCAACGTCGTGGGCCCCGAGCCCAGAAACTCGGTCAGGGCCGAAGCGGCGGGGTGTAGAGGGGCATTGTCCAATGCCTCAAGAGGGTGCAGCAGAATACGGGCGTCGACATCGAAGAACCGGCAAATGCGGTCCAGAACATCGGGGCGGGGAAAGCTCTCTCCGCCCAAATACCGGTTGAATTGAGTCCGGTTGATGCCAAGCTGACGGCAGAGTTCGGAAACAGAGGGGTATTGCTGCGCGAGCTGCCTGAGGTTTGCGCCGAACATCCTGCGCAAGTCAGCAGGGTTGCGGGTGTCGTTGGTCATTTCTGTCCCGGTATTCAAGTGTTTTTGTGAAACCGTACCATGTCTGACCAAACGGTCGCGCATGTTCTGAAATCGTACTTAGGACCCCAACAGGCGCATAGAAACGCCACGTTACGTGTCGAAGCTAACGCGCTAAACCACAAAGGCAATAGGCTTTATTTTTATTTGTATAATCTTTTATTCGATTATTTTCTGTTATGTAATAAATAAACAGACATAACTGCATATTGTCTGCAGTTTTGTGAATGTTTAGCCCCGTCCGATGCTTACATGCAATGGGCGGGGCAATTCATTCAGTCACCACGCAGCAAGGCCGCGACACCGGTACGGGCGATTTCAACCAGGCCCAGCGGGCGCATCAGGTCGGCAAAGGCGTCGATCTTGTCCGGGGCCCCAGTGATTTCGAAAATGAACGAATTCAGGGTGCTGTCTACTACATTGGCGCGGAAGATATCGGCCAGACGCAGAGCTTCGACCCGTTTGTCGCCTTCGCCCACGACCTTGATGATGGCCAGCTCACGCTCGACCGATGAGCCCTCGACCGTCAGATCGTGCACATCCCGGACCGATACGATGCGACCAAGCTGGGCCTTGATCTGCTCGATCACCTGCGGCGTGCCGGTGGTGACGATGGTAATGCGGCTCAGGTGGCCGGTGTGATCGACCTCGGCCACGGTGAGGCTTTCGATGTTATATCCACGGCCAGAGAACAACCCGATCACGCGAGCCAGAACACCCGGTTCGTTTTCGACCAAAACCGCAATCGTGTGCCGTTCCTGCACGTCCGAGAATGTGGGCCTTAGGTTATAGGCCGAATGGCGGGTGGAGCCTTGTTTGATATGTAGGGCAGACATTTAAGTCCCTTTCATCATCCTGCGAAGGTCGGGTACTGAAGCGCCCGACAAAATTCGACGAATTTTGTTAAACCAAAACCGAACCTTTGGAGTCGATCACGCCCTGCGTTTCGGCCTCGCCCAGCAGCATTTCGTTATGGGCCTTGCCCGACGGGATCATGGGGAAGCAGTTTTCGTGCTTTTCAACCAGACAGTCAAAGATGACAGGGCCGTCATAGTTGATCATCTCCATGATCGCGTCATCCAAATCGGCGGGGTTGGAACACAGTATGCCCTTGGCCCCGAAGGCCTCGGCGAGTTTGACGAAGTCGGGCAGGGCTTCGGACCACGAATGCGAGTATCGCTCGCCATGCAGCAATTCCTGCCACTGGCGTACCATGCCCAGACGTTCGTTGTTCAGGATGAACTGTTTCACGGGCAGGCGGTACTGAACGGCGGTGCCCATTTCCTGCATGTTCATCAGCCAAGAGGCTTCACCCGCGACATTGATTACCAGCGCGTCGGGATGCGCCATCTGCACACCGATCGAGGCCGGAGTGCCATAGCCCATGGTGCCCAGACCACCGGATGTCATCCAGCGGTTGGGGTCTTCGAACCCAAGATATTGTGCCGCCCACATCTGGTGCTGGCCGACCTCGGTGGTGATATAGCGGTCGTGGTTTTTGGTCAGCTCTTCAAGACGTTGCAGCGCGTATTGCGGTTTGATCGTCTTTTCGCTGTTGGTATAGGCCAGGCAGTTGACCTTGCGCCAATCCGCGATCAGCGACTGCCATTGTTTAACCGCCGCTGCGTCGGTTTTACGCCCACGTGCTTTCCAGACCTTGAGGATATCTTCCAGCACATGTGCCACGTCCCCGACAATCGGGATATCGACGCGGATCACCTTGTTGATGGACGAGGGATCAATGTCGATATGCGCCTTTTTCGAGTTCGGCGAGAACGCATCAATGCGCCCGGTGATCCGGTCATCGAAACGTGCGCCGATGTTGATCATCAGGTCGCAGTCATGCATCGCCAGATTGGCCTCATAAAGACCATGCATTCCCAGCATGCCCAACCAGTTCTCGCCCGACGCCGGATAGGCCCCCAGTCCCATCAGGGTCGAGGTGATCGGAAAGCCGGTTGCATCCACCAGCTCGCGCAGCAACTGGCTGGCCGCGGGGCCCGAGTTGATCACGCCACCACCCGTGTAGAAGACAGGTTTTTTCGCCGTCTCAATCGCGGCAACCAGTTCGGTGATCTCTTCGAGATCGCCTTTCAAAACTGGCTGGTAATGTGAGGTCGAAGGTTTCGGGCCGGTATAGTCGCCCGAGGCGAACTGCACGTCCTTAGGAATGTCGATCAGCACAGGACCAGGGCGGCCAGAGGTGGCGACGTGGAAAGCCTCGTGCATGGTCTCAGAAAGCGAATCCGTATCCTTCACCAGCCAGTTGTGCTTGGTGCAGGGGCGGGTGATGCCAACGGTGTCAGCCTCTTGAAACGCGTCCGAGCCGATCATGAAGGTCGGGACCTGACCGGTCAGAACCACGATCGGGATCGAATCCAGCAGCGCATCGGTCAGGCCGGTCACCGCGTTTGTGGCACCGGGGCCCGAGGTCACAAGCGCAACGCCGGGCTTGCCGGTCGAGCGCGCGTACCCTTCGGCGGCGTGCACAGCCCCTTGTTCGTGACGCACCAGAATGTGGCGAATGTCGTTTTGCAGAAAAATCTCATCATAGATCGGTAGCACGGCGCCGCCGGGGTATCCGAATACCGTGTCCACGCCCTGATCCTTGAGGGCCTGAACCACCATCTTTGCGCCGGTCATCTCACGTGTCATCTGCTTTGCTCCGTTCGCGACATGTGTCTTGCGTGTTGCCAAAAAAAAGCCCCCGAGATTTTCGGAGGCGCATGGGTTGAATTATGGTTTACCGTCACCGGCCCATGCGCGTGATTCCTACGATTACGACTAGCGCTTTCATCGCCAGAGGCTCCTTTTTTGCGTGCAGGGACATTATGAGCGGCGCGACGGGGCGTCAACAGGCAATCGCACCAATTTTCTATCTCAGGCAGTGAATTTTGCGACATTTTATTGCGCAGATTGCCGCATGCTGGGAATTTTCGGGAAAATCTGGAGGGAAATCCGCGCGACTCTGTGATTTGACCGTGTCGGAAAGTGTCAAAGTGATGTCCGAAACGAGCATGATAGCGGCAACATGCTGGGGCAACGTGGACCCGAGCATATAGGCGATGGAGGCGGGATATCATGCACGATCTTATTGACCTTGGACGGTATCCGATAGATTGCCCCGACTCTCGAGCATATGAGCGGTTGATCAGCGATCTGAGGCGTGAGCTGGATCAGGATGGTTGCGCGGTCTTGCCGGGGTTTGTGCATTCCGACGGAGTCGCGCATTTGCGACAAGAGGCCGATATGGTGGCCGAACACGCCCATCGTTCATTCAGCCGAACCAATGCCTATTTTACCCGTGATGAACCCTCGCTGGATCGAAATCACCCGGTTCGGCAGTTTTTTGACCGCTCAAACGCCTTTGTGCCAGCGGATAATTTCGCAAAAACGGGGCCGTTGCGACGAATTTACGAATGCGCAGACTTCCTGCCGTTTATTCGCGCAGCGTTGGATGAGCCCGACGACTGCTTCTTTCGCTATGACGATCCTTTGGCGGATGTGATCATCAATGTGGTGGAGGAAGGGCAGGGCTTTCCCTGGCACTTCGATACTAACAATTTCACCGTGACTTTGGCCATCCAAAACGGCGAAGGGGGTGGCGCGTTCGAATATGTACCGAACCTGCGCAGCCCAACGGACGAGAATTTTCCAGCCGTCTCAGCCGTGCTTGGCGGGGAAAGGGCGCGGGTCCGGCAATTGGAGTTGCAACCCGGCGATCTTCAGATCTTCAAGGGCCGTTACGCGTTGCATCGGGTCGCAGCGGTGACCGGGACGCAACGTCGCTACGTGGGTATTTTTTCATTCGTTGAGGCCGAGGGGATGTGCGGCAGCGTCGAACGAACCCGGCAGCTTTATGGGCGGGTGCTGCAACATCATCAAGATCGGGAAGGGCTGCGGCAGGACCGTTTGCTCGACTGAAGCGGGCAGCGCTCCCGCCCGTTGTCGATGCGCTTGCGGCCTATCTTCGCCGGTTGGGCCGGGCAGCGCGTGCCGCGCTGCGGTCAGAACCCTGGGCTGGTGCCCTGCAAGACGCCGTGTTCCAGCGCATAGCGGGTAAGACCGGCGGTCGAGGATATCCCCAGCTTGCGTTTGATGTTCTTGCGATGTGTCTCGACCGTGCGGACCGAGATGTCCAGTGTCTGAGCGACCTCTTTGTTGGACTTGCCCTGTGCGAGTTCCAGCAGGATCGTTTGTTCGCGCCCGGTCAGGGCCTCACGCGTGTTGTCGCCCTTGGGCTCAAGAGAGCCGCTGGCACCGGTGCACAGATATTGCTCGCCACGCATGACAGCGTCGATGGCCTGCTTGATTTCATCCGTGGGGACATCTTTGAGGACATAGCCTTTGGCCCCGTGGCTGAGCGCCGTCGAGATATATTCCGGGCTATCATGCATCGACAGGATCAGGATGCGCGTTTCTGGCAGGCGTTCGAGAATGATCTCAGTCGCGCTGAGGCCTCCGAGGCCGGGCATATTGAGGTCCATCAGAATGACATCCGGCTGCAACCCAGCCACCTGATCGACCGCATCCTGCCCGCTACCCAGAGTGCCGACCACCTCGATCTCGTCATAGCTTTCCAATATCGACTGGATCCCCTCGGCAACCATTGGATGGTCATCGACGATCAGAACCCGGATCGTGGTGTCGCTCATGTTCCGGCCTTTCGGTTTGGGGTTGCGTCTTCCTGCGGCGGCAGCAAGTGGCTGAGAGGCAGGCTGACCTCGATCACCGTTCCGCTGCGTGGGCCGCGTGATGACAGAATGCGCAGCGATCCGTCAAGTTGTTCGATCCGTTCCTGCATGTTGCGCAGCCCGATCCCGGCACTGCCATCGCTGGGTGCGCTGCGTAAACCGCGGCCATTGTCGGTGATCCGCATGGTCGCGCCCTTTTTGTGGCCGCGCAGGTCGATGGTGACGCTGGTTGCGCCGGAATGGCGCTCGATATTGGTCAGCGCCTCCTGCGCGATACGGTAGAGTGCGATCTTGCTGTCCTGATCCAGACGGTTGCGAAACACGACGGTCGAGAACTCGGTCTCGATCCCCGTACGCTCGCGGAAATCATCGGTTAGTGCCTTAAGGGCAGGGCCCAAACCCAGATCGTCCAGCACGCCGGGGCGCAGGTCACGGCTGATGCGGCGGACCTCGGTAATCGCGGTGCCCAGATGGTCGATCCCTTTGTCCAGCGGGGCGCGCGCGCCTGCGTCATCGCCGCGCGTCAGGCGGCGGCGGGCATTGTCCAGAGCATAGCGCACACCGACCAGGATCTGGCTGATCCCGTCATGGAGCTCACGGGCCACACGTCCGCGCTCTTCCTCTTGCGCGTCAAACACGCGTTGGGTCAGTTCTTTCAGCTTGGCATCCGCCAGCCTGCGTTCGCGGAAATTCAGTAACATGCCCGAGGCAAACACGATTAGAACGGCGGCCAGAACGATTCCGCCGATATAGGCAAAGGTGCGCTGCACGCGGGCTTCGACCTCGGCGCGGGCATTGGCGACGGTGGCGACGATATCGTCGATGAAGACCCCTGTGCCCACGGCCCATCGCCAATCCTGAAGACCAACCACATAGGCGATCATCTGCGCCTCTTCCCCGGTCGACGGTTTTTGCCACATGAAACTGTGCCAACCAGCCCCCTGCCGGGCGAGGCGGATGAACTCGTCCACAATCGGGGTGCCGTCGCTGTCGGTCAGACCTTCCCAGTTGCGGTTGATGAACTGGGTCTGACGCGGGCTGACCAGATTGTTGCCGTCGTAATCATAGACAAAGAAGAACCCATCCTTGCCGTAGATCATGGCCGACAGAATCTGCGTGACCAGATTCTGAGCCACATTGTCGTCGGTCGAGGCGCGGCCGTAGATATAGGCGAACCCGTTGCGGGCCTGCGTGACGTAGTTGCGCAGCTCTTCTTTCTTGGCTTCGATCAGGCGACGTTCCAGCGCCTGAATTTCACGCTCGGCGGTGGCGCGGGCCTCGTAGGTGACGAAGAATGCAATCGCTGCCACGGCCACCAACAGAGGAATGGCCGCCACAAGCGACAGTTTCTGGCCATAGGTCAGCGAGATCAGATTGCGGATTCCCCTCATGGTCGAATCGTTACGCAAGCAGGCGTCAAAATGCAAAATCTTTGGGTCTGCGATCGTGACGTCGCCCGTTTCGCCGGAAAATGGGCCCCAGATTTACCGGTTTTGTCCCGCACCCACCTCAAAAACCGGCAATCCTACGTAGTAGTAGGTATTCACATTCAAATTCCCGTCATTAGGCTGGCCGCACTGAAAACGACTGCCCCCGCAAAGTTCGGGGGATTGGACTATGTAGGGGAGGAACACTCATATGGATCGTCGTTCATTTCTAAAAACATCTGCACTGGGCGGCTCGGCCGCTGCCGCCACCACGCTGGCAGCTCCGGCTTATGCACAGGGCAAACGCACCCTGACCATGGTGACCTCGTGGGGTCGCGGTCTGGCGGGCGTGTTCGACAGCGCGCAGCGTTGTGCCGACAGCATCAACACTATGTCCGACGGCAGCCTGAATGTCGAAATCAAGGCCGCTGGCGAACTGGTTGGTGCCTTCGAAGTGTTTGACGCGGTGTCGTCCGGTCAGGCCGACATGTATCACGCGGCCGACTATTACTTTGTGGGTCAGCACCCGGGCTACGCGTTCTTCACTGCCGTGCCCTTCGGCATGACCGCGCAGGAACTTGTGAACTGGTACTACCATGATGGCGGCATGGAGCTGCATGACGAGCTGGGTTCGATCTTCGGCCTGAAATCCTTCCTGGCGGGTAACACCGGTGCGCAGGCAGGTGGCTGGTACTCGAAAGAGATCAACGGCCCCGAGGATTTCCAAGGTCTGAAGTTCCGTATGCCGGGTCTGGGCGGTCAGGCGCTGGGCAAACTGGGCGCATCGGTTCAGAACATTCCGGGCTCGGAAGTGTATCAGGCGCTGTCCTCGGGTGCGATTGACGGCACCGAGTGGATTGGCCCCTGGGCGGACGAAAAAGCCGGTTTCCAGGAAATCACCAAGACATACTACACCGCGGGCTTCCACGAGCCGGGCGCAGGTCTGTCGCTGGCAACGAACCGCGATGTGTTCGACGAACTGACACCGGCACAGCAGAAGATCATCGAGATCGCAGCTGGCGAAGCGCACCAGTGGAACCTGGCGCAATTCCTGGCCAACAACGGTGCGGCGCTGCAGCGTCTGCAATCGGGCGGCGTGAAGGTTCTGGAGTTCCCCGACAGCGTCTGGGATGCCTTCGGTCAGGCCAGCCAGGAAGTTCTGGACGAAAACATGGGCGACGAGCTGTTCAAGAAAATCCACGACAGCGCAATGTCGTCGATGGCAGCATCTTCGGCGTGGCAGAACCTGTCCTCGGGTGCCTACACCACGCAGCGCGACCGCGTTCGCGGCTAAGCAACCTACTCACGACCAAATGGTTTCCCCGCCCTGTGCGGGGAAACCTTTCCCGTTGCACGTGCCGGGCTTGGACATGCCCGCGATAAAACCTCGTGCAACTGACGCGACCTGGGGACAACATGCAGGACGATAACGGTATCTCGTTCTTCGGCGCCCTGTGGAATGGGCTGCTATGGCTCATTCAGAACATTGCCGAAGCTTTCTATAATTTCGGATATGCCATCACGCATCCGCAACTCTGGCTGGATTGGTCGGACAAGGCGTCGATCATGCGTTTTGTCTATTACGGCGGTTCGGTCGAGTTCTTCTTTGTGGTCTTTACCTTCTTTTTGGTTCTGACCGCAGTTGGACTGTATTACCGCAACTTCATGTGGGGAATGGTGCGGGTCCTTGAGGGTTTCGCCAACACAACCGGCCGCTTTTTCGCCTGGGCCGGCTTGCTGATGGTGATCCAGCAGATCGTCATCGTGTTCATGCAGCGGGTCTTTACCCGGCCCGATATGTCCTTTGGCCTGGGTATCCCGTTTACGCAAGATATCAGTTGGTTCGCGGAAGAACTTAAACTTTATAACGCCATGGTTGTCTGCCTGTGCTGCACCTACACTTTCGTTCAGGGCGGGCATGTACGCGTTGACCTGATCTACGCCGGGATCAGCCACCGGGCCAAGCGTGTGGTCGATATGTGCGGGGCGGTTCTGTTCATGATGCCGATGGCCGTGTTGACCTGGATGTATGGCTGGTACTTCATGTGGCGGCACCTGATCGTGCCGAAACCCTCGGCCAGTGATACGTTGGACCGCCTGGTCGCCAAGTCCCGCGCGCTGCGCTGGAACGTGGAAACCATCGGTTTTAGCCCCAACGGGTTCAACGCCTACTTCCTGTTCAAGATCCTGCTGGTGGCTTTTGCGGCCATGGTGTTCCTGCACGCCATCGCATTCCTCTACCGCTCGTTCCTGGAATACTCGGAAGGGTCCGAGAGCACCGGAAAATACCTCGACAAGGACAGCCTTGGTGAGGGTGAAGAAGCCTTCGAAGGCACGCATTAAGGACGGAGACCAAGACTATGCTATTCGGACTTGATGGCGTCGAGATAGGCCTCATTATCGTATTCTTCTGCCTTTTCGGAGGCATCCTATCCGGTTTTCCGGTGGCATTTGCTATCGGCGGGGCAGGGATCATTTCCTTCGGGATCATCGCTGCGCTGGACAGTGCGGGGCTGCTGATCCACCAGGCAATTGATACCGGCTCCCAAGCGTACCGGGACCTCGTCAATTCGGGGGTCAAACCAGAAACGGTATCAGTGTTCCGCTTCCCGGACCTACCAAGGATCGCCGAACCGGTCTTTGTGCAGGGCTGGGAAACCGCGCTGGACCGCAATGTGTCATTCATCGTGAACCGTATGAACGAACGCGTGCTGGCCGGTCAGTCGATTGAAACCCTGCTGGCCGTTCTGATGTTCGTCCTGATGGGTATCACGCTGGAACGCTCGAAGATCGCAAACGATCTGCTGACCACGATGGCGCGTGTCTTTGGCCCGCTGCCCGGTGGTCTGGCTGTGTCGATTGTGGTTGTGGGGGCGTTTCTTGCGGCCTCGACCGGGATCGTGGGTGCGACCGTGGTGACGATGGGCCTGCTGGCGCTGCCAACCATGCTGCGCAACAACTACTCGCCGGAACTGGCGACCGGTGTGATCGCGGCCTCGGGAACGCTGGGACAGATCATTCCGCCCTCGATCGTGATCGTTCTGCTGGGGACACTGGCAGGAGACCTGTATTCGACCGCGCAGGAAACCCGCGCGCAGGATGCGGGTTGTACAGACGCGCTGACCTATCTGGGTGAGCCCGCTGTGGTCTCGGTTGGGACATTGTTTCAGGCTGCCTTGCTGCCGGGGATCATGCTGGCGCTGCTGTATGCGCTTTATGCCTTTGGCTATGCGCTGCTGAATCCGGAAAAGGCCCCGGCCGTTGAAATGTCAGGCGGTAGTGGTGAGCCGATCACCCGTGCCGAAGGTCTGACCTGGTTGCTGGGTGCACCGGTTGCGCTGATCGTGGGAATGATGGTTCTGAGCAGTGCTGGTGTTGTCGGAAGCCAGAATATCAGCGTCTCGGCTTTCTCGGATATCGGTGAGGGCGCATCGCTGCGCACAAACGTGTCCGAGGAATGCAAAGCCTCGATGATCGACCTGCATGGGCAGCTGGCCTGGGATCAGGCCGTAGCCGAGCAAGAGGCCATCGACGCCGCAGGTGGGGCCGCCGAGTCGACCCGCCTAAGCGAAGAGGAACTGGCCGCTGCGCAGCAAGCCAAGATCGCTTCGGCTGCGCCGATCGGCACCGGTGTGGCCGTCATGGTCGTGCTGCTGGGTCTGACGCTGGTCATGGGTCGCGGCATCGCGCCATCGAAGCCGACGCAGCCGCTGATCGTAGGGGCCATCGGCCTGTTGCTGATGCTGTTGTTCGATGTGCTGTTCATCGCTCCGACCACGTCCTCGGGTGTGACCTTTGCGCTGCTGGCGGTGCCGTTTGCGCTGGCCATCTATGGCTGCAAAGAGGCCGCCGCGCGCTGTGCGACCAATGATCTGATCCGTGTGGTCTTCCCGCCGCTGGTTCTGATCATCGCGGTTCTGGGCTCGATCCTGGGTGGTGTGACTAACCCGACGCCCGCTGCGGCGCTGGGGGCAGGCGGGGCGATCATGCTGGCCGCTTACCGCAAGCTGCAGGATCAGGGCCGCTCGGCCAAGGTGATCATCTGGGCGACTTTGGCCGTGATCGTGGCCTTGCTGATGGGCGTGAACTTCGATCTGCGCATCAACCAGAGCGATGTCAGCGTCGAGACCTGGATTGCCTTCATCGTGGCCTATGGCGCCTACCTGTTTGCCCTGTTCGGCCTGCTGTTTGGTTGCTGGGTCTTGTTCACCAGCGGGGTTCTGACGCCCGTGGTGCGCGAGACGGCCAAGGTGACCTCGATGGTCTTTACCATCCTGATCGGCTCGCAGTTGCTGAACCTTGTGGTGATCTCGTTCGGGGGGGAACACTATATCCAGCAGTTCCTGCGCAGTTTTGACAACGAGTTTACGGTCTTCCTGATCGTGATGCTGGTGCTGTTCATTCTGGGCTTCGTGCTGGACTTCCTCGAGATCATCTACATCGTGATCCCCATTGTGGGTCCGGTGATCTATGGCGGGTCGTTCGATCCGAAATGGGTGACGATCATGGTGGCGGTGAACCTGCAAACTTCGTTCCTGACGCCACCTTTCGGGTTCGCGCTGTTCTACTTGCGCGGTGTTGCTCCGAAAGAAGTTACGACGGGCCATATCTATCGCGGGATCGTGCCCTTCGTGCTGATCCAGGTGGTGGGAATCGCCATCCTGTGGTTCTTCCCGTCCATCGTGACCATCGTGCCGGATCTGATCCCGAACTGATCAGGCCGACAGAAGAATGACAGACCGGAGGCCCTGTGGCCTCCGGTCTTTTTTGTTCAGGCTTTTGCCTTTGGACGCGTCAGTTCCGCAAAAGCAGCTTCGGCCTCGTGGTCGATATCCAGCGTGGCGGGGGTCTGCGTCCCAGCGTCGGGGTCATTGAAGACCGCCCGGTCCAACTTGCCGACACGCTGCGCAACGATGGTGGTGACAACTGCGTCGCCGGTGATGTTCACCACCGTCCGCATCATGTCGATGATCCGGTCAACGGCGAGGATGATGGCGATCCCGTCCAGTGGCATACCCAGCTGGTTCAGAACCATTGCCAGCATCACAATCCCCACGCCAGGTACGCCCGCCGTTCCGATTGATGCCAGAACGGAGATCGAGATGATGGTCATATAGCCACCCAGCCCCAGATCAATCCCATAGGCATTGGCCAGGAACACGGTTGCCACCCCATGCATGATCGCGGTGCCGTCCATGTTGATCGTCGCGCCCAACGGGATGCCGAACGAGGCAACCGAGCGGTCCACACCAATGCGCTGCGTCACGCATTGCATCGAGGCCGGGATCGTCGCGTTTGAGCTTGAGGTCGAGAAGGCAAATACCTGCGCCGAGCGCATCTTGCGCAGAAACGCGCGCGGGCTGAGACCGGTGCACACATAAAGCAGCACCATCAGCGTCACGCAGAGGTGAAAGACCAGCGTGATGCTGATGGTCGTCAGGTACCCGATGACCGGGGCGAACAGGCTGAACCCTTCGACCGCGAAGGTCTTGGCGATCAGGCAAAAGACACCGATCGGGGCAAAGGCCATCACGATCTCGACGATTTTCATCGCCAGTTCGTTCATGAAGGTGCAACCCTCGACAAAAGTTTTGGCGCGGCTGCCGATCATCAGCACGGCGATACCGACAACGATCACGTAGAAGATGATTTGCAGCATTTCGCCATTGGCCAGCGCCTGAACCGGGTTCTTGGGGATGACGTTTGCCAGTATCTGCCACGCAGTATCCTGCGTTGCGACGGACACATCCGCGCTGGCCATGTGTAGGCTGTCAAATCCCATGCCGGGATTGATGATGTTGGCGAACACCAGCGCCGTCATCACCGCCAGCGCCGTGGTCGCCAGATAGGTGACAAAGGTCAGCCCGCCTACGCGCCCCAACACCTTGAGATCACCAATCCCAACCACGCCGCACAGTAGGGAAAAAACCACCAGCGGTACGACCAGCATTTGCAGCCCGTTCAGGAACATCTGACCGACCATGGTGAGCAGGCCGTTGACCATATGCTCCTGAAGGAACGGGATGTGCCAATAGTTCAGGGCCAGTCCAAGGGCTGAGCCAAGTACAAGGGCCGTCAGGATTTGCGTTGTCAGGTTGGCCGCAAGCAGCCGTCGAATAGCATGAGTCATTGTCCGTCTCCCTTTACCAAAGCCAAACCCGCAGGTCGGGAACCTGTTGCATCACGGGCTATGTCATTGAAGCCCAGCCGTGCGGATCTAAACGGGGTCGAACGGCTGAGGGTCAGGATTACTTGGTGACGTAGGGTAAGGATTCAATCGCTGGGCGTAGGGAAGTCGCCATTTAGATGATTAATAATTCTTCATCTTTTCTGTCTGATCTGCCCTGAGGCAGTCGAAATACCGGACCACGCCCTAGATGAACTCAATCAAATCCCAGCGATTTCCAAACGGGTCACGCCAGACCGCGACGGTTCCATAAGGTTCATGACGCGAGGTTTCCTCGAACGTCACGCCGGCCGCTTTCATGGCGGTGTAGTCGCGTTGAAAATCATCGGTTTGCAGGAAAAAACCAACCCGGCCGCCGGTCTGGTTGCCAATCGCCGCCGCCTGTTCCGGCCCGTCGGCCTGCGCCAGTAAAAGCGAGCCCAGCTCGGATCCCGCAGGGGCGACACGCACCCATCGCTTGCCTCCGCCCAGGTCGATATCCTACAACAACGAAAAGGACAGGGTTTGGGTATAGAATGCAATCGCCTCATCATAGCCGGGCACGACCAGTGTGACCGCGTGCATGCTTTGCCGCATGGGGGATCAGCCTTTGGTAGGGTGACGGTCGGGCAGTTGGATATTGGCGACCTGCTCGGCAATCGGAGCGGTGGACAGCGGATGATGTCCTGCAGCTGCAAGGTCGGAGGGATCACTGACGCGTGTCCATTCGCCCCGAATATAGACCTCCAACCCCGAGAAACGGGCCTTGTAGCCCATCTTGGGGCTGCCCGGCACCCAATAGCCCAGATAGACATAGGGCAATCCAGCTTCCCGTGCGATGTCGATATGGTCGAGGATCATATATGTCCCGAGGGAATTCTGCGGCTGATGTGGGTCGTAAAAGGAATAGACCATGCTCAGCCCGTCATCGAGTACATCGGTCAGGCTGACAGCGATCAGCTCATGCGAGTTTGGGTCAGCGTATTCTACGACGCGCGACCGGATCGGAGTTTCCTCGATCATCGCGGCGAATTCGAACACGTCCATATCGGCCATGCCACCATCGGAATGGCGGGTGTCCAGATAACGGCGGAACAGCTCATACTGCTCATCTGTGGCCCAGGGCGAGTTTGCCTTGCGCTGCAAATAGGCGTTGCGCTTGGCTGCGCGTTTCTGGCTTTTGCGGGGTTTGAAGGCCGACACGTCGATCCGTGCCGACAAACAGGCCGCGCAATCGGCGCAAGAGGGACGGTAGAGCACGTTCTGAGACCGCCGAAACCCTTGTTGTGAAAGGGAATTGTTCAACTGGTCCGCGCCTTCACCTTGCAGGGCGGTGAACAGTTTCCGCTCCATCTTGCCCTCAAGATAAGGGCAAGGCTGTGGGGCCGTCACATAGAATTGTGGCGCAATGGGCAGCGTGTGTCGCATGAACGTTCCGTGTTTCCTGGGTCGGATGATAACAACCGATCCCGGAACCGCCAAGTGATTCACGCAGCCCTGTTTGTCTTATGCGCGCTGGTTGATCATCACTGTTCCAAGGAACGAATCCGTCAGGCCCTGACAGCGTGCGCTGGTCAGCATCATGATGACCGAAACGATCTGCACGACAAAGAATGCCATGCTAACGAAATACCCCGCCGTGTGGGCCACCGCTTTGCCCAGATCCATCCGCGCGCCGAATGCGTCGCGCAGCTCGATCCCCATAAAGCGCATGCCCAGCGTGGCCGACCCGTTGGTGATCGTGACCACGCGGTAAACAAAGCTGATGACGCCGTAGATCAGCGGCAGGAAAAACAGCCCCGCGCCAAGGGTCAGGAAGACCGGCACGATACACAGCAGCGAAATCAGCGCGATATCGAACAGCCAGGCAACAAAGCGTTTAGTCGCCACCGATTGATAGAATTCCGGCTGGCGATCGGGATCGGGTAGATGGGTCATATAGGGATATCCGCGTCGTTGAATAGGATCACCCTGTCCCGAAATCCGGGGCAGGGCAAGGTCGGATCAGGCCGTCGCGCCGGTTTCGGCGTCGTCGCGGTTTTCGCGGGCGCGTTCATCCATGAACTGGTCGAACTCGGCCTTGTCCTTGGCTTCGCGCAAACGGCGCAGGAAGGCTTCAAATTCTTTCTGCTCACGTTCCAGTCGCGCCAGAGTGTCGGACTTGTAGGCGTCGAACGCGCTGTTGCCCGAAGGTTTCATGGCGCTCATGTGGCTGTTCCAGGATTTGCGACGGCTGCAGGATTTGCTGAACATGCGTTTGCTCCAGATCATATAGGCCAAAAGGGCAAGGCCCACGGGCCAGAAGAAGATGAAACCAAGCACCATTGCGGCGATCCAGGCGCCTTTGCCTTTGTCGTCCAGCCAGGCCTCGATACGGTGCAACCATCCCGGATTCGAAGGGACGGCGGGGTCGGATAGTGCGGTCATTTGGGTTCTCCGGGTTGATGTAAATTGTTTTCACATTGAATAGATGGGGACTACTAGTTGCGTTGCAAGGGGGTGATGTAAAAATGTTTTACATTGTGTTGGTGTCAGTGACGCAGAGTGCCAGTTTCCACTTGTACAAGCCCTTGAAATCAGGCCATCTCTGATCATTGTGATGCAGGAGGCCGCATGACCGACGCTCTGACAATTCACCGAATGCCGCGCCCGTTTGATCCGGCTTTGGGCGATGAGGCGCGCGCAACGGTCCCCGATGCTACGCCGCAGCAGGGCGAATTGATTGCTGGCGTTGCAGGCTCAAGCCCGTACCTCAAAGGGTTGATTGATCGGGAAAAAGACTGGCTGGCGCAGGCGTTGCACCATCCCGATCAAGCCTTGGCTGAGGTAATGTCCGCCGCGCGCGCACTGCCACCGGATCAACTGAAGCCCGGTTTACGGCAAGGCAAGCGGCGGATGGCGCTGCTGACCGCGCTGGCCGATGTAGCAAGGGCATGGCCGCTAGAAAAAGTCACCGCTGCGCTGACGGATTTCGGCGCGCTGGCGGCTGATGTGGCCGCCAAGGCCGAGATCGCGGCGTTGATCCGGCGCGGTAAACTGCCCGGTATGGTCGAGGACGACGTTGAAACCGCCGCCGGGATGATCATTCTGGCCATGGGCAAGATGGGCGCGCATGAGCTGAACTACAGCTCGGATATCGACCTGATCGTGCTGTTCGATGAGACCCGGTTTGACCCGGATGATTTCTATGAGGCCCGGCATGGCATGGTGCGGGCCACGCGGAACTTCTGCGCCACGCTCAGCGACAAAACCGCCGATGGCTATGTGTTCCGCACTGATCTGCGCCTGCGCCCTGATCCGGGGGTGACGCCGGTTTGCATGGCGGCCGAGGCCGCCGAGCGGTATTACGAAAGTCTGGGCCGCACTTGGGAGCGTGCCGCCTATATCAAAGCGCGCCCCTGTGCAGGGGACATCGCAGCAGGGCAGCGATTTCTGGATACGTTGCGCCCCTTTGTCTGGCGGCGGCATCTGGATTTTGCCGCTATTCAGGACGCCCACGACATGCGCCTGCGCATCCGCGAGAATAAGGGGACCGGCGGCGCTCTGACCATTCCGGGCCACGACATGAAGCTGGGGCAGGGCGGCATTCGTGAGATCGAATTCTTCACCCAGACCCGACAGCTGATCGCCGGAGGGCGCGACCCCGATCTGCGCGTTCGCGGCACGGTGCCGGGGCTGGCCGCGTTGTCCGAAAAAGGCTGGGTCCCGCAGGAGGTCGCCGACAAGCTGACCGACCATTACCGCGCCCACCGCGAGGTCGAGCATCGCATCCAGATGATCCATGATGCCCAGACCCACAAGGTGCCGCAATCGCCCGACGGGATCGCGCGTGTCGCCTGCCTGATGGGGATCGACAGCACCGAGCTGACCGCCGACCTGACCCGTCGCCTGACCGAAGTGCATGAGCTGACCGAAGGCTTCTTCGCCCCCGGAGCCGCAGCCCCCGCGCCGACCCCCGAGGTCGCGTTTGACGAAGGGGTCATGGCGCGCTGGCCGACCTATCCGGCGCTGCGCTCACAACGGGGTGCGCGTATATTCGAAAGGCTGAAACCGGAACTGCTGTCGCGTCTGGCCAAAACCGCGAAACCGGATGAAGCGCTGCTGGCGCTCGACGGATTCCTGTCGGGCCTGCCTGCGGGGGTGCAACTGTTTTCCCTGTTCGAGGCCAACCCACATCTGATCGATCTACTGGTTGATATCGTAGGGACATCTCACGCGCTGGCGGGGCACCTTTCGCGGAATGCCTCAGTTTTTGACGCGGTGATTGGCGGCAGCTTCTTTGATGACTGGCCGGGGCAGGCGGCCTTACAGGCCGATCTGGAGCAGGCGCTGGCGCAAGAGTCGGATTACGAGACGCAGCTAGATTTCGCCCGACGCTGGTGCAAGGAATGGCATTTCCGCATTGGTGTTCACCACCTGCGCGGGCTGATCGACGGGGCGCAGGCCGGGCAGCACTATGCCGATCTGGCTAGTGCCGTGATTGCCGCGCTTTTGCCGCATGTGGCCGGGCAATTCGCCCGCAAACACGGGCCGGCGCCGGGACGCGGGGCGGCGGTGCTGGGCATGGGCTCGATCGGGGCGGGGCGGATCAATTCGCAATCCGATCTGGATATGATCGTGATCTATGACCCGCTGGATCAGGACATGTCCGACGGCCCGCGCCCGCTGGCCACGCGTACCTATTACGCGCGGTTCACGCAGGCTTTGATTACGGCCTTGTCTGCGCCCATGTCGCAGGGGCGGCTCTATGAGGTCGACATGCGTCTGCGCCCTTCGGGCAATCAGGGGCCGGTGGCAACCAGTTGGGCCAGTTTCACCAACTACCAGCAGAATGAGGCATGGGTCTGGGAACACTTGGCCCTGACCCGCGCCCGCGTTGTGGCTGGAAATGCTGATCTGGCGCAGGATATCGAAACCTTCCGCGCTGAATTCCTGACCCGCCCGCGCGATACTGCGCAAGTGCTGCGCGAGGTAGCCGAGATGCGCAGCCGTCTGGCCGCCGCCAAATCTCCGGCTGGTATCTGGGATGCCAAGAACGGTCCGGGCCGGATGATGGATATCGAACTTATGGCCGAGACGGGCGCGTTGCTGTCCGGTCTGCCGCAGCGCGATGTGCAAACGGGGCTGGACGGTGCGGTCGCTGCCGGGCTGCTGGAGGTCGCGCAGGCGCAAACGCTGAAGGACTGCTATGATCTATGCTGGTCGGTACAATGCGCGGCCCGGCTGCTGTCGGGCAAGGTGATCGAAGCCGACAAGATCGGCGAGGGCGGTGCCGCCTTCCTGTGCCGGGCCACCGGGTTTGAACAGGTCGACCAGCTTCAGGCCGCGTTGCAGGACAGTTACGACACCGCTGCCGGGATCATCGGCCGCGTGATTTCGGAGGATACCCATGGCGCGCAGTGACGACCCCAACGACCACAAGGGCCTGATCCGCGAGGCATATAATATCGAGGGCATCACCTTGCCCGAATGCCGCAGCATCTTTCTGGACTGGGCACTCAGCCTGCCTGCGGATCGGGACCAGACGCAGGCGCTGACCGATCTGCACTCGATCTACGCGGCGAAGGCGGATCACCCGATGACGCAGGTGCTGGCCGAGGGGCTGCAGGCAGCACAAAAACCCAAACGCCGGGGCGGCTGGAAATCCCGCAACCGTTAGGGCTTTTCCCCGCGCGCGGGAGCCACTAAGAGGGGCGGCATGACCCAATCCGCCGACCGCCCCCGTATCCGCCTGAAACCCAAAGCCAACGCGCGCGGCCTGCGCCACGGGTTCCCCTGGGTCTATGCCAATGACATTGTCACCGACCGCCGTACCCGCAAAATCCCGGCGGGCGCCTTGGCCGTGTTAGAGGACGAAAACCGCGCACCCATCGCGTTGGTTGCAGTGAATCCCGAATCCAAGATTATGTGCCGCGTGTTGGACCGCGATCTGGATGCTGATCTGAACGCCGCGTGGTTCGAAACCCGCCTGCGCCGCGCGCTGGACATGCGCGAGCGTCTGTTCGACGCGCCCTATTATCGTCTGATCCATGCCGAGGCAGATGGATTTCCCGGCGTCATCATTGACCGTTTCGGAGACGCCTGCGTCATCCAGCCCAACGCGGCGTGGGCCGAGGCGCATCTGGATGTCCTGACCGATGCACTCGTTGCTGTGACGGGCGTGACAACGGTGCTGAAAAACGCCTCGGGCCGCACGCGCGGGCTTGAGGGGCTGGACGATGTGAACCTCACCCTGCGCGGCACCACCCCCGACGCGCCCCTGCCGGTTCCGATGAACGGGGCGACCTATATGGCCGACCTGACCGGCGGCCAGAAAACCGGGCTGTTCTACGACCAACGCCCCAACCACGCCTTTGCGGCCCGGCTGGTCCAGCCCGGTGCACAGGTGCTGGACGTATTCAGCCACGTGGGCGGGTTCGGTCTGGCGATGCTGGCTGGCGGAGCCGGGCAGGCACTGTCCGTGGATGGCTCAGCCGCCGCGCTGGAATTAGCCGCCCAAGGCGCGCAGGCGTCCGGCTGTGCCGACCGGTTCCAAACCCGGCAGGGCGATGCCTTCGATGTGCTGACCCAATTGGGCGAAGAGGGCGCGCAATTCGACGTAGTGATCTGCGACCCTCCTGCCTTTGCGCCCTCGAAACAGGCACTGGACGCGGGCCTGCGCGCCTATGAACGCATCGCGCGTCTGGCCGCGCCGCTGGTCAAACCGGGCGGCTATCTGGGCCTGTGTTCATGTTCCCACGCCGCCGATCTGGGCCGCTTCCGCGATGCGTCGTCCCGCGGGATTGGCCGGGCAGGGCGTCAGGCGCAACTGATCCACACAGGCTTTGCTGGCCCCGACCACCCACAACTTCCGCAACTGGCGGAAAGTGGATACCTCAAAGCCGTGTTCTACCGGTTGTGAGGGCTGTTCTGGATACCTGCGTCATCTACCCCACGGTGATGCGAGAGATGCTGCTGGGCGTGGCAAAGCTGGGCCATTTCGAACCCATCTGGTCGGCGCGCATCCTCGAAGAATGGGCCCGTGCCGCCCGCAAACTGGGCCCCACGGGCGAGGCACAGGCCCGCGCCGAAATCGCCCTGATACAATCGCACTGGCCCAAGGCGGAACGCGCGGCGCAACCGGGCGTGGAACAGCGCCTCTGGCTACCCGATGCCGCCGATATCCACGTTCTGGCCACCGCCATAACCTCGTCGTCAGATGCGATCATCACCATGAATGCCAAGGACTTCCCCCGAAACATCCTGTCGGATGAGGGCCTGATCCGCCAAGACCCAGACACGCTGCTGCATGGCTTCTGGAAAGCCGACCCGCAAGGCCTCTCGGATACCGCCCACCGAGTCCTCGCACAGGCCAACCGCCTCTCAGGTGACCAATGGACCCTGCGCGCGCTGATGAAAAAAGCTCGCCTCCCGCGTTTGGGCAAAGCCCTCACGACCTAATCCCGATCCGCCCTTCATCTGGCTAAAAATATCCCGGGGAGTGTGAGGGGCTGGCCCCTCACAGCCGAAACCTATCCACCCGCACCCCAACGCTGCTCCAACGCCTCCAGCGCCGCAATCCGCTCATCTGTCTTGGGATGGCTCATCAGCCACGCCGGAGTAACCCCCGCCCGCTGTTCAGTCAGTTCCTCAAGCTTATGAAACAGGGATTTCTGGGGCCCAATCCCGATCCCCGCCTTGGTCAGCAACGCGGCGGCGTATTCGTCCGCCTCATACTCATCGCCCCGCGACAAGCGTGAGGCCAGAAGATGAGTCAACATATTGGCAATCCATGCGCCGATAAACGGAATGAACCGGGCAAACAGCATCATCAACGCCGCCCGCAGCGCGTTCTGACCGGAAAAATCAATCATCCGCCGCCGCGCATGACCCAAGGCCACATGGCCCAGCTCATGCGCGATCACGCTGGCCATCTCCTCGGCCGAGACGTCTCCATTGCGGAACTTGCGATAGAACCCGCGTGTGATGAAAATCCGTCCATCCGGTGCGGCCAGCCCATTCACAGGGTCGATCTCATAGATATAAACCGGCACACGTTCGATCTCGAGCGCGGCGGCCAATCGGTCAGTCATGCGTTTTAGAGCGGGATCCGCCAACTCTGTAGATTTCGCATCCAACTCGCGATGGGTGCGCCAGACGGAAATCCGGTACATGACAACGGCATAGGCAATCGCCAGCAAGATCGGAGTTAATCGCAGCATACCTCAGATATGGGGGGCGATCGGGGCGAGGGCAACAAAAAATCGGGGCTGAAACGATCACGATGCCCTAGCTCGCGTGACATCAATCTAGGGTGAGGTCGCCTGAAACGACTGAGCCTTTGCTTGCCGCGCGAGGGGTTGCGCCATACCCTTGTTATCATGTGGTCTTTTGCAGAAATCCGCCCATCTTACAGCCGCGCCGAGCGTATCAGCGACGGGTTTGTGCATATTCTGGGCGTCAGCGCTGCCAGCATCGCGGTTCCTGCGCTCATTTTCTTGACGGTTCAGTACCGCACCGAGCCCGCCGCGATACTGGGCGTTTCAGTTTATGGGGTCACGCTTATTCTGATGCTGTCGCTTTCGGCAGCTTACAACATGGTGCAATCGGACAGGTGGGGGCATGTATTGCAGCGGTTGGACCATTCCGGAATCTATGTGAAAATTGCTGGAACCTATACGCCATTCATATTGATTTCGGGCGTACAGTCGCCGGGTTTGTTGATTGGTTTGTGGTCTTCGGCAACGCTTGGGTCGGCCCTGAAGATGATTGACCCGCATCGCTTTCGATGGTTTGGGTTGGGGCTCTACGTTTTTATGGGGTGGGCCGTCGTCTGGGCGGGGCAATCTCTGCTAGCGGACCTGTCCCATCCCGTTATCTGGCTGATGGTCGCAGGCGGCATTGTCTACACGACCGGGATTGCCTTTTACCTGTTGGACTGGCTGCCTTTTCACAACACGATCTGGCATGTTTTTGTTCTGACAGGCAGCGTTCTGTTTTTTGCCGCCGTTTCCGCGCATACGGCATGGGCCCCGGCGTTACCGAGCGAACCTTTATCGCGTTAGCTTGCGCATGCCCTGTTCCAGCCCAGCCAAGGTCATCGGCACCATGCGGTCCTCGAAAATCTCGCGGATCATGCTAACGGAATGAGTGTATTCCCAGTATTTCTCGGGCACTGGGTTGATCCACAGGTTTGAATTCCACTGGTCTCGTGCGCGTTGCAGCCAGACCTGACCTGCCTCTTGGTTCCAGTGCTCATTCGCCCCGCCGGGGTAGGCGATTTCATAGGGGCTCATGGAGGCATCGCCTACGAAAATACACTTGTAATCGGGGCCGTAGGTGCGCAGCACCTCATGGGTGGGGGTCTGCTGATCCCAGCGGCGGGCATTGTCGCGCCAGACGCCTTCGTACAGGCAGTTGTGGAAGTAGTAATATTCCAGATGCTTGAACTCGGTCCGCGCGGCCGAGAACAGCTCTTCGACCACCTTGATATGCGGGTCCATTGATCCGCCTACGTCCAGAAACAACAGCACTTTGACCGCGTTGTGACGTTCGGGGCGGGTTTTGACGTCCAGATAGCCGTGTTCGGCGGTGGCGCGAATTGTGCCGTCCAGATCCAGCGCATCCGCCGCGCCTTCGCGCGCCCAGCGGCGCAGGCGTTTCAGGGCGACCTTGATGTTGCGGGTGCCGAGTTCAACAGTGTCGTCTAAGTTTTTGAATTCGCGCTTGTCCCAGACCTTGACCGCGCGCTGGTGGCGGCTTTCCTTCTGGCCGATACGCACGCCCTCGGGGTTATAACCATACGCCCCGAACGGAGAGGTCCCGGCAGTGCCGATCCATTTGTTGCCGCCCTGATGGCGGCTTTCCTGATCCTTGAGACGCTCTTGCAGCGTCTCCATCAGTTTTTCGAACCCGCCCATGGCCTCGATCTCGGCCTTTTCGTCCTCGGACAGGTGCTTTTCGGCCATCTTGGCCAGCCACTCGGCGGGGATGTCTACGGCCTCGATCACCTGATCAAAGCTGATCTCTTCCAAGCCCTTAAAACTGGCAGCAAAGGCCTGATCGAACTTGTCGATATTGCGCTCGTCCTTCACCATCGAAACGCGGGCGAGGTAGTAGAATGCCTCGACATCATAGGTGGCCAGGCCCTTTTTCATGCCTTCCAGAAAGGTCAGATATTCGCGCAGCGAGACGGGAATACGGGCTTTGCGGAGGTTTTCGAAGAAGGGCAGGAACATGGGTCTATGCGATCAGCCGGACGAGAATGAGGGACAGGACCAGACCCACCAACGAAAAAGCGATGCCATAGCCCGCAGCGTATTGCGCCATATCCGCGCCGCTGCCATTGCGTTTGCGTGCCGTCAGTGCCCCGAGGATTGCCCCCAGTATCGCCATTCCCAGAACTACGACCATGCGTTAACCGCCTCTGTTGTTTGACGGTGCTTCTGCTACCTCTTGCATCAGCGACCGGACCACCGTTTCCGAGCCAAAGCCGTAGCGCGCCCACCCCAGACTGTCCAGCCTGACGGAACGTGCCTGCGTGGACCGTCCGGCCTGATTCAGCGCTTCGGATTTCAGCAACAGCAAAGTCGCCAATTGCGAGGCGTTCTCGGCGCGGGTCATCACATCAATGGCTTTGTCCAATTCGGGCAGGAAATCGGGACCGCTGCCTTGCGCCAGCGCATAGGCGCCAAGCTGCGTGGTAATGTAGGCCTGATGCACCTCAGTACTCGGTGACGTGCGCAGAAATTGCAGCGCGATATCATATTCGCGCAAAGCAGCTTGCGGGTTGTCAAATTGCCCCATGCGCCCCATCAGGTAGTGCGGATAGGCGCGGCGGTGGTCGGTCCAGCCCTGTTCCTGTCCGATCTGCGCGGCGCGCTGGGCAGAGCGTAGCCGGGCCTGCACGTTGCGGTTGGGGTTCAGCGATTTTTGCACCGCCCTGATCCATTCACGCGGGGTTTCTGACGGGGGACCTACGGGCTGGACTTCGCCGTTTGGGTTCAGACGGCGTAGAATGCCGGGGATAACGGCTTCGACTTGTTCACGGCTCATGCCGCTGCGCAAGTCAGGCGAGTAGGCGGCGCGCAGCATCAGCATATCGAACCCGGTCAGAACGGTATGTATATTGTCATCGTTAAAGACTGAATCCGGCAGGTGATACAGGTCGTTCAGCGGCCCCAGAGCCTGTGCAATCTCTTCGTGCAGGCAATCGCGCTTTTCCTGCGGGCTGGCATCGTAGGGGATGAAAATCCCCAGTCGCTGCCGGTCTTGCAGCCGGGCCCAACTGCTTTTCTTCTTGCGCCGATCCCGGCTGTATTCCTCGAAACTGGAGGCGTTCGGGACGACGAAACAGGCGGCTTGCGGCAGGATATCCTGAATTTGGTCCTGAGTGACGGCCTCGATGGTGATATTTGCCTGACCTTCGGGGATTTGCTTGATGTCGATCCGGGCTTCGCGGCGCAGACGGTTGAGCAACCGGGTCAAGTCCTGCTGCATCGACGGAGTAACCTGGCCGGTCAGGCGCACCGTCACGGGCCCCTCGAAGCGAGTAAAGACCGGTAGGGGCGTGCCGCTTTCCAGCGCAAAGTGAAGTGATACGAAATCGCGCGCCATATCGGCATTTGCCCGACCGGGCGGGGTAGGGCGCGGGGTTACAAAGGCCTTTGGGGGCGGCAGCCCTTCAACTGTGGGCTTCACCCGGCTGGGTGGTTCTGGGACGGAAACAGCCGTACATCCAGCCAATGCCAAACCGAACACAAGAGCAGCCCAGCGGATCATGCGCGTTGATACCGAATGAAAGGGGTCTGTTTGCCGATCCGATCATACAATTTGCGAGCGGTATGGTTGAATTCTTGCGTCAGCCAATAGACCGATGGCGCGCCTTGTCGGTCAGCCTCGTCATACACGGCTTGAATTAGCGCGCGTCCAACGCCGGTTCCGCGCGCCTCGGGGCGGGCGAACAGATCCTGAAGGTAGCAGACACTTTCCTCTTTCCACGCATGGCGGTGAAACAGGTAGTGCGTCAGGCCGACCAAACCATCGGAGCTTTCGGCAACAAAGCACGAGAAATCATGCGGATCATCCCCTAAAAGCCGCGCGAATGTGCTGTCATAGGTTTTGTCGGGTACGGATGTTTCGTAGAACGCCAGATAATCGCGCCACATCTCAGCCCATTCGGCCCGGTCATCGGGCCGCAAGGCACGGATCGTAAGGGTGTCAGACACTCAGATTGCCCCATCTGCTCGGATGCCCGACAGTCGGGCGATCATGTGCCAATGCTGACAGCCCGCTTGCCGTAAGGCAAGGCTGATCACTGGATGTTCAGCGTTTGCTACGCGCCATAAAGGCCAGACGTTCGAACAGATGCACATCCTGCTCATTTTTCAGCAGCGCGCCATGTAACTTGGGCAGCGCATTCGCCCCGTCGCGTTTCAGATCGTCGGCGGTCAGATCCTCGGCCAGCAACAGCTTGAGCCAGTCCAGCACTTCCGAGGTCGAGGGCTTTTTCTTCAGCCCCTGCGTCTCACGGATTTCATAAAACTGTGTCAGCGCGGTGGTCAGCAGGGCATCCTTGATCCCAGGGTGATGGACCTCGACGATGCGGCGCATCGTGGTCTCATCTGGGAAGCGGATATAGTGAAAGAAACACCGGCGCAGGAAGGCGTCGGGCAGTTCCTTTTCGTTATTCGAGGTGATGATCACAATAGGCCGGTTCTTGGCTTTGATTGTCTCACCAGTCTCGTAGACATGGAACTCCATCTTATCGAGTTCCTGCAGCAGGTCGTTGGGAAATTCGATATCGGCCTTGTCGATCTCATCAATCAGCAGCACGACCTTTTCGTCGGCGTCGAATGCCTGCCACAGCTTGCCCTTGCGGATATAGTTCGACACGTCATGCACGCGCTCATCGCCCAACTGGCTGTCGCGCAGACGGCTGACGGCGTCATATTCATACAGGCCCTGTTGGGCGCGGGTGGTGGACTTTACGTTCCACTCGATCATCTTCAGACCCAGCGCATCAGCTACCTGCTTGGCCAGTTCGGTCTTACCGGTGCCCGGCTCGCCCTTGACCAGCAAAGGCCGTTCCAAAGTGACCGCAGCGTTGACGGCGATGGTCAGATCATCGGTGGCAACATATTCGGCTGTGCCTTGAAAGCGTGCGGTCATTGGGGCCTCATGATAGGTCGCGCAGGTTGTGCCTTTGGGGTTACAGAGGGGCGAAGATTTTTACAACCCACGTCGCTGCGTCGCCCGATGCGGAATTGACCAGCAACTCCAAGGGCTTTGCTTGATTCGTGCGCTAACACACCCTGAGGCAATAAAAAGTTTGCCCAGAAATCGCCCGCACTTTTTCACAGAAAAACAAGGTTTTGTTATTAGTTGTCTCATATTTAGACGCTTTAGGATTACACAACACAGGCGCGTCGTTTGCATAGTGACAATCCCCGCGCCGTCAGATAAACGCTCCGCAGAAGGGAATGCCTCATGTCTGGTGAAGAGAGAGCACTCGGCGTTGCAGGCCACACCGAGGGAGCAAAAATGAAGCAGGAAGTATTTCTGCCCGAAGATTATCGTCCAGCCGAAGACGAACCATTTATGAACGACAAGCAGCTTGAGTATTTTCGTCGTAAGCTGCTGGACTGGAAGACTGAGCTTTTGGCAGGCAGCCGCGACACGATCGAAGGTCTGCAAGACAACACTCGTAACATTCCGGACGTTGCAGACCGCGCGAGCGAGGAAACCGATCGCGCGCTGGAACTGCGCACCCGCGACCGTCAGCGCAAGCTGGTGGCCAAGATCGACTCGGCTCTGCGCCGGATTGATGAGGGCGAGTACGGCTATTGCGAAATGACGGGTGATCCGATCTCGCTGCGGCGTCTGGATGCGCGCCCGATCGCGACCATGACGCTTGAGGCGCAAGAGCGTCACGAACGCCGCGAGAAGGTCCACCGCGACGATTGATCGCTGTGAATTCTGGAAATCTTTGACGCCGGGGCATGTCGCCTCGGCGTTTTTGCGCTAAGCCTTGCGCATGAATATCGACGGTTTGAGTTTTGCCGTAATCGGCGGCGGTATTGGTGGTTTGGCGGCTGCTCTGGCCCTGCGCCAAAAGGGCGCGCAGGTGACGGTGCTGGAACAGGCGCCAGCCCTGACCGAAGTGGGCGCGGGCCTTCAGATCAGCGCCAATGGCATGGCCGTTCTGCGTGCGCTGGGTGTTGAGCACACAGAGCCGCGTGTAGGACAA
Source organism: Ruegeria sp. AB6 (assembly GCF_056542685.1). NCBI lineage: Bacteria > Pseudomonadati > Pseudomonadota > Alphaproteobacteria > Rhodobacterales > Roseobacteraceae > Ruegeria > Ruegeria sp. AB6. Next base: position 193,985 of record NZ_JBQGAD010000001.1, on the reverse strand, counting down.
CGCTCAAACGGAACGGTTCTTCGCGACTACCGCCGAGGCCGCGTCATCAGCCGTATTCCGCCCCCGACGGCCGGCCCGACCTACTACTACCATCGCGCCGATCTATTGGACCTGTTGGCGAAGGCCGCGCGAAACGCGGGGGTCGATATCCGTTTGGGTGCTCAAGTGTCGCAGGTGATCAAACATCTTGGCGAAGCCGAAGTGGTTTTACAAAGCGGTGAGCGATTGCGCACCGAATGCGCCATTGCCGCAGACGGAGGACGCAGCATTCTGCGTCCGATCCTGAACGGAGAGGAACAGCCGCAATTCACCCGCCAAATCGCCTGGCGTGCAACGATACCTTGGGCTCAACGCGACCGAGCGCCATGTGCGTCACTGACAATGGGCCCGGGTCGCCATGTGGTCTTGTACCCTCTACGTGACCAGCAAATGATGAATGTGGTAGCAATCGAGGAACGCTCGGACTGGACAGATGAAAGTTGGCGCAGGGAAGGTGATCCTGACGATCTTAGGGCGCGCTTTCAGGATTTCGGCGGCCCAGTTCGGGAGGTGCTGACCGAGGTTGCGCAAACCCACCTTTGGGCCCTTTACCTGCGGCCGGTGGCGCAAAGTTGGCAGAACGGTCGGCTTGCTTTGCTGGGGGACGCTGCCCACCCCACTCTACCTTTCATGGCGCAGGGGGCATGTCTTGCATTGGAGGACGCCTGGATCTTGGCGCGTGCATTTTCTGAGCAATCAGGGGTGACCCAGGCGCTTTCGGTCTACGAGACCACCCGCCGCCCCAGAGCCCGCAACGTCGTGGCCGCGGCTGGTGCCAATGCCCGCAATTTCCACCTGCGCGGACCGATGCGTCTGGGCGCGCAACTGGCCTTGTCCGTTATCGGTGGGAAATTGGCACGCAAATACGACTGGATCTACAATTACGACCCGACAGCATAGGGGATCAAAGATCGAGTTCCACCCAAACCGGAACGTGATCTGAAGGCTTTTCGTGCCCGCGTATCTCGGAATCAATCCGGCAATCGCGCATCAGATCTGCCGCCTGCGGGGTCAGCAGGAAATGGTCGATGCGGATGCCGTCATTCCTGTTCCATGCCCCGGCCTGATAATCCCAAAAGGAATAGTGCCCTGGCCCCTGTGCGCGCGCCCGGAACGCCTCGGTAAAGCCGAGGTTCAGGATTTTACGAAATGCCGCCCGGCTTTCAGGCCGAAACAGAGCATCCTCCCGCCATGCCTCGGGACGTGCGGCGTCTTCGGCCTGAGGAATGATGTTGTAATCCCCGGCCATCAGTGCCGGCTCTTCACCAGCAATCAGCTCCTGCGCGCGCTGATAAAGGCGCTCCATCCAGGCAAGCTTATAGTCATATTTCGGTCCCGGAGCCGGATTGCCGTTTGGCAGATACAAACCGCAAATCCGCAACGAGTGCTTTCCGACAACCGTCGCCTCAATCCACCGCGCTTGTTCGTCGTCATCGTCGCCCGGTAGCCCTCGTGATACATCCTCAAGCGGGAATTTTGAAAGGATTGCCACTCCGTTAAAGCTTTTCTGCCCGTGGGTTTCGACATTGTAGCCACGGTCTTCGAAAAGTTCCCTGGGAAAGTTCTCATCCACCGACTTGATCTCTTGCAGCAACACGATGTCGGGCTGCGCGTCATCCAGCCAACGGGGCAGAGCCTCAATCCGTGCTTTGATACCGTTGATGTTGAATGTGGCGATTTTCATGCGCAATCCTCCAGAGCCATTGGCAACCTATCGCGCAGAATGAACGCAGCGGCAAGATGGCGGAGGGCTGGGGAGCGAGGCTCTGCCTCGCGCTCCGGGATATTTTTAGCCAGATGAAGAAACGGATCGTTAACCAATCCGTGCGATCTCTAATCTGCGGTACAGGCGGGGAGGCCGATGACCGCGCCAGGTGAAGCTCTCCGGCATTGAGGTCGGAGAGCGGATCCCTTCTTCATCTGGCTATAAATATCCTGGGGGTGTAGGGGCAACGCCCCCACCTTTGCTTACATGGAAAATGATGTGCCGCAGCCGCACGATGAGGTCGCGTTCGGGTTTTCGATCACAAACCGTGCACCGATCAGTTCCTGTGTAAAGTCTATGACCGCGTTTTCCAAAAACGGCAACGAGACCGAGTCCACGATGACTTTCTGTCCTTTACCCTCAAGGATCAGATCATCCTCTTTCGGTTCGTCCAGGGCGATTTCGTATTGGAACCCGGAACAGCCGCCGCCTTCTACCGCGACGCGCAGGGCTTGTCCCTGATCCGCAGCGCCGATTTCAGCCAGACGGTCGAAGGCGCGTTCGGTGACTGTTGGGGGCAGATTCATGCCACGCTCCAAAGGTTTATTTCTGTACCACACTACCATATAGAAAACCCAAGGACAGGCGACAAGGACAAGACCTTTGGAAAGAGCGGGTTTTGCCTCGGACCCCAGTCGCGCGCGAGGGCGGTTGGTGCCAGAGGAAGAGAGCAGTTTTCGGTCATGCTTTCAGCGCGATCGTGACAGGATCATTCATGCCAGCGCGTTTCGGCGGCTCAAGCACAAGACGCAGGTTTTTGTGGAGCATGAAGGGGATAGCTATCGCACCCGCCTGACGCACTCCATTGAGGTGGCGCAGGTGGCGCGGACTATTTCCGGTGCTTTGGGCCTCAACCCGGAACTAACCGAGGCCGTCGCTTTGGCTCATGATTTGGGTCATACACCATTTGGTCATACGGGTGAGGATGCGTTGCATGCCATCATGCAGCCCTATGGTGGCTTCGATCACAATGCACAAGCCATTCGTATCGTGACCAAGTTGGAGCGGCACTATGCCGAGTTCGATGGCTGCAACCTGACATGGGAGACGTTGGAAGGGATTGCCAAGCACAACGGCCCAGTTGAGGGCGTGTTGCCTTGGGCGTTGGCAGAGTGCAACGGCGTTTTTGATCTGGAACTGCACACCCATGCCAGCGCCGAGGCGCAAGTGGCCGCATTGTCAGATGATATCGCTTATAACAACCATGATTTGCTGGACGGGCTGCGGGCGGATTTGTTCAGTGATGACGAAATTCAAACCCTGCCGATTGTGGGTGCGTGCTATGCCGAGGTCGATCGTGCGTACCCAGCACTGGACCCGTATCGGCGCAGGCATGAGGCTTTGAGGCGCGTCTTTGGGGTCATGGTCTCGGATGTGATCGACACGTCCGCTGGGTTAATTGCCGAGTCTGGTGCGCAATCGGTGGAAGATATCCGCCATTTGGATCGCCCGGTGATCCAGTTCTCGGGGCAATTGTGGGCGCAGTTGCAGGACATCCGCGCCTTTCTGTTCACCCGGATGTATCGCGCGCCCTCGGTGATGGAAGTGCGGGCCGAAGTTAGCAAGATCGTCGAAGAGTTGTTCCCGATTTATCTCGGGGACCCCCGTCAAATGCCGGCCCGCTGGCACGCTGATATTGAGGCGGCTGACAATGAAACCGCACTTGCCCGGATCGTGTCAGACTATATCGCCGGTATGACGGACCGGTTTGCGATACAGGATCATGTACGGTTGACAGGACGACCCGCGCCGGCGGGTCACTCGATCCCGATATAGGCCAGCGCCCAGACCTGTTGGCTGGCTTGCGAGTCGGCTGCGTCGGCATCGTCGGTTGGCGGGAACACGATCATGGTGGGGCCATATCCTCCGACGCCCATCGGTTCACCGTCGGCATGGGTGGCTAAAATGGGTTTGTACGTCGAAATGCTGTCCCATGGGATTTCCGCCTGATACCCGTCCATTGCCATGGGACGTGCGGTTTTTCCTTCGGCCCCCGCAAGGATCATAACGTCCGACAGCAGCGGGCCACTGAAAGTGTAGTTGCGCTGATGATCGGGCGGGCCATAGGGAATAGTGATTTGAATCTGGGGTAGGCTGTCCAGAAGGGCCGCGTCAAACCCTGCTGCACCCTCATGGGTCACTTCGAGAAACCCAAGCAGCCCGCCATCATTCTCGCCCCGCGCCGGCAGGTTGGTTTCGCTGACAGCGCCACCCAATGTCACCAGCACATGTCCTTGCGGTGCGGGCATCTCGGCCAGAACGGGCAGGGTGGTGGACAGAAGCAGACTGAGGGATAGGGCGAGGCGCATCAATGGTCTCCGAATTTCGCGTTTCGGTCTGACTGTAGCGGGGATCGCGCCCAAACCAAGGTCAAACTTTAGGCATCCATTGACCTTACCGCGCTGCGTGATAAACCGCCGGGCAAGCAAAAGGACATCCGAAATGAACCTGTTTTCCGAGATCCGCGCCCTTGTACTGGACGCGCTGGCGCAGATGCAGTCCGAAGGCGCGCTGCCCGAAGGGCTGAGCTTTGACAACGTGGCGGTTGAGCCTCCGCGCGACGCGGCACATGGCGATATGGCGACCAACGCGGCGATGGTATTGGCAAAACCAGCCAAGATGAAGCCGCGCGACATTGCCGATGTGCTGGCCGGAAAGCTGGCCGCTGATGAACGGATCACCAGCTCCGAGGTGGCAGGGCCGGGGTTTTTGAACCTGCGGCTGGCGCCGTCGGTCTGGCAGGGTGTGCTGACCGCCGTGCTGGAACAGGGCAACGATTATGGTCGCTCGACCATGGGACACGGGCAGAAGGTGAACGTCGAATATGTCTCGGCCAATCCCACCGGTCCGCTGCATGTAGGCCATACGCGGGGCGCGGTCTTCGGTGACGCCTTGGCAAGCCTGCTGGCTTATTCTGGCCATGAAGTTACGCGTGAGTATTACATCAACGATGGCGGCGCGCAGGTGGATGTACTAGCGCGTTCGGCCTATGAGCGGTATCGCGAGGCCAATGGCCTCAGCCCCGAGATTGCCGAGGGGCTCTATCCCGGTGACTATCTGATCCCGATCGGCGAGGCGCTGAAAGAGAAATACGGCGATACCCTGATCGACAAGCCTGAAAGCGAATGGCTGGAAGACCTGCGCAACTTTGCCACCGATGCGATGATGGACCTGATCCGCGCTGATCTGAAGGCGCTGGGCGTCGAGATGGACGTGTTCTTTTCTGAGAAGTCCCTCTACGGTACAGGCCGGATCGAGGCTGCTCTGCAGTCGTTGACCGACAAGGGCCTGATCTATGAAGGTGTGCTGGAGCCGCCCAAGGGTAAAAAGCCCGAAGATTGGGAGCCGCGCGAGCAGACTCTGTTCAAATCGACCGAACATGGCGATGACGTGGACCGCCCAGTCAAGAAATCGGACGGCGCGTGGACCTATTTCGCGCCCGATATCGCCTATCACTATGACAAGGTCAGCCGTGGCTTTGACGCTCTGATCGACGTGTTTGGTGCCGACCACGGCGGCTATGTCAAACGGATGAAGGCGGCTGTGTCGGCGCTGTCCGATGGCAAGGTGCCGCTGGATATCAAACTGACCCAGTTGGTAAAACTTTGGAAGAATGGCGAGCCGTTCAAGATGTCCAAGCGGGCAGGGAACTTCGTTACTCTACGCGATGTGGTGGATCAGGTCGGCCCGGATGTGACCCGCTTTGTGATGTTGACCCGCAAGAACGACGCGCCGCTGGATTTCGATTTTGACAAGGTGCTGGAGCAAAGCCGCGAGAACCCTGTGTTCTACGTGCAATACGCCCATGCCCGCGTCATGAGCGTTTTGCGCCGCGCGGCTGAGGCCGGGATCGCCGCAGATGATGCGACCCTCAAAGGAGCCGATCTGAGTAAGAACGATCACGTATCCGAGCTGACAGTCGCCAAAAAGCTGGCTGAATGGCCGCGACTGGTGGAAATCGCTGCCCGCACCAACGAGCCTCACCGCGTTGCGTTCTACCTCTATGAACTGGCCGGAGACTTCCACGCGCTGTGGAACAAGGGCAATGATGAAACCCAACTGCGGTTCATCCAGGATGGCGATGTTGCCACAAGCCAGTCAAAAATCGCTTTGGCCCGTGCCGTTTCTGTTGTGATTTCAGCGGGCTTGGGTATTCTTGGCGTTACCCCGGCGCAGGAGATGCGGTAACAAACACCGCCCGAACCGCCGGTACGAGGTAGGCAAGAAATGACCCGCGCGCCTTATTTTCCGGCGCGAAACGGGCGGTGAGGCGGACATGGCAAATAACGTTTACTCGGGGCAGATGAGTCCCGAGCAGATGCATTACACGAATCAACCCTCGGTTCAGGGCGGTTACGATTATTCCGACGACATGCACGGGTATGAAGAGACGCCGCAAGCTGCGGGACTGGGTCGGATCGTGAATTTTCTGGGGGCGGCCGCGTCCTTGGCTTTGGTCGCCGGTATCGCCGTTTGGGGCTATAAGTTGGTCATGCGCGATGTCAGCGGTGTTCCGGTTGTCCGCGCGATCGAAGGGCCGATGCGTATCCAGCCCGAAAACCCAGGCGGGACACCTGCAGATCATCAGGGCTTGGCGGTGAACGCAGTGGCCGCCGTCGGCACCGCTGCGCCGCCTGCAGATCGTTTGATTTTGGCGCCGCGGCCAGTTTCGCTAACGGATGAAGACACGCCGGTTGAACCGCTGAAGCCCACACCGGCCGTGCACTTGGTGGAAGAAGAAATCTCTGATCAAGAGGCGGCGCAACTGCGCCAAGGTGCCGTGGATGCGGTGGTTGCTGAACTGGCGGACAAGCCAATTGAACAGCCACAGGACGGTGTGCAACTGGCGTCGCTTGCGCTTGACGACGAACCGGCGATTGACCCTGCGGACTACGCAGCGCAACTGCCGGACCCCGCAATTGCAGCGCTGCCCGGTGTGCGCCGGTCGCTGCGGCCCATCACACGCCCGGCACGCAGGATCAGCAACCCGATCACACCTAGCAGCAGCACCGAAGATGCCATCAATGCGGCAGTCAAAGCCGCTGTTGGCTTGGATGTCGACGCTGATACCCTTTCAAAGGGCACCCGTATGGCCCAGCTTGGGGCCTATGAAAGCACCCAGGTTGCACAATCGGAATGGGATCGCCTGAACGGTCGGTTTGGTGAGTATATGGATGGAAAACAGCGGGTTATCCAAAAAACCACAAGCGGTGGACGTACCTTCTATCGGCTGCGGGTTTTGGGGTTTGATGATCTAAGCGACTCACGTCAGTTCTGTGCCGCGCTTCAGTCGCAGGGGGCGGACTGTATCCCGGTCGCGGCACGGTGACATTCGGCGCTGCGATCTCGGACGCGGAAGGGCTGCGGCTTACATCCGACGAGAAAAGACTGTTCCGCGAGATGAACCCGTTCGGGTTCATCCTCTTTGCCCGAAATATCGACACTTCCGATCAAGTGCGCGCCTTGTGTGACGATTTTCGTGAGGCGGTGGGCCGCAACTGCCCGATAACGATTGATCAGGAAGGCGGACGCGTTCAGCGCCTGCGCGCGCCTTTGGCACGCGAATGGACCCCGCCGCTGGATCATGCGGCTCGGGCCGGGGAAAAGGCCGAACGGGCGATGTATCTGCGCTATCGCTTGATCGCGCTGGAATTGTTCGAGCTCGGGATCGACAGCAACTGTGCCCCGATGGTTGATTTGGCGCGTGACGACACCCATGCGTTCCTCAAGAACCGCTGCTATGGCTCTGATCCTAAACAGGTTGCGAAACTTGGCCGCGCGGTTGCCAAAGGGCATCTGGACGGCGGTGTTCTTCCGGTCATCAAACACATGCCCGGGCATGGCTTGTCCACGCTGGACAGCCACCATGACCTGCCGCATGTGGATCTGACTCAAGAAGCACTGGAAGGGGCCGATTTCGCCCCGTTCCGCGCGCTGAACGACCTGCCGATGGGGATGACCGCACATCTGGTCTATGACCGGATCGACCCGCAACCGGCGACGATTTCACCTACGATGATCGGCCTGATCCGCGACAAGATCGGTTTCGATGGGCTGATTATGACCGACGATATCTCGATGAAAGCCCTGTCCGGCGCGCCCGAAGAAATCGCTGGGCAAGCGCTGGCTGCGGGCTGCGACGTGGTTCTGCATTGCAACGGTACCTTTGAAGCCCGCGCCAAGGTGCTGGACACCGTCGGAGAGATGACCCCACTAGCGCAAAAACGCGCCGAAAAAGCGCTGTCGATGCGGCAAAAGCCTGTGGAACTTGACATCGAAGCCGCCGAGGCGGAACTATCTGCCCTAATGGGCGGGCAGGTATATGAACGATAACCTTTTTAGCGAAGATCCGGTCTCGGTCGCGGATCGGCTTGCCGCCGAGGCGCTGATTGTTGACGTCGACGGGTTCGAAGGCCCGTTGGACGTGCTGCTGACCCTGTCGCGGACGCAGAAAGTTGACCTGCGCAGAATCTCGGTTCTGGCGCTGGCGCAGCAATATCTGACCTTCGTTGAAAAAGCCCGTGCGCTGCGGATCGAACTGGCGGCGGATTATCTGGTCATGGCCGCCTGGCTCGCCTTTCTGAAATCCCGCCTGCTGCTGCCGCCCGATCCTGATGACGAAGGACCGTCTGGTGAGGAATTGGCCGCGCATCTGGCGTTCCAACTTGAACGCCTTCAGGCCATGCGCGACGCGGCTGCACGTCTGATGGCGCGGGATCAGTTGGGGCGTGATTTCTTCAAACGCGGGCAGGGTGAGGATGTCACTCGCATCCGCACCGTGACCTATTCAGCCACGTTGTTGGATCTGATGCAGGGTTATGCGCGAATCCGCACCCGCGATGAATTCCGACCCTTTGTCATGGACCGCGATGCTGTCTTTACCATGGAACAGGCGTTGGAACGGATGCGCCCCTTGATCGGGTTTGCGGGCGCTTGGACAGATATGGAGACCTATCTGCCCGACGGTTGGGATGCCGATCCGGTGCGGCGGCGCTCGGCCACGGCGGCGACGTTTGCGGCCTCGCTGGAGCTGGTGAAAGAAGGACATATGGAGATCAAGCAAAGCGAAACCTTTGCACCGATCCATCTGCGCAAGAGGACCGAAACACGTGACTGACACCTCTGAGGAAACCGGCACCCTGTTCGAAGCGCCCCCCCTGGCCGAACAGGAACGTATGGTCGAAGCCGTGCTGTTCGCGAGTGCTGAACCCGTTTCGATCAGCGATCTTGAAGCCCGGATGCCCCACGGCAGCGACGCGGCACAAGCGGTTGATCTGCTGCGCAAACGCTATGAGGGGCGCGGCGTGCGCGTTGTGCGTGTAGGGGAGGCCTGGGCCATCCGCACCGCCCCCGATCTGGGCTTTTTGATGCAAAAGGAAACGGTTGAGACACGAAAACTCAGCCGTGCCGCCATCGAAACTTTGGCCATCGTGGCCTATCACCAGCCCTGCACGCGGGCCGAGATCGAGGAAATCCGTGGCGTCTCCGTCTCGCGCGGGACCATCGACCAGTTGCTGGAAATGGAGTGGATTCGTTTGGGCCGCCGCCGCATGACACCGGGCCGTCCAGTGACATTTGTCGTGACGCCGCAGTTTCTGGATCATTTCGGGCTGGAAAACGCTCGCGACCTTCCGGGGCTGCAAGAATTGCGCGCCGCGGGTTTGTTGGAAAACAGGCCACCTCCGGGCACGATCCCCTTGGGGGAGGGCCGCGACGAGGAAGAAGACGAAGATCAGGTGGAACTGTTCGAGGAAGAGTGATCAAACGGCCCTTTTGTTGCCAGACAGATCACCTATTTTGAGGTTCAGGAAACGGAGTTGAGCAATGAATGCCAATCGAATGATCGATATGATCGTGCGTCAGGTGATGCGCCGTCTGGTCAATAAAGGCGTGGACAAGGGCTTTGATATGGCCAGCCGTATGGGCGGCAAATCGGATCAGGGCGGTGATACAGGCCAACAGAAACAAAGCAGCGGTCCACGCCCGTCTCAAAACATGAGGCAAACGCAGAAGATGACCCGGCAGATGCGTCGCTTTATGAAGTTCTAGCCAACCGGCTTGAAGTGTTTGGACAGCTTCAACCCTTGTCCCTGATAGTTCGAGGCAATGCCCGCGCCATAGAGTTGCGTGGGCATTTCGGCCATTTTCTCATAGACCAAACGCCCGACGACCTGTCCGTGTTCGAGCACAAACGGGGCCTCGTGGCAGCGCACTTCCAGCACCCCGCGTGACCCTGCGCCCCCGGCGGCCGCGTGACCGAAACCGGGATCGAAGAAGCCGGCGTAGTGCACCCGGAATTCACCGACCATGGCCAGATAGGGGGCCATTTCAGCGGCATACATGGGCGGGATATGTACTGCCTCGCGGCTGACCAGAATATAAAACGCGCCGGGGTCAAGAATGATGCGACCATCCGTGGTGCGTACCTCTTCCCAGTATTCTTGCGGGTCGTATTCGCCGATCCGGTCCAGATCGATCACACCCGTATGTGGCTTGGCGCGATACCCAACCAGATCGGTATCGGGCAGTTGCAGATCGACCGAAAAGCCCAATCCGTCCTGAATCACTGCCGCTCCATCCACCAATGGCGACTCGGCGTGCAGCGCGTTTAGTTCCGCATCGCTTAGCACCGCTTGGCCCTGACGGAACCGGATTTGGTTCAGACGCATTCCGGGCCGCACCAGGACCGAGAATGATCGCGGGCAAATCTCGGCGTATAACGGCCCGGTATAACCCGCGGGCACCCGGTCGAACTCGGTGCCGCCATCGGTGATGGTGCGGGTCAGCAAGTCCAGCCGCCCGGTCGAGCTTTTGGCATTGGCCACGGCGGTCACGCTGTCGGGCAGGGCGAGTGATTCCATCAGTGGCACCAGATAGACGCAACCCTTTTCCAGAACCGCACCGTCGCTAATGTCGATGCGGTGCATCTCGAACTCGGCCAGACGGTCGGCGACCGAGCGCCCTTCGCCTGCCAGAAATGAGGCGCGCACGCGGTAAGCCACTGTTCCCAAACGCAAGTCAAGGCTGGCCGGTTGTACCTGCGGGTCGATTATGGCGGGATCGGCGGTGATCTCACCGCGTGCAATCATGCCTTCGATCTGCTGGTTTGGGCATACGCCTGTCATTCCGATCCCCCCTGATGCCAGAGCGGGATCTGGCCTGTCTGCCATAAACGTCGTTGTGATTTGGTCGGGCTAGCAGGACTCGAACCTGCGACCTTCCGTCCCCCAGACGGACGCGCTACCAGGCTGCGCCATAGCCCGACGTTGGAGTGTTCATAACGGTTTTCCCGGCAGGGGCAAGAGGAAAACATTGCCTTTTTCTTATCCCGCCGATCGATTCTCAATTCGGTTCAGAAGGGCGCGCAGGTCACGGGCAACAGGCGCGATCTGACGCAAAAGCTGATCGTCAAATTCAGTCCGATTCCACGCTTGGGTGGCGATGCCACCCAGCAACGGGGCCTCATCCAGCTTGTCCAAAACAGGCTGCGGCGGCACGGGCGCTGCGGGCACCGGTGCCTCGGGCAAATCAAGTGAGATCTGTTCTTGGGGTGCGGGCGCGGGCTTTGCTGCAAAGGGAACGACCACGTTGTCTTCGGTTGCGGCAGGCTTGGCCTCATCCTCCAAACCCTGAGACAATGAGGCGACGTAGGCCACGCCTTGTTCGCGTAAAATGCGTTGCACGCCTTTGATGGTGATCCCATCCTCGTGCAGCAGCTTTTTGATACCACCCAGCAAGCGCATGTCATTGGGGCGGTAATAGCGCCGCCCACCGGCGCGTTTGACCGGTTTGACCTGCGTGAAGCGGCTTTCCCAAAATCGCAGGACATGGGCCTGAACGCCCAGCCAGTCCGCTACTTCACTGATCGTGCGAAAGGCGTCTGGGGACTTGCTCATGGCGCTGCCGTCCTGATCCTATTTGCGGTTCCCTGCGGCGACGCGATCCTTCATCAGATGCGACGGGCGGAAGGTCAGTACGCGGCGCGGCTGAATAGGAACCTCTTCCCCGGTTTTGGGGTTGCGGCCGATACGGGCAGTTTTGTCCCGAACGCTGAATGTTCCGAAAGACGAAATCTTGACTTGCTCGCCTCGCACTAGCGCGTCGGACATATGATCCAGAACGCTTTCGACCAGCTGTGCGCTTTCATTGCGTGAAAGGCCAACCTCGCGAAAAACGGCCTCGCTCAGATCCATTCGGGTCAGTGTTTTGTCGCCCATGCCAATCCCCCTGTTGATGGTAGAGCATAGGGTCAGGGCAAATTCACTGTCAATATCAATGAATTGCAGGTCTGTGTGTAAGCCGTTTTGCGCCTGTTACCACCGAAGGAGGACTGATCCCCAGGCCAATCCACCCCCGATTGCCTCAGTAACAAGCAAATCACCCGGTTTGAACTGGCCGCGTTGCTTGGCCACGGACATGGCCAAGGGAATCGATGCCGCAGAGGTGTTGCCGTGATCCTGTAGGGTGACTACGACGTGATCCATGGGAACGCCCAATTTCTTGGCGGTGCCCTGAATGATGCGGATATTGGCTTGATGGGGGACAATCCAATCCACATCCTCGTGACCCAAACCCACTTTTTCCAAGCAAGTCTCGGCAGTTGAGGTCAAACGTTCAACCGCCTGGCGGAACAGCTGATTGCCCTTCATCCGCAGATAGCCCGTTGTTTGCGTCGACACGCCGCCGTCTACATACAACAAGTCTTTATAGCGACCGTCGGAATTCAGATCAGTAGCGAGAATACCGCGATCTTCGGCCGTGCCGTCACCTTCTTGTCGTTCAAGAATCAGCGCGCCCGCACCATCGCCAAAAAGCACGCAGGTGGACCGGTCCGTCCAATCCATGATTCGCGAGAAGGTCTCGGCCCCGATCACCAGCACCCGTTTGGCCTGATCCGAAAGGATCAAAGCGTTGGCATTGGTCATGGCGTAAACGAATCCCGCACAGACGGCCTGAACGTCAAAGGCAAAGCCTTTGGTCATACCCAACCGCGATTGCACCATGGTGGCCGCTGAAGGGAAGGTCAGGTCCGCTGTCGATGTGGCCAGAACGATGGCGTCGATGTCGTCGGCCGTCAGTCCAGCATCGGCAAGCGCTGCTTCGGCCGCCTTTGTGGCCATGTCGGATGTGGTCTCGCCCTCGGCTGCGAAATGGCGGCGTTCGATGCCGGACCGCGTCTTGATCCACTCATCGGACGTATCAAGCGACTTTTCGAACTCGGAATTCGGCACAATTCGCTCTGGCAAATAATGTCCGACACCTACAACAACTGAACGGCCTGCCATGTTGGGGTACTGCCTTTTTTGTTATTCGCCCGCCTTGGACGGAGCTTGGGCGGCATCTTGTGCAAGCTCGACTGTCGATGCAACCCGTGCCGCCAATTTTTCAGAGAACCCGGACTGTGCCAGGGTAAAGGCCAGTTTCACGGCGGCCGAAACTCCGGTGGCATCTGCGCCGCCATGAGATTTCACCACAGTCCCATTGAGGCCCAGGAAAACCCCGCCATTTACACGGCGTGGGTCGATACGTTTCTTCAACCGGTTCAGTGAGGTGATGGCCAGAACCGACGCCAGCCGAGACAGGGGCGAGTATTTGAACGCCTCACGCAGAAGGTCCCCGATCAGGCTGGCCGTGCCTTCGCCGGTCTTGATCGCGACATTGCCGGTAAACCCATCGGTTACAATGACATCTGCCTTGTCACCGGGGATATCACTGCCTTCGACAAAGCCCACGAAATCAAAGCTCGCCTGATCCGCAAAGTCCGTGATCATGGCATGCGCTTCTTTCAATTCAGCGCGGCCCTTGTGCTCTTCGGTGCCTACGTTCAGCAGGCCGATCCGGGGGCGTTCCAGCGCCATGCCGTTGCGCGCGTACGAGGCGCCCATCAGCGCGTATTGCAGCAGATCCTTCGCGTCGGCGCGTACATCTGCGCCCACATCCAACATCACGTTGAACCCCTGCGGGTTGCGCGATGGCCACAGAATCGCGATGGCCGGGCGGTTTACACCCGGCAATTTACGCAGCCGCATCATCGACAGCGCCATCAACGCGCCAGTATTGCCGCACGACACCGCACCATGGGCTTCGCCCTGGCGCACCGATTCCAGTGTCGACCACATTGAGGTCTGCTTGCCGTGGCGAACAACCTGGCTGGGCTTGTCCTCCATCGTGACCACGTCGGTGCAATCACGAAAAACGACGCGCCCGTTCAGGACGCGTCGTTTCGCAACAAGTTTGCGCAACTCAGCCTCAGGCCCGTGCAGGATGAACGCGATGTCGGGGTTCTTATCTGCCGATTTGGCGATCCCCGCCACAACTGCGGCGGGACCCGAATCTCCGCCCATAGCGTCAACCGAGATGGTGATCCGTCCGGTTTGCGTGGGCTGTTCCGTCATGCCTTGGCCTGCGCTTTGAAAGGCTTAGGCCGCGTCTTCGTCCAGGTCGATTTCGTCGGCCTGAGCGACGACTTCACGGTCATCATAGTGGCCGCAGGACGCACATACGTGGTGCGGGCGCTTCAGCTCGCCGCAGTTTGCGCATTCGTTCGGGTTTGCAGCAACCAGAGCGTCGTGTGCGCGGCGGTTGTTGCGACGCGACTTGGAAACTTTGTTCTGTTGGACGGCCATGGTCTCAACCTTTGTCTACTGAGGGTCCGCAGATTCGCTGCCGACCGGGTTTCATTCTTCGTTTTTTACGTGGTTTGACGCGCGTTTAGGGGACGAGCCCCGCAATGTCCAACCCAAATTCCGATGAGCGCGCAAAAATACTGCGATTCTCGACATGTTCAAGCGATTTTTCTGAGGGCGTGCTATGACAGGAAATCAGACCCGTGTCACTCGTCTTTTTTTAGTGCATCGCGCAGGCTGGCAAGTCCGGCAAAGGGTTTTGCATCTTCATCTGTCATCGCCTGTTTGCCCGGCTCTGTATAGTCGGCCTGTTCCAGTTCCGCACCATCTTTGCGCGGGTATTGGGGCAGGGACAGCGACAGCGCCTCGATCATTACAATGGCTGGGTCGATCTCGGACCCCAAGGGCTCCGACTCGTCGCCTTCTGGGATTTCGAACTCTTCCTCATCGGGGTCGGTCCAATCGGCCAGAAATACCCGCGTGACGGGCACGTCGATCCGGGTCGTCACCGGCTCTAGCGTGACGACGCAGGGCTGGATCACTGTTGCGCCCAGCTTACCTGCGAGTGCCCAGTCGCGTTTTCCTTGCGCGCGGACGTCTCCGACAAAGCTGAGCTTTCGCAGACCCAGCAGGCCCAGGTCATCGCGGATCGCCTCAAGCGCTTTGGTGTCGGGGCGCAGATCGAACGAGGTTGGCGCGTTTTGCGGCAGGTCGGCCACCCGCAGAGATGTCTGGTTGCTCATTCGTTACCCTTTCCTGTGTTGAACCGGGGCTGCGGTTTGATGTAAGCGGATAGGGTCCGCAAGGGACCAAGGCAAGAGGGTGTGCATGTTAAAGGTTGTGAACAGGTTGAAACCGGCGTCCAGAACGCTAGTGCTTGCAGCCTGTGTGGCAGGTATCAGCGCGTGCTCACCTGTGTTCGAGAATCACGGGTACATCCCGCCCCCCGAAGACCTGGCCGAGATTCAGGTGGGCGTGGACACACGCGAAAGCGTCCTCGACTCGGTCGGTGCGCCGTCCTCGTCCGGCGTAGTGCGGGATTCTGGGTTCTACTATGTGCGGTCTCGGGTGCGTCACTATGGTCCGAAACGACCCGAAGTGGTCGAGCGTGAGCTTGTCGCCATCAGCTTTGATCAGGGTGGTGTGGTGCGGAACATCGAACGGTTCGGCCTTGAAGACGGGATCGTCGTCCCTCTGGAGCGGCGGGTAACCGAATCGAGCATTCAGAACCGCGGATTCCTGCGCCAGCTGTTCGGCAATATCGGCAACTTCAACCCGGCCAATATTCCGGGCGCGACCAACTAATCAGCCTTCGCCTCTTGTCCGCGTCACAGGATGGTCACACATAATGTGATAGGCACCGAGACGGGATGAAACGAGTCGGTGATCGCCGAATAGAGGACGACCATGGCTTTACTGCTTGGCAAAGGCCGGTATCGCGCCCGGTTGGCATTGACTGGGGCGGACATCGTGGCGGCACAGAAGTTGCGCACTCTGGCCTTTGGAACGGATCAGACGGATCGGGATGATTTTGATCGCCTCTGTGCGCATGTTCTTGTCGAAGATATGCGTTCCAGTGGCGAACTCGTCTGCTGTTTCCGCATGTTGACGATGGAGCGTGGGGACGAAATCGGCCTCAGCTATTCAGCGCAATTTTACGATCTGTCCGCTTTGGAGGAATTTCAGGGGCGCATGGTCGAGATGGGGCGGTTCTGCATTCATCCCGACTGGACCGATCCTGACATACTGCGCGTCGCATGGGGCGCGATGACGGCTTATGTCGATCAGAACAACGTTGAGATGCTGTTTGGCTGTTCGTCCTTTGCCGGGACAGAAACGGCCGAGTATCTGGATGCTTTTGCAATGCTAAAACACCGTCATCTGGCGCCCAAGCGCTGGTTGCCACGGGTCAAGGCACCGGATGTCTTTCGTTTTGCCGCACGGTTGCGGCGTCGGCCCGACGTCAAAAAAGCGATGTTGCGGATGCCGCCCTTGCTGCGCACCTATCTGTTGATGGGCGGCTGGGTCAGTGATCATGCAGTGGTCGATCGGCATATGAACACGCTGCACGTGTTTACCGGGCTCGAGATCGGGGCGATTCCGCCAGCCCGGAAACGTCTGTTGCGGGTGGTGGCTGGGTAGATTCCGTATTTTTGACGAGAACAAGGGCTGGGCGTTGACGCGCCGACCCTGCCGGTTTAGCTGGCGGGCATGGCGAGAATTCCTTTGTTGCAGATGTCCGGCATTTCCCTGACCTTCGGGGGCGATCCGGTGTTTTCCGAGCTTGATCTGGTGGTTCAACCCGGCGACCGCGTGGCGCTGGTGGGGCGCAACGGGTCCGGCAAATCGACCCTGATGAAAGTGATGGCCGGACTGGTTGAGGCCGATCAGGGCGACATCGTGGTGCCTCCGGGCAAGTCGGTCGGTTATATGGAGCAAGACCCGGGCATGGAGGGCTTTGCCACACTGGGCGACTATGCCTCCAGCGGGCTAGAGCCGGGCGAACTGTATAAAGTCGAGCGCGCAGGCGAGGGGCTGAAGTTCGATCCGGCGCGCCTGGTCGAAACGGCCTCGGGCGGGGAGCGTCGCCGCGCGGCATTGGCAAAACTGATGGCCGAAGCGCCAGACCTGATGCTGCTGGACGAACCGACCAACCATCTGGACATCGAAGCGATTGCCTGGCTGGAACGTGAGCTGGGCTCGACCCGCGCGGCTTATGTCCTGATCTCACACGACCGCGCTTTTCTGCGCGCTTTGACCCGTGCGACCCTTTGGATCGACCGGGGTGCGGTGCGGCGGCAGGAACAGGGGTTTGATGCGTTCGAGGCATGGCGCGACAAGATCTGGGAAGAAGAGGATCAGCAGCGCCACAAGCTGAACCGCCTGATCAAATCCGAGGCGAAATGGGCCGTTGAAGGCATCAGCGCCCGCCGCAAACGCAATCAGGGCCGAGTGCGCGCCTTGCAGGCGTTGCGGGCTGAGAAGGCAGCGCAGATCAAACGTCAGGGCTCGGCGGCGATGACGTTGGAGGCAGGGCCTAAATCGGGGCGCAAGGTGATCGAAGCCAAAGGGTTGGCCAAGGCTTTTGATTCAATACCCATCGTGCGGAATTTTGATCTGCTGGTGCAGCGCGGTGATCGTGTGGCCTTTGTTGGCCCCAACGGTGTGGGCAAGACGACGCTACTGAAAATGCTGCTAGGTCAGGAAACCCCGGATGAGGGCGCAGTCACGCTGGGCACCAATCTTGAAGTCGCCGTCTTCGACCAGACGCGCGCCCAGCTGGACCCCGAGATGAGCCTGTGGGACAGCCTGACCGGCGATCCCGAAATGCGGGTTTCGGGCAAGGCCGATCAAGTCATGGTCGGCGGGCAGCCGAAACATGTGGTCGGCTACCTAAAGGAATTCCTGTTCGACGAACGGCAGGCGCGGGCGGCGGTTAAATCCCTCTCGGGTGGTGAAAAAGCGCGGTTGTTGCTTGCGAAACTGATGGCCAAAACCTCGAACTTGCTGGTGCTGGACGAACCGACCAACGATCTGGACGTGGAAACGCTGGACCTGCTGCAAGAGCTGTTGGACGATTATGACGGCACCGTCCTGTTGGTCAGCCACGACCGCGATTTTCTGGACCGTGTCGCCACAACGACCATCGCGATGGAGGGCAACGGACGCGCCACTGTCTATGCGGGTGGTTGGTCGGATTACATAGCTCAGCGCGGCGATCTCCTCCCTATGAAGGAAGAGAAATTAAAACTTTCCAAGCCGAAGGTCAAGCAAGAGGTGCAGCCGAAGGCGGGTCTGTCCTTCTCGGAAAAACATCGCCTTGAAAAACTGCCTGCCGAGATGGAACGGCTTGAGGCCGAGATCGGCAAGCTGGAAGAGCTGATGTCCGACCCCGAGCTGTTCACCCGCGAGCCGGTTAAGTTCCAGAAAGCGACCGAGGCTTTGGTCGAGCGGCAGGAAAAACTCGCCGCTGCCGAAGAGGAATGGCTGATGCTAGAGGAAAAAGCTGAGGGCGCTTAGGCTGGCAGCACGCGGGCTGGGTTTCCAACCACGGTCTGCCCGGCGACGACATCCTTTGTGACTACGCTGCCCGCGCCGATGGTGGCATTGTCGCCGATGGTGATACCGGGCAACAGGATTGCTCCGCCACCGACCCAGACATGTTTGCCGATTGTGACAGGCAAACCAACCTCCAGCCCCTGCGCGCGATCTGCCGTATCTTTGGCATGCTGGGCGCAATAAATCTGCACATGGGGCCCGAACATCGTATCGTCGCCGATCCGGACCGGGGCCGTATCCAGAACGACGCAACCGGCGTTGAAATAAACTCTGTCACCCAGATGAATGTTCATCCCATAGGCACAGTGAAACGGTGCTTCTAGCAAACAGTCCGCGCCTACATGACCGAAAAGGGCGCGCAGTTCCGGCCCCATGTCTGTGCGCCGGTCCGGTGGGCTGGTATTATGGGTATGAACGGCGCGTCTGGCTTGATCGCGCAAGGCGTTCAGTTCCGGGTCCAGACAACAATACCACTGCCCGGCCTCCATTTTCTCGCGCTCGTTCATGGCGCAGGTTTACCGCATTCTGAGCGCACCGTCGATGCGGATGACCTCTCCGTTCAGATAGCCCATTTCCACGATGAACCCGGCCAGCCTCCCATATTCGTGCGGGTCGCCAAGGCGGGCAGGGTTAGGCACATCGGCGGCCAGCTGCTGTTGCACCTCTTCCGGTAGTCCGGCCAGCATGGGCGTCATGAATATGCCCGGTGCAATCGCCATCACGCGGATACCGGTCGAGGCCAGGTCGCGCGCCATGGGCAGGGTCATTCCCACGATCCCTCCTTTTGAGGCCGCATAGGCCGTCTGCCCCTTTTGCCCGTCGAACGCCGCGATAGAGGCCGTGTTGATGATCACGCCGCGTGCACCGTCCGGTTCAGGGTCATTCTTGGCCATCTCAGCCGCCGCAAGGCGCGAGACGTTGAACGAGCCGACCAGATTGATGTCGATTGTGCGCTGAAACGCGTCCAGAGGGTGCGGGCCGTCGCGTCCAACGGTCTTGATGCCCAAGGCGATGCCTGCGCAATTCACAGCTGCCGTGACACGCCCCATCTTACTTGTCGCAAATGCAACGGCCTCGGTCACCGATGCCTCGTTGGTCACATCGGTCTGGACAAAGTGACCACCGATTTCGTTGGCGACATTTGGGCCCCGGTCGGCATCGCGGTCCAGAATCGTGACCTGCGCGCCCTGATCAGCGAAGTGGCGCGCGGTTGCCTCGCCCAGACCCGACGCTCCGCCGGTGATGAGTGCGGCTGTGTTGGACAGGTGCATTGCGGGCTCCTTTACAATATATGAACACCTGTTCAATAACCTGTCGCACCCCTGTCTGTCCAGTGATCGGTTGCAGGGAAGGGGCTGTGCCACGAGCAAGTATGAAGGCGTCTTCATGTTTGGCTCATGTGGGGATCACGTCCAATCGCCACTTCGTGACCGAAGAAACTTTGCAATTCGCGTGTTTGGTGAATGGAGGTGCTGTGATGCGTAATGTTTTGAAAGGTGCGGCCGGAGGGCTTTTAGTTGTCCCCTTGGCGAGTGTGATGTTTGTGGGTGAAGCCTCGGCCGCGCCTGAAGTGTGCAATTGGAAAACCGCGCGCGATGTGACCAAAAGCGGTGATTACGCGGCCTTGTGCGACTGTGCGCAGGTGACGCCCAGCTTTTTGGAGCGGTTGCAAAAACAGAGTGATTTTCTGACCACTTTGCAGGTAACGGGCGAACAATGTCCGGGGCTTGCAGGTTTGCTAACAGATTTGCCGACTGCCTCGATCGGATCCAACGCTCCGCTTGGGGAAGATCGTGACAACGAGCAGTCGGCCGATGCAGGGCCGGGTGTCGGCGGTCCGGGCGGTGGCGGAAACTCTGGCGATGGGCCGGGTGACGGCGGCGGCGGCGATGGGCCCGGTGACGGGCCTGGTGACGGCGGAGATGGGCCGGGTGATGGCGGTGGCGGCGACGGACCAGGTGATGGTGGCGGTGGCCCCGGCAATGGTGGTGGACCCGGCAATGGCGGCGGTGGTAACGGCGGAAATAATGGCGGTGGCAACGGCGGCGGAAACGGCAACGATGGGAACAATGGCGGCCCCGGAAACGGGAACGGCAATGGTGGCAACCCCGGTAACGGCGGCGGCAATAATGGCGGCTCCGGTCCTGGTACCGGTAATGGCGGCGGCAATAACGGTCAGGGCGGAGGCTCAGGCAACGGTGGCGGCGGAAACGGCAACGGCGGCAATAATAGCGGTGGCAATAATAGCGGTGGCAATAATAGCGGTGGCAACGGCGGCGGCGATGGCAACGGTGGGAACAATGGCGGCCCCGGAAACGGGAACGGCAATGGTGGCAACCCCGGTAACGGTGGCGGCAACACTGGCGGGTCCGGCCCAGGCACAGGTAATGGCGGCGGCAACAATGGTCAGGGCGGTGGCTCGGGCAACGGTGGCGGCGGAAACGGTAACGGCGGTAACAATGGCAACCGTGGGAACCGCTAAGACAGGCCATACCTGAAACGACGACGGCCACCCATTTGGGTGGCCGTTTTTCTTAGGATAGAACTGAGCTTAGCCCAGTTGCACCAGCGCGTGGCGCTTTTTACCCGCACTCAGTTTGATCGGAGACGACAGCGCACCGGCGTCGATCATCAACCCTGCATCAGTCAGCAGCGCGTCATCCAGTTTGGCTCCGTTTTCGGCGATCAGGCGCTTGGCCTCTTTGCCGGTTTTGGCCAGGCCTGATTTCACGATCAACTGCACGATCGAAGTAGGCAGATCATCTGCGCGCAGCGTCAGCGTTGGAAGATCATCGCCCACGCCGCCTTTTTCAAACACTTCGCGGGCGGTCGCCGCGGCGGTTGCGGCGGCCTCGGCCCCGTGCAGCAGAGTAGTGACTTCGTTGGCGAGGCGGATTTTGGCCTCGTTGATCTCAGATCCTTGCAACGCGGCCAGACGGTCGCATTCATCCATCGGAAGTTCGGTGAAGATCTTCAGGAACCGGCCAACATCCGCGTCGGTGGTGTTGCGCCAGAACTGCCAGAACTCATAGGCTGACAGCATGTCGCCATTCAGCCAAACCGCACCGCCCTGCGACTTGCCCATCTTGCGGCCGTCGCTGGTGGTCAGCAGCGGTGTGGTCAGGCCGTATATCTCGTGATCCAATACGCGGCGGGTCAGGTCGATACCGTTGACGATGTTGCCCCATTGGTCCGAACCGCCCATCTGCAGAACGCAGCTATAGCGGCGGTTCAGCTCAAGGAAGTCATAGGCCTGCAGGATCATGTAGTTGAATTCGAGAAAGCTCAGCGATTGT
Source organism: Ruegeria sp. AB6 (assembly GCF_056542685.1). NCBI lineage: Bacteria > Pseudomonadati > Pseudomonadota > Alphaproteobacteria > Rhodobacterales > Roseobacteraceae > Ruegeria > Ruegeria sp. AB6. Next base: position 172,200 of record NZ_JBQGAD010000001.1, on the reverse strand, counting down.
TCGCGGTCCAGCCGCGATTTTACGGACTCGAACGAAAGCATCCGGTTGACCGAGAAGTGCCGCCCGATATCGCGCAGGAAATCGAGGTAGTTCAGACTGTCCAGCCATTCCGCATTGTTCAGCATCAGCGCGCCGGTCTCGCTGTCATCATAGGACAGGTACTTGGCGAACACCTTCTGCATTCCTGCGATATTTGCGTCGATCTGTTCGGGGCCCAGCAGGGGGCGTTCATCCGACCGGAACGAGGGGTCACCCACCTTGGTCGTACCGCCACCCATCAGCGTGATCGGCTTGTGGCCGGTCTTTTGCAGCCAGCGTAGCACCATGATGTTCATCAGGTGGCCCACATGCAGCGACTGCGCCGTTGCGTCATAGCCGATATAAGCTGTTTGCACCCCGCTGATCAGCGCCTCGTCAAGGCCCTGATAATCGGTGCAGTCGGCGAGAAAGCCGCGCTCGATCATCGTGGCGATGAAATCCGATTTGGGGTGGTAGGTCATATCCGTGCCCTTTGGGTTTATGTTGCGGGGCAGTGTATAGGCGGTGGGGGTGGCAAGGAAAAGGCACCTTTTGCACGAAAAGCGCGGGCCGGGCCCGATGTGGCTTGCACTGTCTTCGCGTTACCGTGCAGGCTGAGGCCAAAGCGCCGGATCAACGGGCGTGACGAACACGAGGGCAAACATGGGTCGGGCGATCAGCAAAACAGGCGCAGTCAGGGCATTGGGCGCCATGTCGGGCACGTCTCTGGACGGTGTTGATACGGCTGTGGTCGAAACCGATGGTGTGCGCATTCTGGGCTTTGGTCCCAGCGGATACCGGGCCTATTCAGATGCCGAGCGCGCCGTTTTACGGGCCGCGCTGGGCCAGTGGCACGGGCCCGACGTCGATGCCGCTGCCGAGCTGGTGACGGTTGCCCATGCCGAGGCGCTGTCCGAGTTCGACGAGATCGACCTGATCGGCTTTCACGGTCAGACCCTGGCGCATGAGCCGCGCGGGCGTGGGACGTTGCAAGTGGGCGACGGCGACGGTCTGACCCAGGCGCTGGGTGTTCCGGTCGTGTGGGATTTCCGCAGTGACGACGTGGCGATGGGGGGAGAGGGTGCTCCGCTGGCGCCGTTCTTCCATTTTGCCTGCGCCAAGTGGATCGGCGCGACCGAACCTCTGTGCTTCCTGAACTTGGGCGGAGTGGGGAACCTGACCTATGTGGACCCCAGCTTTGACGGCCCCGAGGCTCCCGGTGCGTTGCTGGCCTTTGACACCGGCCCGGCCAATGCGCCCGTGGATGACCTGATGCAGGCGCGGCTGGGCCTGCCGATGGACCGGGACGGCGCGCTGGCCCGCCAAGGGTCGGTCGAGGCAGGCGCGCTGGAGCTGTTCCTGTCCGAGCCGTTCTTTCGCAAGATGCCCCCCAAATCGCTGGACCGGAACGACTTTGCCGAGATGATCCGTCTGGTGCAGGAACTATCGGACGCCGACGCCGTGGCGACCCTGACCGGCATGTGCGCCGCAGGCGTGATGCAGGGGATGGAGCATTGCCCCAAACCCCCCGCGCGCGTGCTGGTCACGGGTGGAGGCCGCCGCAACCCGGTGCTGATGGACATGCTGCGCGCGGGCCTCGATTGCGCAGTCGAGCCGGTCGAGGCCGTGGGTCTGGACGGGGACATGCTGGAAGCCCAAGCCTTCGCCTACCTCGCCGTCCGTGTGGCGCGGGGCCTGCCGACCTCATGCCCCGGAACCACAGGCGTCAGCGCGCTTGTGGGAGGAGGCGTAGTGAGTAGTGTCGAGCGTATTGAGGACTCGATTAAGCGTTTTTAGGTCACTCTATGTGTCACACCAATAACTATCATCTAGTGTGCTTTATGCAAACAAAGCCTAGATTTATTGGTCTATTGTTGTGAAATGAGTGCGCTAAATTCGCGTCAAGTCACATTTTAGTCATTTTCTTTTGTTTGGATTAGATCCTCGAAAATAAACTGGGTGGCGGTATTCGACTAGGCTCGAGGGAGAAGGGTATGCCATCTGAAAACAGTGGAAATTTCCTTGACTACGTGAAGTCATCAGGCGCGGGAGCTTCGCGTCTGCATGAATCCGAAAATAACAAACAATCCATCGGAACTTTGAGCGGTGATCTGCTGATGATCGATGAGTCAGCGGCCGCCAGGGGCAGCAAAGGGCCGCCAGCAGGCATAGGCGGCGGGGGTGAAACCGAAACAGAGGTTGTCACGGACACGTACATCACCGGTCAAGGCGACGGAATCGACGACAGCCTTCAATACAATATTGAAGTCCGGTTTGTAGGTGACTGGCCTGAAGATCTGAAGTCAGTGTTCATTGCGTCCGCAGACTATTTGGCTTCGCTTGTTGATGGCGATATCGAAGACGCTGTCGATGGAGAAGGGAACCTCTACGACGACCTCGTCATCATGGCGGATTTGGATGCAATAGACGGAGAAGGCGGCGTGCTGGGGCAGGCGGGTCCGACCGCAATACGCTCTGATACTGGTTTGCCAGCTTTGGGAGAAATGACGTTCGACGAAGCGGACGCTCTGGCGTATCATGATGCCGGGCAATTCGATGATATTGTTCTGCATGAAATGATGCATGTCATGGGTCTTGGTACGCTTTGGGACTACTACGGTCTGGTATCGACTGTGGTGGACGACAATGGCACCAGACGGCCGACTGATGACATAGTGACCAGCGTTTATACCGGTGATGCAGCGAACTCAGCTTATGTCGGCTACTTCACTGAAGACGATTTCTTGTTTGTAGAGACTGACGGTGGGTCGGGCACAGCAGGAGGACACTGGGACGAAGAAGAGTATCAGGATGAGCTGATGACCGGGTATATCGGGTATGTGGCAGATGATGGCTCGTATGATGCCACCAACTATTTGTCAGATTGGTCAGTCGCGTCCCTAGAGGATCTTGGTTATGTCCTTGCGGAAGGTGCGGCTGGCATCGAAAACGAAATCGCACTGGCCTAATATTCTGGTCACAAGCTGTTTGATGACGTCTGGTTGCTAGCCATCCAGAGCAACCGCCGGTGTTGTTAGCTCCTTACTTTGCGGATGTACGCGCTTGTAAAGTTAGAATACCCGTCTGACGTCGATTTCAAATGCGCTCTGGTCCATTCGTGCAACGCCGGAAGCTGATGGAAGGGGACATTCGGAAAAGCGTGGTGCTCGGCGTGGTAGGGCATGTTCCAGGCCAGAAAGCGGATCAGGCGGTTGGTGAAGGTGGTGCGGGAATTCTCGAGCATATTTGCGACCGGCGGGCAGAGTCCGTGTTCGGCCAGAAGGTACAGCCTTAGAAAGGGCTGGCCGACCAGAACGGGGAGCAGCCACAGCCACCACAGCACGGGTGATATAAACAGGCTGACAAGCGCTAGGGCGTAGAGGCCCAGTAGCACCCGCGCCTCCAGCCGCATGGCTTTGTGCTGACGCGCCGGTAGATAGGGCGCGTGGATCCGACCGCAGGCATTTTGCACCAGAACCTGCGCCATGGCACGCCAATAGGGCCAGCCGCTGAGGTAAATCAGCAGGCTGGACCAATTGTCGGGCTTGGGTTTGCCGCCCAGTTCGGGATCATTCTCGGGGTGGTTGGTCCATTTGTGATGGGCCAGGTGAAAATACCGAAACCAGACAAAGGGCAGGGCAATCGGAATCGCCACCAGATGGCCCACGACCTCATTCAGCCAAGGGGATTTGAACGGCGTCTTGTGCGTGCATTCATGGCTGAGGGTGAACAGGAACACCAGCAGGATACCCTGAGGCAGGATCAGCAAAGGCCATAAAGGCACCTGCGCAATGATGCCGATACTGGTGACAGACAACGCCAGTAGATACAGCGCCAGATGCCGCAGCCCGGCCGTGTTGGACCGCTCTTGCAGTTTGTCTTTCGCCTCGGGCGGGATCGACGCGATGAGGGCGCGGTGATCCATGGCTTAGCCCTTGGGGATGTCGAAACCGGGCGCGGCCAGCTCAAACCCGTCGAACTCGAATCCCGGGGAAACCGTGCAGCTGACCAGCGTATAGGCGCCGGTGCTGCGCGCGGCCTGCCAATGACCCTTGGGGACGATCAGTTGCGGCGCGCCTTGTGTCAGGTCGGGGGACAAGAGGTGCTCGGTCGCCGGGCCGTCATCCGAGGCGCTGAGCGACAGGATTAGCGGATCGCCCGCGTGGTACAGCCAGATCTCGGTCGCATCGACGCGGTGCCAATGGCTGCGTTCCCCCTCGGCCAGAAGGAAGTAGATACAGGTGCCGGTGGCGCGGCCTGCGTTGTCGGCGCGCCATGTCTCGCGGAACCAGCCGCCCTCGGGGTGCTGTTGCAGGTTCAGGTGGTCGATGATCTCTTGTGCGGTCATGGGGCCCTCGGGGTGTTTGGGGCGATTATGCACGGGATTGCGTGATCCGCTATGGTATTCGCGTGGATGAGGAATATCTTTTGCGCATGACCCTGACGATCCCGTTTGACAACAGCTACGCCCGCCTGCCCAACAGTTTCTACGCCCGGCAGGCCCCGGTGCCTGTGCGTGCGCCACAACTGATCGCCTTTAACACCGATCTGGCGAAGGTCCTGCGGATCACGCCAGGCGAGGTGCAGGACATGGCCGAGGCTTTTGCCGGCAATACGCTGCCCGAGGGGGCCGAACCCATCGCGCAGCTTTATTCGGGGCATCAGTTCGGCAACTACAATCCCCAATTGGGGGACGGGCGTGCGGTTTTGCTGGGTGAGACCGTTGGAACAGACGGTCTGCGCCGGGACATTCAGCTGAAAGGGTCTGGCCCCACGCCCTTTAGCCGTCAAGGGGATGGGCGCGCTTGGTCGGGGCCTGTTTTGCGCGAATACGTGGTGTCCGAGGCGATGCACGCGCTGGGCATCCCCACGACGCGGGCCTTGGCTGCTGTCGAGACGGGCGAGGTTGTTTTCCGCGAAGAACCCATGCCGGGCGCGGTACTGACGCGCGTCGCGCGTAGCCATTTGCGCGTGGGTACGTTTCAGGTCTTTGCCGCGCGGGGGCAGTTGGACAGCCTGCGCCGACTGACCGACTATGCCATCCAACGCCACTATTCGCAGGCAGAGGGGCCTTTGGGCCTGTTGCGCGCCGTGGCGCAGGCGCAATCTGAACTGATTGCCGGGTGGATGAGCGTGGGCTTCATCCATGGGGTGATGAACACCGACAATTGCTCGATTGCCGGTGAGACTATTGATTACGGCCCCTGCGCCTTCATGGACAGCTATCATCCGAATACGGTCTACAGCTCGATCGACCGGATGGGGCGCTATGCCTATTCGAACCAACCCGGCATCGCGGTGTGGAACGTGGCGCAACTGGCGACGGCCCTGATCCAGCAGATAGACGACAAAGAGGCCGCTGTGGAAGAAGCGACCGAGATCGTTCACGCCATGCCCGATCTGATGGAACAGCATTGGCTAACGCGGTTCCGGGCCAAGATCGGGCTTGTGACCGAGGAGGACGGGGATCGGCAACTGGTTTCGGACCTTTTGGCGCGAATGGCGCAGAACCAGGCCGACTTTACAAATACCTTCCGCGCGCTGGGCGGTGATACTGCGCGCGATCAGTTCACAGACCCGCAAGCCTTCGATCAATGGGCCGATGCTTGGCAGGCGCGGCTGCAGCGGGAAAACGATCCGCGTGCCACGATGATGTCGGCGAACCCGGTGTTCATCCCGCGCAATCACCGTGTCGAGCAGATGATACAAGCAGCCTTACGGGGCGATTATGCCCCGTTCCACCGTTTGAATGACGTGCTGTCGCGCCCCTATGAGGATCAGCCTGACGCGATCGACCTGACGCGCCCGCCCTCAGAAGGCGAAGTGGTTCACGCCACGTTCTGCGGCACCTGACGACGACCCAGAATTTCGAATTGCAAACAGGCCTCGGATTGTTCGATGGGCAGTGTCGGAGAGATCAGACCCCGATCTGCCAGCATGACGGTTTCACGCTTTAACTGGATTTCCCGCCCGGCCTCGGGTTGGACATAGGTGCCCGACGTGCTGCGGTCAGAAAGAACTAGCCTGCCGTCCTTCATGGACAGCACCATGTGCAGGCGCGACACCCAAGGCTGGCTCAGCACCACGTCGCAATTTGGCGACCGCCCGATTGTTAGCTCACTATTGTCAGGGCAGCTCCAGCTTTGGCCTTCGTGTCGCAGCACCAGCGTCAGATGCTCGGGCGCGGCAAGACTGTCTTCGGTGCGGCCATAGGATTGGGGCAGGCGGGTTTGGGTAAACGAATTTGCGGCGGGGTTGACCAGCGAATGCGCCGCGAATTGTTCAGTCAAACCCTTGAGGTTCAGCTGACCCAGCGGGGTCAGCATCTGGCGCGCGCCGTTGTGCAGCAATGCGGCGGCCTCGTCACTGACGCAGGCCTCGCCGGGATTGGCCACAGAGGCAAGACGGGCGGTCACGTTCACGGCCTCGCCATAGACACCCTTTTCCGCGATAACGATCGGCCCGCAGTGAACGCCGACATGGACCGACAGCGAAGTTTCGGGCGATCCTTCTATCAGGGTCAGGACGGCGTTGATTGCCGCATCCGCATCCTCAAAATAGCTAAGAACATCGTCCCCCTTCTGACCGACCTGCACCCCGCCATGTTCAAACAGGACGCGCCGCAGGCGATCCAGTTCCAACTGGATCAGCCTTTGTGCCTCGGCATCGCCTACAGCCTTGTACAAAGGCGTGCTGCCGGAAATATCAGCAATGACCAGGGTCGCGAAGGTGGTGCTCACGTGGAGTCCTCGGTTTGGGCAGGCGGTGTAGGAACTGTTATGCCAAAGGGTATACAAGGCGAAAACCCTCTTGCACATCCGATCCTTACAACACGCGTGGAAATTTAATGTTGCGCTGGGCGCAGGGCGTGGCACTGTTGGGATAAGATTTTTGATCCGAGCGCTATGACATCCACGCCAACGCTTCGCATTGCCAGCTACAACATCCAGAAATGCGTCGGGCTTGATTTCCGCCGCCAACCGCAGCGCATCATGCAGGTCATCGACAATATGAAGGCCGATATCGTTGTGTTGCAGGAGGCCGACAAACGCCTGCCACCACGCCCCGCAGCCCTGCCGCATTTCATGCTGGACGAGGCCGGATGGCAGATTGTCGATCTGGGCGGGGCAGGCAGTCTGGGTTGGCATGGAAATGCGGTGATCTGGAAGGGTGACACGATCCAAGTGCGACAGACCGGACATCACGACCTTCCGGGGCTGGAGCCTCGGGGGGCGGTGCGGGTTGAATTCGACACTCCCATCGGGCCGCTGCGCGTGATGGGAATGCATCTGGGCCTACTGCCCGCATCGCGCCGTCAGCAGATCACCCATATCCGCCGCTGTGACGTTGACCTGGCGCAGATGCCTACAGTCTGGGCCGGGGATTTCAACGAATGGTCGCGTCAGCCGGTGCTGGATCATCTGGCACCTGACATGCGGTTCCTGCCTCCGGTTCCCAGCTTTCCCGCCGCGCAGCCTTTGGGCGCGTTGGATCGCATCGCGCTGGGCGCAGGGCTCGAGGCGGTGGTGCATGGCGTTCACGATGCGCGACCTGCACATATCGCCTCGGACCATTTGCCGATCTGGGCCGACCTGCGGCGCGTTGCCTAAGATACAATTCCCCTGTGGCGCAGAGTGCGCAGACGTATTAAGACAGAGAACCGAATACACCCCGAGGGTCACTCATGTCCGACACGATTATCGCCCGTTGCGAGGCCAAGGGCCTGCGCATGACAGGTCAGCGCCGCACCATCGCCCAGGTGCTGCAACAAAGCGAGGATCACCCGGATGTAGAAGAACTGTATGCCCGCGCTTCAAAGGTCGATGCGGGGATCTCTATCGCGACGGTCTATCGCACTGTGAAGCTGTTCGAAGAAGCCGGGATTCTCGAGCGTCTGGAATTCGGTGATGGCCGCGCGCGCTATGAGGATGCCGAACGGGACCATCACGACCATCTGATCGACATGCAATCGGGGCAGGTCATTGAATTCGTCGACCCCGAGATCGAGGCTTTGCAGGAAAAGATCGCGGCCAAGCTGGGCTATAAGCTGAAAGGCCACCGGCTGGAACTCTATGGTGTTCCGCTGGAACAGGACTGATTCATCACGAATCGCGAACGGTGACCGCACGCGAATTCATGTATTCCGTGCGGATAGGGCTTGCCTGACCAAGCCGTGTTCGATTTCTGTGATCGGGCGAACAGCGCTCCTCTGACGGATCGGATCATGAACAACGTAAACGGCATTCTATTGGTCGTCGGCGCAATGGCGGCCTTTGCGCTTGAGGATACGTTCATCAAGCACCTGTCGGCCTCGGTGCCGACCGGTCAGATCATGATTTTGCTGGGTGCGGTGTGCGGCCTGATCTTTGCGTTGATGACCGTCGTAACGCGCAAGCGCATCTTTGATCGGGCTGCGTGGCGCCCCTTGCCACTTGTCCGTGCAGTCAGCGAAGGGGTCGGTGCGATTGCCTTCGTGACTGCGCTGGCCTTAGTTGATCTGTCCACAGTCGCCGCCGTTTTCCAGGCATTGCCGCTTGCCGTAACTGTCGGCGCGGCGCTGTTTCTGGGTGAGCAGGTCGGCTGGCGTAGGTGGAGCGCGGTCTGCGTCGGGTTTCTGGGCGTTTTGATGATCATCCGCCCCGGTCTGGCCGGGTTCCAGCCTGAGACCCTGTTGGTTGTGATCAGCGTTGTCTGTATTGCCGCACGGGATTTGATTACACGGCGACTGGACGCTGATATCGCCTCGTCCGTAGTGGCGATGCAGGCCTATATCGCGGCGATCTTGGGCGGGTTGGTGCTGATGGTGGTACAGGCGCAACCGCTGGTCCCGATCACAGGCCCGCAGATGGGGCCGTTGACTGGGGCCGTTCTGTTTAGTGTTTTGGGCTACTACGGCATCGTCACGGCGATGCGAGTGGGGGACGCCTCGGCGCTGACTCCGTTCCGCTATACACGGCTGGTGTTTTCGATCACGGCGGGCATGATCATGTTCGGCGAACGCCCGGACCTGATGACCATTGCGGGGGCTTCGTTGATCCTAGGATCGGGTCTTTACACTTTCCTGCGGGAACGTCGTTTGGCGCGGGTCATGGTGGCTGCGGCTTGACGGATCGTCGCAGGTTTGCGCAAACACCTGCTTCGCAATGTGTTAGCGATAACATGAATGGTTTACTTTTTGCCCTGTGATGCTATGAGGCGTGCAACTGATTGCAGCCACAGGAATGCGCCTCATGAGCACCATCATCGACATCCACGCACGCGAAATTCTGGACAGTCGGGGCAACCCGACTGTGGAAGTGGACGTGATCCTGGAAGACGGCACCATGGGCCGTGCGGCTGTGCCCTCGGGCGCGTCCACAGGGGCCTATGAGGCGGTGGAAAAGCGCGACGGTGACAAGGCGCGCTATATGGGCAAGGGCGTGCTGGAAGCGGTCGCTGCCGTGAACGGTGAGATTGCCGAGGAGCTGGTGGGTTTTGACGCGACTGAACAGGTCGCCATCGACCAGGCGATGATCGAATTGGACGGGACCGAGAATAAAGGTCGTCTGGGCGCAAACGCTATTCTGGGTGTCTCGCTAGCGGCGGCCAAGGCGGCGGCGGATTTCACCACCCAGCCTTTGTACCGCTATGTCGGCGGCACCTCGGCCCGCGTTCTGCCAGTGCCGATGATGAACATCATCAATGGCGGCGAACATGCCGACAACCCTATCGACATTCAGGAATTCATGATCATGCCGACCTCGGCAGCGAATATCCGCGAGGCGGTGCGCATGGGGTCCGAAGTGTTCCACACACTGAAAAAAGAGCTGTCCTCGGCCGGTCTGGCCACCGGCGTCGGTGATGAGGGCGGCTTTGCCCCCAACATTGCCAGCACGCGCGAGGCGCTGGATTTCATCCTGAAATCCATCGAAAAGGCTGGCTACAAACCCGGTGAAGAAATCCACCTGGCGTTGGATTGCGCCGCGACCGAATACTACAAAGACGGCAAATACGTGCTGGCGGGCGAGGGCACGACACTGACGTCCGAGGAAAACGCGGCCTATCTGGCGGCGCTGGTCAATGACTATCCGATCATCTCGATCGAAGACGGCATGTCCGAAGATGACTGGGACGGCTGGAAAGCTCTGACCGACGCCATCGGCAACGAGGTGCAATTGGTGGGTGACGACCTGTTCGTGACCAACCCTGAACGTCTGGCCGAAGGCATCGATCGCGGCTGTGCGAACTCGATGCTGGTCAAAGTGAACCAGATCGGTTCGCTGACCGAGACGCTGCGCGCTGTCGATATGGCCCACCGCGCGCGGTACACCAACGTGATGTCGCACCGTTCGGGCGAGACCGAGGACGCCACCATTGCAGATCTGGCGGTTGCGACCAATTGCGGTCAGATCAAAACCGGCAGCCTCGCGCGGTCGGACCGGCTAGCCAAATACAACCAGCTGATCCGCATCGAGGAATCGCTAGGTGAGGTCGCAGAATATGCGGGGGCTTCGATCCTCAAACGCTGATCGTACCAAAAGACGCAAATCGGCCCGGTCTTCGCTGGAAGGCCGGGCTTTTTCGTCTCTCGCCCTGAACTCGTGGGGAATCGGTTATGCGGATTGTCCGATCCGCACCCTTTATACGCGTTGAAAACCTCGTGCTGTCGCCTGAAAAGTGCGCGCAGGTTACGTTAGGTAAAGAATCTTCAATTTTTCGAAAAATTTTTGTCCAACGTTTGCAAGTAGTTGCCAACATTGTGGCAACATAAAGGCAATTTTGTGTGAACTTTTCCCTATTTGGGCGAGGCCGCCAAACCCTAACCTGAGGTCACTACTCGAAAGGAGAATACCATGACTGGTTCCAAATTCCTTCTTGCGGCAACAGTGATTAGTACTGTTTTTCTGGCGGCCTGCTCGGCACCAGGTGTTTACCCGGTTTCAGGGCAGGCAGTTTCAGCAACCGACCCCGTCAAAGACATGGATTCGCCCATCTATATGTATAGAGGCGAGTTGCGCTAACGTGCTGTCGCTGGGGGGCTGACAAAAGACTGCTATCAGAGCTTCTTGCTCATCAATACATAGCGATCGCGCGGTTTGAAGCCGGTGCGCAGATATAGCTTCTGCGCGGTTTCATTGGTGCGGTCGACCTCAAGGTGCAGGGCGGTCAGCCCGGCACTGGCAAGGGCTTTGGGCAGGTCCAGCAGCACCTCGGTGGCGATGCCGCGACCCCGCACGGCGGGGCGGATGTAAATCTCGTCGATAAAGGCGTCCATTCCGCCGAACTCGACAGACCACCCAAAGGTCAAAACCGCGTATCCAAGCGGTGCACGCGCCGGACCGATCAAATATACGCAGCCATGGGGAATACCGTCCAGCAGCGGTGCCAGCGCGTTGCGCCGGTGATCAGCGTCCTGATCGATGCCCGCTTCGGCGTGAAAGGCGGCGACAAGGGTCATCAGACGGCCCAGATCCTCAGGCCGGGCGAGTTTAAGTGCAGCACTCATAGTCGAGCCAGCCGTTCGGTTAGCAGATCGAAGAACCCTTGTGCATCGACGCTGCCCATGAACATGGCGTTTGCCGGGCGATCTGTGACGCGCCACCAATCGGCAACGGTCATGCCCAGTGTCAGCTCGGACTGGGTCTCGATCTCGACATTGATGTGACGGCCCGAGAACAGCTCAGGCCGGATCAGATAGGCGGTCACGCAGGGATCGTGCAGGGGTGCGCCCTCCGATCCGTATTTTTCCTTGTCGAACCGTTCGAAGAAATCAGTCATCTCGGCCACTGCTTGTCCGACCTTGCTGTTCAGCGCGCGGAAGGCGTCGTTGCGGTGTGGCGTGACCAGCGCGTCATGGGTCACGTCCAGTGGCATAACGACGATGGGCGCGCCGGATTTGAACACGATATCAGCGGCTTCAGGGTCGACATAGATATTGAATTCCGCCGCCGGAGTGATGTTGCCGACCTCAAAGTACGCCCCACCCATCAGCACGATTTCCTGTACCCGGTCAACGATATCGGGGGCCTTGGTGAAAGCCGTCGCAATATTGGTGAGCGGCCCCAGTGGGCATAGAGTCACCGTGCCCGGCTCATGCGCGCGCAGGGTGTCGATGATGAAATCGACCGCGTGCCCTTGGGCCAACGGCATTTGCGGATCGGGCAGAACGGGACCGTCCAGTCCGGTTTTGCCGTGCACATGTTCTGCTGTGACCAAAGGGCGGTTCAGCGGCCGATCACAGCCTGCATAAACCGGCACGTCCGTGTGGCCGGCCAGTTCGCAGACGATGCGCGCGTTCTTGGCGGTTAGCTCCAGCGGCACGTTCCCGGCGACGGCTGTTACGCCCAGCAAGTCGATTTCATCCGGGCTGGCCAGCGCCAACAGGATGGCAACGGCGTCGTCCTGACCGGGGTCGGTGTCGATAATGATTTTGCGCGGCATGGGTGTCTCCGGGGGTCGTGAAGGGCGGACACTCGCAAGTGTCAAAGCACTTGTCCAGCGGTTTCAGACCCCCGTGGCGACATCCACCGGCGGGAGTTTGCCATTGGCGCGATGCTCCTCGGTTTTCACCTCGTCCCACAGCGCGTCCATCTCAGCCAGATCGCTTTGGCTGGGTGTTTTACCGCGTTCGGCCAGACGGGATTCGACCTGTTCAAACCGGCGAGTGAACTTGGCATTGGTGCGGCGCAGGGCGGCTTCGGGCTCGATCCCCAGATGACGGCCCAGATTGACGATCACAAACAGCAGATCGCCGAATTCGTCTTCGAGTGCATCGGCATCCATGCTGTCGCGGGCCTCCTCCAGTTCGGCGGCCTCTTCGGTGATCTTGGCTAGAACATGGCTGGCGTCGGGCCAGTCGAACCCCACGCGCGCGGCGCGTTTTTGCAGCTTGTGCGCGCGCAGCAGGGCAGGCAGGTTCGTGGCCACACCGTCTAGCGCGCCTTTCTGTTCCTTACCTGCACGTTCCGCTGCCTTGATCGTTTCCCAATCCAGCGTCTGCTGTTCGGCAGACTTGTCGCGGGATTCGTCACCGAACACATGTGGGTGACGCGCAACCATCTTGTCGGACATGGTGCGGACCACGTCTTGAAAGGTGAAATGCCCAGCTTCTTCAGCCATTTGTGCGTGAAAGACCGATTGGAACAGCAGGTCGCCCAACTCTCCCTTCAGCTCGTCATAAGCCTCGCGTTCGATAGCATCAGCGACCTCATAGGCTTCTTCGATCGTGTATGGGGCGATGGTCGCAAAATCCTGCTCGATATCCCACGGACAGCCAGTCTGCGGGTCGCGCAGGCGGCGCATGATCTCCAGCAGACGTTCGATGCCTGCGTCTTTATCGTGGATCAGAGGATTTTCGGCCATTGCGAACCCTTTCGTTCCGGTGTCAGATGCATCCATTCCGCAGACCGCAACAGGAGTCCACCCCAGATGCCCGTCGTCAACCGAATTGCCGATTATACCGCCGATATGACCGCGTGGCGGCAGCACCTGCATACGATCCCTGAACTGAAATTCGAATGCCATGAAACGGCAGCTTTCGTGGCCGAGCGTCTGCGTGAATTCGGTGTGGACGAGATTCACGAGGGGATCGCGACCACCGGCATCGTCGCCATTATCAACGGGCAGGGCGAAGGGCCTACCATCGGTCTGCGCGCTGATATGGATGCGCTGCCGATCCCTGAGGAAACCGGGGTGGACTATGCCTCGACCAAGCCGGGGAATATGCACGCCTGCGGTCACGACGGACATACGACAATGCTGCTGGGCGCGGCGCGCTATCTGGCCGAGACGCGGAATTTTTCGGGCCGCGTGGCCCTGATCTTTCAACCCGCCGAAGAGGATGGCGGCGGCGCGGGCGTCATGGTCGAGGAAGGCATCATGGAGCGGTTCGACATCTCTCAGGTCTACGCCCTGCATAATGCGCCGGGCGTGCCCGAGGGGATGTTTCAGACCAATACCGGTCCGATCATGGCTGCGGTGGACACGTTTGAAGTTCATATTCAAGGTGTCGGCGGCCACGGGGCGATGCCGCATGAAACCCGCGATCCTGTGATGGCGGCCTGCGGGATTGCGCAGGCGATTCAGACCATTGTCAGTCGCAACAACTATGCGCTGGACGATCTGGTGGTCTCGGTCACTCAGATCCATACCGGTTCTGTGAACAACGTGATCCCTGATACTGCCTATATCAACGGTACCGTGCGCACCTTTGATCCGAATGTACAGAAGATGGTGATGGATCGAATGGCGCAGATCGTGCAGGGTCAGGCGCAGTCTTACGGGGTCGAAGCTCGGCTGGATTATGAGGTCAATTACCCCGCCACGATCAACGACGCCGCCAAGGCTGAATTCGCCGCCGATGTGGCGCGCGATATCTCGGGGGATGAGCGCGTGCTGACCGAGGTTCCGCCGATGATGGGGGCCGAGGATTTCTCATTCATGCTACAATCGCGCCCCGGTGCCTATCTGTTTGTGGGGCAGGGTGATGGCGCCGGGCTGCACCATCCGAAATACAACTTCAACGATGAGATCGCGCCCATCGGGGCATCCTTCTTTGCGCGGATCGTCGAAAAGGCACAGCCACTGGGCTGATAAGGAAAAGACATGGGACTGGAAGACGCAAAAACTCAGGTGGATGAGGCATTCACCAACCCCGACCTCAAGGGGCTGTCGTTCGAGAATACCTTTGGTGGAGCGACGTCGTTTCTGCGGCGGCTATACACCAAGGATTTGAAAGGGGTGGACATCGCCGTGACCGGCGTGCCGTTCGATCAAGCGGTGACGAACCGCCCCGGCACCAGGCTGGGCCCGCGCGCAATCCGCGAGGCCAGCGCGCTGCAATCGCCCGATGCGCCCTATGGCTGGCCCTTCGATGCGCTCAGCGAGTTGGCCATCGTAGATTATGGCGACATGGCCTATGACTATGCCAATATCCCAGCCTTTCCCGACACGCTGACCGACCATATCCGCACCATTCTGGCAGCTGATGTCGCTTCGGTCACTTTGGGCGGGGATCACTATATCAGTTTCCCGATCCTGAAAGCCTATGCCGAGAAATACGGGCCCATGTCGCTGCTGCAATTCGATGCGCATACGGACACATGGGCCGATGACGACATGACCCGCGTGGATCACGGCACGATGTTCTACAAGGCGGTGAAATCGGGGATCGTGGACCCCAAGCGATCCGTTCAGGTGGGTATCCGAACCACTAACGAAGACACTCTGGGCGTCAACATCATCGATGCGCGCGAGGTCTACGAATCCGGCCCGGCCGCCGTGGCGCAAAAGATCAAAGAGATCATGGGCGACAGCCCCGTTTATCTGAGCTTTGACATCGACGGATTGGATCCCGCTTTTGCCCCCGGCACCGGTACACCCGTCTGGGGTGGTCTGAGTTCTATTCAGGCGCAGATCATCTTGCGTGACATTGCCGGGATCAACATCAAGGGCGGCGATGTAGTCGAGGTCTCTCCGCCTTTTGATACCTCGGGCGCGACGGCGATCGCCGGTGCCCATGTGGCGACGCAGATTATTTGTCTTTTGGGATGGAACAAACTGCAGCCTTAACCATTGGTTAGCCATCTTTCCGGTATCACCTTAGCCAAAAGGTCGGACGGGAGAGATACGGGCATGACACAGTTTAACCAACCCCTCAGCGGCAATGATCTGGCGCGGTTTTCGGGGCCGAACACGTTCATGCGCCTGCCGCAGGCGGAGTCTCTGGCGGGGCTGGATGTGGCCGTGCTGGGCATTCCGATAGATATCGGCACCTCGTGGCGGTCGGGCACGCGGTTCGGGCCAAAACAGATCCGCGCCGAAAGTGCGATGATACGGCCCTATAACATGGCCAGTTTTGCCGCGCCCTTTGACAGCCTTCAGATCGCCGATATTGGCGATCTTGCGATCAACACGTTTTCACTGGCAGAAAGCCTGAAGATCATCAAGGAAAGCTATGACGCCATTCTGGCGCAGGGGGTGACGCCAGTTGCGATGGGCGGCGATCATTCGATCACCCTGCCAATCCTGCGGGCGATCGCGGCCAAGCACGGGCCTGTGGCGCTGGTGCATGTGGATGCGCACGCCGACGTGAATGACGAGATGTTTGGCGAGCGTGAAACCCATGGCACCGTCTTCCGCCGCGCCTATGAAGAGGGCCTGATCGTCCCCGACAAGACCTTTCAGATCGGCATTCGCGGCTCGGGCTATGCGGCGTCAGATTTCACCCAGGCCAAGGGCTGGGGTTTTAAGCAATTCCCCGCGTGGGAGTTGTGGCAGCAGAACCTGACGGTAATCGGCGCGCAAATTCGCAATGAGATCGGAGAGCATCCGACTTATATCACCTATGATATCGACAGCCTTGATCCGGCCTTTGCGCCCGGCACCGGTACGCCTGAGATCGCCGGATTGACCACGCCGCAAGCTCTGCAATTGCTTCAAGCTTTGAGTGGGGTGAACGTGGTGGGCTGCGATCTGGTCGAGGTGTCTCCGCCCTATGACCCTGCGGGGACGACGGCGCTGACGGCGGCAAACCTGCTTTTCGAACTGCTATGCATCCTGCCTAGCGTGACGTCACGGTAAGGGGGCGCTTGGTGCCTTGCCGGGCGCTAAGAACCAAATAGGTTCTGCGGAAACACGAGGTTCAGGATGAAGAAGATGGTCGTTTGGGTGCTAGTCGGGGCTGTTGTGGCTCTGGGGGTTTATATCCGTCTCGCACCCTCTGACCCTGCCCAATGGCATATGCCGCTGACTGCAACGGCGGATACGGATATGCAAGGCGGCGTCATTCGCATCGTTGAAACCGGGCCGGAAGGTCTTGCCCGACTGGACGACATCGCGCAGGCCACGCCGCGCACTACCGTGCTGGCCGGGTCGGTGGATGAGGGGATGATCACCTACATCACCCGCAGCAAAGTGATCGGCTTTCCCGACTACACCACGGTCCAGCAGGACAGCGATACCCTGCGCATCCATGCGCGCCTGCGCTTTGGGCGATCAGATTTTGGGGTAAACCGTAACCGTGTTGATGAGTGGCTTGCTGCGCTCCAACCCTGAGGACAAACACCCCTCGGACACCTCGCGCCACATTGGCACGTTCAGCGACATCTGACACTGCGCCATGAACATCCGGCCGTCGACCTGCAAGCAGATCATCTCACCCAAATCCACGCGTGCACCTGATTTGTCTGTGCAATAGCAGTCGCGCACCTTGCCGTCCGGCCCGACGTAATCCGCCATGGCAGGCACCGCAAACAGCGATAAAACGAAAACCAACCCCTTCATGCCGGCTATCTTAGCACAAGCTCGGCCCTTGACCAAAGCGGCATATTAGGGGACACCGCCCAGATGATCCCCGAAGAACGCCTTGAGCAGATAACCCAGCGATTCCAATACCTCGAAGCGGCCATGTCCGATGGTGCCTCGGGTGGAGATATTGCGGCCTTGGCCAAGGAGTATTCGGATCTCAAGCCCGTGGTTGATCAGATCATGGCCTGGCGGCAATTGCGGGCCGATTTGGCCGAGGCCGAGGCGATGCTGGCCGACCCCGACATGAAGGAACTGGCTGAAGAGGAAATTCCTGATCTTCAGGCCCGTATCCCGCAGGCAGAACATGCGCTGCAATTGGCGCTGTTGCCCCGAGACGAGGCCGACGCACGCCCAGCGATGCTGGAAATCCGACCGGGCACGGGTGGGGACGAGGCCGCATTGTTCGCAGGCGATCTGTTGCGCATGTATCAGCGCTATGCCGAGGCGCGCGGCTGGCGGTTTGAGATCATCGAAGAACAGGCCTCCGATCTGGGTGGCATCAAAGAGGTGGTGGCCCATATCAAGGGCGAGAACGTCTTTGCCCGGATGAAGTACGAATCCGGCGTGCACCGGGTGCAGCGCGTGCCCGAAACCGAAAGCGGGGGGCGGATTCATACCTCGGCAGCCACCGTGGCCGTTTTGCCCGAGGCTGAGGATGTGGACATTCAAGTCGACGCCAATGACATCCGTATCGACACCATGCGCAGCTCGGGCGCGGGGGGACAGCATGTGAACACTACCGACTCGGCGGTGCGCATTACCCACCTTCCGACCGGGCTGGTTGTGACCAGTTCCGAAAAATCCCAGCACCGCAACCGCGAGATCGCCATGCAGGTGCTGAAAACGCGCCTTTATGACATGGAGCGCCAGCGGATCGACAGTGAACGCTCAGCCGATCGGGCCAGTCAGGTGGGGTCCGGGGACCGCTCTGAGCGGATCAGGACCTATAACTTCCCGCAGGGCCGCATGACGGATCACCGCATCAACCTGACGCTTTATAAGTTGGATCAGGTGATGCAGGGCGACTTGGACGAAATCATCGACGCGCTCACCGCTGACGATCAGGCGCGTTTGCTGGCCGAGATGGCACAATGAACGGGCCGCAGACAGCGGCTATGGCGATGGTTGCCGCGACGGCGCGGCTACGCGCGGCGGGCGTCGATGATCCGGCGCGCGATGCACGTGTTCTGCTTGCCCATGCCGCCCGGATCGAGGCCAGCCGTGTCACCCTGATTGCGCCAGAGGAATTGGCGCCGGAAATCGCCGAACGCTATGATCAACTGATCGCGCTGCGGGCCATTCGGGTCCCGGTGTCGCATCTGCTGGGCGAGCGTGAATTCTACGGCCGTCGGTTCCGTGTCAGCCGCGATGTTCTGGACCCGCGTCCCGAAACAGAGACCCTGATCGAAGCCGCCTTGAGCGAGCCTTTTGATCACGTTCTGGACCTGGGCACAGGTTCGGGCTGCATTCTGATCACTTTGCTGGCTGAACGCACCAGCGCGTCGGGCGTTGGCGTTGATCTGAGTGAATCGGCCTGCCTGCAAACCAGTGCGAATGCCGTGCGTCACCAGGTACAAGACCGGGTGGAGGTTCTTCAATCTGATTGGTTTGGAAACATTGAGGGTCAATACGACCTTATTGTCTCGAATCCCCCGTATATTTCGCTGTCCGAAATGGAGGCGCTGTCCCCGGAAGTACGCGAGCATGAACCGCGCATGGCTCTGACCGACGAAGGGGATGGGCTTGGGGCGTACAGACGCATCGCCGCCGGTGTGCCTGATTTTCTATTACCGGGCGGGCGGTTGCTGGTGGAAATTGGCCCGACGCAGGGCGCTGCCGTGGCGGCGCTTTTTGATGCGGCTGGTTTGTCAGAGACGCGCGTTATTCCTGATCTGGATGGGCGCGACCGCGTCGTTTTCGCCAGAATGCCGCAATGACGACACGTTCTGAGGCCGATTTCTGCCGATTGATGTAAAAAAGCAGCGAAAAATGGGACAAACCCCTTGTCTGAACCTGCCGGACATGTTTACTCAGGAATAGTCAGCGAGGTTGACGCCGTTACAGCGCGCCCCTGACGCCAAGCCCAAAAAGTCGACATCGCGTCACAGCTAAAGCCTTTGAGCAGTGTACGTCGCGAGGTGATCGACATCGTAAGACAAGGCTGACGAAAGTAGATGAGATCTTCCAAATCCCGCTCGCGGGCCAAGAATAACCGCAATCGTCCTTCTGGCGGCAACGTTGTAAACCGGGTCTTTGACAGCTCGGGGCCGGAAGGCAAAGTGCGCGGCACGCCCCAGCAGATCATTGACAAGTACAACCAGCTTGCCCGCGATGCGCAGCTGTCCAATGACCGTGTGGCCGCCGAGAATTTCCAGCAACATGCCGAGCATTACCTGCGTCTGTTGAGCGAAGCCCAACGCGAGATGGAAGCCCGCCGCGAAGAGCAGGAGCGGCAGAACCGCGAACGCCAGGCCGAACGTGACCGCGAGCGCGCCGAGCGTCAGGAACGTGAAGCCGCCCGTCAAGCCGACCCGGCAGAGGCTCCGCAGCCTGATGTGATGGGGTTCGCGCCCGAAGATGCGGCACCGGAATCCGGTCTGGTGGAGACACCCGAAAGCAAAGGCGGCGACGCCGCACCTGAGAAGAAGGAAAAACCGGCACGCAAGCCACGTGCGCGCAAGCCCAAGGCCGCGCCCGCAGCGGAAGAACCCGCTGCCGACAAGGGAGACGCCCCGGAGGCGGCTGAGTAATCGGTTTGAATAGCAAAGTTAGGCCTCGGGTTTCGACCCGAGGTTTTTTTGTTTCTTAGGGCTGCTTCACTGCACGAGCCAGAGCGCAGAAGGCTTCCAACGGGATCTGTTCGGCCCTTTCGGTGGGTTCTATGCCAGCAGCGCGCAACCTGTCTTCGATATCGGGAGCGACGCCTTTCAACGAGGCGCGCAGCATTTTGCGCCGCTGGTTGAAGGCTGCCGCGACAACGCGGGACAGGGTGGCTGCATCTGCCGGAAAACGAGGCTCGGGCAGGGCGGTCAGGTGGACCACCGCGCTGGAAACTTTTGGGGGCGGCGTAAAGGCGCCCGGCGGCAGGGACATGGCGATCCTTGCCTCGGCCCGCCATTGAGCAAGGATGGCAAGGCGGCCATAGGCTTTGCTGCCGGGTTGGGCGACGATCCGCTCGGCTACTTCGCGTTGGAACATAAGGGTGAGGCTTTGCCAGAACGGGGGCCATTCTGGCGGGGTCAGCCAGCGCACCAGTAATTCTGTGCCCACATTGTAGGGCAGGTTCGCGGCAATGCGGATGGGGGGCGTCAGGTGGGCGAGCGGATTGATTTCAAGCGCATCGCCGTTAATGACCTCAAGCCGGCCCGGATAGGCGGTTGCGATCTCGTTGAGAGCGGCGATGCAGCGGGTGTCTTTTTCGACGGCGACGACTTTACGGGCGCCTTCGGACAGAAGCCCACGGGTCAGGCCGCCGGGACCGGGGCCGATTTCCAGCACGTCACATGTAGTCAGATCACCGGCCTGACGGGCGATCTTGGCAGTTAGGTTCAGATCCAGCAGAAAATTCTGGCCCAGAGATTTGCGGGCCGAAAGCTGGTGTGCAGCGATGACTTCGCGCAGTGGGGGAAGGGTGTCGATGGCGCTCATGATCCGGTTACCGTGGCGCGGGTTGAGGCGGTGCGCCAGTTTTTTTGCCTCCGGCGGGGATATTTTCAGCCAGGTGAAGGGTCAAGTGCTTTGCGCCATGCGTTGAGCGAGCTTCAGGGCCTCGATCAGGCTGGAGGGGTTGGCGATGCCTTGCCCGGCGATGTCCATGGCGGTGCCGTGGTCGGGTGAGGTGCGGATGAAGGGTAGTCCCAGTGTCACGTTCACGCCGCGGTCGAAGTCCAGCGTCTTGATCGGGATCAGCGCTTGGTCGTGATACATCGCGATAGCTGCGTCATAGCGGGTGCGGGCGGCGGCGTGAAACATGGTGTCGGCCGGGTGGGGGCCGGTGACCGTGTAGTCATAGGTAGGCAGCCTTTCGATCAGGGGGCCGATCCAGTCCAGTTCCTCTTGTCCCATTTTGCCGCCTTCGCCTGCGTGAGGGTTGAGGCCCGCGATGGCGATGCGAGGGTTCGGGATACCGAATTGGGTGCGTAGGCCATGCGCGGTGATCTCGATCGTGTCTTGCAGGAGGTCAGGGGTCAGTTCCGCCGGGACGCGGGACAGCGGAATGTGGATCGTTGCGGGCACCACACGAAGCTGGTCGCTGGCCAGCATCATCACCACCCGTTTGCAACCAGAAAGCGCCGCCAGAAACTCGGTATGGCCGGGATAGGCGAAACCGGCGCCGTCGATCAGTGCCTTTTTGTGGATCGGTGCCGTACACAGCGCGGAGGCCGCACCGGATTGGACCAGGGATACGCCAAACTCGATTGCATCAATGACACCTGGCGCGTTGGCGGAGGCAGGGCGGCCGGGAAGAGCGGATTCGGGAAAGTCGAGCTGTAGGACGGGCAGGGCCGTGGTGCTAAGTTTCATTGCCTCGGCCGGATCCGAAATTTTTGCGGTCGGGGTCCCGCCCGGCAAATGCGCTGCGTCTCCGATGAAGAAGAACGGGCAGGTGTCGCGCAGCTCGGCCCAAGCTTTTGCTGCGATTTCCGGGCCGATACCGGCCGGATCACCGCAGCTTAGCGCGATAGGGGCTGTCATTGCTCGACGATCGTGGCGTCGGCGCGCAGCTGCTCCAGAAGGCTTTCGGAAAAGGCTTGCAGGCGCTGCTGCGTCAGGGCGTTGGCGACGTCTGCCCGCGATGTTTCTTCTCCACGGTCCAGTGTGCGCGTGCACAGCATCAGGAAGCGCAGTGTCTGACCATTGTTGCTGGTCAGGGTGGTGGATACCTCGTTGAGGTCCAGCTTGGCCAGTTCCAGCGCTATATCGCGCGGAATCTCGGCTGGTGCGGCCTCAATCCGTTCCAGAACTTCTGGGGGCTGATCCTGTGCGATACCGTAGAGATCGTCGCAGGTATCGACCTCTTCACGCAATTCGGCTGCGCGCGCGAGGGTTGCCGGGCTGCGTCCGCCTGGCAGATTGTAGATTGCGTAATCGACCTTGGAGTACTGTGGCGCGGCTGTTGCGCTTTCCCGGATGCCCCGCATCTGAAACAGTGCGACGGCGTTGGACAGGGATATGGGTTGGGTGATGTCACCGGTCTTCAACCCAAGAATAACCGGCTGCAAAGCGGGCGGAAGCTCGGTCAGGTTCAACCAGTCCAATTGACCGCCATTGGTGCGGGTGCCAGCGGCCGAATATTGCGTTGCCGCCGCTGAAAAGGCATCGAACCCTTCAACCAGAGCGATTTCGTCGGCCAACAATTGCACTTGCGGCAGAGTCTGCGGTGTCACGGGGATGATGATTTCGGAGAGCAAAACCTGAAGGCCGCCGCTGCCCGATTGGCCCAGGGCACGGTTAATCTCATCCTCGGTCGGGCGCGCTTGCGAGATAAACCGGGCGCTGATGAAATCACGCCACGAGAGTTGGTCGGCGATAAAATCACGTACGGTTTCACGTGATACCCCGGCATCAGCAAGGAGTTGCAGGAATTCATCGCTGGAAAGCTGGCCGCGTGCTGCGAACTCGTCAATGCCCAATTGAACGGCCTCGGGGTTGGCCGAGATTCCGGCCTGACGCATGACCTGTCGGCGTAGGCGGTCATCAATAAGGGCCTGGCGGACTTCTTCGTCTGATGCGCCTGGCGCGCCCAGAACGGTCAGGAATTGCTGGCGTTGATCCAGTTCGTACCAGGTGACGATATCCTGATTGACCTTGATTGCAGGCGAGAACAGGCTTTGGGCCTGTGTTTGCGGAGCGACGAAAGCAAGGACAAGCGCGGTCAAAACCGGAGCAACCGGTTTAAGCCAACCGGAACGAAGGAAACTTGAGAAACCTGGAATCAACTGCATCTTCTCTTGAACTGTTGGCCACTGCCTTCAACGGAATATCCCGTCAAAGCTACGGTAAAGCCGAATTCTGTCGAAGGCTCAATACTTGATGACGAAGTAAAGCGCCTGCTGACACTCATGTTAACTTGTACGCATTCGTTGCGGTAGGTGACGCCAAGCCCGTATCGGATCGGCTCGGATTCACTAATATCATATCGGGCGAGGGCCTGGGTCAGCCAGTTTTGGTCGATTGTATAGCGCCCGTCCAAACGTATTTCCGATATCTCGTCGTCGATATTTTCATCCGGGTCGGGTTCTTGCCAGACGTAACTTCCTACGATCCCAACGGTTTCCCTTTGCCAGGCCGCGCGCATCTCGGCCTTGGCGAAGCTGAAATCGCCGTTCAACAGACCGCGCCCCGCGAGGGACCAACCATTGGCGGTTTGCAGCTGCCCGGCCAGCAACAGATCGGACGAGGTTCCCTGCAAGCCCGAGGTCAGGTTGAACTCGGGGTCTGCATCTGCGCGATAGACCTGCCCGACTGTAACCAACGCACGGCGACCATTGCCCGCATATCGGGACCAGTTGAGCCCGAATACGCCCGTGACCCCATCCTCGCGCCTGTCGGGTGCGGGAAAGCGCGACAGGGACAAAAGGTTCCCTTGGTCGAATTCCTGAAAGGTGCTTTCATCCAGCGGCACATCATTGGTCGAAACCTGGGTCCAACCGACCTGCGCAATCGGCTCCAGCACCTGTGTTGCCCCGCTTTGTTCGCGGCGTGCCATCGGATAGCGCAGGGTCAGCGCGGCGCGCGGCGTGGTGCGCGTCACCTGATCGGGAAAATTGCTGTCATGGCGAATGTTGAATGTGTCCACAGACGCACCCAGTTGCGCGTCGGCACGCAGCCCGGATGCAAAAGTCCAGCTGCGAAGCCATTCCGCATCGAATGTCGCCCGTGCGACGTCGCGGCCCAGCACGTCTTCGTCGCTGGTGCGCTCATGCGCGTGAGTCTCGACGCCTAGCCGTACTTCGCCTCCGACCGATTTGGGAAACAGGCGTTTCTCGTAGAACAGATCGAAGATGCGCGATGGGATTTCATCCTGATCTTCACTGTCGCGCAGGGTTTTGAAGTGGATAAAGCTGGTGCGGAATGCGGTATCGCGCTCGTACCGTTCCAATGCAATTTCACTGCGCAGGCGGTCGAATTCGGGCAGGCCATAATCGGCCAGATACGCGTCGTCCGACGTAGTTTGCAGGTTGAAACTGAGCAGATATCCGTCGTTAAGCCCAAAATATCCGTTTGCAAATAAGAACCCGCGATCCTCACCGGGTTCCAGGTCGTCACGTGTATACGCGCCATCAATTTCGATCCGCCCCCGCTTGAACGCTTGCCGATAACGGTAGCCCAGCGTTTTGGTTTCTGGCGAGATATAAGGCGTTAGCGTCAGATCCCGGTGATCACCCAACTTGAAGAAATAGGGAACCTGAACTCCGGTCCCAAGCTGCGATGTGGTGCGGATCGACGGCACCAGAAACCCCGTGGCGCGGTCCAGCGTCGGATCGGGAAGGCGCAGATAAGGGAAGTAAAAGACAGGCAGGTCCAGAATCCTGAACTGTGCGCCTTCGAAGTATAGTTGCCGCTCCAGCTGGTCATGCGTGACTTTCCGCGCCCGGATTTGCCAAAGAGGCGGCCTGCCGTCCGAACAGATATGACAGGATGTGGCCGAGACCTTGTCGAACTGCGTATACCGTCCGCCCGCGCGTTTGGCCTGAACGGATGCAATCTGCACCTGCTGTTCGAACACCATCCGCGCACCTATCAGCAGGCCGTTTTGGATGCCGCTGTCCAACGTGGCCGAATCCGCCAGAATCGTGGTTGTCCCGGCCTGATCAATGCGCACGGGGCCTTCCAGATTCAGCTCGCCGGTGTCGCGGTTATACGTGATCCGGTTGGCGGTGACTTTGGCGTCGCCCTGAAACGCCTCGACATTGCCCTCAGCCACCAGAACGCGGTCGGGGGTGATAAAGATCTTGTCGGCCACCAGCAACGCCGGTTCATCCTGTTGCGCCTGATCCTGCGTTGGGGCGGCCGTAGGCTGTACTTGCGCTGTCGCAACTACTGGCAGTGTGAGCGCGACGGCACCAGACAACAATAAACGCGCGAAAAGACGCATCAGCCGTCCTCCGCGTGTAAAAGGAGGCCGAGCGACAAAAGAATGGCTGCAAATGGCGGAGCCCAGGCCGCGACGAAGATAGGCAATTGTCCGTTTTCTCCCAGAATTTGGGCAAAGTTTCTTACGAAGTAGATTGCGAATCCCAGCAGAACCGCCGACAGTACCGCGATCCCGGTGCCTCCGAACCTTACATGGCGCATGGTGAAGGCGGCCCCGATCAGGACCATTGCTACCAGAAAGAAGGGCCGGGCAAGCTGAACTTGCAGCCAGACCTCATATTGTTTGGTCGAAAACCCCGCTTCACCCAAATCGCGGATCAGTTCTGGCAGGTCATAGACCGACACGGATCCCTGATCGCCCAATGTATCCAGAATACGCTGACGGGTGAGCGAGGTCGGAATCTCCAGCCTTTCATGCTCGGCCGCGTTTGTTTCGGGATTGACGCCGTGTATC
The DNA here is from genome assembly GCF_056542685.1 of Ruegeria sp. AB6. Classification (NCBI taxonomy): domain Bacteria; kingdom Pseudomonadati; phylum Pseudomonadota; class Alphaproteobacteria; order Rhodobacterales; family Roseobacteraceae; genus Ruegeria; species Ruegeria sp. AB6. The sequence goes on along the minus strand of NZ_JBQGAD010000001.1, from coordinate 146,345 downwards.
AACGGCCAGACCTTGGCGTTGCTTAGGATCCAATTCCCGTCCTTCAGCTCAGCCGCATCTGCCTGGATCTGCTGGTTCGGGGTTCCATCAGGCGAAAAGGTGATGATTGTCACCTCGTTCAGAACCAAAGTATTTCCATTCGCGGTACCCCGCGCGTGGATCACAGACTGTCCATTGCGCGAGCCCTGACGCAGCCACAGGCCTTCGCTGCTGATCGAAAAGGCCGAACTTCCGTTATTGCGATAGCTGTCGGACAGGCGTTGATACTCCTCAGACGTGGCAGCTGCGATGGGGTTCAAAAGGGCGACCGCTCCGGCGCCGATGATCAGTGCCAGCGTCGCCGGGGCCAGTAGCGCCCGAATGCCTGATCGGCCCGTGGCACGGGTTACCACCAGTTCCGAACTGCGGGCCAGACCGACAAACAACGCGATGGTCGACAGGATCATCAAAAGGGGCAGCATCTCGCTGATAGCAGCGGGGGTATTCAGAAGGGTCAGATGCAGCAAACGCCCGAAGGACAGGTCTTCGTCGTCAAAGCGGCGGACCTGTTCAATCAGGTCGATCAGAATCAGCAAGGTCAGGAAAATCGCGCCGATGACCAGAAAGCTCTGCATAAAGCGGCGGGCGAAATACCGGTCGAGGATCATCGTGCGCCTCCTACCGGACCTTTGTTTACGGGTGGCGTAAGGCCAGAATCACCGCAGGCCGCGCCCTTGTGCGACGGCATATGCCTGCCCTGTCTTGCCACTGCTCTCTCCCACCAATCTGCTGGAATTTTTTCGCGACTGTACTGCAAATGCCCGTCGGGGAAAACTGCTATCTGGTCAAGCCGGGCGGCGCGGGCTAGGTCTTGGGGAACAGATTTTCAGGAGTTCGCAATGAGCAGTCTTATCCCGATCCAGTTTCAGTCTTTCGACACCGACGCAATGGCGCAGGCCGAGGGGCGCGTGGCGATCATCATCACGGACGATGGTAAGATGGGCCCGGCGGCACGGCGCGCCAATCGTCTGACCCGTGGCGCCGTCGCACGGCTGGTGGAAAGCGAACGCTTCGGCAAGGTGAAAACCGGTGACGTTATCACGCTGGCCTGGCCCGGCGGCATGGTGGCCGAGGCGCTGGACATCCTGATCCTGCCCCGCCGCCCGGACCCGGCCGAGGCACGCAAGGGTGGTGTTGCGCTGGCCAAACTGGCAGGTGGCAAAGCGCTTTTGGTCATGGCGGCGAACCAGATCAGGACCGAAGAACTGGCCCTTGGTATCGCCCTGCGCAGCTATGATTTCGATGCGCATAAGACAAAGGAGGCCGACGCGGCCGCTCCGGTCACGATCGCGCATCAAAAACCTGATGAGGTCGAGGCGGCATTTGCGCCGCTCTATGCCATTGCCGACGGCGTGCGGATGACGCGTGACTTGACCAATGAGCCTGCAAACGTTCTGACCACCACCGAATTCGCCGACCGTTTGGTCGAGATGCAGGAACTGGGCCTTGAGGTCGAGGTTCTGGAAGAGGACAAGCTCGAAGAGCTGGGCATGCGCACATTGCTGAGCGTCGGCCAGGGTTCGGTCAGCCCTTCGAAGGTTGTGGTGATGCAGTGGAGCGGTGGCGACAAGGGCGATGCTCCGCTGGCGCTGGTGGGCAAAGGCGTTGTGTTCGATACCGGCGGGATTTCGTTGAAACCTGCGGGTGGCATGGAAGACATGACCATGGATATGGGCGGCGCAGGCGTTGTCGCGGGCACCATGCGGGCGCTGGCCAAGCGCAAGGCCAAGGCCAATGTGGTCGGCCTTGTTGGGCTGGTCGAGAACATGCCCTCGGGCAATGCCACGCGTCCCGGCGATGTGGTCAAGTCCATGAAGGGCGATACAGTCGAGATCATCAACACCGATGCCGAGGGCCGTTTGGTTCTGTGCGACGTGATGTGGTATGCGCAGGAACGCTTCAGCCCCGTGGGCATGGTCGATCTGGCGACCCTGACCGGCGCGATCATTATCGGTCTGGGGCATGAGAATGCGGGTGTCTTCTCGAACAATGACACGTTCTGCGATGCCTTCCTGAAATCCGCCAAGGCCGAGGATGAGGGCGCGTGGCGCATGCCGCTTGGCCCGAAATATGACGAGATGCTGAAGTCGCGCATCGCGGATATAAAAAACGTGGGCGGACGGCCTGCGGGCTCAATCACGGCGGCGCAGTTCCTGCAGCGTTTTGTGAAAGAGGAAACGCCGTGGATTCACCTGGATATCGCTGGTGTGGCGTCGGTCGCGTCCGAGACGTCTTACGCGCCCAAAGGGGCGACGGGATGGGGCGTGCGGGCGCTGAGCCGTTTCGTGCAGGACAATTTCGAGTAATCGGATGGGGGCCGTCTACTTCTACCACCTGACCCAGCGCCCGCTGGAGCAGACTCTGCCCGTGTTGTTGGACAAGGCCCGGCAGGCCGGGTGGCGGATTGCCGTGCGGGGCACTGATCCCGCACGGATGGACTGGCTGGATGAAAAACTGTGGCTGGGGCCTGAGGATGGGTTCCTGCCGCATGGTCTTGCGGGAGGTCCGCATGACGCGGATCAGCCCATCTTGCTGACCACCGGCCCGCAGGCTGGCAACGATCCGGCTTGTGTGATGGCCGTGGACGGTGCCGCCGTTGCTTCGGATGAAGTGAACGCGTTGGAGCGGGTGTGCATCCTGTTCGATGGCAATGATGAACAGGCGGTGCAGCACGCGCGGGGGCAGTGGAAAGCCCTGACTGACGCAGGCTGTTCGGCGCAATACTGGTCCGAGGCTTCGGGTCGATGGGAAAAGAAGGCCGAGGCTTAGGCCCTGCCGTACAGATTTCAGGAGAGTGATAAATGGAAATGAAGCCTTTGGGCCGCACCGGCATCATGGTGACCGATCTATGTCTTGGGACCATGACATTCGGAACCCAGACATCCGAGGCGGACGCCCACATTCAGATGGATATGGCGTTGGAGGCCGGGATCAATTTCGTCGACGCAGCCGAGATGTATCCGGTTAACCCGATCTCGGCCGAAACGGTGGGGCGCACCGAAGAGATCTTGGGGAACTGGAACGCGGCAAACCCGTCGCGCCGCAGTGACTATGTGCTGGCGACCAAACATTCAGGAGCAGGGTTTACGCATGCGCGGAATGGGGCTCCAATCTCTGCCCAAACCATTCCAGAGGCGGTCGAGGGATCCCTGCGGCGGTTGAAGACGGACTGCATCGACCTTTACCAATTTCACTGGCCAAACCGGGGCAGCTACATGTTCCGCCAGAATTGGACCTTTGCGCCGGCAGGTGACAACACCGACGAAGTGCTGGCCAACATGCAGGAGTGTCTGGAGGCGCTGCAGGTGCAGGTGAACAAGGGCAATATCCGCGCCTTTGGCCTGTCCAACGAAAGCGCTTGGGGCACCGCGCAATGGTTGCGCTTGGCTGAGGCAGGGGCGGGGCCACGGGTGGCTTCGGTTCAGAATGAGTATTCACTGCTTTGTCGGCATTTCGATACCGATATGGCCGAGTTGAGCGTGCATGAGGATGTGGGATTGATGGCGTTCTCACCTTTGGCTGCGGGGTTCCTGACTGGTAAGTATCAGGGCGGTGCGGTGCCCGACGGATCGCGCATGTCGATCAATGCCGAGATGGGTGGGCGCAAGTCAGATCGTGTGTTTGACGCGGTTGCGGCCTATCTTGATATTGCAGATCGGCATGGGCTGGACCCGGTCCAGATGTCGCTAGCATGGTGCCAGAAACGGAAGTTCATGTTGTCGGCAATATTCGGGGCCACGACGGTCGAGCAACTGGAACGTATCCTTGCGGGTAAGGATCTTGAGTTGTCCTCGGAAGTTTTGAGCGAGATCACCTTGGCCCATCGCGCCTTTCCGATGCCGTACTAGGTTTCGCGGTGGGTCGGGGGCTCTGCCCCCGCTGCCCTTTACGGGCGTCTCCCCCGGGATATTTTTGGCCAGATGAAAGCGGATCCGGTCAGTGATGGGTGGGGTGCGCGCGTTCTTGTCTTAGGTCACGGGCCGACAGTCCGTGGGCCGTGCGGAAGGCGCGGGCGAAGCTTGATTGCGAGGCAAAGCCTGTGGCCAGTGCTACGTCCATCAGCGGCATGTCAGTATCTGTGACCAGACGGCGGGCCTCGGCCAGGCGCAGTTGCAGGTAGTGGTCTTGCGGCGTGGTGTTCAGGCGCAGGCGGAATTGCTGTTGCAGGGTGCGGGGGCTGGTACCCAGTGTCTCGGCTATGTTGGTAAGCGGCAGGGGGTCATCCAGCGCGGATTGCATCAGGCTGTTGGCTTTGGCCGTCAGCGCTGTGTGGCGGTGTGGGGCACCGGTGCGGCTTTGCGGTTTGCTGGGGTCGGGCGCGCCGTCATAGAGGAATAGGCCCGAGACGCGTGCGGCGAAGCCTGCGCCGTGGCGGGCGGCGATGATATGCAGCATCATTTCGACCGCTGGGATTGCGCCGCCTGAGGTGAGGCGGTTTTGCGAGACAGCGAACCGGTCGGGGCGGACGTCGACTTCGGGGAAACGGGCTGCGAAATTATCCATATCTTCCCAATGGGTTGTTGCGGCGTGGCCGTCCAGCAGGCCTGCTTCGGCCAGTAGCCAGGGGCCTCCGTCGATGCCTGCCATTGTGGCGCCGGTGTTTGCGATCCGGCGTAGTCCAGCCAACAGACTGGGGGTTGCGTGGCGCGCCAGTTGGAAGCCTGCGACCACGATCATCAGGTCGCAGCTTTGCAGGCGCGCCAGCGGGATACCCGGTACGGTCAGTGCGCTGGTCAGCATCGCGGGCTCAGGCGTGGCAGTGACATAATCCCAGTCAAAGGCGGGGCGATCGGCCAGACGGTTGGCTGCGCGCATGGGGTCTACAGCGGATGCAAAACTAAGCGTGTTGCAGTCGTCCAGCACCAGCACAGCCGTTTTCAGGGCGCGATGTTCGGGTTGGAGGATGTTTTTTGCGGATTTCATCAAGTTCGATTCGCATTCTGGCAAGTGTTTCCACAAGGCTGCGTCAGAGTCGCAGGCAACGCAAATCGATTGCCGGGGAGAAGTCTGGGGAAAACTCAGGGCAAAACCGGGTATAAGCTGGGGAGAACGCCATGCCTTTGGAAACGAACCGCGAAGTATTTGTCACCTGTGCCGTGACCGGCTCGGGCGGAACGCAGGATCGCAGCCCGCATGTACCGCGCTCGCCGCAGCAGATTGCCGACAGCGCGATTGCGGCGGCCAAAGCAGGGGCGGCGGTCGTGCATTGCCATGTGCGCGACCCCGAGACCGGCGCACCCAGCCGACGGCTGGACCTTTATCGCGAGGTGACAGACCGGATTCGCGATGCGGATGTCGATGTGGTGCTGAACCTGACGGCCGGGATGGGTGGGGATATCGTGTTCGGCGGCGTCGAGAGCCCGTTTCCGGTGGCTGAGGGCACCGACATGATCGGCGCCTCCGAGCGCGTCGCACATATCGCGGAATGTCTGCCTGAGATTTGCACGCTGGACTGCGGCACCATGAACTTTGCCGAGGCGGATTACGTCATGACCAACACCCCAGGCGCGCTGCGGGCGATGGGGCAGATGATGACGGATATGGGTGTGAAGCCCGAGATTGAGGCTTTTGACACCGGTCATTTGTGGTTCGCCAAACAGTTGGTGAAAGAGGGAATTCTGGAGCCGAACGCTCTGGTTCAGCTGTGTATGGGCGTGCCGTGGGGCGCGCCGGATGATCTGAATACGTTCATGGCCATGGTGAACAATGTGCCCGACGACTGGACGTTCAGTGCGTTTTCGTTGGGGCGGAACCAGATGGCTTATGTGGCGGCCTCGGTGCTGGCAGGCGGCAACGTGCGGGTTGGGTTGGAGGACAATCTGTGGCTGGACAAGGGTGTTCTGGCCGAGAACTGGCAGTTGGTCGAGCGTGCGGGGACCATTATCGAGAATATGGGCGCGAAGGTCATTGGGCCTGCTGAGGTGCGCGAGAAGCTGGGTTTGACCAAGCGTGCGCCGGCGGCGAAATAAGCGCGGATTGGGGGCCTGCCCCCAAACCCCCGGGATATTTTTGGCCAGATGAAGAGGCGGATCGACGTGAAAACAGCGGCAATCATTGGTGGTGGTGTGATCGGCGGCGGTTGGGCCGCGCGGTTTTTGCTGAACGGGTGGGATGTTCGGGTTTTTGACCCTGATCCTGAAGCTGAGCGCAAGATTGGGGAGGTTCTAGACAATGCGCGGCGTTCGTTGCCGGGGCTGAGTGATGTTCCGTTGCCACCCGAGGGTTCTCTGACTTTCCATGAAGATATGGCCGAGGCTGTGCAGGGCGCGGAGTGGATTCAGGAAAGTGTGCCCGAGCGGTTGGATCTTAAGTTGAAGGTTTACAAGGGGTTGCAGGAGGCGTGTGATCCGGGCGCGATCATTGGCTCGTCGACCAGCGGGTTCAAACCTTCGGAATTGCAGGAGGGTGCGTTACGGCCCGAACAGATCGTTGTGACGCATCCGTTCAACCCGGTGTACTTGCTGCCACTGATCGAACTTGTACCGACGGACAAGAACCCGTCCGAATTGGTCGAACGCGCGCAGGGCCTGCTGAAAGCCGTGGGGTTCTTCCCTCTGCACATCAAGAAAGAAATCGACGCGCATATTGCTGACCGTTTCCTTGAGGCGGTCTGGCGCGAGGCGCTGTGGCTGGTCAAGGATGGTATCGCAACCACCGAAGAGGTGGACGAGGCGATCCGTATGGGGTTCGGCATCCGCTGGGCGCAGATGGGCCTGTTCGAGACCTACCGCGTGGCCGGAGGCGAGGCCGGGATGCGGCACTTTATGGCTCAGTTTGGGCCAGCGCTGAAATGGCCCTGGACCAAGCTGATGGATGTGCCCGAGTTCACCGATGAGTTGGTCGATCTGATAGCTGATCAGTCGGATGCGCAATCGGGGATGCATTCCATCCGTGAACTGGAGCGCATCCGCGACAATAACCTCGTGGGCATGATGCGCGCGCTCAAGGCGCAAAACTATGGCGCGGGGGCGGTACTGAACCAGCATGATGCGATGCTGAAACCCGGTGCGTTGCCTACGATCGATCAGGCTGATCTCAGCCAACCGATCCTGACCCTGTCGCGCGCCGTGCCGCTGGATTGGACCGACTATAACGGCCACATGAATGAGGCGCGCTATCTGGAAGCCTTCGCTGCCGCCACCGATCGGTTCATGGAGGTTATTGGCTGCGACGCGGACTATATCGCCTCGGGCGGCAGCTACTTCACCGCTGAAAACCACATCCGCTATGTGGATGAGGTCCATGCAGGCGCAAAGATACAGGTGCGCACGCAGATGCTGTTGGGGCAGGGCAAGAAACTGCACGTTTTCCACAGTATGTATGAGGGCGACAAACTGCTGGCCACGGGTGAAAGCTTTCTGCTGCATGTCAGTCTGGACACCCGCCGTCCAAGTGCTCCGTCGCCACAGATCGAGGCGGCCATGGCCCGCATTGCCGAGGCGCAGGCCGGGTTGCCTTATCCCGAAGGCGCGGGGGCGGCGATCCGTAAACCTGCATGAGCGGGCGGGTTCTGATCACGGCCGGGGCCTCGGGCGTCGGCCGGGCCATGGCCGAGGCGTTCGACGCCGTTGGGGCGCAGGTCTGGGTCGCCGATCTGGATGCGGAGGCGTTAAGCGCGTGCCCAGAGCATTGGAAACGGTCGCAGGTGGATGTGGTGGATGAGGCTTCGGTTGCTGCCTTGTTCGCCGAGATTGCGGCGCAATGGGGCGGGCTGGATACGCTATGCGCCAATGCCGGGATCGCCGGACCGACGGCGCTGGTCGAGGATGTGGCGCTTGACGAATGGCGTGCCTGTCTGGCGGTCAACCTTGAGGGGGCGTTTTTATGCGCGAAATACGCTGCGCCGATCCTCAAGCGTCAGGGCAGTGGGGCGATCATCATCACCTCGTCTACGGCCGGGCAATACGGATATCCCAATCGCGCGCCCTATGCGGCGGCGAAATGGGGTGTCATCGGGCTGGCCAAAACGCTTGCGATGGAGCTTGGCCCCCACGGCGTGCGTTGCAACACGATCTGCCCCGGCGCGGTCGAAGGCCCCCGGATGGAGGGCGTTCTGGCCCGCGAGGCCAACGCCAAAGGCATGACCCGTGATCAGGTGTATAACGGCTATGCCGCAGGTACCTCGATGGGACGGTTTGTCGAGGGGCGCGACATTGCCGATATGGCCGTGTTTCTGGCGTCAGACGCGGCGCGGCTGGTTTCTGGGCAAGTGATCGCGGTGGACGGGCATACCGTCAACCCCGACCCCAAGATTTAGCCCTGATTGGGACCACGAATCTGGCGGATGGTCTGGCGGACCGCCTGCCAATCCTGTGCCTGTTGCATATTCCCGGCGGCCTCGCATTCACGCATCTTCTGCGCGGCTTCAGCCTCGGCTCTGTCTCCGTGGGCGGAATATAAGGCCCGTGCGTATTGGGCGGTTTGCATTGCGTCCATTCCTGTGCTCCTCCGTTCATAATCGGAATGCGAAAGGGTTCGCGCCCAGTGACGTTAGCACAGGATTGAGTTCAACGCATACTGTCGCGTAGCGCGCGCAGATGGCCGGGAAAATCCCGCGCGGTGACGTCGGCCTCGCGGACCAGAGTGTCAAAATGGCGGGTGAACGTTTCGATCCGGTCACGGTCGCGGAACGCCATATAGTGGCTGCCCGCATAGAACACGCAGAGCAAGGGGCCAAAGATCGTGACTGGTGCCGAATAAAGCCTTTTTGCATCAAACAGATAGACGCGCAGGCGCGGGTAGAGTTGGTCGCACAGAGCAAGTAGATGGTCGATCTGATCCTGACGTGTTTGCAGATCCAGCCCTCGGTAATATCCCGTTGCGCTTGCGAAGCTTTCGATTTCAAACAAAGGCATGGCAATTTCGTAGTCCGACTGCGCTCTGCGCATCCAGGTCAACCGGTCCTCAGATGCGCCGATGGCCTGATCTGCCGTCCGCCCCAGATGCGGTGCATACTCCCATTCCAGCACGGCGCGGGTCTTTAACATGTCCGGCAAAGTCGCTGGAACATAACGGATTTTGTATCCGGCGGCCTCTTGATGCCATTCGAATATCCGCTCATCCACCAACGCGCGGGCGGCCTCAGTCACAGTTAGCGCACCCGCCAAAAGTTCAGCCGCGCTTTCGGGTCGGTCCGAGAGCGACAGGAGCCAATCCGCCGAAACTCCCAGCGCTGACGCGCAGCCACCAACCACATGCGCATTCGGCAAACGAGCGCCATCGCCGGTCAGAAGTTGCGACACGGTCGAGCGATCTACGCCGATGTTTCGCGCCAGAGCACTTTGGCTAACGTGCCGCTCCTCCATCGCGCGGGCAAGGCGGAGGCGGAACTGTGCGGCACGGTCTCGTTTGTCGATATTTTCGGACATGCGTTTGGTTTTATCACAGATGATGAATTTTGTTAATCACATTCAGAATGTTCACCATCTGCGTGATCCGTAATTCTTAAGCCATAACAAAAATATGGGTGACGGAATGGAGACACGACGCAGATCAGTCGTGAAGGCCGTATTGTGGAATGCGATGGGCCTTGTGGTGATGACCGTTGTGGGGTTGGTCGCAACCGGCTCAGCCGCGATCGGGGGCGGTTTGGCTTTGGTCAACACGGCCATCGGCCTGACGCTCTACGTGATTTACGAACGTATATGGGCAGGTATCTCATGGGGCCGCAATGTCTGAGCGTGCAGGGCCTGAATGGGGCACCCTTGCCCTGATCCTTGGGTGCTATGGGGCGTGGTTGGCGATGCTGTTTTATTTGCCGGTTTGGGCCGCTGTGCCATTGGTGGGCGTCGTGGCGGCACTGCATTCTTCGCTGACGCATGAAGCGATCCACGGCCACCCCTTTCGGCAAAAGGCGTTGAATGAGGCGTTGATGGCGTTGCCGTTGACGCTGTTCATTCCGTACCGCCGGTTCCGCGACCAGCATCTGGCACATCATCGGGATGCGACGCTGACCGACCCCTATGACGACCCCGAATCTAACTATCTGGATCCACAGGTCTGGGCAGCTCTGCGCGGTTGGCAGAAACGCTTGCTGGCAGTGAACAATACGTTACTAGGGCGCATCGTGTTGGGTCCGGCCATTGGTCAATTTGTGTTCATACGGAATGAGTTACGGTCCGTTTTGCAACCAGATATCCTGCTTGCCTGGGCATTGCATCTATGCGGAGTTCTGGTGGTGCTGTGGATTGTGTCGCTGTCGCCCATGCCAATCTGGGCCTATGTTCTGGCTGCATATCTGGGGCTAGGCTTGGTGAAGATCCGAACCTTTCTTGAACACCGCGCCCATGATCGTGCTTCGGCTCGTACGGTGATCATCGAAGATCGGGGGCCCTTGGCATTTCTCTTTCTTCACAACAACCTGCACGTGGTTCATCACATGAATCCAGCGGCGCCGTGGTACCGGTTGCCCGCCTTGTACCGCGCAGGGCAAGACACGTACTTGGCGCGGAACGAGGCTTATGTCTATCGCTCTTACGCGCAGGTGTTTCGAGCCCATTTCCTAAAGGCCAAGGATCCGGTGCCGCATCCGCTCTGGCCAAAGGGGTAAATTGCGGCCACAAGGGGCGGTATGAGCCTCTGGATACCCGTCACCATCGCCGCCGCCTCGTTTCAGACCGTGCGGTTTATGCTGCAAAAATCACTGAGCAGCGTGAAATTGTCCGCCGCAGGTGCGACCTTTGCCAGATTTGCCTATTCGATGCCGTTGGCCGTTCTGGCGCTTTGGGCTGCACTGCAACTCAGCGAGTTGTCTTTGCCTTCGATGCCACCCCTGTTCTGGCTGTTCGCGACCATTGGCGGCACAACGCAGATCTTGGCAACCATCTGTGTGGTCGCCTTGTTCAAGCAGCGCAACTTCGCGGTCGGAATCACGTTCAAGAAAACCGAGGTGATCCAGACCGCTATCGTCGGTTTCCTCGTTCTGGGCGACCAGGTTTCAGCCGGAGCGCTAGTCGCCATTCTGATGGGCCTGACCGCAGTTCTGCTGCTGTCGAAAAACCCCGGAGGGGACGGTGCGTGGTGGAAACACCTGACCAATCGCGCGTCACGGCTGGGGCTGGGGTCGGGGATTCTGTTCGCCTTTTCCTCAGTCAGCTACCGGGGCGCATCACTACAGCTTGGCGAGATCGACGCATGGTTCCGCGCGCTGGTGACGCTGGCCGTTGTTGTGACATTCCAATTCGTCAGCATGGGGCTGTGGCTGCTGTGGCGAGACCGCGCCGAACTGCGCGCGGTGTGGGAGACGCGGCGCACCGGTTTCTTCGTAGGCCTCACCAGCCTGAGCGGGTCGTTTTGCTGGTTTTTCGCCTTCACATTGCAGAATGCGGCTTATGTGAAGGCGCTGGGGCAGGTCGAACTGATCCTCAGCCTGTTTGCTTCGATCCTGTTCTTCCGCGAAACCATCACCCGGCGCGAGATCGCCGGGATGGCGTTGCTGGGGGCCTCTATCCTGGCGCTTGTGTTGACGATTTAGGAGGCGTCCGCCTCGGCCAGCGCCGTTACGCCTGCGCGACGTTCGTCAAAGCTCAGCGCGATGAAGCTGGGCAGGTGATCACCCATGCCAACAACCGCCGGACCTGAATCGTTTCGGCGACCACGGCCACGCGGTTCCTTGTCCTTTCGGCGGTCCGAGTCCTTCTTGCGCTCGGGCTTTTTGTCGACCTTTGCCTCGTCGACCGGCTTAATCTTTTTCTCGCGCTTGGGCTTTTCGTCCTTGGGCTCTTCCTTGACCGGGTTGTCGAGCCGGGGAATGTCCTTCTGGATCAGCTTCTCAATCGCATCCAGCGCCTTTTCATCGCGGCCCGAGCAGATCGTGATCGCCTTTCCCTCGCGCCCCGCTCGACCGGTGCGACCGATGCGGTGAACGTAATCCTCGGCATGGCCGGGGACGTCAAAGTTGAACACATGGCTGACCGAGGGGATATCCAACCCCCGTGCGGCCACGTCCGAGGCCACTAGCAGGCGCAGTGAGCCGTCGCGGAATCCGTCCAGGGTTTTCATGCGCTGCGACTGATCCAGATCGCCGTGAATGGCGGCGGCGTTATAGCCGTATTTCTTCAGCGATTTCGCGCAGATATCCACATCCGTCTTGCGGTTACAGAAAATGATCGCGTTGGTGCAGCCTTCACCCTCGGCGTCGATCAGCGCGCGCAGAACCTTGCGCTTGGCGCTGGCCTCGCGGTCGCGACGGCCACCTTTGAACATGACCACGCCCTGTTCGATCGTCTCGGACGCGGTGGCCTGACGGGCAACCTCGATCCGGGCAGGGGCAGACAGGAATGTGTCGGTAATCCGCTCAATCTCGGACGCCATGGTGGCTGAGAAGAACAGCGTCTGGCGGGTGAACGGCGTCAGCGAGAATATGCGCTCGATATCGGGGATGAACCCCATATCCAGCATCCGGTCGGCCTCATCCACCACCATGATCTGAACACCGGTCAGCAGCAGCTTTCCGCGCTCGAAATGATCCAGCAGACGACCCGGCGTGGCGATCAGCACGTCGACGCCCCGATCGATCAGAGCTTCTTGTTCCTTGAAGCTGACACCGCCGATCAACAGAGCTTTGGTCAGTTTCAGGTGCTTGGTGTAGGTGTCGAAGTTCTCAGCCACCTGCGCGGCCAGTTCCCGCGTCGGGCACAGCACCAGCGAGCGCGGCATCCGCGCCCGTGCGCGGCCTCGAGCCAGCAGGGTGATCATCGGTAGCGTGAAGCTGGCGGTTTTGCCGGTACCGGTCTGGGCAATGCCCAGCACATCCTTGCCCTCAAGCGCAGGTGGAATCGCTCCGGCCTGAATCGGGGTGGGGGTTTCGTATCCGGCTTCCTCAATGGCTTTGAGGACCTTCGGGTTCAGGTTCAGTTCGTTAAACTTTGTCATGTATGTCCGGTTTTTGCGGACACTCGACCTGGCCCGCGCGTATGAAGATGTGCCGGGCCCGGATGGCCATGCGCATCCCGCGCATTTCGGCTGAGGCGGGACATAACAAAAACGTTGGGCAGGGTCAAATGAAGAGGGGTTTAGATGTTCGCGGCCCGATACCGCGCAGATTTAATGCAACAATTCAGATGCTTCCGGGGAAATGTTTCGCAAGTTTTCGGTCCAGATCCAGTGGCCGGTGCCGGATCAACCCGTGTTGTTCCAGCCGCGCCCGCACGTCGGGGTGTGCGCCGCTGATCTCATCGAAAAACGCGCTCAAGCCGTCGATACCGTCCTCGGCTTCGATCCAGCTGAGCAGCTCGTTCATATTCATCCCGCCCTCATCCCGCGGGACATTTGGCGTCATGCCGAGTTTATATGATCCACGCTCAAGCCGGAACCGGTAATGCGCCAGCCAGTGGTCCCAATCCGGAGCGTGCCTGTGGCACAGCACAGTCTCAGCAAGTTCCGCTTTGCAGATCAGGCGTTCTCCATGCTGGAACAACCCGTGAATGCGGAAGTTGATGCCTGGCAAACCGGTGCGAGCAAACACCTTGCCTTGCAGGTGACTGAGAAACCCACCCTTCACGAAAGCCCCATAGTTGGGATAGAGCGCCTGCACCGTTGCGGCACGATCAGGCCCGGACGGGATATAGGCTTTGTACAGGTCCTTGGCGTCGGCCACTGCCTCTTCCGGGCGTACGCGGATATAAGGGGTATCCTGCGCGACCTCGGCCAGCAGATCGGCTAACGGGCGGTCGGGCCACAGAAACTCGTCCAGATCAATATGCAGCAACCAGTCTTCGCTGGCCTTTCGGTAAGTGAATGAGGCATTGGCTGTCTGGCGCACCTGATGCTTGTCGGGGCGCTCCCGCTTACGATTGGCCCAGAACCCGTCGTCGCAATTGCGGACCTCAACCTTTGGATGCCGGTTCAGGGCGTTGAAGGCCTTGGGGCAGGGTTCGTCCAGATAGACATGCATCTGATCCACGCCAAGGTCGAGGTGATGGGCCACGAAACGCAGGATGTCCGGGGCCGTCCCCCGTACCGTCGAGACAATACCCCAGGTTGATTTATCACCCATGCGCGGCCCTTTGGCCGGTCACGTCATCATTTCCTTGGTCGCAGTCAGCGTAAGCTCGGGATAGTCCCGCACCACCCGGTCGATATCCCATTGCAGACGTGTCAGGTAGACGATGTCGCCGTCATGATCATGCGCGATGTGCTGCTTGTTGGCGTTGACGAACTTGTCCACCGCCAGCTTGTCACCACTGACCCAGCGGGCGGATGTGAACTGAGACGCCTCGAACCGCACAGGCAGGCCGTATTCCATCTCGATCCGGCTGGCGAGCACTTCGAATTGCAGCGCGCCGACGACACCCACGATAAAGCCCGAACCAATTGAGGGTTTGAACACCTTGGCTGCGCCTTCCTCGGCAAATTGCATGAGTGCCTTTTCCAGGTGCTTGGCCTTCATCGGGTCGCCCGCGCGCACGCCTTGCAGCAATTCCGGCGCGAAGGACGGGATGCCGGTCACGCGCAGCGCCTCACCTTCGGTCAGCGTGTCGCCGATGCGCAGCTGGCCATGGTTGGGGATGCCGATGATGTCACCGGCCCATGCTTCATCCGCTAGTTCGCGATCCGAGGCCAGAAACAGCACCGGGTTCGAGATTGCCATGGGCTTCTTGGACCGCACATGGGTCAGTTTCATGCCGCGTTTGAAATGGCCCGAGGCCATCCGTACAAAGGCCACCCGGTCGCGGTGCTTGGGGTCCATATTGGCCTGAACCTTGAAGACAAAGCCTGCGACCTTCTTTTCATCCGGCGCGATCTGACGTGGTTCGGCCGATTGCACTTGCGGCTGCGGGCCGTAAGCGCCGATGCCCTCCATCAGTTCTTTGACACCGAACGAGTTGATCGCCGAACCGAACCAGATGGGGGTCATATGCCCCTCAAGAACCGCCTGCGGGTCCAGCGCGGGCAGCAATTCACGCGCCATCTCGACCTCTTCCAGCAGTTTCTCAAGCAAGTGCTCGGGAACATGTTCGGCTAGTTTCGGGTCATCCAGACCGTCGATCTGAATGCTCTCGGCTACCTTGTTGCGGTCGGCGCGGTCCATCAGTTCCAGCCGGTCGCGCAGCATGTCATAGCAGCCGATGAAATCGCGACCCACGCCAATCGGCCACGCGGCGGGCGTGACGTCGATGGCCAGCGTTTCCTGAATCTCGTCAATGATCTCGAACGTATCGCGGCTTTCGCGGTCCATCTTGTTACAGAAGGTCAGGATCGGCAGATCGCGCAGGCGGCAAACCTCGAACAGTTTCTGCGTCTGGCTTTCCACACCTTTCGCGCCGTCGATTACCATGACGGCGGCGTCCACGGCAGTCAGAGTGCGATAGGTATCTTCCGAGAAATCGCTGTGGCCGGGCGTGTCCACCAGATTGAACCGGAAGTTCCCATAATCAAACGACATGGCCGAGGCGGAAACCGAGATACCACGATCCTTCTCCATCTGCATGAAATCCGAGCGCGTGCGCCGCGCCTCACCCTTAGCGCGCACCTGACCGGCCATCTGGATCGCGCCGCCATAAAGCAGGAACTTTTCCGTCAGCGTCGTTTTGCCCGCATCAGGGTGCGAGATGATTGCGAAGGTCCGGCGACGGGCGATCTCGGGCGGCAGGGTGGGTTGGTTCGAGGTATCAAGCATAATCGCGCGTATAGGCGGGGAATCTTGCCGAGGCAAGACAAAGGGGGTGGTTCGAATCATACACCTATGGCAATAGGAACATATAGTGAACAAATAGTGGAGAGAGACAATGAATTTGAAAGAGATTGCCGACGAGCTGGTCGCAGGTTGCCGCGAGGACCGCGCCAAGGAAAATCTTGAGAAACTCTATGCTGAGGATGCCGTCTCGGTCGAAGCGCAGGATTTCATGGATATGGGCCGCGAAACCCACGGTCGCGACGCGATCCGGGGCAAACATGAATGGTGGGAAGGCGCGCATGAGGTTTCCGGTGCCTCGGTCAGCGACCCGATGCCCCATGGTGAAGACCGTTTTGCCGTGATCTTCGAGGTTCAGGGTAAGGTAAAAGAGACCGGTGAAGCCTTTGATATGAAAGAAGTTGGTGTCTATCACGTCGCAAATGGCAAGATCGTTCGGGAAGAGTTCTTTTACTGATATTGCTTGAAATCTGGTCTTCTCTGTCTGGCCGGTGCTAGACATGGCAACAATAACAGATGGGGAGGATCAGATGGATCTAGGTATCAAAGGAAAACGCGCGCTGGTCTGTGCCAGCAGCAAGGGTTTGGGTCTGGGCTGTGCCGAAGCTTTGGCCGAGGCCGGTGTCAATCTGGTGATGAACGCCCGCGGAGCCGAGGCGCTTGAGGCCGAAGCCGCGCGCTTGCGGGACACCTATGGCATTGATGTTCAGACGGTGGCCTGTGATGTGACCTCGACCGAGGGGCAGACGCAGGTGATCGAAGCCGCACAGGGTGTTGATATCCTTGTGACAAATGCGGGCGGTCCGCCTCCGGGTATGTGGTCGGATTGGGAGCGTGAAGACTTCATCAAGGCGCTGGATGCCAACATGCTGACACCGATTGCTTTCATGAAGGCATTGTTGCCGGGGATGATGGAAAAGGGCTGGGGGCGTGTGGTCAATATCACTTCGCAATCGGTGCGCGCGCCCATCGCCGTTCTGGGACTGTCGAACGCGGCGCGGACTGGGTTGACCGGCTACGTCGCGGGAACCGCGCGGCAGGTAGCCCCGCAAGGGGTGACAATCAACAATCTGTTGCCGGGTATCCACGCCACTGACCGCGCGGAGTCCCTAGATAGTGCGGTTTCGCTGCAAAAGAACATCTCGATGGAAGACGCCCGTGCAGAGCGCGCCGCCACGATCCCTGCGCGCCGCTATGGCACACGGCAGGAATTTGGGGCCGCCTGCGCCTTTCTGTGTTCGCAGCACGCGGGCTTTATTGTGGGCCAGAACGTCCTCTTGGACGGCGGTGGAACCAACCTGACGATGTAAACGATGGCGCAGAATTTTTCATTAAAAGACCAACTGTTTAACGAAGAAAAGACCCGCTATTTGGCGGGGCTTTTTGCATCGGCGGATGCTGACTTCGATGCAGAGGCGTTCGAGGCGCAGGTCATGTCCCGCCTGCTGGATCTGGAATTGAAAGAGCGCATGGCGTGGATCGCCGAATGCCTGCAACAGGCCATCCCCGGCGCGCTGCCGGACATTGCGCCTAGGCTGTTAAGTGCGCTGCCACCGCCGCTGGACCCGTCAAAGACAGATGATGATTTCGGTGATTTCATCTTCGCGCCTTTGGGTGATTGGGTTGTGGCCGTTGGCCTCGACCATCCGGATCTGGCGCTGGACGTGCTTGATGAACTGACGCAGAGATTCTCGATGGAATGGGCCATTCGCCCGTTCCTGAACGCCCATCAGGACAAGGTGCTGGACAGGATGCAGGCGTGGTGCGCGCATGACAGCTATCATGTTCGGCGCTTGGTCAGCGAAGGCACTCGCCCGCGTTTGCCATGGGGGCAGGCGGTGTGCCTGGAACTGACCGACCCGTTGCCTTTGCTGGATCGCCTGCACAGCGATCCGACGCGATACGTGACGCGGTCGGTGGCGAACCATCTGAACGATATCACCAAGAAAGACCCCGATCTGGTGCTGGACCGTCTGCAGCAATGGCGCGAGGGCGGGCAGGACGCAGATGAGTTGCGCTGGATGACCAGCCACACCCTGCGTGGATTGGTGAAATCCGGACATCCCGGCGCGATGAAGATGCTGGGCTATGATCCTGACGCGGCGATTTCGGCCGATATTCAGGTGCAAGGCGATGCCCGGATCGGGGGTGCGCTGAATTTTGATGTGGCGCTCAGTGGTGCCCGAGACCAGCCCATTCTAGTGGATTATATCATTCACTTTCAACGCCCTGGCGGTAAAACCTCGGCCAAGGTGCACAAATTGAAACAGACCGCGCTGCGGGATGGTGCGCTGACGCTAAGCAAGACCCACAAGCTCAAGGGCAATGCGACCACGTTCAAACTGGTGCCCGGCCCACACCGGCTGGAGGTTCAGGTGAACGGGCAGGTGCGCGCTGCCGTGGATTTCGACCTGCTCGGGTAACGCTTTTGTAAAATCGCACATGTGCGGATTGCGCCACGGCCCTTGCTGCATTAGCTGATCCCCTACCAGACACAGGGGATACCTTCGATGAAGCATGAATCGGTGCAGAACTATTACGGTGACGTCCTTCAAAGTAGCGCGGATTTGCAGACCAATGCCTGCTGCACGCCCGATGACATGCCGGATCATGTAAAGAAAATTCTCTCAAAAATTCATGATGATGTGCTGACGCGTTACTATGGCTGCGGTCTGATTGCACCGCTGGATCTGGAAGGGATGAGCATCCTTGATCTGGGCTGTGGTGCCGGGCGCGACGTTTATGCGCTGTCGGCGATGGTTGGCGAAAATGGCCGCGTGGTCGGCGTGGACATGACGCCCGAACAGTTGGATGTGGCCCGCGCTCATCAAGAATATCACGCGCAAGCGTTCGGCCATGGTGCGTCGAATGTGGAATTCCACCACGGCTATATCGAAAAGCTGGACGAGCTGGACCTTGAGCCCGGTTCCTTCGACATCATCGTTTCGAACTGCGTGATCAATCTGGCCACCGATAAAGAGGCCGTTCTGCGCGGCGCGCACCGTCTGCTGAAAGATGGCGGCGAGATGTATTTCTCGGACGTCTATGCTGACCGCCGCATCCCCGCCGCAATGGCCGAGGATGAGGTTTTGTATGGGGAGTGCCTGTCGGGCGCGCTCTATTGGAATGATTTCCTGTCGATCTCGCGCAAGGCCGGGTTTGCCGATCCGCGCCGGGTGACGCATCGCCCGCTGACCATCGAAAACCCGGTGCTGGAAGAGCGCGTTGCGCCCTTGAGCTTCCTGTCGGCCACGTATCGTCTGTTCAAACTGCCCGAACTGGAACCGGCCTGCGAGGATTACGGCCAGGCGGTGATCTACAAAGGCACGATCCCCCATGCGCCGCATCTGTTCGAACTGGATGACCACCATTCGATCGAAGCAGGCAAGGTCTTCCCGGTCTGTGGCAACACCTGGATGATGCTGAAAGACACGCGATTTGCGCGCCATTTCGAGTTTATCGGCGATTTCTCGACCCATTATGGCATCTTCGAAGGTTGTGGAGGGGAAAGCCCATTCGAAGCCACCAGTGCCAGCACCGGTGAAGCCGTCTCGGGCGGGTGCTGCTGACCGCTTGCGCCTGAACGGCGGGGTTGCTATCCCCGCCTAAGCCCGATGAAATTGATCGGGAAAGGCAACGGGGTCCTTCGGTGACAGTGAATTCAACGCCTCCACGTCTGGAAATCCGCAATTTGGTCGCCCGGTATGAAGGGCGCATTGTGGTGGATGATGTCTCGCTGAGTGTTCAGGCGGGGCAGGTGACGTGTTTGCTGGGGCCGTCGGGCTGCGGCAAGTCGACCACGCTGCGTATGATCGCCGGGGTCGAGATGCAGGAGTCCGGCCAGATTTATGTGGATGGCAAGCTGATCTGCGACACGGTGTTTCGTGTCCCGCCCGAGCGGCGCGAGATTGGGCTAATGTTTCAAGACTTTGCCCTGTTTCCCCATCTAAGCGTGGCCGACAACGTGGCTTTTGGTCTGAAGGGCCACAAGGACGAAAAACGCGCGCGGGTCGAGGAATTGCTGACCAAGGTTGATCTGATGCGCTTCGTCGACAGCTATCCGCATCATCTGTCGGGTGGCGAACAACAACGGGTCGCACTGGCGCGGGCTTTGGCGCCGCGTCCCCGGATCATGTTGATGGACGAGCCGTTCTCGGGACTGGACAATCGTTTGCGCGACGGAATCCGGGATGAGACGCTGGCGATCCTCAAAGAGGAAGACGCGGCCGTGGTTTTGGTGACGCACGAGCCGGAAGAAGCGATGCGCATGGCCGATGAGATTGCCCTGATGCGCCGTGGTAAGATCGTGCAGCAGGGCGCGCCCTATAATGTCTATACCCGACCTGCGGACAAAGCAGCGGTCTCATTCTTCAGTGATGTCAATGTGTTGAAGGCGCAAGTTAACGGGGCTCTGGCGGAAACGCCATTCGGCCAGTTTCTTGCGCCGGGTGTACCTGACGGCACGGACGTTGAGATCGTCTTCCGCCCGCAGCACGTCAAACTGGATTTCGACCGAAACGGCAAAGGACCGCTGCCCACACCGACTGATGGGGTGGCCGCGCGTGGCGTGGTCCAGCGGGCGCGCTTTCTGGGCAATGAAAGCCTGGTTGAGTTCCGCATGGACTATGACGGTTCGATCTTGAAGGCCACGGTGCCGAATGTCTTTGTGCCGCAGCCGGGGCGCGTTATGTGGCTGACCATTCGCCGCGACCGGTGCTTTGTTTTCCCCGAATAGTGCCTGACGTGGCATTTTAGACCCAACTGGTGCGCGAATGCCGCAGATTGCGCGTGCGCTTCGCTTGCCGAGGCGCGGGGCCGGGTCTATCAAGGGAGAAACGCAGGGATGGATGGGGCATATGCGTATTCTTCTGACCAATGATGATGGCATCAATGCACCGGGCCTGATCACGCTTGAGGCAATCGCCGCCCAGCTTGCCGGGCCCGACGGAGAAGTCTGGGTCGTTGCGCCAGCATTCGAGCAATCCGGCGTGGGCCATTGCATCAGCTATACCCATCCGATGATGGTCGCCAAGCTGGGTGAACGTCGCTATGCCGCCGAGGGCTCGCCCGCCGATTGCGTGCTGGCCGGTCTGCATGATGTGATGAAGGATGCACTGCCCGATCTGGTGTTGTCCGGGGTGAACCGGGGCAATAACTCGGCCGAAAATACGCTCTATTCCGGAACGATCGGTGGCGCGATGGAAGCCGCTTTGCAGGGTGTCCCAGCGATAGCCTTGTCGCAATACTTTGGCCCGCGCAATCTGGGGCTGGACGACCCGTTCGAGGCCGCCGCCCGGTTTGGGGCGGATCTTGTGCGCAAGATATTGGACGCGACCCCGGCCGAGCAGGGCGATTACCGCCTGTTTTATAACGTGAATTTCCCGCCCGTTCCCGCAGATGAGGTGCTGGGCACCCGCGTGGCGCCGCAGGGCTTTCGCCGTGACACGCATTTCTCGGTCGAACCACACAGCTCGCCCTCAGGGCGGCGGTTCTTGTGGATCAAGGGCGGCTATCAGCACAATCCAACTGCGCCGGGGACGGATGCGGCGGTCAATCTGGCAGGCTATATCTCGGTCACGCCGATGCGGGCGGACCTGACAGCGCATGACACGCTTGAGGCGTTGAAGTCGATCGAATGACGGGCTTGAGTGCAGAAACCAAGATGCAGTTCCTGTTTGCGCTACGGTCGCGTGGCGTGACGGACAAGCGTGTGTTGGCAGCGATGGAACAGATCGACCGAGGCCAGTTCGTCAGGGGCCTGTTTGCCGAGCGCGCCTATGAGGACACGCCGTTGCCGATTGCTTGCGGGCAGACGATCAGCCAGCCGTCGGTCGTGGGGCTGATGACGCAGGCGCTGGATGTGGGGCCACGCGATACTGTGCTCGAGATCGGGACCGGGTCGGGCTATCAGGCGGCTATCCTGTCCAAGTTGGCCCGCCGGGTCTACACAGTTGAGCGTCATAAGCGATTGGTGCGGGAAACCGGCGCGTTGTTCCGCGAGCTGGGTCTGACCAATGTGACCGCGATGTTGACGGACGGCTCATTTGGTTTGCCTGAACAGGCGCCGTTTGATCGTATCATTGTGACCGCGGCGGCTGAGGACCCTCCGGGCCCGCTCTTGGCGCAGCTCAAAATCGGCGGTATCATGGTATTGCCGGTGGGGCAGTCGGATGCGGTTCAAACTCTGATCCGTGTGCGACGGACCGAAACCGGCCTGGACTATGACGAATTGTTGCCTGTTCGTTTCGTGCCCTTGCTGGAAGGGCTGGGAAAAGACGAGGCGTAGAAGTTTATTCTGAGGAACCCACCCGAACCCCGGTCAACAGGGGCAGGTGATGAGGACGGTAAAATGAGAGCAGTTTCCAAATCAGCGACGCTCCGCTGCGCAAGCGGCATGGTGGCAATGGTGGTTTTGGCCGGGTGTGAAGGCCCGCTGGACTATGATCTGCGCGGTCAGGTAGGCGGGTTTTCGACCGCTGACGCGGCGCAATCGGCCACCACAAGGCGCCCTGCGCCCGATGCACGCGGGGTCATTAATTATCCCACCTACCAAGTCGCCATCGCTCGGCGCGGCGACAAGGTCAGCGACGTGGCGGCGCGGGTCGGATTGCCCGAAGGGGAACTGGCCGTATTCAACGGTTTGAAGCCGACCGATACGTTGCGGGATGGCGAGGTGATCGCGTTGCCGCGTGCGGTCAGTGCGTCGTCGGGCAATGTCGATATTGCCACGATTGCCGGGACTGCGATTGATGAAGCACCGACCGATGGGTCTGTGCGTACCTCGACCCTTGCGCCTGCGCAGCCGGCGGCAGCGCCTGCACCGGTGGCCTCGGGGCCGGAGCCCATCCGGCATCAGGTCAAGCGGGGGGAAACCGCGTTTACGATTTCGCGCCTTTATGACGTGCCGGTGGATGCACTGGCGGATTGGAACGGATTGGATTCCGATTTCACCGTGCGCGAAGGCCAGTATTTGCTGATCCCGGTAAAAACACAGACGCCGCCACGCCAGACAGAGGAACCGGCGACAAATGTGACTCAACCGGGCGAGGGCTCACCCACGCCGACGCCTCCAAGTGCCACCCAGCCTTTGCCAGATGAAGAGGTCGTAGCAGCCCCGCCCGCGCCGGATGTGACGGCGGAAGCGCCGACGTCTCAGAGCAACTCGGCGCTGGGTTTGCCTGTGACTGGTTCGATCATTCGGACCTACCAGAAAGGCAAGAACGAGGGGATCGATATCGCGGCGGCTCCGGGTACGGCGGTGAAAGCGGCCGATAGCGGTACTGTCGCGGCGATCACTGCGGATGCAGATCAGGTTCCGATCATTGTGATCAAGCACAACAATGATCTGCTGACTGTTTATGCCAATGTGGACGGTATCACCGTGAAAAAGGGAGATCGGGTGCGTCGCGGTGAGAAGATTGCCGCCCTGCGGGACGGTGACAATGCCTATGTGCATTTCGAGGTTCGCAAAGGGTTCGAAGCGGTCGATCCTGAGCCGTTTTTGAAATAGGAAATGGCCCGTTCCAGGCCATGCCTCCGGCGGGGAAATTTTTGGCCAGATGAAGGGCGGATCACGCTTTGGGGTCGAAGTCGCTCAGGCGTTTGCCGGGTTCATCTGTGAAGAGTTCGGGCATGGGTTGGACAGCTTCGATCAGGTCAATGCGGAAGACGCGGAAGCCCTGACGTAGCTCGCACCAGGCGGTGAGGGTCCAAACGCGCCCCCAATATTCCATGTGTAGGGGGCGGATTGTGCGGTCGGTCAGTGTGCCGTCGATCCGGCGGTAGCTGAGGTGCAGTTTCTGGCGCGATTTTATGGCGGTGCGGATCGGGGCCATATGGGCCAGTCCACGCGCGGCATCGGCAAAGGGGTAGACGGCGAATTTCCAGGCGTCGGCCTCGGCGATCACCTGCGTGGGAAGAACTGCGTCGATTTTGTCTGCGAGCCTCTCGGCTGCGGTTTTGAGATCGGGGTCGGCGGCCTGGGCAACGATCGCCATGCCAAGGTTCAGCGCCTCAAGCTCGGCTGGGGTCAAGTTCACCGGGGGCAGGGTGATCTGTTCGCGCACCATATAGCCCAAGCCGCGCTCGCCCTCGACCGGGACGCCCGAGGCGACCAGCGTATCCATATCGCGATAGATCGTGCGGACCGACACCTCGAGCCGGTCCGCTATGTCCTGCGCGCGGTGCAGTTTGCCGTCGCGCAGGATCTGGATGATGTCAAACAGGCGATCCGTGCGGCGCATGTCACGCCGTCCGAACCGCGTTTAAGCGGTCATGTTCCATAGCACTTGCTCGTGACGCATCTGGATGCTGTCTGGTTTGATCGCCGTCATCAAGGCGGCAGCGAAGTCTTGTTGCGGGAACTGCGCGGCGGCGTCCTGTGCGGCTTTCATATCGGTCCAGACCACGTAGTCGGTCCAGCGGCCATCCTCGCCCTGGCTCAGCTGTCGATGCGCAAAGCCGGGGGCCGCTCGCACGAAGGCTTCGGTGGTTTGGCTTAGCTTCACGAACGCCTCGGGTGTGGTGCTGTCAGCGAGGGAAAAGGTGACGATTTCGGCAACATGGGTCATTTCAATCTCCGTTGACCTGGTTTCGATGATCTCTTCCTAGTCACCTGCAACTGACATAAACCTGTCAGTTGAGAAAATCCAGCGCCCAAAAAACGCGTGAACGGGGCGAATTCGAACGCGGATTTGATCTGGCGCACTGTTGTCCACGGCTTGTCAGGCGTAGACACATGGCCAAACAACATTCCCGGCGCGCGGCGTCGATGTAGAAGGAGACAAGACATGCTTAACAATATCGGCCTTCCCGGTCTGCTGCTGATCGCCGTTGTGGTTCTGGTTCTGT
The DNA here is from genome assembly GCF_056542685.1 of Ruegeria sp. AB6. Lineage (NCBI taxonomy): Bacteria > Pseudomonadati > Pseudomonadota > Alphaproteobacteria > Rhodobacterales > Roseobacteraceae > Ruegeria > Ruegeria sp. AB6. The sequence continues at coordinate 121,822 of NZ_JBQGAD010000001.1, read as the reverse complement.
TTGGCCGCGGTAAAATCAGCTCGCTGATGGGCGAAGTGGGCAAAGGCATCACCTCGTTCAAGAAGGGCGTCAAAGAAGGCGCGGATGAACTGGAACAGGACGCCTCCGAGATGGCCAAGGACGTCACCCCTGAGACCGACAAAGATAAGGTCTAAGCGCAGATGTTTGATCTGGGCTGGACCGAGCTTCTGGTCATTGGCGTTGTTGCCCTGATCGTTGTGGGGCCAAAGGACCTGCCGGTGCTGTTCCGCAACGTAGGGCGGTTTGTCGGCAAGGCCCGCGGCATGGCGCGTGAGTTTTCCAGCGCCATGAATGAGGCCGCTGATCAGGCGGGCGTTAATGAGATCAAGAAGGGTCTGAATGCTGCCACCAACCCTGTCGGCAGCGCCATGGATGGCGTGAAAGAGGCCGCGCAGGATCTGGCCAAGAGCATCGACCCGACGAAGTTCGACCCCGACAGCGAGACCGGCAAACTGGCGGCTGAACGGGCAGAGCAAGCCAAGAAGATCCAGGCCTCGACTGCGCGCGCCGCCGCCGAGCGCAAGGCGAAAGAGGCGGCTGACGCTCTGGCCAAGGCCGAAGAGGCCGAGGCCGCGCTGAAATCCGAAAGCAAGACATGACCAAGACCGACGAGATCGAGGACAGCTCGGCCCCATTGATCGAGCATCTGGCAGAACTGCGCACGCGGCTTATTCACTGCGTTGTGGCGTTTCTGATCGGGATGATCATCTGTTTCACTGTGGCGACGCCGCTTTTCAACTTTCTGACGCGCCCCTTGTGTGATGTTCTTGCAGAACGCGGGCAGGATTGCGGGCTGATCTTCATCTCGCCGCAGGAAGGGTTCTTTGTCGCCATCAAGGTCTCACTTCTGGGCGGGTTCATTCTGGCCTTTCCCTATATCGGGATGCAGATGTGGCGGTTCGTGGCGCCTGGGTTGTACAAATCCGAAAAGAACGCGTTTTTACCGTTCATGCTGGCCTCGCCCTTCATGTTCCTATTGGGGGCCAGCTTTGCCTTTTACGTGGTTACTCCGCTGGCCTATGACTTCTTCCTTGGCTTCCAACAATTCGGCGCTGAAGGGGAGGCCGTTACAGATGGCGTAACCGCCGCACCGCTGAGCGTGGTCTTTCAGGGCTCGGCGCAGGAATACCTGAACCTGACGATCAAGTTCATCGTAGCCTTTGGTCTGTGTTTCCAGCTACCGGTTCTGCTGACGCTGATGGGCAAGGCGGGGCTGGTGACGGCCGAAGGTTTGGGTTCAGTCCGCAAATACGCTGTGGTCGCTATTCTGGTGCTTGCAGCGTTGGTGACACCGCCGGACGTGATTACTCAAGTGATCCTCTTCGTGGTGGTCTACGGACTGTACGAAATCTCGATTTTCCTCGTGGCCCGTGTCGAGAAAAAGCGCGAAGAACAGCTGCGCGCTGACGGCTACTATGACGACGAAGAAGAAGCCGACGCCGATATCGTCGACGAAGAAAGCAAGTAAACCGGCTTAATCCTGATCAGGCGCGCTCACTGGTGGCGCGCCTTTTTCATGCATGGGCCTTGCCGCTTGCATCTGATCATGGTTTGAACCCCAAAACAGTCGGAGGCCCTGATGGATGACCAAGCCCTGAACCGCATTGCTGATGCCTTGGAGCGCATGGCTCCAGCCCCCTTGGCAGCCCCGGATTTCGGCGCGGCACCGGCTTTCGTCTGGCATGTGGACCCGGACCGGCTGGAACCGGTGACAAAGGTCAACCGGGTCGATCTGGACCTGCTGGTAGGCATTAACCGCTCGCGCGATACGCTGTTGGACAACACGCGGCGCTTTGCGGCTGGGTATAAGGCAAACAATGCGTTGCTCTGGGGTGCGCGGGGTATGGGCAAGTCCAGCCTTGTCAAAGCGGTCCACGGAACCTTGCAAGATGAATACCCCGATCTGAAACTGGTTGAACTTCAGCGCGAAGATATGGGCTCGGTTGCCCGCCTTCTAAACCATCTGCGGGCCGCGCCGCATCGGTTCATCCTGTTCTGCGATGATCTTTCGTTCAGCCATGATGACCAACACTACAAATCGCTCAAGGCGGTGCTGGACGGTGGTATCGAAGGCCGTCCGGAGAATGTTGTCTTCTACGCCACCTCGAACCGCCGTCACCTGATGCCGCGCGACATGATTGAAAACGAACGGTCCAGCGCCATCAACCCGTCCGAGGCGGTCGAGGAAAAAGTCTCACTCTCCGACCGCTTCGGCCTTTGGCTGGGCTTCCACCCCTGCGATCAGGACGAATACCTCGCCATGATCAACCGCTACTGCGCCGCCTATGGCGTCAACGTCGCCCCCGACACCCTGCGCGCCGAAGCCATCGAATGGCAGGCCACACGCGGCGCACGTTCTGGCCGCGTAGCGTGGCAATTCTTCGTCGATCTGGCCGGGCGCACCGGTACCCATATCGGCTGATCCGCCCGCTTCATCTGGCTAAAAATATCCCTGCCAGAGGCATGGCCCGCAAAGGCCATTCCCCTATAGCGACGCCAAAATCCGGGCCGCCTCATCCGCAGGGCTCGTCAAAGCACCACGGTCCTCGCCGGGATGGAACCGGGCGCGTACGGCGGTGGGCATGGGGGCGGGCTCGACAATAGACACGCGCGGGCCAGTACGTTCGGTCTCAAGCTGCCAACTCCGCGCCAACGCCATCTGTGCGCCTTTGGTCGCGCCGTAGATGCCATAGAATTTCTCACCCGCCTTGGGGTCGTCGAAAAACACAGCGTGACCGCTCTCGCCCAACAAAGGCGCAACATATGGGATCAGAACTGAAGTCGCCGTCGCGTTGGTGTTCAAAGCCTTCGCCCATTCCTTGGGATCGATGAAGTGCGTAGGCGTCAGGGCCGAGGTGTGGATGGCGGTATGCAGCCATAGATCCACCTTGCCCCAGCGATCGTGAATGCCCCGGCACAGGGTTGCCATGGCGTTCGGGTCGGCGATGTCCATTGGCGCCAGCGTGGCCGCGCCGCCCTTGGCCTGAATGCGGTCGTCCAACTCTTCCAGCCCACCGGTGGTGCGGGCAACAGCAACGATGTGGTATTCAGGGGCCAGCGCCTCGGCCAGGGCAGCACCCAGGCCCCGAGACGCCCCGGTGATGAGGGCTATTTTAGTCTGATCGGTCATGGGTGGGGTTTGAACCCCTGCGCGCAAGCCGTCAAGACAGGATTAGCGACCGGGGATGGCGATCCGCTGGGTCTGGCCGCTTAGTCGCAGCATGATCCCTTCGGCATCAATGGCTACGACGGTGCCCGAGGCAACGCGGCTACCCGGTTTGACCTCTTTGACCCGACCCGAGGACAGGCGCATCAGCGCACGTAGCTCGGTTTTGGGCCCGAACACGCCCAACAGGGCGACCGAACTTTTCTTTAGCGCGTCCTTCTGCGTAGCCGCGCTTTCGACGGTGGAATTTGGCATGGTTTGCGGCAGGGGCGAAGGGCCCCAACCCCTTATGTCTGAGTGAGTGGTGGCAGCGGCCTAGCAAATGAGCAGGTGAAACGAAAGGCGGCGGTGCTCGCTGGTTTTCTCACAATTTCGCGTGGGTCTGCGAACCCATTGCGATTGCGTTTCCTTCGCCAGAGAGTTGTGTGTCAGAAAATTTTGCCCCCGGCGCTGCATCTGACAAAAACGCCCGGACCGACACTACGATCCGGGCTTTTCCGCGCTTCTGATTCGCTGGATTTCTTAACCCGACGCCAATTTCGTGGCGTTCCAAGACCCGCCCGGCACCTGCATGTCCTCGCGCTTTTTGCTGACGCGGGTGCTGTTTTCCAGGCTGTCCAGATAATCGTCGCTGACGCTGCCGGTGATGTAATTTCCGTCAAAGCAGGAGCAATCAAAGGCCTCGATCTCGGGGTTGCCCTCCTTGGCGGCCCAGATCAGGTCGTCCAACTTTTGATAGAAAAGCGCATCTGCGCCCAGTTCCTGCCGGATCTCTTCGATCTCTTTGCCGTTGGCGACCAGTTCATGCTTGGTGGGCATGTCGATGCCATAGACATTGGGATATTTCACAGGCGGCGAGGCGCTGGCGATATAGACTTTTTTCGCGCCAGCCTCGCGGCACATCTGCACGATCTTCTTGATCGTGTTGCCGCGCACGATGGAATCGTCGATCAGCAGGACGTTGTGACCTTTGAACTCCAGCGGAACCGCATTCAGCTTGCGGCGCACCGATTTCTGGCGTTCTTCCTGCCCGGGCATGATGAAGGTTCGACCCACATACCGGTTCTTCACCAACCCTTCGCGATACGGAATGCCGGTGATTTTAGCGGCCTCAAGCGCCACGGGGCGGGCGCTGTCGGGGACGGGAATGATCCGGTCGATCTCAAGCCCCGAATCCTGAATCTGCTTGGCCAGAGTCTGCCCCATGCGCATCTGGGTTTTGTAGACGGAGACCCCATCCAACAGCGAATCCGGACGGGCGAGGTAGACATATTCAAAGATACAAGGCGTCAGCTTGCCTTCGACGGCCTGAAACTCATGCTTGTTGCCGTCAAGATCGATCAGGATTGCCTCGCCGGGGCGCAGGTCGCGCAGTTTGTCAAAACCGTTGATGCCAAAGGCCACATCCTCGGACGCAAAGGCAAAATCGTCACCATCCACATCCGATTCTCGGACCGCGACGGACAAGGGGCGAATCCCGTGCGGGTCGCGGAACGCCAGCATGCCGACACCGGCAATCAGACAGATCACCGAATAGGCGCCCTGAATACGCTCCATCGTCATCTTCACACCGGCAAAGATGTTGCGGATCGGATCGGCATTGCCGTTGACCTTGATCGCATCAGCCACCTTGTCTGCCAGCACATTCAGCAGAATCTCGGAGTCCGAGGTAGTACGCAGGTGGCGGCTGTATTTGCCGGTCACTTTCTCTCGCTGTTCGGCCGTGTTGGTGATGTTGCCGTTATGGACCAGATAGATGCCATATGGGGCGTTCACGAAGAAGGGCTGCGCCTCGGCGGCGCTCAGCGATCCGGCGGTTGGATAGCGTACGTGGCCGATGCCCACCTTGCCCAGCAGGGTTTCCGCATCCTTGGCGTTGAAGACGTCCTTGACCAAGCCATTAGCTTTCTTCTCGCGGAAGAATTCGCCGTTATAGGTGACGATCCCCGAGGCATCCTGACCCCGGTGCTGCAACATCAGCAGCCCGTCATAGATTTCCGCAAACACATCATGCGTTCGGCTTGCGATCCCCAAAATCCCACACATGTACGGGCTCCAATTTTCTATGACGTAGCGATTGACGGCAGGTTGAGAAACATCGGGGCGCTTGCCCTGTTCAAAGCCGCTGGCTTGCCTGTGGATACAGTCGCACCCTTGCCGCAACGGGCTGGTGCGAAAGAAAACGGGTACAGCAAGATCGGTGGCTCCGATTCCATCTCAGTTCGGCCCTCACATACTGCGTAACGATGCCTGTGTCATCAAAGGATCACAATTCACATCTGATGAAGGCGAAATTTGCTGCAACGACGCCTGTTCAAGTGACAGGCAGGGCAGGGTGTGCTGTCATGACCGGATAGAGACTATCATTTTTTTCGCGGGGATGAATTGAGCCATGTGGCAACACAAACAGGGTCAAAAGAAAGAAACACCCCCAAAACGCCGGTGTCACCGATGCCGTGGCATGGGGCGCGCGCCCTGTCAGATCTGCAATGGCGCAGGCGAAGTGGTCAAAAGCCGCGATGTGTTTGGGAAACCTATAACCAGCCGCTGTGATGGCTGCTTCGGCTTGAAGAATATCCGCTGCACCGTCTGCGCAGGCGAGGGCTTTACCTGACCGGTAAAAGAAAAGCCCGGCTAAAGCCGGGCTTTCAGGGTTATTCAGTTGCTGCCGGTTCGGTCAGCTCTTCGGTCGCGGCGGGCTCGGTCGAGCAGCTGGCGACAAGCTCTTCATATTGCTGTGTGATCCAGCCAAGCGCCTCTTCCGGGTTTTGTTCTTCGATCTGGTCGCTGAACTGTTCGAACACTTTGGCCGAGCGGCTTTCATCGACGATCGTATAGGACTGACCGGTCATGACGGTGTCGTAGACAAAGAAGGCAATGGCGACCAGCAGGATGCCACGCGCAATCCCGAAGAAGAAGCCAAGTGCCTGATCCAAACCGCCCAGGGCTGAGCGTTGCACCAACGACGAAAACAGCGGGGTAAAGATGCTGACCACGATCAGGGCTACCGCAAAGACCGCCGCAAAACCAGTGATTACTGACAATTCGCAACTGTCGCGCAGGAAATCTCCGACAACCGGAACTTCTTTGATAAGCGGAACCGCTTGGGGGGCGAAAATAAAAGCCAAAACAGCGGCCGCGACCCAACCTGCAATTGCCAAAATCTCGCGCAATAAACCGCGGGAATAGGCCAGAAGACCCGACACCACGATGATCAGGGCAACCACCCCGTCAATAATTGTAAAACCTTCCATGGCCCTCGCCTGTAGTTTTTTTCAGCCTCTCAAGGCTTTACCTTAACCTGCTCCGAAGGTTTCGCCAACAAACCCCACTAAATCAGAGGGTCGGGTGAGTGTCAGACCTGCCACAGTGCCGGTTTTGCCACCTGCCGGAGCTATAGCTGATGTGAAACCAAGTTTCTGGGCTTCTTTCAACCTGTTTTCGGTTTGGGCTGCGGGTCTCAGAGCCCCGGAAAGAGAGATTTCTCCGAATACGACAGTATCTGCAGGCAGGGCGGTATCTTCGCGCGCACTGAGCAGGGCTGCTGCCACCGCAAGGTCGGCTGCGGGCTCGCTGACCTTCAGGCCTCCGGCGACGTTCAGGTAGACGTCCAAACCGGTGAACGGCACGCCACAGCGCGCTTCGAGCACCGCCAGGATCATGGCCAGTCGCCCGCTATCCCATCCTACAACGGTGCGGCGCGGTTGTGAGTGGGGAGAGGGGGCGACAAGTGCTTGTAACTCAACAAGAACCGGGCGGGTGCCTTCGATTCCAGCAAACACGGCCGAGCCGGGACTGGGCGTGCCGCGCTCGGACAGGAACAGGGCCGAGGGATTGGTGACCTGTGCCAATCCCTTACCCGTCATCTCGAATACGCCAATCTCGTCGGCGGGGCCAAAACGGTTCTTAACTGCGCGTAGAATACGGAATTGATGTCCGCGTTCGCCTTCAAAATACAACACCGTGTCGACCATGTGCTCCACGACGCGTGGGCCTGCAATTTGACCCTCTTTGGTGACGTGACCGACCATGATGATCGAAATGCCATGTCGTTTCGCAAACGTGGTCAATTCATGCGCTGCTGCCCTTACTTGTGACACAGAGCCGGGCGCGCTTTCGACATTGTCGGCCCACATGGTCTGAATCGAGTCGATAATAGCAAGGCCGGGCTTTTCCGCCTCAAGCGTGGTAAGGATGTTGCGCAGGTTTGTTTCTGCCGCCAGTTGCACGGGCGCGTCCTCCAGCCCCAGACGGAGGGCGCGCATCCGCACCTGGGCGCTGGCTTCCTCGCCCGAGACATAGATGGTTTTGACGCCAGCACGAGCAAACCGTGCGGCGGCTTGCAACAAAAGTGTGGATTTGCCGATGCCTGGATCTCCGCCCACCAGCAGGGCTGAGGCAGGGACGAGGCCGCCGCCCAGTACACGGTCCAGTTCCTCGACCCCGCACAATGTGCGGGGCGGCGGGGTTTCCTCGGTCGACAGGTCCGTGAGTGCGATGGTCTGGCCCCGTTTGCCGCCGAGGGATTTCTTGGCCGGGCCAGCCGAAAGGGGGGCTTCTTGTACAATCGTGTTCCACTCGCCGCAGCCGTCACAGCGGCCGGACCAGCGGGAATGCGTGGCGCCACAGGCCGAGCATGAAAAAGTCGTCTTTGCCATGCGGCCCTTGGTGCCCGAGGTGGGGCGGTTCTTCAAGCCCTTGCGGGCTTTCATTACCGTCGGTGGCGCGCCACGTCCTCAAGCCCTGCGGGCCATCGTCCGCGGCGGGCGCCCAAGGGCGCCTACTCTGCGGCGCGCGAAGGCGACATGGCGATGACGCTGGATGTCGCCGTTTTGCGATCCTCGACCGGGGCCTGAAGCTGGGTCGAAAGTTCGGGCAGCAGGTCGAACAACTCGTCCCGCAGGCGTGCCAGTTGCGATTTGGCGATGGATTCTTCGATTTCGACATCGCGGGTCCATTGCCGCAGTTCTTGCTGGATGGTTTGAGCGTCACCGATGCGCTGCTGGAATTGTTCGATCTCTTCCTGACGCTGTTGCAGGAAGGTGCGCGCTCGGGCCACGCGTTCATCACTGTAGGTGACGGCCAATTCATGGCTGATCTGACTCATCTGAGCGGCGAGTTCCAGAATTTCAGGCTCCAGAGCTTGCAGGTCGGGATGTTGGCGCAAAAAGGCGATACGTTCTTTGACGGCATCGAACTCGGACGACATCATGAATGTGTCACCCCGATCTGCGGCATGAGCCAGTTGGTAGGCATAAGTGATGTCCTGCATGTTCATCGCAAACTTGCGATGCGCATTTTCAAGCGCCATCATCCGGCTATTTGCGGGCAGGTAGAAGGCCAGCATGAGAATCAGTGCGGTCAATCCGATCTGTATGAACATGCCCGCATCTGCGGTCGGTGCGGGGCCGAAACCAGCTTGCATGGACAGCCAGGGTAGGACCCCGAGTGCGGACAATGCGGTGGTTGCCACGGCCGCAAGCGCAGCCATGCAAATGAGGAAAAAAGTCAGTCTTAAAAAGGCATTCTGAAATTGCAATGTTATGTTGTGGAGGGCGGCCATGGTTGTCCATCTCCTTCTAGAACCGGAACACACCGGAGCCGAAGCGGAGTAGACTTAACGCATACAGAGTGATCCGCTACGGACCCGAAAACTACAATTTGCTGCTCGAAATATTAAGATGATACTTGGGTAAGTGTTTTCAATCAATTGGCTTTAAGCTTTTCGTGAGGTGGATGTCATCTCTGTAATATGTCCCAACGCCAGCGAGGCCAGAATACAGCCTGTAAACAGGTAAAGACCCCAGGCGGTTTCGATGGTGGCGTAAGAGATGCCCTTGGCCAGTGTGATGTAGAGCGCGATCAGGAAAACATCGGCCATGGCCAGCTTGCCAAGGACGTTGAGCGCGGGCTGGACGCGCGGGTCTAACAGGTTCCATTGGATCAGGGCTGTGCCGATGGTTTTGATGTAGGGCGCGAAGAGGGCGAAGACGGTGACGACCAGCGCGAGGAAGATGTCGGATTTCCAGAGCGACTGCAGCCCGGTGATGACACTGATTTCGCTAAGGCCGAAGATGGGTAGCAGGCCTGCGCGCATCAGAGGGGCAAACCATGCGATGGGGTAGAGGATTAGGAGCGAGAGGGTGGCGAGGCGGAGGGGCATGACTGGGTGTCTTGGCGAGATTAAAAATTCGCTGCGATGTTCTGCTATGCTTAACCGAAATCAGCGCTCACCACAGAGTTATTTTTTGAAGGGAGGAACGATGTCGGGTTTTGTGGCCTACAAGTCAATTGTCGACCCATCGGACTGTGATTTTCTTGGGCACATGAATGTGTCCAAGTATTTTGCAGCCTGTTCGGATTCCGTTTTTGCGCTGCAGGCTGAGTTGGGGCTTACGGCCGACGACATGCGGACGGGACGAAAGCTGTCCTTTGCGGTGGTCCATGCAGACAGCAATTTTCTTGCGGAATTGAGTGCTGGCGAAGCCATCCAGATGGAAAGCGAGATTCTAGAGGTTGGAACGAAATCTATGACTTTCAGCCACAAACTAGTTCGCGTTGCTGATGGACAACCTGCATTTACGACCGTTTTCAAATGCGTTTTGCTCAATTTGCAGACTAGGCGCGCCGAAGTCATTCCGCAGGAAATTGTCGAGCGTTCGGCATATTGGATGGCAAAGAACGAAGATTAACGCACCGCCTCAATCGGCCCCTCGGCACTGCCGCTGATGAACTGCTCCACATAAGGATCACCGGATGCGTCCATCTGGCTGACAGGGCCGGTCCACTGAATCACCCCCCCGTGCAGCATGGCGACGTTGTCGGCAATCGCGCGGACGGAACTCATGTCGTGGGTGATGGTCATGGCGGTGGCGCCCATCTCGGTCACGATTTCGCGGATCAGGTCGTTGATGACGCCCGACATGATTGGGTCCAAGCCCGTGGTAGGTTCGTCAAAGAAAATGATCTCGGGCTCGGCGGCGATGGCACGGGCGAGGCCCACGCGTTTTTGCATCCCACCCGACAGCTCAGACGGAAAGCGGTCGGCCACGTCGGATTTCAGACCCACGCGGCGCAGTTTCTCGATGGCGATCTCGCGGGCGTATTCTGGCGGGCGTTTCAGCGGGCCGCGCAGCAGGCGGAAGGCGACGTTTTGCCAGACAGGCAGCGAGTCAAACAGCGCCGCGCCTTGAAACAGCATCCCGAAGCGGGCCAGAAACGCGTCGCGGTCGCCCTTGGTGGCGTCTTTGCCGTCCACGTAGATCATGCCACTGTCGGGTTTGATCAGACCCAGAATACACTTCAGCGCCACGGACTTACCGGTGCCCGAGCCGCCGATGATCACCATTGAGGTGCCCTGGGGGATCTCAAGGTTCATGCCCTGCAGCACGCGGTTGTCGCCAAAGGCCTTGTGTACATTCTCAAGCCGTATCATACCGAAAAGAACACCCCTGTCAGAATGAAGTTGGCGGCCAGGATCATAATGGCCGCAGCCTCGACCGAGGACTTGGTGGCACGCCCCACGCCCTGTGCGCCCCGGCCCGAGTTCATGCCGTAGTAGCAGCCCATCACGGCGGTGATCAGGCCGAAGGCGGCGCCTTTGGTCAGGGACGAAATCACGTCGATCAGCTCAAGAAAATTGACTGTGTTTTGCAGGTAGACGGCGGCGTTGAAGCCAAGGCTTTGCGTTGCGACCACATAGCCGCCGGCGATGCCGATCACGTCGCCCACGGCCACCAGAACAGGCACGGTGAGGATTGCGGCCAATACGCGCGGAGCGGTCAGGTACTTCATCGGATGGGTGGACAGCGTGACCAGCGCGTCGATTTGCTCGGTCACTTTCATCGTCGCGATTTCCGCCGCGATCGACGAGGTGACGCGCGCTGCGATCATCAACCCGCCCAGCACCGGGCCCAGTTCGCGTACCATGCCGATGGCAACGATTTGCGGCACCACGGCCTCGGCGTTGAAACGGGCGCCACCGGCGTAGATCTGCAGCGCCAGCGCGCCACCGGTGAAGATGGCAGTCAGACCGACAACCGGCAGCGACAGCCAGCCGATATTCATCAGTGCTACGACAAATTCGCGCGGGTAGTAAGGCGGGCGGAAAATGTGCGAGATCGCATCGACCGTGAAAAGCGATACCTTGCCGAAGTTCGCAAACAGGGACAGGACGACGCGACCCAGCCCGCCCAGCATATACAAAGGGTTCATTCCACGTAGCCTCGGGAATAGCGCGCGCCCAGCGATGTGAGGATTTCATAGCCGATGGTGCCTGCGGCCTCGGCCAGATCATCCACGGTCTGGTGGCCGTTCAGGATGCGCAGGCGTTCGGGGTCTTCGGGCAGGTCGGTGACATCCACGGTGATCAAGTCCATCGAAATGCGCCCAACAACCGGGCAGGGCTGACCGCCTGCAAAGGCGTCGATGCCGCCCCCAATCGCGCGATGCAGCCCGTCGGCATATCCGGCCGCGACGGTGGCGATGCGGGACGGACGACGCGCGGTCCAGCTGTTGCCGTAGCCGACCGTCTCACCTTCGGCCAGTTCACGGACCTGAATGACGGGCAGGTCCGCTGTCACCACGGGTTTCGCCGCAGCAAAGGGCATGCCGCCGTAAAGGCCGACGCCAGCGCGGCAGAGGTCAAAGTGATATTCGGGTCCCAACAATATCCCACCGGTCGCTGCCAAGGAGCGTCGTGCAGTGACACCCTCGGTCATCTCGCGGAAATTGCGCAGTTGATAGGTGTTCATTGGGTGGTCGGGCTCATCGGCGCAGGCCAGATGCGACATGATCAGCGCAGGGTTTTGTGCCTCGATCCGTTCGCGCAGTTCAGCCCAATCTGAGCGTTCCAGACCCAGACGGTTCATGCCCGTGTCGAGCTGAATGCCGAAGGCGTGGCCGGGCAGACTTTGTTCGTGGCGCTTGACCTGTTCGGGTGAGTTCAGCATCGGCGTCAGGTCATGGGCCTGCAACAGATCTGCATCGCCCTCCATATGGCCTGAGAACACGCCGATCATCGGACCGGGGCCTACGGCGGCACGGACCTCGGCACCTTCTTCGGCAGCGGCAACAAAAAAGGTGCGCACGCCTTCTTCGGCCAGCGCATCGGAAACGGGGCCAGCCCCAAGCCCATAGGCATCGGCCTTGACCACCGCAGCGGTCTCGGCATTCGTCTTGGCATCCAAGGCGCGCCAGTTATTGGCCAGCGCAAGAAGGTTGATAGTCAAACGTGCGGTACTCATGGCACTGTTCATGACATTGGATCGCGGCAGGTCAAGGGGGTACGCACCGTTTATTGCCCGGTTTGACAGGAACGTGGGCAGGGATTGGCCACGGATCAGGGAAAAGCGCGCAGGAAATCGCGAAAAATCTCAATCCCATTGAAATTGCCGAACGGCAGTCGCAGGGTTAGGCGAGGAATCATGCTAAACGGTGTTATGCAGCGGGAAAGGGTGAAATTATGAAGCTATCTTCGGGGCTTACCGGGCAAGAGGCCGCAATTCCTGAATTCTACCGCGATGTGTTCGCAGCGTCCGAGGGCGAAGCGGAAGGCGATGCGCTTTTTGCGCTGACGCAGGCCCTAATGGACACCACGCCCCCCGAAGACCTGTTCTGCGTCACTGCTGGCGAGGTTGGTGATCTGAAGGGTTGTATCTTTTTTTCTCGGCTTTTTTACGAAGATGATCCGCGCGACGTGGTTCTGATGTCTCCGGTCGCGGTTCGTACTGACTATCAGGGGCAGGGGATTGGGAGAAAACTGATTGCTTATGGTCTGGACCAGATGCGTCAGGCAGGTTTGGATGTTGTCGTTACCTATGGCGATCCCGCTTACTATAGCAAAGCGGGATTTCAGCCAATGACGATAGAGTTCGCCAGCCCACCCCACGCGCTGAGCATGCCACATGGATGGCAGGGGCAATCGCTGACCAAATCGGACCTGACGCCGCTGGCAGGCTCGTCACGCTGCGTGTCTGCCTTCGATGTGCCAGAGATGTGGTAGGTCAGTAGCCCTCGATCTGGCCGTCCTGCTGCCAAGGTTTGACCAGATTGCCAAAGCGGGTGAACTGCGCCTCGAACGAGAGTTCAACCGTGCCGATGGGGCCGTGGCGCTGCTTGCCGACGATGACCTCGGCCTTGCCATGCAGGCGGTCCATGGCCTGTTTCCACTCTTCCATCTTTTCCAGCTCATGATCGCCGGGCTTTTCGCGCTCTTTGTAGTATTCCTCGCGGAACACGAACATCACCACGTCGGCATCCTGTTCGATCGAGCCCGATTCCCGCAGGTCTGACAGTTGCGGACGCTTGTCGTCGCGGTTTTCCACCTGGCGCGACAGCTGGGAGAGGGCGATGACCGGGATGTTCAGTTCTTTGGCGATGGCCTTCATGCCCATCGAAATCTCGGCAATCTCGTTGACGCGATTTTCGGCCATGCCGCGACACAGCTGCAAATAGTCGATGACCAGCAGGTCCAAACCGTGCGTCCGTTTCAACCGCCGCGCGCGGGCGGCAAGTTGCGAAATCGGCAGAGCCGGGGTGTCGTCGATGAACAGAGGGCAGGCTTCCAACTCTTTCGCCGCGTCTACGAAGCGGCGGAACTCGGCCTCGGTCATGTCACCCTGACGGATCTTGTGTGAGGAGATTTCCGAGGCTTCGGCCAGAACCCGGCCTGCCAACTGCTCGGCGCTCATTTCCAGCGAGAAGAAACCGACCACGCCGCCGTCAATCGCACCCTCAGACCCATCTGGCTTGGTGCCGCGTTTATACGCTTTGGCCACGTTGAACGCCACGTTGGTCGCCAATGAGGTTTTACCCATCGAAGGACGACCGGCTAGGATGATCAGGTCGGACGGGTGCAGGCCCCCAAGCTGTTTGTCCAAGTCGGCCAGACCGGTGGAAATCCCTGCCATGCCACCACCGCGCTGATACGCTTCGTTGGTGACGTTGACGGCTTCTGTGACCGCCTTGAGGAAGGATTGAAATCCCTGTTCGGTCTGGCCCTGCTCGGATAACTGATAAAGCTGTTGCTCGGCCTCGACGATCTGTTCCTTGGGCTCGCTGGACACATCGACCCGCGCCGCTTTGTCCGAGATATCGCGGCCCAGCCGGATCAACTCGCGCCGGATGGCGAGGTCATAGATCATCTGGGCATAGTCATGCACCGCAAAGGCACTGATCGACGCACCCGCCAGTTTGACCAAATAGGCGGGGCCACCCAGTTCCTTGAGGCCCTCATCCTCGGCCATGAAGGATTTCAGCGTCACGGGCGAGGCCAAAGCATTCTTGGCGATGCGATTGGCCGCCACCTCGTAGATGCGGGCATGGACCGGGTCATAGAAATGCTCGGCCCCAATGATCGAGGCGACGCGATCATAGAGATCGTTATTGGTCAGAATCGCGCCCAAAAGCTGCTGCTCGGCCTCGATGGAATGCGGCATGGTTTCGGCGTTCTGAATCTGCGCCGCCGCCTGCTCGATACTGCTTATCTCGTTCATTTTGTCCCCGCTGCCCGTGCGACAGTTCTAATCAATCCGGCACCCGTTGGGCCATCTGTAAATCTCTGAAGATAAGTCGCGAATAACTCGACTTCAGCTTGGGATAAGTTTGGACAACTTTGCCAAAGAACACCGCGCGGCGCAACATTTAGTGCAGCTTTGTCGCAGCAGCACTAGATGCGAGTGCTGAGGGGGCGATTCTTTGCCAAGTTACCCCCAGCTTATGCACAGGCACTTTAGGAGGATTTGTTGGCTTCCTGCCATCCACGCGGGTCGTTCAGGAAGGCTTCGACACCGTCAAGTGTCTCTGCATCAAAGGCTTTCTGCGCCTTTGCTTCGGCCAAAACATCCCACCAAGTGCACAGGTGATGCAGTTTCACACCGTGATCGCCCAGGGTTTTCTCGGTCTCGGGGAAGATGCCGTAGTAAAAGATCACCGCCGTGTGGCCGCAGGTCGCCCCGGTGTCGCGGATCGCATCCACGAAGGACAGCTTTGATCCGCCATCGGTGGTCAGATCTTCGACCAGCAGAACGCGCTCACCCTCGGACATTGCACCCTCGATCCGGGCGTTGCGACCGTAGCCCTTGGGCTTTTTGCGCACATAGGTCATTGGCAAGGCCATCCGCTCGGCAACCATCGCGGCAAAGGGGATGCCCGCCGTCTCTCCACCGGCGATATTGTCGAACGCCTCGAATCCGGCGTCACGCATCACGGTGACGGTCAGGAAGTCCATCAGGGTCGAGCGGATGCGGGGGTATGAGATCAGCTTGCGGCAGTCGATATAGGTCGGGCTGGGCAGGCCAGAGGCCAGTGTGAACGGCTCGCGCGCGTTGAAGTGGACGGCTTTGATCTCCAGCAGCATGCGCGCGGTCAGGCGGGCGATTTCGGTGCTGTCGGGGTACGAGCTGGGGATCATGATGCAAACCTCTGGGCTGATAACACGTTGCGGGCTGATAGCCCGCCGCAGGGCACAGAGTCGAGGGGGCGGACAAAAGAAAAGCGGACCCGCAAGGGGCCCGCTATGCACATTCAGATTGACGCGCGATCAGCTTGTCATGTCGTAAGCGCGCTCACCATGCACCGACAGATCGAGGCCATTGGTCTCGGTCTCTGCATCCACCCGCAGCGGAGTGATCAGCGCGACCAGTTTGATCAATACAAAGGTCACAACGACTGTGAACACACCTACGATGACCAAGCCACCCAACTGTGCAGTCCAGGCGCCCAGGCCAAAGACGGCGATCATAAGCGTGCCAAAGATGCCGCCGACGCCATGCACGGCGAATACATCCAGCGTATCGTCGATTTTCAGAACGTTGCGGATGACATTGACGGCTTCCTGACACAACACACCGGCCACGGCACCGATGATCAGCGCCTGAACCGGATCCACATAGCCCGAGGCGGGTGTGATCGAGGCCAAGCCGGCGATCGTACCTGTCACTAGACCGACCATCGAGGCCTTGCCGTACTTGATCCGCTCATACAGAGCCCAAGTCAGAGAGGCAGTCGCGGCCGAGATATGCGTCACGGTCATCGCCATCGCAGCACCGCCGTCAGCGGCCAGTTGCGAACCGCCATTGAAGCCGAACCAGCCAACCCACAGCATCGCGGCACCGATCATGACAAAGCCCGGATTGTGCGGCGGCGTCGTGCGGTTTCGGCGCGGGCCAAGAACCACGGCGATGATAAGCGCGGCCAGACCGGCGGTTTCATGCACCACAATGCCGCCTGCAAAGTCGCGCACGCCGACCTCGCCCAAAATGCCACCGTCGGTCAGGATGCCTCCACCCCAGATCCAATGCACCACCGGCGCATAGCACAGCAACATCCACAGGCCCGAGAAGGTCAGCACAAAGCCAAAGCCCACGCGCTCGACATAAGCGCCGACGATCAGGGCAGGGGTGATGATGGCAAAGGTCATCTGGAAGGCGAAGAAGAGAACCTCGGGCAGCGTGCCCGATAGGCTGTCTGCATCGACACCGTTCAGAAACGCCTTGCCCAGACCGCCCCACAAGCCTGATCCGCCATCGCCGAACGCGATGGAATAGCCTGCGACCAGCCACAAGATGCTCATCAAACAAGCGATCGAGAAACAGTGCATGAACACGCTCAGCACGTTGCGGGCGCGCACGAGGCCGCCATAGAACAGGGCCAGGCCCGGCAGTGTCATGAACAGGACCAAGGCGGTTGCCACTATGATCCACGCGGTATCGGCTCCATTCATCGGCCGGTCTCCTCTTCAACTTGCGTGGCGCGGCTTGAAGCGGATCAGGGACGGGGAAAAAAGAGGCAACGTCACAAAATGCAGCCTATTTTCGGGGCTTTTTGTGAAAAGGTGGTTAAATGGGCGGCGATTTGAGTAATATGCCCTATTTTTGGGCGATACTAGAAAGCGCCTGAGAAAGCAGGTCAAGCGCGTGATCTCGAGCCGCGCGCCGGACGTTTTCCCGACCCAACGGACCAAATTCAACTGTCTCAGACCGTGTGTGCAAACCATCGGCGGCAAGGCCGAAGCAGACACGGCCCTCGGGTTTGAACTCGGACCCGCCGGGGCCTGCAATGCCTGTGATCGACACGGCAAGTTGTGCCTGTGAATGATGCAGCGCGCCTTCGGCCATTTCGCGTGCGACCTCTTCCGAGACTGCGCCGTAAGCATCCAGCGTCGCAGCCTTCACGCCCAGCATCTGTTGTTTGGCGGCGTTGGTGTAGGTGACAAAGCCGCGATCCACTACGGCCGAACTGCCGGGGATATCAGTCAGGGCAGCCGCTACCATGCCGCCAGTGCAGCTTTCAGCAGCGGCAATCATCACACCTTGCGCTTTGGCGCGGTCCAGTAACGTGGCGACGATCAAAGTCCCAACACCCCGTGCGCGATCCCGGCCAGGATCAGCACGCCGATGGCGGCAAACACCCCGGCGATCACATCGTCCAGCATCACGCCCATCGCATCTCCCTTGCGATCCGCCCAACCCACCGGGCCGAGTTTGGTGATGTCGAACAGCCGGAACAGCACGAACCCTGCAACCCAGCCGGGCCAGAGGGCCGTGATCTCGATCCCATGCGCCCAGGAGGGGTAAGAGATCGCCCAAAGCGCGATGAACTGGCCTGCGACCTCATCTACGACGATCTCGGACGGGTCGTGATCCTCTTGCCCTGCGGTCATCACGCGGGTCGCCCAGAGCCCGCCAAAGAACACCGCAAACGTGGCGATCACCAGCAGGGGAAAACCACCCAGTGTATGAAAGACCCACGCCAAGGGCAGGGCGGCCAGTGACCCCCACGTGCCCGGTGCGGGGCGTAGATAACCCAAGCCACAGACGGTTCCGATCAATTGTGCCGCGTTCATGATTTCACCAGACAGGCTGTAGCCAGAGAAGCAATACCTTCGCTGCGGCCAGTGAAGCCCAGCCGCTCTGATGTGGTCGCCTTGACTGAGATCTGATCGGTCCGCAGCCCCATAATCCGAGCCATCTCGATCCGCATCGCCTGGGCATGGGGGCCGATCTTGGGGTATTCGCAGACCAGTGTGCAATCGATATTCGAGATCGCGTATCCCATCGTCGCGGCCAGTTCGACCGCACGGCGCAGGAAAATCTCGCTGGCGGCCCCTTTCCATTGTGGGTCCGAGGGCGGGAAGTGTTGGCCGATATCGCCCTGCGCCAGCGCGCCATAGATCGCATCGGTTACGGCATGCATTCCCACATCAGCGTCCGAATGCCCCTGCAGCCCGCGATCATGCGGCACCTGCACGCCGCAGAGGATTACATGATCCCCGTCGCCAAAGCGATGCACGTCGTACCCGTTGCCCAGCCTTACATCCATTTTCGTTCCCAATATGCGTTCCGCCCGGGCAAAATCCTCGGGCCGTGTGATTTTGATATTGTCCGCATCGCCAGGCACGATGGCCACGTCCAAACCTGCGGCCCGAGCAACCTCGACATCATCTGCGGCACTGCCGGAATACGCAGCATGGGCCGCGACGATAGCGTCATAGTGAAAGCCCTGCGGCGTCTGCGCGGCGAACAGGCCGCTGCGGTCTTGTGTGCCGGTGACGGTTGCGCCATCTCCGGTCCAGAGCGCGTCTGTCATCGCCAATCCGGGGGCTGCTGCAGGGCGAGTTTCCAACGCTTGCAACACGTTGCGAATAACCTGCGTGCTGACACAAGGGCGGGCGACGTCATGGATCAGAACGCGGGTCACATCCAGACCGCTCAGGACGGCCAGCCCATTGCGCACCGATCCCGCGCGATCCGCCCCGCCTGCGGTCAGAATCAGGCCCGACTCGGCGAGCTCTGCCCACGCGTCTTGGTCATCAGGAGATAGAACTAGCGCAATATGATCGACTTGCTCACGAAACCGCTCGATCGTCCAGTCCGCGACGCGTCGTCCGGCTAGAGGCCGCCATTGTTTCGGGATACCCCCTCCGGCGCGCAGGCCGCGTCCTGCGGCAACGATAATGGCGGCGGTGGTCATAAGGAGTGTCTCCGGCAAATTCAGGGGAATGTTTAGGGCGCGGTGAATGCAGAGGCAATCACCCGCGTTATCCCGCCTAAAAATTAAGCAAGTGATGATTTTGCGGGCTTTTCAGCTGCCGTTTTGTTGTTCATATACGCTCAATTCGATATCTAAGTCGCATCTGCCCAAGGATTAAGCACGTTGACACTGCAACTCGCTGAAAAAGACCTGACCCCTCCGGTTCTGCTGGCCCCGATGGCCGGAATCACCGACCGCCCGTTCCGCGATCTGGTGATGCGCTTTGGCGCGGGCATGGTGGTCAGTGAAATGGTCGCAAGCCAGGAAATGGTGCAGGCCAAACCCGGCGTGCGCGAACGGGCCGAGCTGTCGGCCGACGTGGAAAACACCGCCGTTCAACTAGCCGGGCGTGAGGCGCATTGGATGGCCGAGGCCGCCCGGCAGGTTGCTGATCGGGGCGCGCGGGTGATCGACATCAACATGGGGTGTCCGGCCAAGAAGGTAACGAACGGCTATTCCGGCTCGGCCCTGCTGAAAACACCGGATCATGCGCTGACATTGATCGAGGCGGTGGTCGCGGCGGTCGATGTTCCGGTCACGCTGAAAACGCGGCTGGGGTGGGACGACAAGTTACTGAACGCGCCGGACGTCGCGCGGCGCGCGCAGGAGGTGGGCGTGCAAATGGTGACGATCCACGGGCGCACGCGCTGTCAGTTCTATAAGGGGCAGGCGGACTGGCAGGCGATCCGCGCTGTGAAAGAGGCGGTCGATATCCCCGTCATCGCAAATGGAGATATCGTGGATACCGGTGCTGCACGCACGGCGCTGGACCAATCGGGCGCGGATGGCGTCATGATCGGGCGGGGTGCTCAAGGTCAGCCTTGGGTTCTGGCTCAGGTCTGCCACGATCTCTATGGCGCGCCTGCGCCAGTGGTACCTCAGGGCGAGGACCTGATCGAGATGGTCCGCGCGCACTATCAGGCGATGCTGGGCTTTTACGGTAGCGATCTGGGTCTGCGCGTCGCGCGCAAACATCTGGGTTGGTATATGGATCAGGCTGGTACGCCAGCAGCCTTGCGCCGCGCCGTTCTTACCTCTCGCGATACGGATGAGGTGATCCGCCTGCTGGGTGACGCCTTAAGCACTGAGGCGGAGGCTGTCGCATGAATTCAGACCAGAGTATTTGGACTTCGCTTCCGGTACCGGCCTTCATAATTGATAGCGATGATCGGATATCCGACGTTAATTCAGCCGGCGAAGGATTCCTGAATGCCTCGCGTAAATCGGTGATCGGGCACCCGGTTTGGGATCAGATTGCGGTCGACGCGCCACTGGAAGAGGCGTTCGAGCGCGCGCGGGCGCAGGGAACACCCTTGTTCGTGAATGATGTAGATGCGGGCTCGGGCAATCGTGCGCCGCTGCAATGCGCGCTACAGATTGCCCCTTTGGTTGGCCATCCGGGTTCAATGATCATGATCATCTCGCCGCGAGAACTGGCAGGGCGGATGACGCGGGGCAATACCGTTAAATCGGCGGCGCAGTCGGCGATCGGCATGGCCGAGATGCTGGCGCATGAGATCAAGAACCCGCTGGCCGGCATCACCGGCGCTGCGCAATTGCTGAGCATGAATATCTCTCAGCAAGACCTTGAGTTAACAGATCTTATCGTCGCCGAAAGTCGCCGGATCGTAAAGCTGCTGGAACAGGTTGAGCAATTCGGAAACCTGTCGGAGCCTGACTTCAAACCCGTCAATATCCACGACGTTCTGGACCGCGCGCGACGGTCCGCGTTGCTGGGGTTCGGCGCGCATATGAAGATTATCGAGGACTACGACCCCTCGTTGCCCTTGGCCTATGGCGACCCCGATCAATTTCTCCAAGTCATTCTGAACCTGTTGAAGAATGCCTCGGAAGCAGCTGATCCAAAAGGCGGAACCATTCGTCTGCGGACGTATTTCGAACATTCCTTCCGCCTGCGGCGCAGCGATGGCTCGGGCCATTCGTTGCCCCTGCAGGTTGAGATCATCGACGACGGTCCGGGCCTGCCCGAGAAAATCCGTAGCGATATTTTTGACCCTTTCGTGTCGGGCAAGGAAAACGGCACCGGCCTCGGGCTGGCGCTGGTGAGCAAGATCATCTCGGACCATGACGGCTGGATTTCCGCCGACTCGGTGCCGGGCCGTACGGTGTTTCGTATCTCGCTGAGGCGGGCACCGAAGGATGCAACGTAAGACAAAGCCGAGAAGAGCTTAAGGAGAGCACCAATGGATGGAACAGTACTGGTCGCAGATGACGACCGCACGATCCGCACCGTTTTGACACAGGCCCTGACGCGGGCGGGGTGCAAGGTGCACGCGACCTCTTCGTTGACCACGCTGATGCGCTGGGTTGGCGAAGGGAAAGGCGATGTGGTGATCTCAGATGTCGTTATGCCGGATGGCAATGGCCTGGAGATGCTGCCCAAGATCGCGCAGGACCGACCCGGCCTGCCTGTCATCGTGATCTCGGCCCAGAACACGATCATGACGGCGATTCAGGCGGCCGAGGCCGATGCCTATGATTATCTGCCCAAGCCGTTTGACCTGCCTGATCTGATGAAACGGACCGCGCGGGCGCTGGAGCAGAAACAGCGCGTGCAAACCGACGCCAGCGAACCGGCGCAGGACCGCCCAGAAGAACTGCCCCTAGTCGGGCGGACCCCGGTGATGCAGGCGCTGTACCGGTTGGTCGCACGGGTGATGAACACTGATCTTTCGGTGATGATATCTGGTGAAAGTGGAACAGGTAAATCATTGATTGCACGGGCTATTCATGATTTCTCGGACCGTCGCACACTGCCCTTTGTCACGGCAACAGCCGCTGATTTGCGCGATCTGGAAGGTCCTGCACGGGTGATGGCGCGGGTTCGAGGTGGGACGTTGCTGATCGACGAGATTGCCGATATCGAGGACGAACTGCAGGCTCGCATCGTCCGCATGATGGACACGCCCGGCGACCACGTCCCACGCTTTATGGCCACCAGCCAGTCGGACCTGACCGACGCGATGGAGAGCGGGCGCGTGCGTCAGGACCTGTATTACCGTCTGTGCGGCGCGACAATCCACGTGCCTGCGCTGCGCGAACGTGTGGATGACATCACCCTTTTGGCCGACCACTTTCTGGCGCGGGAAGAGCGCGAACACGGCACCAAACGCTGGCTCAGCCCGGATGCGGTAGAGCTGGTGCGGCGCTATTCGTGGCCGGGAAATGTGCGACAGTTGGAAAACGCGATCCGCCGCCTCAGCCTGACCAGCCGCGCCGATGAAATCTCGAAATCCGAGGTCGAAGCGGTTCTGGGCAGCCAGCCCGAAGCCGAACCTGTTCTGGGCGATGGTGAGCGCGAGAAACTGTCGACTTCGGTCGCGCGTCACTTGCGGCGGTATTTCGACTTGCACGGCAATATTCTGCCGCCGCCGGGCCTGTATCAACGCATCCTGCGCGAGGTAGAGGCCCCTCTTATCGAGTTGGCCCTGGATGCAACCGGCGGAAATCAGGCAAAATGTGCTGATCTTCTGGGGATTAACCGGAATACGCTGCGGAAAAAGATCACAGACCTCGATATTCAGGTGACACGCCGCCGCAAACTGATGTAATATCGCCACACAAAGCGTGGCATTCGGGTTCGACCCCGACAAGGACCACGAAATATGGCGGTTTGCCGTGAAAACGGCGCATCAGGATGAGGGCAGACGGTGGCATCCCGAGCACAGAGCGGGCTGATCCTATCGATTAATCGGTGGCGGAAATCCCGAAAGCTGCGCAATATTAGCACCTTGGGTCTGGTTCTTCTGGGCCCGGTTCTGGCGTTGGTGACCTATCTGGTCATCGGTCCCTTTGACTTGGGCACAACCGCGCCGTCGCTGCGCCTGATTCTGCTGGCAGATCTGGTCTATGTGCTGGTGGTTGCTGCGCTGGTTCTCAGCCAATTGGGCAGTTTGATCGCCGCGCGCCGGGCGAAATCGGCCGGATCGCGTCTGCACCTGCGTCTGATTGGTGCCTTTACCCTGCTCGCACTGGTGCCGACAGTGACGGTGGCGATTTTCGCTGGCCTGACGGTGAATATCGGTCTCGAGGGCTGGTTCTCGGACCGGGTGAGGCAGGTTGTTGGCTCATCCCTGACCGCCGCCGAAGCCTATGAGCAGGAGCACCGCGAAGGTTTGCGGCAGGACGCGACGGTTCTGGCGCTGTACCTCAACAATGCGCGCGCGGTGGATTTCTATATCTCGGACGCGGAATTGCGCGCGGTTCTTGCGCAAGGACAATCGCAAATTCAACGTGGGCTGCGTGAGGCTTATGTCATTGACGGAGCAGGGGAAATAAAGTCGCGCGGCGACCGGTCTTACCTGTTCAACTATGAGGCACCGACGCCCGAGCAGATCGTAGAGGCCTCTGACACAGGCCTTCTGATCATCGACGATTGGCAAAACAGTGAATTCCGGG
Organism: Ruegeria sp. AB6; assembly: GCF_056542685.1. Lineage (NCBI taxonomy): Bacteria > Pseudomonadati > Pseudomonadota > Alphaproteobacteria > Rhodobacterales > Roseobacteraceae > Ruegeria > Ruegeria sp. AB6. The sequence goes on along the minus strand of NZ_JBQGAD010000001.1, from coordinate 98,184 downwards.
CGCTCGTGCCGCTACGCGCCTATCTGGACCGGTATCTCTATGTCAGCCGCGAGGTGGATGGTCAGTTGTTGACGCTGCTGGATGACACCAAGGAAACTGTGCAGTTCTATCAACAGCTTGAAAGCGAACGGGGCAGGGTACTGTTCGAATTTGGTCTGCTGTATCTGGGATTTGCGGTCATTTTGATCTTGGCGGCGATGTCGCTAGGTATGTGGTTTGCCGAGCGCCTGTCGCGTCCCGTCGGACGGCTTACTACAGCGGCGCAACGTGTGGGGGCCGGTGATCTGAGCGTTCAAGTCATCGAAGAGGCCAGCGACGATGAGATTGCCATATTGGGACGTTATTTCAACCAGATGACGCGGCAACTTAATGCACAGCGCGACACTCTGCTAGAAAATACCCGCCAGATCGAACGTCGTCGTCGGTTGTTCGATTCGGTGCTCAGTTCGGTCACGTCGGGCGTTGTTGGTGTCGATCCCGATGGGTGCGTTACACTGGTGAACCGTTCGGCGGAACGATTGTTGGACTGGTCGCGCGGGGACGAAACGCTGGCGATTGGCATAGCGGTGCCCGAGTTTCTGCCCTTGTTCGAAAGCCTTAAGGAAAGCGGGCAGGAAGCCGTTCAGGGTGAGGTCAAGGTGACGCGCAAGGGCCGTCTTGAAAACCTACTGGTGCGGATGGCAACCAGACGGGGTGAGGATGGCGGGCTGGAAGGCTATGTTGTCGCCTTTGACGACGTGACCGATCTGGTTAGCGCGCAGCGGATGGCCGCGTGGGGCGACGTGGCGCGACGCATTGCGCATGAGATCAAGAACCCGCTGACCCCGATCCAACTGAGCGCCGAGCGGATCAAACGCAAATTCTCGCGGAAGCTGGATGAAGAGGATTGCGATAGCCTTGTATCCATGACCGATGTGATCGTACGGCAGACCAATGATCTGCGGCGGATCGTGGACGAATTCTCAAAATTCGCACGGATGCCCGAGCCCGATCGGCGTGAGGAAAACGTTGTCGATCTGGTACGCGAGGCGGTTTTGTTGCAGCAATCAGGGCAGCCCGATGTCGAGATCACGGCGCAATTGCCGGATGATCCGATCCCAGCTGATCTGGATGCGACGATGTTGAACCAGGCACTGACGAACCTGATCAAGAATGCCGGGGAAGCCATAGAAACCCTTAAACAAAAAGGCCCCCCCGAGAACCTGAAGCCACAAATCAAAGTGGACGTAGAAAGCGATGACGCGGGTACCGTCATCACAATTGCAGACAACGGCATTGGCCTGCCCGAAGATCGGGCGCGCCTGTTCGAGCCGTATGTGACAACGCGGGATGCTGGGACAGGTTTGGGCCTGCCCATCGTCAAAAAGATTATCGAAGAACATGGCGGCGCGCTGACTTTGGAAGACGCGCCGGTCTTCGACGGACAGGACCATTTTGGCGCGATGGCCGTGATCCGTTTACCAGCGGGTAATTTTTCCCCGTCTGACGCGCCCCAAAAGCAGGCAATTCAAACAAACAAACTGAAAGCAGGCCAAAGATGAGCGACATTCTGATCGTAGATGACGAACGCGATATTCGCGAACTGGTGTCCGACATTCTGGAGGACGAGGGCTATACGACCCGCTTGGCGGGCAACTCGGATGAGTGCATGGCCCAGATCAACTCGGAACCGCCGGGGCTGTTGATTCTGGATATCTGGCTGAAGGACAGCCGGATGGACGGGATCGATATTTTGAAAGCCGTCAAACGTGACAACCCGGATGTGCCGGTGGTGATTATTTCCGGCCACGGCAACATCGAAATTGCGGTCGCGGCGATCAAGCAGGGGGCTTATGACTTTATCGAAAAACCCTTCAATATTGACCAGTTGATGGTGGTCATCCGCCGCGCAATGGAAACATCGCGTCTACGCCGCGAGAATGCCTCGCTCAAGCGCAAAGAGGTGACAAATTCCGACATGATCGGCAAATCCGCCTCGTTCCGAGCGATGCAGGGGCAGTTGGACAAGGTCACAAAATCGAACGGCCGCGTTATGCTGAGCGGCCCGGCAGGGTCGGGCAAAGAGATCGCGGCGCGCTATATCCACGCGCATTCAAACCGTGCCAACGCGCCCTTCGTGACCGTAAACTGCGCCGGGATCGAACCCGAGCGCGTGGAAGAAGTTCTGTTTGGCCGCGAATCCTCGGACCGGGGGGTGGAATCAGGTCTGTTGGAAGAGGCGCATGGCGGTGTGGTCTATTTCGACGAGGTCGCGGATATGCCGTTGGGCACGCAATCCAAAATCCTGCGCGTGCTGGTCGACCAGCAATTCCAACGTGTCGGCGGGTCGGACAAGGTTCGGGTGGATTTGCGCGTGATCTCATCCACCAACAAGGATCTGGATGCCGAGATTGCCGCTGATCGCTTCCGCGAGGAACTGTATCACCGGCTGAATGTGGTGCCGATCGACGTGCCCTCGCTTGAGGATCGGCGCGAAGATATTCCGGTTTTGGCCCAGCATTTCATCGAGATGTGCAACGAAACGCAGGGCCTGCCGGTTCGCGAGATTTCCGAAGAAGCGGTGGCCTTGCTGCAGACCATGACATGGCCGGGTAATGTGCGTCAGTTGAAAAACCTGATCGAACGGGTGCTGATCCTGGGCGACGGCACGGGGCCGATCGAGGCTAAGGAGCTGCCGACCGAGGATGAAAAGGCCGACGATTCCGGCCGCGTTGTTCTGTCTGGCGCGCTGGCGACCTTGCCGCTGCGCGAAGCCCGCGAGGCGTTCGAGCGGGAATACCTGCTGACCCAGATCAACCGCTTTGGCGGCAATATCAGCCGCACCGCCAGCTTTGTCGGGATGGAGCGCAGCGCGCTGCACCGCAAGCTGAAATCACTGGGCGTGGTGACGTCGAACAAATCGGGCGCAAGGGTGGCGCAACTGGACGAACCGGAGCCGGCGGAATAATCCGCCGGTCCTTCACCCCGTCTGGCCGGGTGTGATGATCTGAAACGATCCGTCGTCGAATTTAACAAAGCAGGACTCGGTTCCAATCGGCGGAAATTGGGTCGTGCGTGCGGGTGGGACACTAGCTTTTATCCGCTGTTTGCACGGCGGCAGGCTGATCGGGCGATACCCTTTGGCCGCCATGCACTGTGCTTCAACACGGTCGCGTAGGCCTTTATTGACGTCCACGGTGTAGATCTGCCCAGGCTGCCACCATCCCGCTGTGCGATAACAATTGCCGCGCCCGTCGCAGCGGGTACGGCCCGGCCAATAGGTGGGGGGGCCTTGACGCACCTGGGTCGCCACTGGCGCGTCATCCAGTGCCTGAACCTGACACTGTGTCGTCTCGGTCTGCACACGCGAAACGCTTGCGCCTTCTTGGTAATACATCGAAAGCGGACCGCATGAGGTCAACGCAAAGACAGGTATCAGGAAACGGGCAACTGTTTTCATAGGCTTATCTTGCCCTCGGCAGGCGGAAATGACAATTCGATTGACCGTTTTGGGGCCATCTGTCATTCAATCCTTTCAGGCAGAAGGGCCAGGTATATGAAGGTCATCATTTGCGGGGCCGGTCAGGTTGGCTGGCAGATTGCGCGGCATCTGTCGGGCGAACTGAATGACGTTACAGTGGTTGACAACAACCCGGACCTGGTGCGTCGCGCCACGGAAACACTAGACGTTCAGGGTATTGCCGGCTTTGCCAGCTATCCTGATGTACTTCAGCGCGCGGGCGCCCGTGATGCGGATATGATCATCGCCGCCACCCATTCCGATGAGGTGAACATGGTCACCTGTCAGATGGCGCATTCTGTCTTTTCGATCCAGCGCAAGATTGCCCGATTGCGGTCTAAATCCTATTTACAAGCCATCCATTCCGACCTGTATCGCCGCGATCACTTGCCCATCGACGTGGTCATCAGCCCTGAACGCGAGGTGGCCGCCGCCGCCATGCGCCGCCTTTCGGCCCCCTCGGCCTTTGATACCGAGATGTTCATGGACGGGCAGGCGCAGCTTTTGGGCATCCGCATTGACGAGGATTGCCCGATCGTAAACACGCCCCTACGTCAGTTGACCGATCTGTTCTCGACCCTCAGCTCGATCGTGGTTGGGGTGCGGCGCGAGGGGACTCTGTTTGCCCCGGAGTCCGAAGACCAGCTGTTCGTTGGTGACGAATGCTATGTCTTTGCCAACGTAAAAGACGTCGACCGCACGATGGAGGTTTTCGGCAAGGCGCAAAAGAAACAGGACCGCGTGGTCATCGTGGGCGGCGGCAATGTCGGGCTTGAGGTTGCGAGGACGCTTGAGGAACGCGAAAGCCGGGTGCGCGCCAAGATCATCGAACGCGACCGCAGCTGTGCCGAACTGGCCGCAGAAGCGTTGGAGCGCACGATTGTTCTGAACGGCGATGGCTTGGACTCCGCGCTGTTGCGCGAGGCCGGGATCGAGCGTGCCGACGCTATGCTGGCCGTCACTGACGACGACCGCGCCAACTTGCTGGCCGCCGTGCGGGCCAAGGCCGAGGGCTGTGCGCTGGCGATTGCACTGATCAATGATCCCAGCATGGTGGCCTTGATGGGACCTTTGGGCATTGACGCCTATATCAACCCGCGCGCCACCACTGTCAGCTCCATCTTACGACATATCCGCCATGGGCGCGTGCGGCAGGTTTATTCCATCGGCGATGCCGAGGCCGAGGTGATCGAGGCCGAGGTTCTGTCGACCTCTCCCATGGCGGGGCAAAGGCTGCGTGACATCGACTTTCCCGAGGGCGTTCTGGTCGGGGCTGTTCGCAAAGGGGGTGAGTTGCTGCGCCCCACGGGCAGCCTGCGGATCGAAGAGAAAGACGTGCTGGCGATCTTTGCCATGGCCAAGGACGTGCCCGAGGTCGAGCGCTTGATGCAGGTTTCGATTGATTTCTTCTGATGGAGCGCGCGCGGACACAGCGGATCGGATTGGTGCGGCGCTTGCCGCTGTTTCTGCTGATCTGGGCCATTGCCGCGCTGTCCATGTGGATACCCGCGATTTATGCGCTGGTTCTGGATGATCACGACTCCTCGCGTTCATTTTTTTATTCCGGGTTTCTTGGGCTGTTCATCGTGGCCATCATTGCTTTGGCCTCATCGAACCGTGTACCGCGCAGGGGGACTTTGGGGCAGTTAGCGGTATTGCTGGCCAGTTTCACCGTTTTGCCCCTTTATCTGGCAATCCCCCTGCATGACGCTTTGGGGAATACCACCTTTCTGAACGCCTATTTCGACATGGTCAGCGCGCTGACCACGACCGGCGCCGACCTGTTTCCCGACCCCGACCGTCTGAACGCGCCTCTGCATTTCTGGCGCGCGCAAGTGGGGTGGATGGGCGGCCTGCTGATGTGGATTTCAGCTGCCGCGATCCTGGCCCCTCTGTCGCTAGGCGGGTTCGAGGTTACGGCGCGCGGGCAGCCCGGTCGCCCGGTCTCGGGCGTGGCGCAAAGCGAAAAGGTCGATCCGCGTGGCCGTCTGATCCGAGTCGCGCGGACGCTGACACCGATCTATGCCGGCCTGACCTTGGTGATTTGCCTGCTGCTGTTGATTGCGGGCGAACAAGGGCTGACTGCGATCTGCCACGCCATGTCTACGATGGCGACCTCGGGGATTTCTCCGGTCGGCGGAATGGAGGGTGCGCAGGCCGGGTTCACGGGTGAGGCGATCCTGTTCTTGTTTCTTTTCTTCGCCTTGTCTCGCCTGACCTTTTCGACCGACACGGCAACAACCGGTTATTCACGCTTGGACAAGGATCCCGAATTTCGCATTGGTCTGATGATTGTCGGCACAGTCGCAACGCTTTTGTTCGTCCGGGTTTGGCTGGGGGTCAATGAGATCGGCAACCGGCTAGAACCGATGCAGGCGGTCAATGTGATTTGGGGCATGCTGTTTACAGGCTTGTCCTTTTTGACCACGGCAGGGTTTGAAAGTGCGAACTGGAACGATGCGCAGCAACTGTCGGGTCTTGGCACGCCGGGTCTGATCCTGATGGGCATTGCCCTGATCGGCGGCGGGGTTGCCACGACCGCCGGTGGGGTCAAACTGCTGCGCGTGTTTGCGCTCTATCTGAACGGCGCGCGCGAGATTGACCGGCTGATCTACCCGTCCTCGGTCAGTGGGGTGGGCGGCGGCAACCGACGTATTCAAAGCGATGGAGCATTCATTGCGTGGATCTTTTTGATGATGTTCGCGCTGACCGCCGCGCTGTTCAATATGTTGCTTGCTGCGATGGGGGCGGGGTTCGAACAGGCGATGGTGCTGACGGTCGCGGCGCTCAGCACCACGGGTCCGCTGATCGAACTGGCGACCGATGTGCCCCTGCGCCTGATTGACCTTTCGTCAAGCGCCAAGCTGACCATGTGCGCGGCGATGGTGATTGGCAGATTGGAGACTCTGGCCATTATCGCCTTGATCACGCCCACGCTCTGGCGGGACTGAGAATCAACACTCGTGTTAATGATTGATTTTTCATCTGGAAACTCGGTTAACGACACTCCATACTCCGCCAGAGGGAGCGCGTTGGTCCGCAGCGCGTAGCAAGAACAATGGCGAGTTTATAAAAATATGGCTTCGGACAGACAGAATCTGCAGGACGCGTTCCTGAACAATGTACGTAAGGCAAAGGTCCCGGTCACAATTTTCCTGATCAACGGTGTGAAATTGCAAGGTGTGATCACGTGGTTTGATAACTTTTGCGTGTTGTTGCGCCGCGACGGACAGTCGCAGCTGGTTTATAAGCATGCGATCTCGACCATCATGCCATCACAGCCGATCAACCTGTATGAGGGCGAAGACGCCTCTTGATGGAACATGACAGGACGCGCACCCGTGCCTGGGTGCTGCATCCGGAAATCAAGTCAGATGAACAGCGCCGTGTCCCCGAACCGGCGCTGGAAGAAGCGGTTGCTTTGGCCGCCGCGTTGCCCGACCTCGACGTGGTCGGCTCTGAAATCGTGCGCCTTCCGCGGGCGCAAGCCGGGTTGCTGTTTGGCAGTGGCAAGATCGAAGAACTTGCCGATCGGCTACACGACAATGAAATCGAGCTGGTGCTGATCGACGGCCCGGTGACACCCGTTCAGCAACGAAACCTCGAAAAAGCGTGGAAGGTCAAAATCCTCGACCGGACTGGGCTGATCCTTGAGATTTTCAGCGACCGCGCCCGAACACGTGAAGGTGTTCTACAGGTCGAGATGGCCGCGCTCAGCTATCAACGGACACGATTGGTACGCGCCTGGACCCACCTGGAACGCCAGCGCGGCGGATTGGGTTTTGTCGGCGGCCCCGGCGAGACGCAGATCGAAGCTGACCGGCGCGCCATTGACGAACAGCTTGTGCGACTGCGGCGGCAATTGCAGAAGGTGGTCAAGACCCGCACCCTGCACCGTGCGGCCCGTGCCAAGGTGCCGTATCCGATTGTGGCGCTGGTGGGTTATACCAACGCCGGAAAATCCACTCTGTTCAACCGTCTGACCGGGGCCGAGGTGATGGCCAAGGACATGTTGTTCGCCACGCTCGATCCAACCATGCGCCGGGTGGAACTGCCCGACGGCCCCGAGGTGATCCTGTCGGACACAGTGGGCTTCATCTCGAACCTGCCGACCGAGCTGGTGGCGGCTTTCCGCGCCACGCTCGAGGAAGTGTTGGGCGCGGATATCGTCGTGCATGTGCGCGACATCAGCCATGAAGAGACCGACGAACAGGCTCGCGATGTCGAAACGATCCTGACCTCGCTGGGTGTGGATGACGCGCGCCCTCGGCTTGAGGTCTGGAACAAGATCGACCTGTTGACCGACGACAATCGCGAAGCCGCCATAGCCCGCGCCGAGCGTGATCCTGCGGTTTTTGCCATCTCGGCGGTGACGGGCGACGGGGTTGATGTGCTGCTGACCGAGATCGCCACCAAGCTGCAAGGCGTCCGTCACGAGATCACCCTGACGCTCAGCTTTGCCGAAGGCGACAAACGCGCGTGGCTGTTCCGTCAGGATGTCGTGCGGACCGAGGAGCAGACTGAGGATGGCTTTAAGATCACCGTTTTGTGGACGGATAAACAGGCGGCGCAGTTCGCCGCCTTGTAGGCACTATGCCCCGTCGATCTGCCGCTGGTAATCGTCAGCATCGAACCAGCCTAGCGAGGATTTGACCTTGTTATCCGCGGTCAGTTCCCATTCTTCCCAGCCTCGGGCGACGACGTGGTTGCCGGTCTGTGCATGGTGCCCCTCAAGGGTCCAAACAAAGATGGCGTGGCTCCCCGCCCAACGCAGCATGTCGCAGCGCACTTCAAGATCCGGGAAGTCGGCATAGAACCCGCGTGCCATCTCGGCCACCGCAGCGCGACCGACAATGGGCTCGCCCCGATTGATGATGATCTGCCCGTCGGGTGCATAGAAACTTGCAACGGCGTCCGGGTCGCCTGAACTCCACGCGATTGCATAGTCGCGCGCAAGATTGTTCATCGTATCTCTAATACTGGCCATCAATTTCCCCCGGTCTCAAATCGTTTCACCTTGAGATCGTAAGCCAGAACAAGGGTCTGCGTCCACGAAACCTTGGTTTCAGGGCAATGTCTTGCCTAAAACCCGGTGTCAGCGCGGGGTCAGGTGGGTCACGCCGACCGCCGCCGCACGCGCCAGATCAAGGTCCAGCGACATCGGGATGTATTCCCCGCGCCGCCACAGCTGCGCCTGATCGTCATAGTAGCGCGACAGGAAATGGCCCGACTGACCTGTGGCCGTGATAAAGACCGAGCTGTCAGGGTCGGCGAAATCATAGACGCCCCGATACCCCGCGCCATGTACGTTCTGGAATGGGTCCGGCCCTTCGCCCGAGGTACGCCCCCGCAGCAAAGTATTGTCGCCGCCGCTGGTGGATTGACGGATATTTACGAAGAACCGCAGAACCGGAACCGAGCCCAGAACCGGGTGATCATGGGTGGCCTGATGTGCATCGCCCCAACGCAGAGATTCCAGCGCGCCACCGTATTTCTCGGAAATCCAGATCAGCGCATCGTCCAGCGCCAGTCGCGCCATGTCAGTGCAGGTTTCGACCGGTGCGCTTTGACGGACGTCACACCAAACTGCCGCGCCGTCGATGTCGCGGTAGACGCGCTCGATGAACAGCGGCTCGACATGTTTGTATTCCGCGGCTAGCGGGCCCAGCTCGTCCGAGATCAGGCGGATTTGTAGCGCCCGCAACCAGGCGGCATAAATCAGCGGTTCGGGCAGGTGCTCGTTCATCTCGCCGTTCCATTCGGCCAGCAGACCAAGCGCGATCTGGCGCTGGCGTTCGGGCGTGCCTTCGGGTGCAGAGGCACCGGTGAACCACAGGTCCGCACCGATCAGCGGCAGAAGCGAGCGGGCTGTGAAACTGACCGTGTCTAGCTGCGCCTCGATAAAGCTGTCGCGGGTGTGCACTTCGCGCGATTGCATCAAACGCTGCCAGCGGTGAATGCGCTGTGTGTCGCCCCATTCGTATGAAACATGTTCGGGAAAGGGACGGTCGATGATCTTGTTGTTGGTATTGCCCAAAATGCCGCCCGCCGGGGCCACAAATTCGGGGTTGTCGGCATAGGGCAGGCGACCTTGCCAGCGGTTCTCGTTCAGCCAGCCGGGCGTCGGGATACGGCCCCGGCTTTGGTTGCGCAGGGCGCGGCGTGGCATGGCCCCGATCAGTTTCATCCCGATGGTGTCCCGATCCACCAGCGACAGGTTCTGTGACGGAGCGATATAGCCCTCGGCTGCTTCGATCCCTTGCCGCACGCTGTTGGCATTCATCAGGGCCAATGCGGCGGACATGGAGGTGTCCTGCGCACTCAGCGCGGTCCACGACAATGAAGTCACGTGACCGGGTGGAGTGATCGTTTCCAGATCATAGTGGCTGCCGGGCAGCACAGGCCCGTTCTCGGTCCAGCGCAGGGTCAGGGTGATCGGGGCTTCGTCCTTGATCTCGATGATCGAGGGGCGCGCGCGGAAGGCTTTGAACCCGTCTGGTGTTTCGTATTCCTCGGGGTTGTCGGGGTTGAGCCGTTCGATATGCACATCCTGATCGTCCAGATAGGACGAGGTCAGTCCCCATCCCAGCCGATCACTGCGCCCGGCCATGACCGCAGGCACACCAGGGATTGTCGCGCCGATCACGCCGCCTTTGGCCAGCTCTAACCGTGCCAGATACCAGACGCCGGGTGCGGTGAAGCCCAGATGCGGATCATTGGCCAACAGGGTGCCGCCAATAGCCGAGCGTGAGGGGGCAGCTGTCCACGCGTTAGACGCGCCTGCAAGGCCGCGCTTGGGGAAAGGTGACAGCGGGCTATCGGGCATCGGCGTGCCTTGGGCATAGCGCGGAAGGCCGGGAAAGAGCGTGGCATATTCCGGCAGAGCCGCGATCCCGGCACCGGGTACATCGGGCAGGATATCGGCCAACCGAGCCGAGTCGTTCAGCATAAGCGAGGTGCGCGCGCGAAGCACCTCATCCTCAAGGTGGCCGGACAGTTGCAGCGCCATCAGCTTGATGACGGCAAGGCTGTCTCCGGGCTGCCAAGGCGAAACGGGGGCGTTGAACAGAAACATCTCGGGCGCGCCGCGGCCAAGGGCCATTTCGTTGATCTCGTCCAAACGCGCATTCACGCCCGCCGCATAGGCCCGCAGGGCGGCTTTGGTATAGTCGTCCTGTACCTGAAACGAGCGATGCGCCAGACCGTACAGGTCCAACCGGCGCAGCAGCTTGTCGATATTGACGGTGCGTGCACCGAAGACCTCGGACAGGCGACCCTGGGCGGTGCGGCGCATGACGGTCATCTGCCACAAACGATCCTGCGCGTGGGCGTAGCCCAGCCCAAAGAACACATCCGGGTCGGATTGACCCAGAACATGGGGTACATTTGCGGTGTCTCGCACGATTTCGACGGGGGCGGTCACGCCCCGCATGGCAACAGTCTGGTTATACTCGGGCAGGGACTGGCTGGCCAAGAAATAAACCAGAAGCACAGCCCCCAGCGTCAACATGACAAGGGCCGAGGTGATACGCACCAACCAGCGAAAAACTATACCCATCTGCGGTCCATGATCCGTTCCGTCAAACCTTGCCCGCAGAGTAAAGGAAGGCTGTACCAACCGAAAGAGGAACGCCACGAAATATGCAGGTTTAACTCTGCTTTAGAAACGCAAAACCCCGCCACGACCGTTGGGCCATGACGGGGCACGTAGCGAAGAGGGGCATTTCAGCTTTACGGAATGATCCGCGTGTATTTTGTGCCTTCGACGGTCGCCCCGATTTGCAGACCTGCCTGACCAAACACAGCCGCCAGAACAGGCGAGCGCAGTGTCGTCGTGTCTGTCGAAAGGCTGTCGCCCTGATCGCTGACCACGTAGCCGATGTCGGCTCCGGCGGTCCAACCGCTGGCGCGGCGGAAGTCGTTCAGCGCATCTTGTGTCATGAAGAACAGAACATGCGCATACTGCTGGGCGCCGATCTGTAAGCCGGCGGTGCCTTTGACGGCTGAGTAGTAGTCTACTGTTGCCCCGTTGATGCGCAGCGCGCCACGCCCAAAACCGCCGCCGAAGACAAAACCTGCTTCGGTGATCAGTGGCATGACTAGCATACCATTGGCCTTGTTGGCGATCTCAACAGTGTTGGGATAGCTCGCATACATTTCGGTCAACGTCGCATCGACGCGAGCGTCGATCGTTGCCGCATTGGAATTGCCGACGCCATTGCCACAGGCGGCGGTCACGGTCAGACCGGCCATGCCAAGCGCAAAGCCACGACGGTTCAGTCGGGGAAGGTTGGAACTGCTCATATGTTTTCTCTGTATAACTGCCTGATTTGCCGGGTGATCCCGATCTTATGTGCAAGACTACGCCGATTGCGGCGTCCTGTCACGGGAAAGCTGCCGCCGCACTCATCACAATCGGCGAAAAACCGCGTCACACTGGAATTTTATCCTTGCAAGAGGCGTGCGACCGTGGGCGCGAAATAGGTCAGGATGCCGTCACAGCCCGCCCGCTTGAAGGCCAGCAGGCTTTCCAGCATCACCTTTTCTCCGTCGATCCAACCGTTTTGCGCCGCCGCTTGAACCATCGCGTATTCGCCTGACACCTGATAGGCATAAGTGGGCGCGCCAAAGGCGTCCTTCACACGGCGACAGATATCCAGATAGGGCATCCCGGGTTTGATCATCACCATGTCTGCGCCCTCGGTCAGATCGCGCTCGATCAATCGCAAAGCCTCGTTCGAGTTGGCGGGATCCATTTGATAAGTTTTCTTGTCTCCGGTCAGCGCACCCGATGCGCCCACGGCATCGCGGAACGGCCCGTAAAAAGCGCTGGCATATTTCGCGGCATAGCTGAGGATCATCACGTTGTGATGCCCGGCGTTTTCCAAAGCACGGCGCATTTCCCCGATGCGTCCGTCCATCATGTCCGATGGTCCGATGATATCAGCCCCGGCCTCGGCCTGCGCCAGCGTCATTTTGACCAGTGCCTCGACGGTCTGATCGTTCACAATCTCGCCATCCACGACGTATCCGTCGTGACCATTGATGTTGTAAGGGTCCAGCGCGACGTCCGTCATAACCGCGATATCGGGGGCGGCGGACTTGATGGCCCGGATCGCCCGGTTTGACAGATTGTCGGGGTTCCACGCCTCGGCGCAATCTTCGGTTTTCAAGCTTGGGTCGGTATAGGGAAAGATGCAAATCGCCGGAATCCCCAATGCTTGAGCCTCAACAGCGGCTTTTGCGATTATATCGACCGAGCGGCGGACGACACCGGGCATCGAAGGCACGGGTTCTTCCACGCCTTCTCCATCGCGCACAAACACCGGCCAGATCAGGTCATCTGTGGTCAGAACGTTCTCGCGCACCAGTCCGCGGATGGCTTCGGACTGGCGGGCCCGGCGAAAGCGCGTCAGGGGATAAGGGGCGATGGTCGGTTTCATGTCGCGCTCTCCTTGAATATTCGTGCATTGGGTGGCATGAATTCGGCGTAGTCTCAAGGGTAACGATCGACGCGGGTCCCTCAGGACAGTGAATTAAAGGGCTGACGCGTGGACTTATTTTCTTCGATTTTCGAAATCATCGATATGCGCAGCTTTTCGAACCTGTGGTATTGGATCGGGCTGGCCGTTTTGTGGTCGACCGCCAGCCATTGGTCGATGGGTGTGCCGTTTGATCTGGTTCAGCGCGCCCGCCGGATCGGAGGGCAAAGCGAGCAGGATCTGCTGGACATCGTCCGGATCAACCGCAATCGGCTGCTTTATATTGTCGAGGTGTCGGGACTTGCGCTGCTGGGGCTAAGTTGTTTTTTCTTCACCGGGCTGGCCATGCTGGGCTTTGTCTATGGCGTGGAATTTGCGCAGGCGGTGTTTTTACTGATGTTTCCACTGGTGTTGGTAACGCTCATCAATATCTCGGCCGCGCGCAAGTTGAGCCGGGTTGAACCTGAATTGGCCTTTGTGGCGAAAACCCTCACGCGGTGCAGGATCTATACGCAGATCGTGGGGATGATTTCGATCTTGATTACCTCGCTTTGGGGTATGTATCAGAACTTTTCCATCGGCGTTCTGGGATAGAGAATTCGGAAAGGTTAGGCGATGAAGGCTCCGAACCATGTCACGGTTGGCGGCGCCCCCGAAGGGTTTGACGCACAGCTTGTCCTGAACGAGATCGCCCGGTCCGGCGGGCCGGTGTGTCATGTGGCGCGCGACGACAAACGGCTTGAGGCGATGCGAGCAGCCCTTGCCTTTTTTGCGCCGGATATGCCGGTCTTTGTGTTTCCCGGCTGGGATTGTCTGCCCTATGACCGGGTCTCGCCCAACGCAGATATCGCCGCCGCGCGCGTGGCGACGCTGGCGGCGTTAGTGCACCAGATGCCAGATCAGTTCGTGCTGCTGACCTCGTTGAACGCGGCCACCCAGCGGGTGCCCGCCCGAGAGGTTCTACGCGAGGCGGCCTTTACCGCTCGTGTGGACCACCGCGTGGATGAGGCCGCGCTGCGCAATTTCCTTGTGCGCATGGGCTTCACCCAAAGCCCCACGGTGATGGAACCCGGCGACTATGCCATTCGCGGGGGCATCATCGACATCTTCCCTCCGGGCGAATCCGGCCCCGTGCGTCTGGACCTATTCGGAGATGTTCTGGACGGCGCACGCCGGTTCGATCCTGTCTCGCAGCGCACTACCGAAAAGCTGAAGGTGGTGGAGCTGGCCCCGGTGTCCGAGGTCATTCTGGACGATGCCGCCATCACGCGCTTCCGCCAGAACTATCGTATCGAGTTCGGCGCGGCGGGCACTGATGACCCTCTGTACGAGGCGGTCAGCGCAGGGCGCAAACATCAGGGCATTGAACACTGGCTGCCCTTCTTTCACGAAAAGCTGGAAACGCTGTTCGATTACCTTCCCGACGCAACGATCACCGTAGATGATCAGGTCACACCCGCGCGTCTGGCGCGGTGGGATACGATTGCTGATCAGTATGAGACCCGACGTTTGGCGCTGGAAAACCGGTCCCGAATGGATACGATTTATAAGCCGACCCCGCCTGGATTGCTCTATCTGGATGATGCCGCATGGGAGCAAGCGGTCGGTGATCGTCGGGTGCTGCAATTCAGCCCGCTGCCACAGGCCAGTGGGCCGGGTGTGATCGACGCGGGCGGGCGGATCGGGCGTAACTTTGCGCCTGAGCGGCAGCAGGAAAGCATCAGCCTGTTTGGCGCTCTGGCCGCGCACATCACCGACAAGATGGCCCAAGGCCCGGTGCTGATCGCCTCCTATTCCGAAGGCGCGCGCGAACGTCTGACCGGGTTGATCGAAGACGAAGGTTTGGCCGAGGCGATCCCTGTCTCCGATGGCACCCGTGTCGGCAAACGCGGTCTGCATCTGGCCGTCTGGGCGCTGGAGCATGGGTTTGAAACCCCCGATTTGACCGTCATCGCTGAACAGGACGTGCTGGGCGACCGCCTGATCCGCCAGCCAAAGAAGCGCCGCAAGGCCGAAAATTTCTTGACTGAGACTCAATCCCTGACCCCAGGTGATCTCGTGGTGCATGTGGATCACGGCATCGGCCGCTATCAGGGGATGGAGGTCGTCACCGCCGCCGGTGCCGCCCATGAATGTCTGCTGCTGGAATATGCCGAAGCCGCGAAACTGTACCTGCCGGTCGAAAACATCGAACTACTGTCGAAATACGGCCATGACGAAGGTCTGCTGGATCGTCTGGGCGGCGGCGCATGGCAGGCCAAAAAGGCCAAGCTGAAAGAGCGCATCCGCGAGATGGCGGACAAGCTGATCCGTATCGCAGCCGAACGCGCATTGCGAAAGGCTCCTGTGATGGATCCGCCGCCTCACGCATGGGAAGAGTTCAGCGCTCGTTTTCCCTATCAAGAGACGGAGGACCAATTGCGCGCGATTTCCGAGGTGATGGAAGACATGCATTCCGGCGCGCCGATGGATCGCCTGATCTGTGGCGATGTGGGTTTCGGCAAGACCGAGGTCGCAATGCGCGCCGCCTTTGTCGCCGCCATGTCAGGCGTTCAGGTCGCGGTGATCGCGCCGACAACGCTGCTGGCCCGTCAGCACGCCGCCTCGTTCAAAGAGCGCTTTCGGGGTTTCCCGCTTGAAGTGCGGCAACTCTCTCGTTTCGTTTCAGCGAAAGAAGCGCAGCAAACCCGCGACGGGCTGGCACGCGGCACCGTGGATATCGTGATCGGTACTCACGCATTGCTGGCCAAAGGTATTCGGTTCAACAATCTGGGCCTGCTGATCATTGACGAAGAGCAACATTTCGGCGTCGGCCACAAAGAGCGCTTGAAACAGCTGCGCAGCGACATCCACGTCCTGACCCTGACCGCCACGCCGATCCCGCGGACATTGCAACTTTCCCTCACAGGCGTGCGCGACCTGTCGATCATAGGTACACCGCCCATCGACCGCCTGGCCATCCGCACCTATGTCAGTGAGTTCGACGCGGTCACCATCCGCGAGGCCTTGCTGAGAGAACACTATCGCGGTGGGCAGAGTTTCTACGTGGTTCCGCGTATCTCGGACTTGCCTGAGATCGAAGAGTTCCTAAAGGAACAACTGCCGGAACTGACCTATGTGGTCGCCCACGGTCAGATGGCGGCAGGTGAGCTTGATGATCGGATGAACGCCTTTTACGATGGCAAATACGATGTGTTGCTGGCTACGACGATTGTGGAAAGCGGGCTTGATATTCCTACCGCGAACACGATGGTCGTACACCGCGCCGATATGTTCGGCCTGGCGCAGCTCTACCAAATCCGAGGCCGGGTGGGACGCTCAAAAACCCGCGCCTACGCCTACCTGACCACCAAGCCTCGTGCCCGCCTGACAGCCACAGCCGAGAAACGTCTGCGGGTTCTGGGCTCGTTGGACACGCTGGGCGCCGGGTTCACGCTGGCCTCTCAGGACTTGGACATTCGCGGTGCGGGCAATCTGCTGGGCGAAGAACAATCCGGCCAGATGCGCGACGTGGGCTACGAGCTTTATCAGTCGATGCTGGAAGAGGCGATTGCCAAGATCAAAGCGGGCGAGATGGAAGGGCTGTCGGATGCCGATGATCAATGGGCGCCGCAGATCAATCTGGGTGTCCCGGTTCTGATCCCCGACGACTACGTACCCGATCTAGACGTGCGTCTGGGCCTTTATCGCCGTTTGTCCTCGCTGTCGACCAAGGTCGAGTTGGAAGGCTTCGCCGCCGAACTGATCGACCGGTTCGGCAAATTGCCGAAAGAGGTAAACACCTTGATGCTGGTCGTTCGCATCAAAGCCATGTGCAAACGCGCAGGTATCGCCAAGCTGGATGGGGGCCCAAAGGGTGCTACCATTCAGTTCCACAACGACAAATTCGCGTCTCCGCAAGGGCTGGTCGAATTCATCCAAAACCAACGTGGCATGGCTAAGGTCAAAGACAACAAGATTGTGGTGCGGCGGGACTGGAAGAATGACGGTGACAAGATCAAGGGGGCGTTTGCGATTGCCCGTGATCTGGCCGAGAAAGTCATCGCCCAGAAAAAGAAGTCCAAAACCAGTTGAAACCGGTGGAAGGGGGCGCTGCCCCCGGCGCGCGTGTCGCGCGACTCCCCCGGGATATTTAAGGCCAGATGAACGGGGGATCCCAGCTTCATCTGGCTAAAAATATCCCCGCCGGAGGCATCGCGCTTTAGCGCGATTTAGCTTTGCATCGCGGCTTGGGCGCAGAAACACGAAGCTGCGACCGCCCGGTCGGCCCGAGCTAGAGCGAGGTCTAGCCGTTGTTTGATCTGTTGGATT
The DNA here is from genome assembly GCF_056542685.1 of Ruegeria sp. AB6. Classification (NCBI taxonomy): domain Bacteria; kingdom Pseudomonadati; phylum Pseudomonadota; class Alphaproteobacteria; order Rhodobacterales; family Roseobacteraceae; genus Ruegeria; species Ruegeria sp. AB6. The sequence continues at coordinate 80,892 of NZ_JBQGAD010000001.1, read as the reverse complement.
TCGAGCGTTTCATTCCGCGCCTTGAGGCAATCATGCAGGCCCTTGAGGCTCCAGACATTGTCCGGGTGGATCGAGGCGCGGCTGAGCGTTCCGCCCAGACCCAGATCTTCCCGATATACGGCTTCGGCCTGGGTCACGTGACCTTGTTCGAACAAAAGCGCCCCAAGCGCGTGGCGGGTGGGCTGCATCCAGCCCCATGGCTCGTCGTAGGGCAGCGTGTCATCCAAATCGACCGAGCGGCGAAGGTGCGTGTATGCCGCTTCATAGTTTTCTTTGCGGTATTCGATCTCACCCCGCAGCATTTCACTGGCGATTTCCAGCAGGTCGATGACTCGGTTGTTGTGTAGGCGGCGGGCCTCGGGCACGCGGGCTTTGGCGGCGTGGAACAGGGATTCTTCCGCTTCGGCTTCGGCAACCTCTCCGGTCGCAGCATGGGCGAGTGCGCGGGCATAGTGGGTTGTGGCCGTGAGCGTTCGGTAGAGGTCGGGGTCATCCGGCAGGTCTAGCGTTTTGGCCTCGGCCCAACGACCAAAGCGGATCAGGATGTGAGGTTTCATGGACAGATAGGCTTCGAAGAAATCAGCCATCGGCGGGCTTTCGATACGCAGCATCTCTTCCGGGGTTGTGTCCCACATTGCCTGATTTGCGGCCAGAGCCGGTGCCATCTGACCCAAAAAGAGCGCGCCATATATTGCGAAGTGGTAATTGTGCAGCCGATAGCCGGTATAGATCGTAAAGGCGCCTTCGCGCTCGTAATACTTCACGTCCGCGACCGAGGCCTGCTGGTTCCATTGAACGACATCGTGGTAGTGGCCGCACAGGACGTCGATATGGGTGGGCATGTGAACCAGGTGCCCGGCCTCGGGAACCAGTCTGCGCAGCACGTCGCCTGCCTTGAGCGCTTTTTCCGGGGTTGGCGACATCTCCATCAGGTGCACGTAAAGGTGTAGCAAGCCGGGATGAGACATGGCAGCAGGATCGTCGGTCATGGCGTCTTCCAGCGCGGTTTGCGCCTCAAACGTTGCGGCACCTTCGGCAGGTTGGCCTGTCTTCAGGTCCCACATTTGCCAGGGGGTGAGGTTCAATAGCGCCTCGACATAAACCGTGCGCAGGTCCAGATTGCCGGGCTGCGCGGCAAAGGCGTCACGCATGGCTTCGGCAAAGTCATGGTCCCAGCTGTGCATGTCGGGGATTGGTTCGCGCTGCGGATAGCGTGCGGGTAGGGCGTTGATCAGCGCTTGTTCGACCGGGTTGCAGATTGAGGCCAGAGCCAGTGCCTGCTGCGCTGCGTCATAGGCTTGCTCGAGCGACTTTTTCTTCCCGCGGTCATCTCGCAAATCCCAGGGAAGGTTATAGTTAGGACCCGCCGCATAAGCGATACCCCAAAAGGCCATGGCACAGTCCGGGTCGGCCTCGGCAGCGCGCTGGAAACAGGCGACGGCCTCGTCATGGTTATAACCGTAGGTCCAGTTCAGCCCCCGATCGAACCAAAGCTGCGCGTCGTGTGAAGTCGTAGTGATCGGGCAGGAATATGGGCCCAGATCGTAATAGTCGCTCATTTCAGTCTCCCCTCGGGTCGAGCGGAGGTTAGCGCGTTTCAATCAAGCTGCACAGGTCAGACGAGTAGTCTGTTTTCGATCCGGCCCATATGCAGCATCAGGCCGAAACCCAATGTGCTCATGGTCAGTATACCCGCGCCCAGAGGCAGGATCGAACCGTCAAAGAGCAGACCGATTGGGCCAGCGATCAGCGCGGCCAGAACGGTTGAAACCGAACCGATCACCGAAGCCGCCATGCCCGCGATATGGCCCATCGGTTCCATCGCGATGGCGTTGAGGTTGCCCATGGTCATTCCGGCCATGAAGAACACCGCTGTCTGCCAACTGACGAATAGCGCAAAGGACAGGTTGGCCGACAGGTCGAACGAATTCAGCAGCAGCACGGATGAGGTGAACAGGATCTGACCGCCCAGCCCCCAAGTCACCAACCGTCGCATGCCCAGACGCACAACAAGGGTCGCATTCAGCAAACTGGCCGAGCCCGACATCAGTGCCACAAAGCCGAACCAGAAGGGAAAGCTGTGGGCGCTGTTGTGGATCTCGTCATAGACCTGCTGGACCATGGTCAACATGGTAAACAGCATGCCAAGGCACAGGGTCTGCACCATGATTGACAGGCGCACCGTGGGGTGGCTGAACATCTCGCGGGCGGCATCCAGCATTAGCGGCAAGCGCAAGAGACGGCGGTTTTCGGGTGTCAGCGACTCGGGCAGACGCAGGCCCATCCATACGATGGTGATCAGCGAAAACAGCATGAAGGAGACAAAGACCGCGCGCCAACCGGCCAGGGCGATCACGCCGGCGCCCATCATGGGCGCAATGGCCGGGACCAACGTGAAAATCATCATGGCGATGGAGACGATCCGCGCCATCTCGCGCCCAGAATAGAGATCGCGGATAATGGCCATGGCGACCACACGCGGCGCGGCGCTGCCGACACCTTGCAGAACGCGGGCCAGCAGCAGCATTTCCAGCGAAGAACTTGCCCATGCGGCGGCAGCGGCAAGGATATAAAGGGCCGAGCCTACATAGATTACAGGTTTGCGCCCGAAAGCGTCCGACAACGGGCCGGTGAAGAAGGTGCCGATACCCATACCCAGCACGAAGGATGTCAGGATCAGTTGCGCCTTGTTGGTGTCATCGGGGCTAAGCTGTGCGCCGATATCGGGCAGCGCAGGCAATATCGAATCGATGGAAAACGCAATTGTTGCAAACATCATTGCAACAAGTGCGACGAACTCTCCGCGAGACATGCGACTGGCCATGGTGCCCTCCTGACCCGTTCGCGCTATCACGCGCGGTCAGGGGGCGCCAGTCATGCCAATGCACACAGACCTGTGCTAATTTGCAGGGGAGGCCTCAAGTTGAGACATGATGTCCGCGATCACGCGCTCCCACATCTCGGGCGGCTGCGCACCGGGAACGGCGTGCTGGTTGGCCACGATGAAGGTCGGGACCGAGTTCACGCCCATTTGGCGCGAGTGGCTGTCGCGGTTGCTGATATCCGAACGGTCTGCGTCTGACTTCAACAGTTTCAACACTACGGCGGCGTCCATGCCGATGCTGTCTGCAATATCGCCAAGAACCTCATGGTCTCCGATATCGCGCGCCTGGACGAAATAGGCGTCGAACAGGGCGTCCACGGCCTCGGTTTGCTTGCCCTCGATCCCGGCCCAATGGATCAGGCGGTGCGCGTCCAGCGTATTTGGGGTGCGCTTCATGCCTTCGAAGTCGATCTTCAGCCCGGCATTCTCGGCATGTTCGACCACCGGCGCATAGGCCCGCACGGCGCCTTCTTTGCCGCCGAATTTACGCTCCAGATATTCACGACGATCCATGCCGTTATCAGGCATGTCGGGGTTCAGCTGAAACGGGTGCCATTCGATGACGAAGGGGTGGTCGGGGATCGCGGCCAGCGCTTTGTCCAGATGGGTCTTGCCGATATAGCACCACGGGCAAATCGGGTCGGACATGATATCAAGCTTGACGGTCTGGGTCATTGTTGGCTCGCCTTGAAGTAGGCCGGAAGCGCCCGGCGCAGGAGTTTGCCGTTCCCACCGGTCGGCAGTTCGGGCAGATAGATAAAGGCGCGCGGTTGCTTGTAGCGCGCCAGATTTGTTTCCACATAGGTGCGCAGGTCCGCCTCGTCCAGTTCTTCCGGTCCGGTATAGAAAGCGGCGATCAGAAAAATATCCTGTTTGACCTCGACTGCGGCTGCTCCGACCTGCGTGATGCCGGGGTGTTGGGCCAGTACCGCTTCGACCTCGATCGGAGAGACGCGATAGCCGCCCGCGTTCATCATGTCATCGTCTCGCCCCAGATAAGTGATCTGGCCGTCAACGGCCATCGCACCCTGATCTCCGGTTAAAAACCAGTCGCCCTGCATTCGCGCCTGCGCCTCGTCCGGGGCGTTCAGATAGGTCAGCATCAGGCCGGGGTCCGAACGGTGGATGGCGATGGTGCCTGCCTGACCTTGCGGTGCAGGGCCGTCGGGTCCCAGAATCGCCACGCGACGACCGGGTTGCGGTTGTCCCAATGCCTCGCCCCGTGCTGGATGGTTAGGGCTGGAGGAGATGAAGGTTGAACACTCGGACATGCCGTAAGCTTCGAACAGCTCGGTTCCCGTGGCGCGCATCCAGGCACGGTGTAGCGTAGGCGACAGCTTTTCCCCGGCGCACAATCCATGGCGCAGATCGGGCAGGTGCAGGTCATCGGAGGATGATACGATCTTGCGGAACACCCCTGGAGCGGCGGCAAAGATCGTGGCTTGGTGATCGCGCAACAAGCCGGGCAGGGCGGTCAGATCGATGCCCGGTTCGGGGATCAGCGCCGTAGCACCGATTGTCCAGGGATCCATCAACCCGGTGCCCAGCGTATAGGTCCAGTTGAAGGCGCCCGCGTGGCACAACCGGTCATCTTCGCGCAACCCGTACCAGCCATCGACCATCATCTGCCGTGCCCAGATGGCCCTATGCGCATGGGCGACAGCGCGCGGTTTGCCCGAAGTGCCCGAGGTGTAGACGACATAAGCCAAACGCTCAGGGTCGCCCATCTGGACCGTGGCGGGTGCGAGGTCCCGCATCTTGGTCAGGTCGGCCAAGGAAACTTGAACCGGATGAGGAGCACAAGCCACCGATGGGTCACGCAGCACAGCCGCTGGTTTCAGATCCTGAATGATTTTCGCCGTTTCAGGTTCGGTCAGTTGAGACGAGGTTGGAACGGGGACAATCCCCACCGCAATTGCGCCCAGATACGCAATCGGGAAATCAACCGTGTTTCCCAACCGCATCAATGCAATATCGCCCGGGACTAGACCCGCCTGCAGCAAGCCGGCGCCCGTGCCCAGTATGGCGCGTTTCAGCGCGGCATAAGTCCAATGTTGCGCGCCCTGCGCACCCAGCACTGACAAAGCGGTCTTTTCCGCAAAATCATCCGCGTGACGCAACACATGTGCCGCCAGATTGAACGGCGCAGGGCAAGCTGGTGGCGGGCCTTGATCGAAGACAGACAACATGGACCTTGGCTAACGTGACGTCTGACGCGTTGCAAGCAGGACGGGCTGGCCCTATAGAAAAACGCATGAGCACCCAAGAGCAGACATCGCTGATCCGCATCGCGCGGGAATCCGGAGACCATACCGAGCTTGAGCCGTTGGATCTGGGCGCCCGTGTCCGCGAATTGCGCAAAGCGCGCAACTGGACGCTGGAACAGGCGGCCACGCAGGCAGGACTGGCGCGTTCGACGCTTAGCAAGATCGAAAACGGTCAGATGTCGCCCACCTATGACGCGCTGAAGAAGTTGGCGGTTGGGCTTGAGATCTCGGTGCCGCAGTTGTTCACGCCCCCGCAACGCGAGCAGGTGATCGGGCGGATGTCCGTCACCCGGATGGGTCAGGGTGCGGCACATGCGACCGCGACTTACGAACATGAGTTGCTGGCGGAAACACTGACCAAGAAACAGATGCTGCCCTACCGTGCGCGCGTACGGGCCCGCTCGATGGACGAGTTCGAGGGCTGGGTACGCCATGATGGTGAAGAGTTTCTGTATGTCCTGACCGGCGTCGTGCGGCTGTATACGGAATTCTATGAACCGGTTGAGATGCGTCGCGGTGATAGCGCCTATTACGACGGCAGCATGGGCCACAACGTCGTGTCTGTCAGCGATGAGGATGCAACGATCCTGTGGGTAACGTCACTTACGTAACGTGCTGCTGAATTCGCGGTTCAGACCTTCTGTGAACAGAAAATCCTCTAGCTCTTCATGGGCTTCGTTTACGGTCAGTTGGTGCCGCTCGGCCAGATAGGCTTCGAACCCTTTGCGATCCTTGCCCAGCTTTGGCTTATCCTGATCGCGCAGGTTCGGAAACCGCCGTTTGGCGCGTGCGTACATCGCATCCCAGTCTTGCGTCAGGTCAGTCCAGTTCAGCATGTGCAAGCTTTCCGGTTTCCAGGTTTCAAGGCTGCCCGGCCTGTATTCAGGTTACGAAGCCCCTGCGCGACCCCGTGCATGACAAAATGTCGCACCTTGCGCTTGCGTATTTTCGGAATGGAAATGCCCGTTGCAGCCGCACCGCAACGGGCTGTCGGACCTAAGGTTGGAGTGAGTGGAGGCAGGTCCGTTTCTCAGACGCGCTGCGGGGTACGAAATTGGCTAAAGTTCAAGAATAAAAGCAAAAATCTTATCACACAGAGCGAAGTATAGGCCGAAGGCTAGCGGCAAAGATGTATTCGGTAAAGCTCTTTTTGAGACTGCGCCGATTTTGGACGAAAATTCGCGGACCCGCAGATTTTGTGGTAGTGAAAACAGTGACTACTCTATGTCGTCAGAAAACCGAATGTGCCAATTTTCGCCGACAGGCTGCGACGGGCGAGATCAGGCCTTGGCTCGGAGGGCGGAATGGGGCGCGAAAGCGCCCCATTTGGGCTATTCTTCGAACCACCAGACCTGCGGCATGTATTCCGGCCCGTCCCCGTAAATCGGCAGAGTGTCGGGGAATTTTAGCTCTTTCGCGTGGGCGATGCGGCCAACGTCGAAATTCCAGATCGGGATGACATAGCGCCCGGCGGTCAGAACCCGGTCCAAAGCGCGGGTGGCGGCCACGAAATCCTCGCGGCTTTCCGAGGCAAGCATGGCGTCGATCATCCCATCTACCGCAGGCGAGGCAACGCCCATCAGGTTACGCGTCCCCGGCGTGTCGGCGTTCTCGCTGCCCCAATAGAGCCGCTGTTCGTTGCCCGGAGACAGTGATAGTGCCCGGCGGAAGAAGGTCATGTCGAAGTCTAGCTCGGAAGTGCGACCCGTATATTGGGCGCTGTCGACCATCTCGGTCGTGACCTGAATACCCAGACGCTCCAGCGCGCGACTGTAAATCTCGATCGCAGTTTCGCTTTCGGTGTCACCCTGTTGCAGAAGGACGGTGAGGGTAAAGGCATCGCCCGCTGCATTGCGCAGCACGCCGTCCTGAATGGTCCAACCAGCCTCGGCCAGCAGAGCGGTCGCTTTGCGGATATTGGACCGGTTACGCGCTGATCCGTCACTTTCGGGTAGGCTGTAACCCTCAAGCACGCCAGGCGGCAACGTGTCTGCAAAGGGTTGCAGCAATTCAGCGACTCGGCCCGACGCTTCGCCTGATTGCATGGCAAGATCCGAGCCCGAGAAATACGAGGTAATCCGGGGCTGTGCGCCGCCCGTGATCGTGTCGTTGATGAATTCGAAGTTGAAGGCAAGGGTCAACGCCTCGCGCACACGCCAGTCATCGAACGTGGCCTTGCGGGTATTCATGACAAAGCCCGTCATGCCCGAAGGTTTGCCATGCGGGATTTCAGTTTTGATCACGTCGCCGCGCTGGATCGAAGGGAAGGTGTACTGCGTGTCCCACTTGTCGGCGTTAAATTCGCGCACAGCGGTCAGAGCACCGGCTTTGAAGGCCTCAAACAGGACCGTGCCGTCGCCGTAGAATTCGATCCGCATCTCATCCAAGTTCATGGTTCCGCGTCGGAACGGGATGTCCGAGCCCCAATAGTCTGGGTTCCGGCGCAGGGTGACATAGCGGCCGGCCTCATAGTCGTCGATCACATAGGGGCCGGTGCCGACGGGGAAGTCATGCAGGGTGGCGTCAGCGAAATCCTTGCCGTCCCACTGTGCCTTTTGAAGGATCGGGCGCAGACCGGCGATGAGCGCCAGCTCTCGGTCGGGGTCGTTAAAGGTGATCCGAACCGAGCGCGGGCCGGTCTGTTCGATACTGTCGATCTTGCCCCACAATCCGCGATATCGCAGGTGGCCTTCGGTGCCCAAAATCTCGTACGACCAGATCACATCTTCGACAGTCACCGGGGTTCCGTCTGAAAATTGGGCGTTTTCGCGCAGGGTGAATTCGACCCAAGAACGGTCTGGTGCTGTTTCAACCGATTCGGCCAACAACCCGTATAGCGAGAATGGCTCGTCCCAGGATCGCCCCATGAGGCTTTCATGGGTCCAAAATCGCAATTGCCAGGGTGGGGTGCCTTTTTGCACAAACGGGTTCAAACTGTTATAGCCGCCGGTATTTCCAAAAACGACTTTGCCGCCTTTTGGCGCATCCGGATTTGCGTAAGGCAATGACACAAAATCCGGTGGTAGTGCGGGCGCGCCATACATAGCTATGCCATGAGCCGATTCTGCGTTAGCGATAGCACTGCTCAAAAGCAGGGTGATTCCCGTGATCACAGGGCGAATGGGGCGGAGAATATTGGGGCGCATTTTGGAAACAATCCTGCTCTGGCCTTATTTTGTTGGGATTCACCGTACCGATGATTTTTCTTATTTTCAAACTTTTAGCTTGGACGGAGGCGTGGAATTGCTTATAAAGGGTGCACTGCTCGATAGGTTTCTTGCCTGTATGAAACCTGCCTCAATAACTTAACGCCCGCTTCGTGCGGGCGTTTTTTTTGTGCAGATTTTTGGCACTGTTTCGTGCTTTTGTCATTCGCCGTTTTCTTTGCAGGTGCAGCATGGCACTGTGACGGAAATTCGGATTTCGAAGGAGAGTGGCCATGAGCCTTTCGGGCAAGACCGCAATTATCACAGGGTCAAATTCAGGTATTGGATTGGGTATCGCACGCGAGTTGGCGAAGGCCGGGGCGGATGTGGTGTTGAACTCGTTCACCGACCGCGACGAGGATCACGCGCTGGCCGCCGAGATCTCGGATCAGACGGGAACAAACGCGCGCTATGTCAAGGCCGATATGTCTAAAGGTGACGAGTGCCGGGCGCTGATCGAGACCGTGGGCGTATGCGATATTCTGGTCAACAATGCGGGTATTCAGCATGTGGCGCCGATCGATCAGTTCCCAGTCGACAAATGGGATGCGATCATTGCGATCAACATGAACTCGGCTTTTCACACTACGGCCGCCGCTTTGCCGATGATGCGCAAGGCCGGGTGGGGGCGTGTGGTCAACATCGCCTCGGCCCATGGTTTGACGGCGTCGCCCTACAAGGCGGCCTATATCGCAGCCAAGCACGGTGTAGTGGGTATGACCAAGTCCGTGGCGCTGGAAACGGCACAAGAGCCGATCACGTGCAATGCCATTTGTCCGGGCTACGTGTTGACCCCGCTGGTCGAGGCGCAGATTCCCAATACGATGAAGGAATATGACATGAGTCGCGATGACGTGATCAAGAACGTCATGCTGGAGCGGCAACCGTCGAAAGAGTTTGCCACGGTTGAGCAGTTGGGAGGCACAACGGTGTTTTTGTGCTCGGACGCTGCAGCGCAAATCACCGGCACGACGATTTCCGTGGATGGCGGTTGGACGGCGTTGTGAGGCTGCGTGGGGGCTCGGCCCCCACACCCCCGAGGTATTTTTGAACAGAAGAAGGGGTGAGCGTTGTGAAGAGGATCAATCTGGCCCTGCAGGGCGGTGGTGCACATGGGGCGTTTACCTGGGGTGTGCTGGATCGGATTTTGGACGAAGAGGATATCGAGGTCGCTGCGATCACTGGGACTTCGGCCGGGGCTTTGAATGGTGCAGCGTACAAGTCAGGTATGGTTCGGGATGGGCGCGATGGTGCGCGGGCCAACCTGAACGGGCTTTGGGCGCGTATGGGGGCCGTGGGCGACATGCGGTTGGCCAATTGGATGCAGGCCGTTGAGCCTGCTCAGGTCGCGCAGGCGATGGAGTATTCCCTGCCGTTTTCTGTGGGGGATACGTGGTCGCGGTTGGTGTCGCCTTATGCATACGGGCCGTTCTACAAGAACCCGTTGGAGTCGGTGATTGATCGCTTCAACTTTGATGAGGTCTGTGCGGATCTGGGACCAGCCCTGTTTGTGTGTGCGACCTGTGTGCGCAGTGGCAAGATCCGAGTGTTTACGGGGGACGAGATTTCGACCGATGCGATTTTGGCTTCGGCCTGTTTGCCGACCTTGTTTCAGGCGGTGGAGATTTTCGATCCAAAAACGGGGCGGACTGAGGCCTATTGGGACGGTGGGTATACCGGCAATCCGGCGCTTTACCCTCTGTTTGACAGAGGTTTACCCGATGATGTTGTGATCGTGAATATCAATCCTCTGGAGCGGGACGAGGTGCCGAAGACTCCGCAGCAAATCCAGAATCGGGTGAATGAGATCAGTTTCAACTCGTCCCTGTTTCGGGAGTTGCGAGCGATCAGTTTCGTACAGCGACTGTTGGCCGAGGGCAAGTTGCAGGCGGGTGAGATGAGCCGCGTGTTGGTGCATATGATCGCGGATGATGAGCTGATGAATGATCTTTCCGTGGCGACCAAGACGGTGCCTAACCCGGTCATCCTACATAAGCTGAAAGAGGCTGGGCGTCGGGCTGCTAGTCGGTTTCTGACCGATCACAAGGCGGATTTGGGCCAGCAAAGCACTGTCAACCTGCCGGAGATGTTCGGCTGATCACTCGGGCGGCTGGGTCGGGTCTTTTTCGTTCGGGTAGACCAGACCGGCTGAAATGACCAGTTTGGCGGCGTCCTCAATGGACATGTCCAGCAGGATCACGTCCTCTTCAGGGAAAAACAGCAAGAAACCGGAGGTCGGGTTCGGTGTTGTGGGCACGAAGACGCTGAGCAGTGCACCGCCGGTTTCGGCACGGTCGCTGACCTCGCCCCGTGCAGTGGTCGAGACGAAGCCGATGGCCCAGATGCCACGGCGGGGATATTGGATGAGACAGGCTTTTTCAAACGACCGTTCGGTTTGCGCGAAAACCGTTTCCGAGATCTGTTTGATCCCGGAATAGACCGACCGCACCACTGGCATCCGATTCACGACGCTTTCGCCGAAATGGATCAGCGACCGGCCCAGAATGCCTTTGGCGATCCAGCCGACGATCACCGTGAAGATCAGGAATATCACCACGCCGACGCCGCGCAGATTGATTCCTACATACTGTTCGGGGTGAAATTGCTGTGGCACAAGCGGCAGGACGGCGCTGTCGATCCAGCCAACCACAGACCAGATCAGCCAGACCGTTAGCCAGACTGGTGCAATAACAACGATGCCCGTCAGAAATGACGCGCGCAGCCGGGAAAACAGGCCCGGTCCGCGGTGAGGTTCTTCGTCAAAGGGCGTGTTCATTGCGGTCCTGAGTGATTTGCCGATTTAGTTAAGCAGTCCGGGGCCTTGGTACAATAGCTTTGCTCACTCGGACAGGGCGCGGGCGATTCCGGCGGCCAATTTTGCGTTATTTCTGACCAATGCGATGTTTGCGGTCAGTGAACGCCCCTCGGTCTGTTCATAGATGCGCTGCAGCAGGTAAGGGGTGACACCTTTGCCGGTGATCCGGTGCGCGTCGGCGTCCGCTTGGGCGGAGGCGATGATCGGGGCCAATTCCTCGGCCGGGATCTGATCTGCGTCGGGGATTGGGTTGGCTACGAGTTGCCCGCCAGGCAGCCCAAGGGCGCGGCGAGTGGCGTGGGCCTTGGCGATGGCTTCGGCGGTGTCCATACGCAATGGCGCGGCATAAGGGGATTTGGCGGACCAGAAGGCGGGGAATTCGTCCTGCCCGTGAGCTATGACGGGGACGCCCAGCGTTTCAAGAACCTCGAGCGTTTTGGCCAGATCGAGGATGGCTTTTGCACCGGCGGCCACAACAGTCACAGGGGTTTGAGCCAACTCATGCAGGTCCGCTGAAATATCGAACGAAGTTTCGGCGCCTTGATGCACGCCGCCTATCCCGCCGGTGGCGAAGACCGGAATTCCAGCGTAGTGCGCTGCGATCATTGTGGCGGCGACGGTTGTGGCTCCGGTCCCGCCGGTCGAGATACAGGCCGCCATGTCCGCGCGCGAGATTTTGGCGACACCTTGCGCCTGACCAAGCGCTTTGAGCTGATCCTCTTCCAGCCCCACGTTCAGCACGCCGTCGATGACCGCAATCGTTGCTGGAACGGCACCTGCATCGCGGATGTCCTGTTCGACCTGCGCCGCGACCTCGATGTTCTGGGGGTAGGGCATGCCGTGGGTAATGATGGTGCTTTCCAGCGCAACGATGGGTTGGCCTGCGTCTTTGGCGGCGCGGACCTCGGCCGAGTAGTGGATGTCGATCACAGTGGGGTTTCTCCGGAAACGTAAGTGGCGGCGGCGTGCAAGGCGCGGGTCAGGGCAGCGTCGGGGGCGGCCCCGGCGGCCTCGGATGCGATATGCGCCGCCATGAAAGTGTCGCCCGCGCCAGTCACGCGGGTGACCAGAACGGACGGGGGTGTTTGGGTCAGAATCTCATCTGCGGTGCCGACAGTGGCCGAGTTGCCGCCATCTGTGACAAGCACTCGCAAGGCGCCGCGGTCCAGCAGGCCCTTGGCAGCGGATTCGGAATCGGTGAACTCGCGCTGACACAGGAGCCCTGCCTCTTCGAGGTTCACGTAGAGCGTCGCGCGGGCATGTTTGAGGAAGGGCAACAGGCGCTCGGCCTTACCGGGTGAGGCAGGGGCCACGCGCAAATCGGCTTTTGCGAAGGCCGGGCTTTGGGCGATTTCTTCCAGCAAAGTTAGCGTCAGGTTGCCATCCAATGCGATGGGGCCTTCGAACGGTGTGTTCTCGTAACCCAGCGGCCCATGCATCAGCGGGCGTAGGATTTTCGCGCCCGCAGCCTCAAGCGAATGCGCGTCGGCGATGGCGGCGATCAGACCATTGGCACCTTCGACAGCCATATAGCGGTCGGTCGGCAAATCCTGCGAGCGGTAGACGTGATCCGTGACCATGCCCAGCCGTGCGCAGGCATTGACCAGTTCGTCGCCTTCAGGGTCGCGGCCAATGGCGGTCAGCAGGGTGGGTGTCATGCCGAACCGCACCAGTGTCATGGCGATATTCATCGCCACACCGCCGGGCAGGCGGGTGATCCGCCCCGGCACGTCTGACCCCTGCCGCATAGCGCTGGCAGATCGCCCGATCACGTCCCACAAGACCGATCCGATACACAGGATTTCGCTAGTCTGAGTCATGCCCGTGTCATGCCGCAGCGTCACGGCAGGTGCAAGGGATAACGCTCACATCGCGTCGGTCAGGGCTTTCAGCGCGGCAACAGGATCGTCCTGCGACCAGATCTCGTCGCCAATGCCAAAGAAATCGGTGTGCGGCGACAGCGCGCGGATCAGCTCGGGGGTCAGGCCGCCTTCGGCCACAACCGGAACCTCGATCATCTCGGACCACCACTGGAACAGGTCTTTTTCTGCGATTGTGCCATCGCCCAAGGCCGATGCGCCAACCGGGCCAAAGGCCACGTAGTCCGCGCCATGCTCACCTGCGGTCATGCCGTCATGGCTGGAGGCCGCGCAAAAGCTGCCGACGATGGCATCCGCGCCCAGTTCTTTGCGTGCCGACCGGACCGAGCGCGCACCGTCATCCAGATGCACCCCGTCCAGCCCTAGCCGCTGCGCCAGCAGGACATGGTTCGAGATCACGATCGCCACATCCCGTGCGTGCGCGACCTCGCGGCAGGCATCGGCGGCGCGGGCGATGGTGTCTTCGTCGCTACCCGCCAAGGCGAGGCGGATGCAGGCGATCTCTGTGCTGTCCAGCACGCGGCCCAACTGCTCGGGGAAGGTGCTCAGGGTGATCGTGGGCGGGGTGATCAGGTAAATCTGCGGCTGCTCGGGGGTGTCCATTGGCGCGTCCTTCGCTTTCAGTCTTTGGCGCGGTTTAGCGGATTGGGCCGGGGAAGCAAACTTTTATGCCGGATATTGGCGTATTTGGCCTCCCGGACGGCTTGCCCTGCGCCAAAGCGCCGATTACAGCAAGCGGAACTTTCGGAGACAGCCATGCCCAGCGACAAATCCCAGCCTTCCTTTGTGCTCGTGCGCCCTCAGATGGGCGAAAACATCGGTGCTGCCGCGCGGGCGATGTGGAACTTCGGGCTGGACCGGATGCGGATTGTTGCCCCACGTGATGGCTGGCCGAACCCCAAGGCGGTGGCGATGTCCAGCGGGGCCGGGCGGTTGTTGGATGAGGCGCAGCTGTTTGATGATCTGGCCGGGTCGTTGGCTGACAGCACCTTTGTCTTCGCAACCACTGCACGCCAGCGCGGGTTGACCAAGCCAGTCTACAGCCCCGAGCGCGCCATGCAAATCGCCGCCGAAAAGGTCGCAGCGGGTGAAAAAGTCGCCGTGCTGTTCGGCCCCGAACGCGCGGGGCTTGAGAATGAAGATATCGCCAAGGCAAACGCCATCATCTCGGTTCCGGTGAACCCCGAATATGCCTCGCTCAACCTCGGGCAATGCGTGTTGCTGACCGCCTACGAGTGGATGCGCCAAAGCGCCGATGTGGTGCATGAGGCCACCGATCTGGGCAAGGGCGATTGGGCCACAGGGATCGAGGTCGAAAAACTGGTCGAACACTACGAGGACCGGCTGGAAGAGGCGGGGTTCTTCTACCCACCCGAAAAGGCCGAAGGGATGAAGACCAATCTGCGCAACCTCTGGTCGCGTATGCGGATGACGCGGGCCGATGTGCAGATACTGCACGGGATCATGCGGCAGATGGTCCGCTGGAAGGACAAGGGCTAAGGCTGGACCTATCTTCCGCTTCACCCTAGCGTGCGACGAAACAAGGACATGAGGACAGCATGAGCGGCAAGCGCAGCATCTTCGAAGAAGTCTCGGGCGACCAGAAACAAGAGGTGGTTCAGCCCGGTATGATCGACCGTGGCCGTGGCGGCGCGCGCAAGGCGATCCGGGCTTGGCTGATGATGCTGTTCGCGCTGGTCGTGATCATGATTGCCGTTGGCGGCCTGACGCGCCTGACCGACAGCGGCTTATCGATCACCGAATGGCGTCCGATCACCGGGGCCATCCCGCCGATGTCCGAGGCCGACTGGCAATCCGAGTTCGACAAGTACAAGGAAATCGACCAGTGGCGCATCCAGAACCAGTGGATGGAGCTGGACGATTTCAAATTCATCTACTGGTGGGAATGGGGTCATCGTCAGCTGGGCCGCGTGATCGGTCTGGTCTGGGCCATCGGGTTCTTTGGTTTCTTGGCCGCGCGGAAAATCCCTACGGGTTGGACTAGTAAGCTTTTGATCCCCGGTGTTCTGGGCGGAGTTCAGGGCGCTGTCGGTTGGTGGATGGTCGCTTCGGGCGTGACGCAGGGCGAGGGGATGACTGCCGTCGCCAGCTATCGCCTGGCCACTCATCTGGGTCTGGCCTTTGTGATCCTCGGGTTCCTTGCGTGGTACATCTTTGAGCTGGGCCGCGAGGAGCGTGACCTGATGCAGGCCCGCCGCGCGAAAGAGGCGAAGCTGTTCTCGCTCTCGACCGGTTTGATGCATTTCGCATTCCTGCAAATTCTGATTGGCGCACTGGTCGCCGGGATTGATGCGGGGCGGTCTTTCACCGACTGGCCTTTGATCGGCGGACAGCTTTTGCCGCCCGACGCCACGATGCTGGAGCCGATGTGGCGCAACTTTTTCGAAAGTCCCGGTCTGGTGCAGTTCATTCACCGTTGCGCGGGCTATCTACTGCTGATCTTCGGCGTCATCGTCTGGCGGCGCGGCGGCACCAGCGCGCATCCGCAGACGCGGTTTGCCTTTAACGCCGCCTTTGCGGCGCTGGCACTGCAAGTGGTGATCGGCATCATAACCGTGGTCTATGCCGCACCGTGGCAGATCGCGATTGTCCATCAGTTCATGGCCGTGGTCGTCTGGACCCTGATCCTGCGCGCGCGTTTCCTGACCGCTTACCCAATCGCAACTTCGATCCGCGGAGCGTGACATGACCGCCTTTGACGACCTGATGGCCTTTCAACGGGAAACCTCGGCGCTGGGGCAGATTGCCGGGCGGCTGGGCTGGGACCAAGAAACGGTGATGCCGCGCGGAGCTGCGCCGCAACGGGCCGAGGAAATGGCTGCGATCGAAGCTGTTCTGCACGCGCGCCGATCCGACCCGCGCGTGGCTGAATGGCTGGATCAGGCCGACCCGCAGGATGAGGTCGGCAAGGCGCAGCTGCGCGAAATCCGCCGATCCTATGAGCGCACGGTCAAAGTTCCCGCTGACTTGGCCAAGGAGATTGCGCGTGTCACATCCGCTGCGCAGGGCACATGGGCGCAGGCCCGCGCGGACGAAGATGTGGCCGCGTTCCTGCCCGTGCTGCAAAACGTCGTTGCCTTGAAACGTGAAGAGGGCGCGGCGCTGGCGCAAGGCGGTGACGTCTATGACGCCATGGTCGAGGATTATGAGCCCTACACCACGGGCACTCAAATTGCCGAAATCTTCGACCAGATGCGCCCGCGTCTGGTGGCCCTGCGCGCAGCTGTTTTGGACTGCCCCGCGCCGCAAGCCCTGACCGGTACATTTGACGAACTGACCCAGATGCGCCTGTCGCAGAAACTGGCGACCACCTTCGGCTATGACCTGAACACGGGTCGCGTGGACAAGGCGGTGCATCCGTTCAGCTCGGGCAGCGGGCTGGACGTGCGGATCACCACCCGTACCAGCGAGACCGATCCGTTCAACTGCTTCTACTCGACTATTCATGAGGTCGGCCATGCCGCTTATGAGCAAGGCATCGACCAAGCTTATGCGCTGACCCCGCTGGGCAGTGGGGTGTCGATGGGCGTGCATGAAAGCCAAAGCCGGATTTATGAAAACCAGCTGGGCCGCTCGCGTGCGTTCACCGGCTGGCTGTTCGATCAGATGACAGCGGCCTTTGGCGATTTCGGGATTAGTGACGCCGACGCATTCTATGCCACCGTCAACGGTGTTCATAACGGCTATATCCGAACCGAGGCGGATGAGGTGCAATATAACCTGCACATCATGCTGCGCTTTGATCTGGAGCGCGCCCTGATGGCCGGAGACCTGCAGGTCAGCGATCTGGAAGCCGCTTGGAATGACCGTTTCAAGGCCGATTTCGGCTATGCGGTCGACAAGCCTTCAAACGGGTGCTTACAGGATGTGCATTGGTCGGTGGGGCTGTTTGGCTATTTCCCGACCTACTCGCTGGGCAATGTCTACGCCGGATGCCTGTATGAGGCGCTGCGCGCGGCGCTACCAGATTTGGACGCGCAGCTTGCGCAAGGTGACTCGACGGGCGCAACCGGCTGGCTGCGCGAGAACCTGCAGCGCCATGGCGGGCTTTATGCCCCGCGCGAGGTCATAACCCGCGCCAGTGGGGTTGAACCGGGGCCAGAGCCGTTGCTGACGTATCTGGAAGACAAATTCTGCAAGCTCTACGGCCTCTGACCCTCACGTTTCAGTGTTCGGCCGTGGGAATCTTTGTGCCAGACGATAGAGTGCCCCAGAGGCGACTTGGGAGGGGCACGTGTCGATCAAAAACAAGTTGAAAACCCAAGCTGCGGTTGTGCTGACCAGCGAGGGCCTGCACGGCGCAAGGCAGCGTATTGCCGAGGTGCGACGGAGGCTCAGCGGCGAGCCTCATACCGTACAGTATTTTCACGACGTTGCTGATCCCTATTGCCACCTCAGCCTGCAGCTTTTGCTTAAGTTACAGAACAAATTTGATGTCCAGATCGAGCCGCATCTGATCTCGCGCCCGGCTTCGGATATCCAGCCGTTGCCCACCGAATACTGGCAGAATTCATGGGCCGACACTGTGCGATGGGCGCGACGTTTAGGGTTTGCAGCGCCACAGCAGCCGGCCCCGTCTGACGCGGGTTTTGCGCAAGCCGAGCGGCGTCTTGCGGCCCTGTTGGGTGATCAGGACTTCGCCTCAAAAGCACTGCAAATCAGCACTGCGCTGTGGTCCGGTCTGGATATCCCCGAAGGCGCGCACTCTGATCCGAATGTGGCGCGGCGAGCAGGGGATCAGGCTCTTGCCGCCGCCGGGCATTACCTTGGCGGCAGCTTTGCGTATGGGGGCGAATGCTATTGGGGGCCGGACCGGCTTGGATACCTGGACGGGCGTTTGGCGACGCTTGGGCTTGGGCCGTCGCACCCGCCCATTGTGCCGGACTATTCCGAGCCCTTCCCTGATGCAACAGGGCAGGAACTGGAGTTCTTTTTCTCGTTTCGAAGCCCGTATTCCTATCTGGCTTTCGACCGTGTACGCGATCTAGCCACGCGGACCAATGCGCGTTTGATCTTGCGTCCGGTGCTTCCGATGTTGATGCGTGGACTGCCCGTTCCCAAAGCGAAATCATCATATATTTTAGGGGATTGCGCGCGCGAAGCGCGGCATCTGGCCATCCCGTTTGGTCGTATTAGCGACCCTTTGGGCGCGGGCATTGAAAGGGGGTACGCCCTATTGGATTATGCCGAAGCCGAGGGTCGCCTGCCGGAATATTGCGCGGCTTTCATGACCGGCGCTTGGGCCCAAGGATTGGATGCCAGCACCGATACCGGGCTTGCGGAGGTCGTGCGTCAAGCGGGTTTGGAATGGCAAACGGCCAAGACATTGATTGGCACTTCTGACTGGCGGACCCGGGTCGAGGCCAACCAGGAACGTCTTCTCCAAATCGGGCTTTGGGGGGTTCCCAGCTTTCATCTGAACGGCCAAAGCGTTTGGGGTCAGGACAGGCTTTGGGTGCTTCAGGATCTTATGCGAGCACAAGCTTAACAAGCCATCCCGCTATGTGTGTGTCAAAGTATGACCTCGCCGCTCAACATGGGTCGCGCGGCGAGGTCACCAGATGGTTTTGGACTATTCGGCCTCTTCATCGCCCTGATCGGCGATCCAAGCGACGCTGACGACTTCTTCGCCCTTGCCGGTGTTGAACACCCGCACGCCGCCTGCGCTGCGCGACCGGAAGGAAATCCCGTCAACCGGCACCCGGATCGACTGCCCCTTGGAGGTGGCCAGCATGATCTGATCGTCGATCTCAACCGGGAACGAGGCCACAAGATCGCCGCCGCGCATGGCCTTGTCCATCGCTGCGACACCCATGCCACCACGCCCGCGCACGGGGTAATCGTGGCTTGAGCTTAGCTTGCCTGCACCGCCCTTGGTGATCGTCAGGATCAGGTTTTCAGCCGCCGACATTTCGGCGTAACGTTCCTGCGGCAGCACGCTGTCGGCGTTGCCCTCATCCTCATCGCTATCGGCTTCATCGGTGACACCGGCCATCAGGCGGCGCATCTTGAGGTAGGCTGCACGCTCGTCCGAGCTGGCGTCGAAGTGGCGGATGATCGACATCGACACGACCTCATCGTCGCCGTTCAGGCGCACACCACGCACACCAACCGACGAGCGGCTATTGAACACCCGCACATCCGTGGACGGGAAGCGGATCGCGCGACCGGATTTGGTAACCAGCATAACGTCGTCATCCTCGGAACAGATACGGGCGTTGATCAGCTTGGTCTCGGCGTGCTCGTCCTCGAACTTCATGGCGATCTTGCCGTTGCGTTTGACGTTGGTGAAATCCGACAGGCGATTGCGCCGCACGGTGCCCGCGCTGGTGGCGAACATGATCTGAAGGTTCTCCCATTCCTCGTCTGGAACATCCACCGGCATGATCGCCGCAATGGAGACCCCGGTCGGGATCGGCAGGATGTTGACGATCGCCTTGCCCTTGCCGGTGCGGCCCGATTGCGGCAGGCGCCAGGTCTTGAGCTTGTAGACCATGCCGTCCGTGGTGAAGAACAAAAGCTGCGTATGGGTGTTGGCCACGAAGAGGGTGGTGACCACGTCCTCTTCCTTGGTCTGCATCCCCGAAAGTCCCTTACCGCCACGTTTTTGCGCCCGGAAATCGGCCAGCGGGGTACGCTTGATATAGCCGCCCGAGGTGACGGTCACGACCATGTCTTCGCGTTCGATCAGGTCTTCGTCTTCCATGTCGCCGGACCAGTCGACGATCTCGGTGCGACGGGGAACGGCGAACTGATCGCGCACTTCTCGTAGCTCATCGCCGATGATAGACATGATACGCTCGCGCGATGACAGAATATCCAGATATTCTTTGATCTTGGCGGCCAGTTGCTCCAGCTCGTCCGTGACCTCTTTGACGCCCAGTTGGGTCAGGCGTTGCAGGCGCAGTTCCAGAATGGCGCGGGCCTGAACCTCGGTCAGGTTATAGGTGCCATCGTCGTTCATCTTGGACAGAGGATCGTCGATCAGGCGCAGATAGCCTTCGATCTCGGCCGCAGGCCAGCGGCGGGTCATCAGTTTCTCGCGCGCCTCAGCTGCGTCTGCCGACGAACGGATGGTGGCAACCACTTCGTCCACGTTCGAGACGGCCACGGCCAGACCACACAGGATATGGCTACGTTCGCGCGCTTTGCGCAGATCGTATGCGGTGCGGCGGGCGACGACGTCTTCGCGGAAGTCGATGAACGACGTCAGGAACCGGCGCAGGGTCAGTTGCTCGGGCCGACCCCCGTTCAGGGCCAGCATGTTACAACCAAAGGACGTCTGCATCGGTGAGAAGCGGTACAGCTGGTTGAGCACTACCTCGGGCGTTGCGTCGCGCTTCAGTTCAACGACAACACGCACGCCGTTGCGGTCGGATTCGTCCTGCACATGAGCGACGCCTTCGATGCGCTTTTCGCGCACGGCCTCGGCGATTTTTTCGATCATCGCGGCCTTGTTTACCTGATACGGGATCTCATCCACGACGATGGCGTAGCGATCCTTGCGCAACTCTTCCACGCGGGTCTTGGCGCGGATGATGACGCTGCCGCGCCCCTCAAGATACGCTTTGCGCGCACCGGACCGGCCCAGCATGACGCCGCCGGTCGGGAAATCAGGGCCGGGGACGTATTCGATCAGTTGTTCGGAGGTCAGGTCCGGATCATCAATCAGCGCAAGTGTGGCGTCGACTACTTCGCCCAGATTGTGCGGAGGGATATTCGTCGCCATACCCACAGCGATACCGCCAGCCCCATTCACCAGCATGTTCGGGAAACGGGCGGGCAGGACGGTCGGCTCTTTGTCTTTGCCGTCGTAGTTGTCCTGAAAATCAACCGTCTCTTTTTCGATATCGGCCAACAACGCGGCAGCGGGCTTGTCCATCCGCACCTCGGTGTACCGCATGGCGGCCGGGTTATCGCCGTCCATCGAGCCAAAGTTGCCCTGACCATCCAGCAGTGGCAGCGACATCGAGAAATCCTGCGCCATCCGCACCAGCGCGTCATAGATCGCACTGTCACCGTGCGGGTGGTATTTACCCATCACATCGCCGACCGGACGCGCCGATTTGCGATAGGCCTTGTCGTGGGTGTTGCCGGTTTCGTGCATGGCGTACAGAATCCGCCGATGCACCGGTTTCAGCCCATCGCGCAGATCGGGGATCGCGCGGCTGACAATGACCGACATCGCATAGTCCAGATAGGACGTGCGCATCTCGGATTCGATTGACACCGTCGGACCGTCATAGACGGGACGCTCGGGCGGGGTTTCATCCATGTTTTCTGGGGTTTCTGGCGTATCGCTCACGTAAACTGCCCGATCTTTAGCTTGGGTCTATATCTTGTGGATGCACTCTATCAGACCCGGCACATAAGGTGCAAGCAAGCTGATCATTTCCGGCAAAAAAGCCACGGTAACAGCTGGGTAACATATTGTTATCAGCCTGTTAGGGGGTTTGCGTGTTACCCTGAAGAGACCTTGCAAGAAATTGGAGGTCTATATGACGCAAAGCGAAACCGAATTGATGCTGAAAGGGTACGGGCTGACGACGGCGGAATTCTTCTATCACATGCCCGACTATATCCACGTCCTAAACACGTTCATCTGGCAGGATTACGATCTTGCCCCGGACCATCCGAAACTGTTCGATTTCATCGAATTCTGGCAGCGTGAGATTGAAGGTCCACTGCATTCGGTGCGCT
Organism: Ruegeria sp. AB6; assembly: GCF_056542685.1. Lineage (NCBI taxonomy): Bacteria > Pseudomonadati > Pseudomonadota > Alphaproteobacteria > Rhodobacterales > Roseobacteraceae > Ruegeria > Ruegeria sp. AB6. The sequence continues at coordinate 59,119 of NZ_JBQGAD010000001.1, read as the reverse complement.
ACACGCACCGCAAGATGATCGCGCCCGGTGAATGGCGCAACATGGTGGGTGAGTTTCGGGTAAACTAGCCGACTCGCCAAGCATAGACCGAGCAGCCGGTCGATCCCGATCCGGTAAAGCTGTTGCCATCCTCGGACAGGCGGCCGCGCCATGTCACGGTGATGCCGGGGAAATAATCCGTTCCGTTAAGCTCTTGCTCGTTAAGGTAGACGACCGTGTTGGCTTTTTGCCCCAACGAATCCGTCAGGCTGCCCGTGAATTTGTTGCTACCCGCACTGGTGTACCTAACTGAACCGGTCACTTTGACGACCAGCGCGCAGGTTGCTTTGAAGCTCCAACTTCCGCTTAGGGACACGGCCGAAGATGCTGTGGTGCGGGGGGCTGTAGGTGCAGGTGCTGCGACGCAGATAGTGCCGCTTTTGCCTTCCAGTTCGTCCAGCGCGTGCCGCGTGCCCAGATCGTCCGCACCCAGATTGGATTTGCTGGCGCGTCGGTAATCCGCAAAGGCGCGTTTGGTACGGGGACCTGCGACTCCATCGGCCCCGCCCGCATTGCATCCCAGCGCGTTCAAGGCCGCTTGAGTCGCCTGCATCACCTGCTTTGAATCCTGAATGACAGCGGGTGCAGGGGTCTCGGGGTCCTGCAACCCGGCACGCAATTGCAACGCGATTTCATAGGTATAGTCAGTGGACTGGTCCGCGTATGTCTCAAGAAACGTGTCCAGAGCCGAAACCGTACCGACGGACCGGGCTAATTCCAGATCGGCGCGCATCTTTTCAATCGGCGGCGTGACCGTATCGACGGAAGGGGCGGCGACAGCGGCCGGGGTGAAATAGAACTCGCCCAACAGCTCATCATAGTAAGCTGGGACTTGATTGTGCTGCACGGTGCGAGACAGATCTCGGACTTCGCGCCTGAGATCGGCGACCATACTGCGCAGCTCTAGCCCCGGTTGCGCCAGGCGAGGCAGCAAGGCGCGGGTGAAGACCGAGTTTGGTTAGGCCTCGTTATCATGCAGCCGGTCCAGCGCCATCTGGCCCGCCCCGGCCGAGAATATCACGAACATGCCTTGCGGCGCGTCGATGCGACCCAAACCGCGGGTGCCGCCGATGCTACGTCCGGCAGTGGTTTCAAACGGGTTATCTCGGCAGGCGTCGATAATGGCGATTGATGTCCGCGCCCCGGTGCTACGCACGCGATTCAGCAGATTCGACAGGGCGATGGATTCGGATTTGACGAAATCGGTCTCACCAGCAAAGGGGGTTTCGATATCCGTGGGTAGAAGATAGTTCTCGCCGTCAATTTCAACTCCATGCCCGGCGAAGAAAACAAAAGCTGTATCCCCTGCCTCAAGCTGCGCGGTGAATTCCGAGATTCGTTGGTTCATGCCGCGCCGGTCCAGGTTCAACCCCTCGAACGTCTCGAACCCCAATGCCCGAAGCTGCCGCGACACCGCTTCGGCATCGGCAACGGCTTTCTGCAGGACAGGGACCGACTCGTATTGATTGTTGCCGATGACCAGCGCCAACCGGTCCTGCGCCCAAAGCGGAACAGCCCAAACTATGAACCAAAAGGAAATCAGCCACTTCATTTCAAGCCCCGGTTTTCCAACATCCACTGACTTTATAGCGGATGACGGGGGCTCACCTCAGTGACTTTGTTTACTTAGCGGCGTCTCAGCCCGAGCAACTGGCGCCACCCAATACGCAGAACTTGGCGCAATGTGGGTGGTTGAGATGCACGTCCGCCTCGGCCTCAGCCAGGGTCGAGCCCATTTCGAACTCGGGCTCGTAGGCCAGCAGGGTGCAGGCCAGAACGGCGGGTTTTTCTGCGCCTTTGCGCTTGACCACCATCCGAGCGTTCGAACACATCACTGCGTCAGGTGACTTGTCCAGAATGCCCCAGCAGGCCGTCGTGATCTCGGGCACTTCGACGGATTCGTCCATTTCCGGGAACAGCACTGTCTGTGCCGGGTTCTGTGCGTCGATGTCAAAGCCGTGCTGGTCAAAAAATGCAGCATATCCGGCGCGGCTGTCAGTATCGCTGTCGCCCCAAACCGTCCGACCGGCAACCGCCATGCGAAACCCATTGTCGCGCAGCCATTCCATGCCGGTCACGGTCTTTTCGAAACTGCCCTTGCCGCGTTCTTCATCATGCAGGTCGGGGCGGTAGTGATCGACCGAAATGCGTAGGGTCAGCTTGTCGCCATAGGTGCGTTGCAGCTCCAGCAGCCCTTCGCGCATCTTGCGGCGCATCATCGGTGCCATCGCGTTGGTCAGGATCAGAACCTCAAACCCACGCTCAAGCGCGGCACGGGTCATTTCGATCATCTCGGGGTTCATGAAGGGTTCACCGCCCGTAAACCCGATCTCGCGCACCGGCCAGTTGCGTTCTTCGATCTGGTCCAGATAATCGCGCACCTCATCGGCGGTGATATAGACCAGCGCATCATTGGAGGGACTGCTGAGGATATAGCAGTTCTGGCACTCGATATTGCACAGCGTGCCGGTGTTGAACCACAGCGTTTCGGGGTTCTTCAACGCCACCGACGCGCGGGTTTGTCCATTGGCTGTCACCAATTTGTCCTGAAACTTGCCGATATTGGCAGCGCTTGTGACGTTGTCTTTCATTCCGGTATCCGGTTCTTTGAAGTCATTGCACTGACTTAGACGGTTGGGGCGGGTTCGTTAAGTGCGACATTGACGTCCTGACAGAGTTTTGAAGATGAGGGTTTCTGAATAGATGATTGCGCTAACATTGGACATGCGCCAGCGGTCAAGGTAAGGAAAACACATGGTTTCTCGCATCATCCCTGTTGATCCCTTTGATCTGGTCATTTTTGGCGGAACCGGTGATCTGGCCCAGCGCAAGATCCTGCCGGCGCTGTTCCGCAGATTTTGCGCCGGGCAATGGGTGGACGGGGCCCAAATCATAGGTGCTGCGCGCACGGGATATGACAGCAACGGGTTCCGCGATGTGGTGCGCGAATCGCTCAAGACTCACGCGGCGAAGCAATGTCAGGACGTCTCGGCGCTCGAGTCGTTTTTGCGGCGGCTGGACTATGTGGCGCTGGATGGGGTCTCGGATGAAGGGTGGGGGCATTTGGCCCGCCGGCTAAAGCCCGGTCGGGTGCGGGCCTTTTACTTTTCGGTTGGGCCGCGCCTGTTTGGTCCGCTGGCCGAACGGATTGAGGCGCACGGGCTGATCACACCCCTGACGCGGATCGTGGTCGAAAAACCTTTTGGCCATGACCTGGACAGCGCGCAGGCTTTGAACGCTACTCTGGCCGCGCATTTCACCGAGAACCAGATTTACCGGATTGACCATTATCTGGGCAAGGAGACGGTCCAGAACCTTATGGCCGTCCGTTTCGGGAATATGCTGTTCGAACCGCTCTGGAACAGCCAATACGTCGATCACATCCAGATCACGGTGGCCGAATCCGTTGGGATTGATGGGCGGGAAGAGTATTATGACCGCGCAGGCGCCATGCGTGACATGATGCAGAACCACCTGATGCAGCTTTTGTGCCTGATCGCGATGGAGCCTCCAGCGAAGTTCGACCCAGACGCGGTGCGGGACGAAAAGCTGAAGGTCATCCGCGCTCTGGACCCGGTCGAGCCGCATCACATTGTGCGCGGCCAGTTCGAGGGTGAGGGCTCGGGCTATCGCCAGGTCGTGGGCAACGAACGCTCGACCACGGAAAGCTATGTGGCGTTGAAGGCGCATGTTAGCAATTGGCGGTGGGCGGGCACACCTTTCTATCTGCGCACGGGGAAGCGGCTGGTGGCGCGCTCCTCGGTGATCAACGTGATGTTCAAGGACGCGCCGCACTCGATATTCGGTGCTGATGCGGGGCGTCATGCGAATGTGCTGTCGATCCGGTTGCAGCCGAATGAGGGCATCACGCTGAAAGTGACAATCAAGGAGCCGGGCCCGGGCGGCATGCGTCTGGTCGATGTGCCACTAGATATGAGCTTTGCCGAGGCGCTGGGGCCGGAAAATCAGGACCCGCCCGATGCCTATGAGCGGCTGGTTATGGACGTGATCCGGGGTAACCAGACCTTGTTCATGCGTGGGGATGAAGTCGAGGCCGCATGGGCCTGGACCGATCCCATCATCGCCGGATGGCAGGCACGTGGTGATGTGCCGAAACCTTATGATAGTGGCAGCACAGGACCGGGCGACGCCGAGCTGCTGATGAAACGGGACGGTCGCCGCTGGCAAGGAATAAACCCATGAATATACAGGAATACCCCGACAGGGACATGCTGGCCATCGACGTTGCCAATGCGTTGGCCGGAGATCTTGAGGCCGCCTTGCTGCACCACGATATGGTCTCACTTGCGGTTCCCGGCGGCACCACGCCCGGGCCGGTCTTTGACGGGTTATGCGCGGCCGATCTGGATTGGGACCGCGTGCGTGTCCTGCCCACCGATGAACGCTGTGTGCCCGGTGACAGCGACCGTTCAAACGAACGACTTATCCGCGAACGTTTGCTGACCAACCGCGCCTCGGTCGCGCAATACGTGCCGCTGTTCGTGGAAGGAAAAGACCCAGAGGCAGTGCTGCCCGAGATCGAAAGCCTGATCACGCCAGTTCTGCCCCTGTCCGTATTGGTGCTGGGCATGGGTGAGGATATGCACACGGCGTCTTTGTTTCCGGGGATGGCGGGGTTGGCGACTGCCTTGGACAGCCACGCGCCGCCCCTGACCATCGCTCGTACCGAAACGCAGCCCGAGGCGCGTATCTCGCTGACGGCCCCCGTACTGGACGGTGCCTTGTCCAAGCATCTTGTCATTTTCGGCACCGCTAAGCGCGAGGCGTTGAACAAAGCCATGGCGTTGCCACCGGAAGAGGCCCCGATTGCCGCCGTTCTCAGCGGCATGACAGTCCATTGGGCGGAGTGATGCGATGAAACTAGACGACCTCAAGACCCTTGCGACCAGCACAAAAACCATTCTGGATCTGTTCGAACAGAACCCGAACCGGGCGCAGGAGTTCTCGGCCTCGACCGGGGATATGCTGTTTGACTATTCCAAGACCCAGATTGACGGCGATATCCGCGCGGCGCTGATCAAGCTCTGCGACGACGCCGGTCTGGCGGATCGGCGCGAGGCGATGTTCTCAGGCGCCAAGATCAACGAAACCGAAGGGCGCGCGGTGTTGCACACGGCGCTGCGCAACCTTGATGGCGGCCCGGTCGAGGTCGACGGGCTGGACGTGATGCCCGATGTTCTGGACACGCTGCACCAGATGCGGATCTTCGCCGAAGAGGTGCGCGGCGGCACTTACGACGGGGTTGGGGGCAGTTTTACCGATGTGGTGAATATCGGCATTGGCGGGTCCGATCTGGGGCCCGTGATGGCGACGCACGCCCTGTCGCCCTATCATGACGGTCCCCGGCTGCACTATGTGTCCAATGTGGACGGGGCGCATATCGCGGATACTCTGCGCCAGTTGGATCCGACGCGAACGTTGGTGATCGTCGCGTCGAAAACCTTCACCACGATCGAGACGATGACCAACGCCCGCACTGCACGGGCGTGGATGTCCGAAGGTGGCGGCGATCCGGCGCGTCAATTCGCAGCCGTCTCAAGCGCTTTGGACAATACACAGGCTTTTGGCATCCCAGCTGAGCGCGTGTTCGGGTTCGCCGATTGGGTCGGTGGGCGGTATTCGGTCTGGGGTCCCGTGGGTCTGCCAGTGATGATCGCTGTGGGGTCGAACGCGTTTGACGCGTTCCTGCGCGGTGGCCAGTCCATGGACGTGCATTTCCGCGCTGCGGAATGGGCCGAGAACTTGCCGGTGATGCTGGCCCTGGTCGGTATCTGGCATCGGCAGGTTTTGGGCCATGCCAGCCGCGCGGTTCTGCCCTATGACCAGCGATTGCTGCGCCTGCCTGCATATTTCCAACAGCTTGAGATGGAATCGAACGGTAAATCCGTCGCGATGGACGGCACAGCGTTAGAGGTTGCGTCCGGCCCCGTGGTCTGGGGCGAGCCCGGTACCAATGGCCAGCACGCCTTTTACCAGTTGATCCATCAGGGCACAGATGTGATACCGTGCGAATTCATGGTCGCCGCCGAAGGGCACGAGCCCGAGCTGGCCCATCATCACCGTCTGCTATTGGCAAATTGTCTGGCTCAGTCCGAGGCGCTGATGCGCGGTCGGTCTCTGGACGAGGCCCGCGACCGAATGGCCGCCAAAGGTCTGGAAGGGGCTGAACTGGACCGTCAGGCCCGGCACCGCGTCTTTCCGGGCAATCGCCCGTCGACAACACTGATCTATCCGCAGCTTACGCCGTTTGTTCTGGGCCAGATCATTGCGCTCTATGAACATCGCGTCTTTGTTGAGGGCATATTGCTGGGCATCAACTCGTTCGATCAATGGGGGGTCGAGCTGGGGAAAGAGCTTGCGACCTCACTGGGTCCGATCGTGGATGGCGAAGAGGACACCGCAGGCAAAGACGGGTCGACCGCCGCGTTGGTGGCCTATGCGTTGCGTCAGCGGGGTGAGTAAAATCGGCTTGCCGTAGCGGCAGGCTGCATTCTTTTATTGTCAGACAATTAAATGATTGGCAGGATTTGTCCTGACCGTCCCGACGCTAACGTCGGGCCAGAACAAGGGGCCGCCGAACAGAAGCGGCCACCACCAAGGGAGGATGTCCATGCTGGGACAAATGATGACGCAGCCGTTGCTGATCTCGTCGCTGATCAAGCACGCTGATTGCTACCATGGTCAGACCGAGATTGTTTCCGTCGAAACGGACGGAACGGTGACGGAAACCAACTGGTCCGAAGTTTCGACCAATGCACGGAAACTGGCCTCTGCGCTGACGGCATTGGGGCTTGAACCCCAAGCACGGATCGGGACGCTGGCCTGGAACAACCGGCGCCATCTTGAGATCTACTATGGCACCTCAGGCGCCGGGTTCGTGTGCCACACGATCAATCCCCGTCTGTTCCCTGAGCAGCTGACCTATATCATCAACCACGCGCAGGACCGGGTGCTGTTCTTTGATGCAACGTTTATCCCTCTGGTCGCCGCGCTGCATTCGCATCTGACCGAAGTGCAGCATTTCGTGCTGATGGGCCAGCGCAAAGAGGATGCGATCGCGCAGGTGCCGGGTGTTCAGTTCTATGATGAGTTTATCGAGACCGGGGATGCCGGGTTTGATTGGCCCAGCTTTGATGAAAATACCGCGTCCAGCCTGTGTTATACCTCGGGCACGACCGGGAACCCTAAGGGTGTTCTGTATTCTCATCGTTCGACAGTGCTGCATAGCTTTGGCTCGAACACGCGCGATGTTATCGGGTTTTCGGCTATGGATGTCGTGTTGCCGGTGGTGCCGATGTTTCATGTGAACGCCTGGGGTTCGCCCTATGCCTGCGCGATGTCCGGGTCGCGAATGGTTTTGCCGGGGCCAGACTTGCACGGCGAAGCTCTGGTCAAGCTGATCGACACATATGGTGTGACGCTCGCCATGGGTGTGCCAACGATCTGGCAGGGGCTGCTGGCTTACGCGCAGGAATCGGGCAGCAAACTGGAAACTCTGGAACGCACGGTCATTGGCGGGGCCGCGTGCCCACCGTCGATGATCGAGACCTTCCGCGAGGTCTACGGCGTGGACACCATCCACGCCTGGGGCATGAGCGAAATGAGCCCACTTGGTACTGCCAACCATCCGCTGTCGAAACATGCGAAACTGCCGATCGAAGCGCAGCACAAACTGCGCGAAAGCCAGGGGCGCCCTTGCTATGGGGTCGAGTTGAAGATCGTGGACGATGACGGCAATGAATTGCCGCGCGATGGCGTAACGCAGGGCGATCTGATGGTGCGCGGGCCGTGGGTGTTGGACAGCTATTTCCAGATGCAGGATCAGGATCTGTTGCAGGATGGCTGGTTTGCCACGGGCGATGTGGCGACGCTGGATGCGGATGGCTATATGACGATCCGGGACCGGTCCAAAGACATCATCAAATCGGGCGGTGAATGGATCAGCTCGGTCGAGCTGGAAAACATCGCCGTTGCCCATCCCAAGCTGGCAACAGCGGCCGTCATCGGCGTGCCGCATCCGAAATGGGACGAACGCCCCCTATTGGTGGCGGTGAAAGCCGACGGCGCAGAGCCGAGCGAGGAAGAACTGCTGGCCTTTTTCGACGGCAAGATCGCCAAATGGCAAGTGCCGGATAAGGTTGTCTTTGTTGATGCTTTGCCACTGAACGCAACGGGCAAGGTTCTGAAACGCAACCTGCGCGTGGATTTCGAAGACGCACTGAAGGGTTGAGGTCTGCGCTTGGGAAGAATGGCTCCGGCGGTAGGGATCGAACCTACGACCAATTGATTAACAGTCAACTGCTCTACCGCTGAGCTACGCCGGAACGGTTCGCGCCGTATAGCAATCACAATCTCTGTCGTCCAGAGGGGATGGTGAAGTTTTTTCGACGAAAAAATTTGGCCCGCGTGAAGGCAAATGTTTCGCGCCAAATCTGTGTGTTTTGAAGGAGGATTTGGCTCCGGCGGTAGGGATCGAACCTACGACCAATTGATTAACAGTCAACTGCTCTACCGCTGAGCTACGCCGGAACTGAGGGCCGTATAACAACACCGAAATTTGCCGTCCAGAGGGGATCGGCATCAAATGACGAAAAAGTTTACGCCTTATGGTAATCGGGTGAACTCGGCCTCGACGGACAGCACACCTTTGGGCGAAGCCATTGATCTGACGGTTAAATCGACCAGATGAGCAAATACGTTGCGCGTCGCGGCCGGAAGCAGTGCGGCGGGGGTTTCGGTGTAGATCCTCTCTGCCAGCTGGCGGGCTGTGCCGGGTCGATCCTCTAATGCGGACAGAATCTGGGCCTCACGCGCTGTGCGGTGTTGGATCAGCCAGTCCAACCGGGCGGCAGGGTCGGTGATCGGCGCGCCGTGCCCGGCGTGAAACACCGACCAGTCGCCGGCGCGCAGACGGTGACAGGCTTGCATGAAATCCGTCAGGTCGCCATCCGGTGGCGAAACCAGGGAACTCGCCCACCCCATGACATGATCTGCGGTGAAACAGGTCTGCCCCCAACCCAGCGCAATATGATTGCCAAGGTGGCCTGGTGTGTGAATGACCTCTAGCTGCCAGTCATCGCCCGTGATGACCTGCCCATCGGTTAGTTCGATATCAGGGCGGAAGGCCGTGTCGATGCCCTCTCCGCCGCCGGTCAGCCCTTTTTGGGCGAGCTCTTGCATCACAGCGCTGCGCCCGGCCTCGGGGCCGCCAAAGGCCAGAACCGGCGCGCCGGTCCGCAGGGCCAGAGGGGCGGCAAGCGGAGAGTGATCCAGATGCGTATGCGTGACGATGATATGGCTGATGCGCTGGCTGGGGGTCAGGGCGGACAGAATCGCCTCGAGATGCACATCGCTGAGGGGGCCTGGGTCGATAACGGCACAGTCCCGCGTGCCCAGCAGATAGGTGTTCGTGCCTCGATAGGTCATAGGCGACGGATTCGGGGCCAGAATGCGCCTGAGGCCGGACTGCAATTCGAAAGCCTGACCGGCGGGTGGATTGAAATCGTCGGGGGCCTGCATTCTGTGCTCTTTCTCTTGTCCGATCAGCCCGTTAGGTTTAGCGCATGTCGAGTGCCTGGCTCAAATCCTATATGCCGCGCAGCCTGTACGCGCGGGCGGCCATCATCCTGGTGTTGCCGGTTGTAGTTTTGTTGCTGGTGGTCGGTATCGCCTTTCTGCAAAAACACCTTGAGGATGTGACGGCACAGATGACCACCTCCTCGGCGCGCGAAGTCACGCTGATTCTGGAAACGATGGAGGGGGCTGAGACGCAGTTTCAGGCGCTTGCCGCCATACGGCAGGACCTTGTTGCCCTGGATATGAAAGCGCGGTTTCTGGGTATTGATGAACGTCCTGCGGTCGGAATGCGGCGCTGGTATGATTTTATCGCGCCGCAAGTTGCAGCGGAATTACACGCCAAGCTGCCACAACTGACGGCAGTGGCTTTGCCCAGCGGTGACGAGGCGCGCCTGTATCTTCAAACCGATCTGGGCCCGTTCGAACTGGTGCTAGATCGCCGCCGCCTGTCCCCGGCCGCACCACATCAGTTGATCGTGACGATGGTATTTTTCGCAGTCGTCATGACGACGATCTCGTTTCTATACATGCGCAACCAACTTCGGCCCATCACCCGCCTGGCGGATGCGGCCCAAGCATTTGGGCGCGGGCGGGTGGTACCGTATTCGCCAGGTGGCGCGATTGAGGTACGCGCCGCGGGGAGCGCGTTTTTGGACATGCGCGCCCGGATCGAGCGGCAAATCGAACAGCGCACCCTGATGTTGTCCGGTGTAAGCCACGATCTGCGTACACCTCTGACCCGGCTCAAGCTGGGATTGTCGATGCTGCCCGAAGATGAAGCCGCACCTCTGCAAAAGGATGTAGACGAGATGCAGTTGCTGCTGGATGCGTTCCTCGAATTCTCGCGCGGAGCAGCCGAGGGTGCTCCGGAACAGGTTGATCCGCGCCATTTGCTGCAAGTGATTGTTGATGACGCACAGCGCGCGGGTTACGACGCGCGTTTGGTTGCAACCGATGGGGAAGGGCAGGCCATGCTGCGTCCGACCGCGATCCGGCGGGCAGTCGAAAACCTGATTGGCAATGCTGTGCGCTATGGCAACAAGGCCGAATTGAGCCTCTCGTTGACCGCCAAAACTCTGCGAATCCGAGTCGAGGATGATGGTCCCGGCATCGCGCCTGAAGATCGGACCGAAGCGGTGAAGCCGTTTTCGCGGCTTGATCCGGCACGCAACCAGAACAAGGGCAGCGGCGTGGGTCTAGGGCTGGCGATCGTCGCTGATATCGCCCGCGCGCATGGTGGTGTATTGCGGCTGGGAAAGAGTGAAAGGCTTGGCGGGCTGAGCGCGGATATCATCATCGCGCGCTAGAAGTTCCAATAGCGTTTGGCGCGACGGAATCGGGTCATTTGGCCCCAACTAGAGACTGAGAATTCAAGCCATCTTATTCGATTCCAAGAACAAAGTAGCCAAAACCTGTCAAATTGTGTATATATTAACGCAAAATGAACGCGCTATGGGGAATTCCGTTAGAGACGGTGGGACTCTGAGTGTATTAAAGTTCAGTTAATATTTGAGGTTGTGGGTGTCGGGTATCGCTTTTCAAAGCGAGGTGGTTGTTGTGAATTGGTTTTTTGTTGTTGGTATTGGCGCTGTGGTTGGCGCTGTGGCCATGGGCTGGTTTGAACCCTGCGACTCGTTTTACGAAGTCTGTGAGTTTTTACACTATCGCGCTCTGAACTATTGAAACCCAGAGGCAAGGCCTGGTGTTTGTGGTCAGGAAGTATGCATGACCGCTCGGCTTCGTATCCAGTTATGGCAGATTTTGGTAGGCCCGGCAGGACTTGAACCCGCAACCAAAGCGTTATGAGCGCTCTGCTCTAACCAATTGAGCTACAGGCCCGCCTGAGCGCTTTGAGTATCACGGTGAACGCCCGCGTCAAGCCTGACCGTTGCAACATCTTCCACAATCGACTAACCCGCGCGGGAACCATTCATGAGGGGTTGGCCATGACAGCGGGCAAGAACGGAATCACCTATGCGGACGCGGGTGTTGATATTGATGCAGGCAACGCTCTAGTTGACCGGATCAAGCCTGCGGCCAAGCGGACCAACCGTTCCGGTGTGATGAGCGGGTTGGGCGGATTTGGTGCTCTGTTCGATCTCAAGGATGCGGGCTACACCGACCCGATTCTAGTCGGCGCGACCGATGGCGTGGGCACCAAGCTGCGCATCGCCATTGATACCGGCGTGGTTGACGGTGTGGGCATTGATCTGGTGGCCATGTGCGTCAACGACCTGATTTGTCAGGGCGCTGAACCGCTGTTTTTCCTCGACTATTTCGCCACTGGCAAGCTGGACACCGACACGGCCGCTCGGATCATCGAAGGCATTGCTGAAGGTTGCGTGCAGTCTGGCTGCGCCCTGATCGGTGGTGAGACGGCAGAAATGCCCGGCATGTACCCTGATGGCGATTTCGATCTGGCCGGATTCTCGGTCGGCGCGATGGAGCGTGGCGCGCATCTGCCCGCAGGTGTGCAGCAGGGGGATGTGCTGCTGGGGCTGGCCTCGAACGGGGTGCATTCCAACGGCTACTCTTTGGTGCGCAAACTGGTCGAGATTTCTGGGCTGGGATGGGACGCCGAGTCGCCGTTTAGCGACGGTACGCTGGGCGAGGCACTGCTGACGCCCACGCGTCTTTATGTCAAACAGGCGCTGCAAGCGATCCGGGCAGGGGGCGTTCACGCGCTGGCCCATATTACCGGTGGAGGCCTGACCGAAAACCTGCCGCGTGTCCTGCCCGAGGGGTTAGGCGCGCAGATCGACTTGAACGCTTGGGATTTGCCGCCCGTCTTCCGTTGGATGGCCGAGACCGGCGGGATTGCCGAAGCCGAGATGCTCAAAACCTTTAACTGTGGCATTGGCATGATCGTCGTCTGTGCCGAAGACCGCGCCGATGATCTGGCTGCTCTGCTGGTCGAAGCCGGCGAAACTGTCTCGCGTATTGGCACTGTCACTGACGCGCCCGGCGTGGCTTACTCTGGCAAACTGCTGTGAGTCACAAGCGCGTCGCCATCCTGATCTCGGGCGGGGGGTCCAACATGGTGTCGCTGGTTGATTCCATGGCCGGAGATCATCCCGCGCGACCCTGCCTGGTTCTGGCCAACGATCCGGAAGCGGGCGGTTTGAAAAAGGCCGCCGAGCGGGGCATTCCAACTGCGGCAATAGATCATCGCCCGTTCAAAGGTGACCGCGCTGCGTTCGAGGCGGATCTGCTGAAACCGCTCGAAGCCGTACAACCCGATATTATCTGTTTGGCGGGATTCATGCGTGTTCTGACCGGTGATTTCGTATCGCGGTTTCAGGGCCGGATGCTGAACATCCACCCTTCACTGTTGCCGAAATACAAGGGTCTAAACACTCATGCCCGCGCGATCGAGGCAGGCGATGCCGAACACGGATGCTCGGTGCATGAGGTGACGGCGGCACTGGATGACGGCCCGATCCTGGGTCAGGCCCGTGTGCAGATTGACGCTAACGATACGCCCGAAGCTTTGGCCGCGCGTGTGCTGGTTTGCGAACACAAGCTCTATCCCGCTGTGCTTCGACGTTATGCGAGCGGTGATCGGACACCCGTGTTGCTGCCGTGATCTATGCAGGGTGATTTACACGCCCGTGTTATTCGGCCTATGGTCTGCACAAGCGCTCGGATCGGTATGAAAGCGACGGGCAGTCACCAAGAAGAACAAGAGCAAGAACACGACCGCGCATGAAGACCCTGACAACGACGCAAGAGCTGGCCGATTTCTGCGAGGCCGCCGCAAGCCATGACTATGTGACAATAGACACCGAATTCCTGCGCGAGCGCACGTACTATTCGAAACTCTGTCTGGTTCAACTTGCCGTCCCATCCTCGGGTGAAGACAGCGCGGTGCTGGTCGACCCTCTGGCCGATGGTCTGTCGTTGGAACCACTATATGACCTGTTCAGAAACGAGGATGTGGTCAAGGTCTTTCACGCCGCCCGTCAGGATCTTGAGATTTTCTGGGTCGAAGCAAGTGTCTTTCCGACGCCGTTGTTTGACACACAGGTTGCCGCGATGGTCTGCGGGTTCGGTGAGCAGGTCGGGTATGAAACCTTGGTGCGCAAGATCTGTAAGCAGGGGCTGGACAAAACCTCGCGCTTTACCGACTGGTCGCGTCGTCCGCTGTCTGATGCGCAAAAGACCTATGCTTTGGCTGATGTGACTCACCTGCGGCAAATCTACGAATATCTCGCCAAAGAGCTTAAAAAGACCCAGCGCAGCCATTGGGTGGCCGAGGAACTGCGCAATCTAACCCATTCGGATACCTATGACATTCGACCGGAAGACGCGTGGAAGCGGGTCAAGACCCGCACGAACTCGGCCAAGTTTCTGGCAGTCGTCCGGGAACTGGCGCATTTCCGCGAGGCCTATGCGCAGCAAAACAATGTCCCGCGCAGCCGGGTGTTCAAGGATGACGCGCTGATCGAGCTGGCCTCGACCAAGCCCAAGTCGCCTTCTGATCTGGGCGGATCGCGCCTGCTGCTGCGCGAAGCGCGCAAGGGCGCGATTGCCGAAGGTATTCTGGCGGCTGTCAAAAAGGGTGTGAACTGCCCCCCCGAACAGATGCCGCGCGTGGATAACAGCCGCGACAAACTAAAGGTTAATCCAGCCCTCGCCGATCTGCTGCGCGTGTTGCTAAAATCCAAGACTGAAAGCTCGGGCGTGGCGGCCAAGCTGATCGCAACCAGCTCAGAACTGGATCAGATAGCCTCGGGCGAGCGGGATTTGCCAGCGATGTCGGGTTGGCGTTTCGAAGTGTTCGGCGAAGATGCCCTGAAGCTGTGCGAGGGTGAGATTGCCCTGGCTGCACAAGGCCAGACTGTCAAAGTCGTGGCTTTGTAAGAGGCTTATCGACGCCGCGATTCCAGCGCGTTTTGCTGACCTATGACCCGCACCAGCCGGATATTAGCCAGATCATCCTGTGTCACGTTGGTGGCGTCCGTCACTTTGCGCGAACGATCTGTCCCCTGATTGGTCGCATAGCTTGGGTAGCTGACGCGGAACGTGTACTCCAAAACGCCGTTCTTCGCGTTTTCTTCGCTCTCAACAGGGACAAGCTGGGCTCCAAACGCGCCTTGCCGCGCGGCCGTGCCGGATACGAAGATGATCGCGCCGCCGGGTGTGGGATCAATGCGCAACTGGTCAATGCGCGCGATGGGTACACTGTTGTCCTCGGGTTCCGGGCGTCCAAACAGCCTTACGCGCTCGCGCTGTTGGGGCACCAGCGCATTTGGGTCGTAGGCCGCTGTTTCGGTCGGTGCAGGCGTCGATGTGCTGGACCCAAACCAGTTGCTTGGATTCGCGCGCGAGTCGCGCCACCCGCTGCAAGCCGACAAGGTAAGTGTAGCGACCAGAAGAACAGACAGTGTTTTTTGCATGGATCCAAAGCTCTGAGCGGTATTTCCCGCACTGGCCTAACGCAAATTCCTTGCTTTGAAAACCCAAACCGGGTCTGGACAGGCCGGGGTCGGCGGCATAGGTCACGAATGTGAATGCAATGAAAGGACCGTCGCACTATGGCAACGCCTGCCTTTGAAGAAATCGTCGAGGATTTCGAGTTTCTGGAGGACTGGGAAGACCGGTACCGCCATGTGATTGAGCAGGGCAAGGCAATGGAGCCGCTGGAAGATGCCCTGAAAGTGCCTGCCACAAAGGTGCATGGCTGCGCCAGCCAAGTCTGGCTGCACCCAGTGATCGAAGGTGGCGTTTTTCACTTCGATGGGGATAGCGATGCACTGATCGTGCGGGGCCTGATTGCGGTGTTGCGGTCTTTGTACAACGGTCTGCCCGTCGCTGATGTGCCCAAAGTAGACGCAGGCGGAGAGCTGGCGCGACTGGGCTTGAACGATCACCTGTCAGCACAACGTTCCAACGGTTTGCGTGCTATGATCGAGCGCATCCGCGAGGTGGCGCAGGAAAACGCCTGACAGGCCTCAGCCGCGCTTGGCCCAATCCGCCAATGTCGTCTCCAGATCTCCATAGCCGGTAAAGCGCCGCTCGAACGTCAGCCCCATGCGGTCGGCGCAGTCCTTGGCGCGCGCGGTCAGGGCTGGGTCGTCGGTCTGGGCCTGATAGACCAGCTTGGTGTAATTGCCGAAATACATATCCCGCAGCTCGGGGTGGCGATCCAGACCCAGCGGTTTCCAGACAAAGGCATCGAATTGCCGGGCCAGGAAATCGGTCAGGTAAAAGGCGGTCGTTTCATCCTCGCCCCGTGCATCAAAGATATCATTGCCTTCGAAAAAAGAATAGCAATGCGGGCCTTTGATCATTTCGACGCCTAACTCGGCGCAGGCTTTCTGCAGCAGACCACCGGTGCCGCAATCGGCATAGACCACATAGACCGCGTCATATTGATCGCGGTGCTTGGCCACCGCTTCTTGCACGGCCTGTGTGATCCGTTCGGGGTGGACGTGCAGGATGGCGGGCAGGCAGGTCAGGGCCATGTGATCCCAGCCGTTGCGCTTCTTGAGGTCCAGAATCTCGCGGGCCAGTGCGCCGCAAGCCAGCAACAGGATGCGCCCCTGTTCCGGGTGGCTTTGATAGCCTTCCGTGGTCAGGCTGCTGTCATCGGGAACCCGTTCCTGTGTCATGTCACCCCCCATGGGCCTTGGGTGTTGAATAAAAAAAGCCGCCCGGTTGCCGGACGGCCTTGAATTCGGAGTGTAGGTCCGATCAACCCGCCAGCTGGTTATGCTTGCGCGAGACGAAGTCCTTTGCCATTTCCACGGCGACGGCTGCGTCACGGCAATAGCCGTCGGCGCCGATCGCTTTGCCGAACTCTTCGTTCAGGGGCGCGCCGCCGACCAGAACGATGTATTCTTCGCGCAGGCCTTGCTCGACCATCGTGTCGATCACAACCTTCATGTAGGGCATGGTCGTGGTCAGCAGGGCCGACATGCCCAGAATATCGGGCTTTTCGGTTTCCAGTGCTTCCAGATAGTTCTCGACCGGGTTGTTGATGCCGATATCGACCACCTCGAAGCCGGCGCCTTCCATCATCATGGACACCAGGTTCTTGCCGATGTCGTGGATGTCGCCCTTCACGGTTCCGATCACCATTTTGCCGACGCGGGGTGCGCCGGTTTCGGCCAGCAGCGGCTTCAGGATGGCCATGCCGCCCTTCATCGCATTTGCGGCCAGCAGAACTTCGGGAACAAACAGGATGCCGTCGCGGAAGTCGTGGCCCACGATGGTCATACCGCCAACCAGCGCCTTGGTCAGGATGTCGTAAGGGGTCCATCCGCGCTCCAGCAGGATGTTCACACCTTCTTCAATCTCTTCTTTCAGACCGTCGTACAGGTCGTCGAACATCTGTTCGACAAGTTCGTCGTCGTTCAGTTCGGACAGGACGATGTCTTCTTCATCGGACATGGGGCGTTTCCCTAGGGCTGTGCGGGCATAGCGCCCGTTGGTGGCATTTTTTCCGTTTTGGCCAAAACGTCGCATCCAGACTGTGACGATTGCGACCTTGGCGGTTCCGAGACCGACCTATACGGCAAAATCTCAATCAACTCGACGTCATTTCCCGCAAGATCATCCTGAATTGGTTTCAGGTTTCAGTCAAATCGTGGGCGGTGCAAAGGTTTGAAAACTCTTGCGGGATGGTAACCAGGCCTTGCGATTCCGGCGGTTCGAGCCTAATTTGAGAATGAGAACAAAAGGGAAACAAAATATGTCGCGACCGCATGTCCGAGCCCGCGGTGTCGCAACCAACGCAGCAGGCCGGTTCGAACAATTCGAGACCGAGACCTGCACGGATGGGTGGGAGCTTGAGGAAGATCTGCCGCCTCTGCGCACCGAAGTGCGAACAGAAGTCGCGCGCAGTCTGATCACCTATAACCTGTCGCCCGATCTGCCGTTTGATCGCTCGATCAACCCGTATCGGGGGTGTGAGCACGGCTGCGTCTACTGCTTTGCCCGCCCGTCTCATGCCTATCTCGGGCTGTCTCCGGGGTTGGATTTTGAAACCCGCCTGATCGCGCGGCCTAATGCGGCTGCTGTCTTGCGTAAAGAGCTTTCATCGCCGCGTTACAAGGTGGCAACCATTGCGCTGGGGACAAATACGGACCCGTATCAACCGATTGAGCGGGATTTGAGGATCACGCGGGAATGTCTGTCCGTATTGCGGGACTTCCGGCATCCTATTGGGATCGTTACCAAAGGCGCCCTGATCGAACGCGATCTGGATATCCTGGCAGAGATGGCGCAGGACGGATTGGTGCGGGTTGGAATTTCGCTGACCACTCTGGACGCCGATCTGTCCCGCCGGATGGAGCCACGCGCGCCGTCACCGAACCGCCGTCTGGTGGCCATTCGCCGGTTGACTGGGGCAGGGGTGCCAGTGCGGGTCATGACCTCACCCCTGGTTCCGGGCCTGACCGACCATGAATTGGAGGCGCTGCTGGAGGCTGGCCGGGACGCAGGTGCGGATGCGGCAAGCTGGATCATGCTGCGTCTTCCGCGGGAGGTGTCCACCTTGTGGCAAGAGTGGTTGCACGACCACGAACCCGCACGCGCGGAAAAGGTCATGTCCAAACTGCGTGAAATGCATGGCGGTCGAGACTACGACCCGCGCTGGGGCCATCGGATGCGCGGTGAGGGCGAGTATGCCGCGCTGATAGCAAAGCGGTTTGCTTTGGCTGTCAAACGGCTTGGGCTTGCGACGCGCATGCCGCCTCTGCGAAGCGATCTGTTTGCCAGACCAGCGCAACCGGGGGATCAGCTCGCTCTGTTTTGAACCCAAAAGGTCGTGGTTTTTCTGCGGCTAAACATTGGCTTTTAGGCGTCTGTTTTTACGGGAGTATTAAGTTTTGGCCATGCGATGAAACACATCTGGATATCTCGTGGCTGCCCCTATATCTCCCGAAGCTGAGGTTACTATTGAGGAGGAAAAGATGGGTACCCCCAAGGAAATCGAAGCAGCCGCGAAGAAGATGCAGGCCGCAACGGCGGTCTATCATAAATCACAACAAGAATTGGATAAGGCCAACAAAGACCTGTCGAAATACAATGACATCATCAAGGGCGGCAATGTCTCGGCGATGGGCCCGGCGACGATAGAGCTGTCCAAAGTTGCGGCCAAAATCGGCACGCTACACAAAAAGGTCGGTGATGCGAAAAAGAAAATGGACGACGCGATCAAAGCGCTGAGAAAGGTCATGCCGAAATAGGCGGAAACGTCCCGATTTCGCCCACTGAGCGGGTGCTGTCAAAATAAAAAACCCCGCCAGGTAGCGGGGTTTTACTTTGTCGATAGGGTATATCAGCGGTTTTCGATATCGACGTAGTCGCGGGTGGTCTCGCCCAGATACAGCTGACGCGGACGACCGATCTTGTTTTGCGGATCGGCGATCATCTCTTTCCACTGGCTGACCCAGCCCACGGTGCGCGACAGGGCAAAGATCGGCGTGAACATCGAGGTCGGGAAGCCCATCGCCTCGAGGATGATGCCCGAATAGAAGTCCACGTTCGGGAACAGCTTTTTCTCGGCAAAATACGGATCTTCCAGAGCCTGCTTTTCTAACGCCTTGGCAACCTGCAGCTTCGGGTTGTCTTCGATACCCAGCAGATCCAGCACTTCGTCGGCGGACTGTTTCATCACCTTGGCGCGCGGGTCAAAGTTCTTGTACACGCGGTGGCCAAAACCCATCAGACGGAACGGATCGTTCTTGTCCTTGGCGCGGGCGATGTATTCGGGAATGTTTTCGACCGAGCCGATCTCTTCCAGCATCTCAAGACATGCCTGGTTCGCGCCACCATGGGCAGGGCCCCACAGACAGGCGATGCCAGCCGCAATACAGGCAAACGGGTTGGCACCCGAGCTTGAGGCCAGACGCACGGTCGAGGTCGAGGCGTTCTGCTCGTGATCGGCGTGGAGAGTAAAGATGCGGTCCATCGCGCGGCTGAGGATCGGGTTGACCTCATATTCTTCGGCCGGGACGCTGAAGCACATGCGCAGGAAGTTCGACGCATAGTCCAGATCGTTGCGCGGATACACGAAGGGCTGGCCGGTGTGGTACTTGTAAGCCCAGGCCGCGATGGTCGGCATCTTGGCGATCAGGCGATGCGAGGCAACCTCGCGCTGATGCGGGTCCGAGATATCGGTTGAATCGTGATAGAAGGCCGACATTGCGCCGACGACACCAACCATGATCGCCATCGGGTGCGCATCGCGACGGAATCCACGGTAGAAATACTGCATCTGCTCGTGCAGCATGGTGTGACGCGTGATGGTGGATTCGAATTTTTCCAGAACGGGCGCTGTCGGCAGCTCTCCGTAAAGCAGCAGGTAGCAGACCTCGAGGAAGTGGGATTTGCCTGCCAGCTGGTCAATCGGATAGCCACGGTGCAGCAGTTCACCTTTTTCGCCATCAATATAAGTGATTGTGCTGTCACAGCTGGCGGTCGAGGTGAAGCCGGGGTCATAGGTGAACACACCCGCAGTGCCGTACAGCTTGCGGATATCGATTACATCAGGCCCGGCAGTCGGCGAATGAATCGGCAGCTCATATGTTTCGCCATGCACGGTAAGAGTGGCTGATTTGTTGCTGTCGGTCATATTTTCCCTTCCTCAATCTTGCGCAAAATGGAACGCTGTCCGATCCTGCGGGCAACGGATGCGCGCACGCGCGCAGTCCGGGTGTTAGCGGAGCAGCGTTACCCAAATGTGAAGATCGGGTTTAGTTCGCTGCATCAGATAGCCGCGCCAGAGTTTCCTCCTGGCCCAGCACAAGCATCATGTCAAAAACCGAAGGAGTTACAGCCCGACCCGCCAAGACGGCGCGCAACGGCCCCGCCAGCTTGCCGAACTTGAGGCCCTTGGCTTCCGCAAAGGAATTCAAGGCCTCCTCCAGTTCGCTCCGCGACCAGCTAACATTTTGCAACTGCGGCGTCAATTCATTCAGTATACCATCGGATACTGATGCCAGCGCCTTGGCCGCTTTCTCATCTGGTTGGATGGGGCGGGAAGTCAGGGCAAAATGGGCCTTTTCAAGCAGTTCCGGGAAGGTGCGGGCCCGATCCTTGAGGCAATACATCGCACGTTCCAGATCACTCGATTGTGTATCGGTTAGCGCTGGCAATTGGGCCGCATCAAGGTAAGCTTCGATTTCCTGCCGCAGTGCAGCATCGTCCGAGATAGCGATATGTTGCCCGCACAGATTTTCTAGCTTTTTCAGATCGAACCGGGCCGGGCTTTTGCCGATCCCGTCCAGATCGAACCATTCCTTCGCCTGTGCGTCGGTGAAAAACTCGTCATCGCCGTGACTCCAGCCCAGACGCGCCAGATAGTTGCGCATGCCGGCCGCAGGATAGCCCATGGCCTGATACTCCTGAGCGCCCAACGCGCCGTGGCGTTTCGACAGTTTCTTGCCGTCGGGCCCATGGATAAGCGGGATATGGGCCCAGACCGGAACGTCCCAGCCCATGGCCTGATAGATCATCATCTGACGCGCTGCGTTGTTCAGGTGGTCGTCGCCCCGGATCACGTGGGTCACACCCATATCGTGATCGTCCACCACCACGGCCAGCATATAAACCGGTGTCCTGTCCGAGCGCAGCAGGATCATGTCATCCAACTGATCATTGCGGATGGTCACGTCCCCCTGAACCTGATCGCGGATCACGGTCGCGCCGTCCTGCGGGGCCTTGATGCGGACCACAAAAGGTGCGTCTGGATGGGTCGCGGCGTCGGCGTCGCGCCAGGGGCTGCGGTACAGGGTCGATTTGCCCTCGGCCTTCGCTTGTTCGCGGAAGGCGGCGATTTCATCTTGGGTGGCAAAGCATTTATACGCCTTGCCCTCGGCCAGCAGCTGGTTGGCCACTTCGGCATGACGCGCCGCGCCCTCGAACTGGCTGATTACATCGCCATCATGGTCCAGACCCAGCCACGCCATACCTTGCAGGATGGCTGCCGTCGCCTCGGGGGTCGAGCGCTCGCGGTCGGTGTCCTCGATCCGCAGCAGGAACTTGCCACCGCGGCCACGGGCATAAAGCCAATTAAACAGCGCGGTGCGCGCGCCGCCGATATGTAGAAAACCGGTGGGCGAGGGGGCGAAACGGGTGACGACCTGATCGGACATTGTGTGGATTAACCTTTTGGTAACCGTGTCGGGCATAGTTTGGCGCCTGTCTAACGAGGCTGAGGGACGGGGGCAACCATGCGTGTTCTGGCCCGGGTCGAAGCCGCATTGCTGAACCAGACCGGGTACCTGTTTCCATGGTCTCCTGTGTGTCTGGCGATGGGGATCGGTCTGTATTTCTCGCTCCGGTTCGAACCGGCTTGGCAAGTCTACGTCTGTCTCGGCGCGGTCGTTCTTGCGGCTTGGGGGTTAGCCCGCAAGGTACGGTCCGGCTGGGCCTCGTTGGCAATCGGGGGGGCGCTGATCGCGGTCGGGTTCATACTGGCCGGTATCCGCGCCCATACGGTAGCAGAGCCGGTTTTGTCGTGGCGATACTATGGCCCGGTCGAGGGGCGGGTCGTCGCCATTGACCGCTCTGCGTCGGATGCGCTGCGGGTGACATTGGATCGGGTGCGGATAGGGGATGTGCCCAAGGATCGTCGGCCGCAGCGTGTCCGGCTCTCGCTACATGGCCCAGTGGCGCAGATCGAACCGGGGCAGCGCATCATGACCACAGGGCATCTGTCGCCACCGCAAGGTCCGGTGGAGCCCGGTGGTTTCGACTTTCGCCGCCATGCATGGTTTCAAAGCCTCGGCGCGGTGGGATATACACGCGTACCGGTCCTGACGATTGCCGCAGCAAATCCCGAAGGGGTGCAGATCACAGCGTGGCGTATGGCGATATCCGGGCATGTCCGATCCATCCTGCCTGGTGAGGTTGGAGGTTTCGCCGCAGCCGTCACCACCGGAGATCGCAGCGGTATGGGTCAGAGCACGTTGGAGTCCCTGCGTGCATCCAACCTGGCGCATCTTCTGGCCATTTCGGGCCTGCATATGGGGCTGTTGACGGGCTTTGTGTATCTTGCGCTCCGTATCGGCCTGTCAGCAGTGCCCGTCTTGGCGCTCAGATGGCCTGTGCGCAAACTGGCCGCGATCGGGGCGCTGATCGCGGCGACGGTCTATCTGATGCTGTCAGGCGGTAGCGTTGCGACCGAGCGTGCCTTTGTCATGGCCAGCGTCATGCTAGGGGCGGTACTCATCGACCGCCGGGCCATTTCGTTGCGCGCGGTGGCCGTTGCCGCGCTGATCGTATTGATTCTGCAGCCGGAATCGCTGTTGAGCCCCGGTTTTCAGATGTCCTTTGCTGCCACCACCGCTTTGGTGGCCGTCTTCGGCCAATTGCGCGATGTCGGCCCGCTACCCGGACCTAAATGGTTGAAACCAGTAGCTGGGCTGTTCCTGTCCTCTGCCATTGCCGGGCTGGCGACGGCGCCGATCGGTGCTGCGCATTTCAACACGATGTCGCACTATGGGCTGGTGGCAAACATGCTGTCCGTGCCGGTTATGGGCATGGTTGTGGTGCCAGCCGCGGTGGTTGCGGCCTTGCTGGCCCCCTTCGGGCTGGACTCACTGGCGCTGGGGGTGATGGGGCTGGGGCTGGAGTGGATATTGCTGGTGTCCGAACGGGTCTCGGGGTTGGAGGGCGCCGTTGGACATGTCGCAAGCCCGCCCGGTTACGTGCTGCCTCTCTGTGCATGTGGAGCGTTGTGGATTGCCCTTTGGCAAGGGCGTTCAAGATGGCTGGGGGTCAGCGCCGTGGCGGCTGCCTTTTTGCTGTGGGGGCAAGGCCAACGCCCCGAGGTTCTGATTGCTGATTCAGGCGGGCTGGTGGGCGTCATGACCGATCAAGGCCGCGCGCTGAGCAAGGAAAAAGGCAGCGGATTTATTGCGACGGTCTGGCTGGAAAACGATGGGGACGGGGTGGCGCAGCCCAATGCCGCGGCGCGTTGGCCTGAACCGAGTGCGATCCAGCGGTATTCATGGCGCGGGAAAGAGCTGATTCACCTGACGGGAAAACGAGCAGCCTCGGGTTTTGGGGACTGCACGTCGAACCAGATCGTGATTGCTGCCGTAGAGGTTGATCTGAAGGGGGACTGTGATCTCTATGATCCTGCGCGGCTGTTACAAACCGGCAGTCTTGCCCTGTCTGGAAGTAAGGTCATGACCAGCCGAAAGATTGTCGGAGACCGGCTGTGGTCTCCGAAAACACGCGGCGACAAACGGGCTCAGTAGCTTCGGATCAGGCCGACCAACCGGCCTTGTACCTTGACCTTGTCCTCGGGCAGCACTCGGGTTTCGTAGGCGGGGTTCGCGGCCTCAAGCGCAATCGCATGCCCACGCCGGAAAAACCGCTTTAGCGTGGCTTCCTGATCTTCGACCAGCGCCACGACGATATCGCCATTATCCGCGACCGAGGTTTCTCGGATCACCACGACGTCCCCGTCATTGATTCCGGCGTCGATCATGGAATCACCCCGCACCTCAAGCGCGTAATGCTCACCCTTGCCAGAGACCATTGTGCCCGGCACTGCAACACGGTGCGAGACATGGCTGATCGCCTCAATCGGGACACCGGCGGCGATGCGACCCATGACGGGCAATTCCATTGCGTCAACGGTCACGGGGTCAAAATTGGCTGGGCGCGGGCCATCGGGCCTGTCGCCTTCGATCACACGCGGCTTGAATGCGGCCGTAGGCTCACCCCCAAGGCTTTCGGGCAGTTTCACAATCTCAATCGCACGGGCGCGGTGGGCGAGGCGACGAATAAAGCCGCGTTCCTCGAGCGCGGTGATCAATCTGTGAATGCCGGACTTGGACCGCAGGTCCAGCGCTGCCTTCATCTCGTCAAAACTGGGGGGAACACCATCCGCTTGAACGCGTTTGTGGATGAATTCCAACAAATCCAACTGCTTCTTGGTCAGCATTGCTCACACCTCGTCGGTCATGCGTTTTCTTTTGTTCTACGCATGTTCACGTTTTGTGTCAACGGTTTTGACGGATCAGATCGGCAGGTACTGAACCTCGTCCCCGGCCGAGCGCGCAGGGTCATGGGGCTGGCGCACTAACAGAGCGTTGGCTTGCGCTAAAACGCTGAGCAGGGAACTGTCCTGATCATCGCAGGCGCGGATTCCGTCATGGTCCAAAACGGCGCGCATGTAGTGTTCACGCGGCCCGTTCTGGCTGATATCAGCTGCCAATTTTGCAGTGCGGAAGGGTTGAAGAACCTCTTCAATTCCCAACATCCGGCGGATCATCGGAACAAGGAAGAGATAGCCGCAAACCATTGCACTCACAGGATTCCCCGGCAGCCCAATCATCGCGCTTTGCCCTAGTCGCCCGGCCATTAGAGGCTTGCCGGGACGCATCCGGATTTTGTAGAAGGCGCGCTCCATCCCCAAATTGCTTGAGACATCAGAGACCAAGTCGTAATCACCGACCGATGCGCCACCGATCGTCACGACCAGATCGGCCCCTTCAGCCAAACCAAACGCGATTTCCAGAGACGATTGCGTGTCGCGCGCTATCGGCAGGACTCGCACATGTGCTCCGGTCTTCTCCAGCAACGCCTTGAGGCCGAAAGTGTTGGACGCGATGATCTGGTCAGGGCCGGGTGTCTCTCCGGGCATGACCAATTCGTCTCCGGTCGAGATCAGCGCGACAACCGGCTTTCGGGTAACGGGTACTTCCGCAATGTTCATTGCGGCCATCAGCGCAACATCTTCGGGTCGTAACTGTCTGGGCGCGCGTATTTTTGTGCCGCTTTTGAAGTCGACCCCGGCAGGGCGAATGTTCGTCTTCTCCCCTGGCTCGTCGGCAATGGTCAACAGATCGCCGCGCCGGTTGGTGTCCTCTTGGATCACGACGAAATCGGCCCCGTCAGGAACGGGCGCGCCGGTAAAGATGCGCACGGCTTGTCCCGGACCCACTTTGCTTTGAAACCGCCGCCCGGCTGCTGCTTCGCCGACGACCTTGAACATGGCGTGCAGTTCGACCTCTGCGGCTTTGACCGCGTAACCATCCATCGACGAGGCCGCAAAGGGTGGTTGATCCCTTGTGGCAACGACGTCAGCGGCCAGGTACCGGCCTGCAGAGTCGGCCAAGGAAACGGTTTCGGACGGCAGGGGCGAAACCAGCTTGAACATCAGCGCGCGGGCGTTTTCGACTGAGATCATAACGCCTCGTATCGCCCTGATTTACCGCCATCTTTCAGCAATACGCGAATGCCACCGATCTCCATCGCCTTGTCCACGGCCTTGGTCATGTCATAGACGGTCAAGGCAGCGGTCGAGGCGGCGGTCAACGCTTCCATCTCGACGCCCGTCTGGCCCGAGGTCTTGACGGTCGCCTCAATCTGCACTCCGGGTAATTCTGGATCCAAAGTCAGTTCAACCGCGACCTTGGTGACAGGCAGCGGGTGACATAGTGGGATAAGGTCCGGCGTTTTCTTGGCGCCCATGATTCCGGCCAGTCGGGCCACGCCCAGAACATCGCCCTTCTTTGCCCGGCCTTCTGATATCAAATCAAAGGTTTCCTGCGCCATTTTAATGTGTCCGGCAGCAACGGCGACCCGATCTGTGACCGCCTTTTCAGACACGTCAACCATATGCGCCTGACCCTGTGCATCGAAATGAGTTAGGGGCATCACATCACTCCGGGGATGAGCGGATTGGCCAGCAGGTGGCGCGTAGCCGAGGCGACGTCGCCTTGCCGCATCAGGCTTTCGCCTATCAGGAAACTGCGCGCACCATAGCGGGCCATATCTGCAAGGTCGTCGGGGGTGCTTAGACCGCTTTCGCAGACAATAGTGCGATCGCCGGGCACCAGTTTTGACAGGCGACGGGTGGTATCAAGAGTTGTCTCGAACGTCTTGAGATTGCGGTTGTTTATCCCGATCAGAGGGCTTTTGAGGCCTGTCGCACGCTCAAGCTCTTTCTCGTCATGCACCTCGATCAGAACGTCCATGCCCCAGTCGAAAGCGGTCTGCTCCAACTCTGCGGCCTGAGCGTCCTCGACCGAGGCCATGATGATAAGGATACAATCTGCCCCCAGCGCACGCGCTTCGACCACCTGATAGGGGTCATACATGAAATCCTTGCGCAGTGCAGGCAGCGAACAGGCGGCACGCGCAGCGGTTAGGAACGGTTTGTCGCCCTGAAAGCTGGGTGTGTCGGTCAATACGGACAGACAAGTGGCCCCGCCCTCCGCATAGGCTTTGGCCAAGGCGGGTGGGTCAAAATCGGGGCGGATCAGGCCCTTGGATGGGCTGGCTTTCTTGATCTCGGCGATCAGGCCATATCCTGTGCGAGCAGCGGTTTGAATGGCTGCTGCAAACCCGCGTGTCTCACCGGCTTCTCGCGCTTCTTCTTCGAGCGTTTCCAGCGATTTATACGTCTTGTCTGATGCAACTTCCTCAAGCTTGTAGGCTTTGATCTTGTCCAGTACCGTCCCGGTCATGCGGCCTCCTGAGTAATACGGGCCACAATGGCTATTTTGTCTTTTGCGTTTCCGCTGTCGATGCTCTCGGCTGCCTTGGCAACCCCGTCCTTGAGGTCCGAGGCCGCATCCGCAACCACCAGCGCGGCTGCGGCATTCAGCAAAACCGCATCCCGATAGGCCGAGGGCTGGCCGTCCAGCAATGCCCGGAACGCAACCGCGTTTTCTTCGGGCGTGCCGCCTAGGATCTCCTCGAAAGGGTGAACCGGCAGGCCAGCGTCCTCGGGGTGCAATTCGACCTCTTTGACGCGTCCATCCTCTAGCGCGGCAACCCAGCTTACGCCTGTGATGGTCAACTCATCCGTTCCGTCGGACCCGTGCACCAACCACGCACGGTCGGCGCCCAGCAGACCCAAAGTCTCAGCCATCGGGCGGATCAGATCGCGGCTAAACGCGCCGGTCAGTTGCCGTTTGACGCCTGCGGGGTTGGTCAGCGGGCCAAGAATATTGAAGATCGTGCGAGTACCAAGCTCTTGCCGTGTGGGCATGACATGGGCAATCGCAGGGTGGTGCATCGGGGCCATCATGAATCCGATCCCGGCCTCTTGCAGCGCCTTTTCAACAGTTTCCGGGCCGACCATAACGTTAATGCCCAACTGTCCCAGCGCATCAGCGGCCCCGGATTTCGAGCTGAGGTTGCGGTTTCCGTGCTTAGCTACTGTCACCCCGGCGCCAGCAACCACAAAAGCTGTTGCGGTCGAGATATTCAGTGTGCCTTTACCATCCCCGCCTGTTCCCACGATGTCCATCGCGCCCACGGGCGCTTGGACGGCATTGCACTTGGCGCGCATGACTGCGGCGGCGGCGGCGTATTCCTCGACTGTTTCGCCTCGGGTGCGCATGGCCATCAGCAGCCCACCGATCTGGCTGGGCGTGGCGGCACCGTCAAACAGAATGCCAAAGGCCTGTTCAGCCTCGGCGCGGGTCAGGGGCCGGTCGGCGGCGGCCCCGATCAGCGGTTTCAGAGCGTCGCTCATGCGGGAACTTTCATCTCGGACAGGAAATTCTTGAGCAGGGCGTGGCCGTGCTCGGATGCGATGGATTCTGGGTGGAACTGAACGCCATGAATAGGCAATTCTTTATGTTGCAGACCCATGATGGTACCGTCCTCCAATTCTGCCGTGATTTCAAGGCAGTCGGGCAGGGTGTTACGGTCCACAACCAGCGAGTGATAGCGCGTCGCCTCAAACGGCGATGGCAGCCCTGCGAACAGACCTTTGCTTGTATGGTGCATGGTGCCCATCTTGCCGTGGACGATCTCGTGACAGCGGATGACGTCGCCACCAAAAGCCTGACCGATGGTCTGATGTCCAAGGCACACACCCATCAGCGGTGTCTGCGTTTCTGCCGCGGCCTTGGTCAGAGCCAGGCAGATGCCGGCCTGATCAGGATCACAGGGGCCAGGGCTGAGCAAGATGCCTGTCGGGTTCATGGCCATCGCTTCTTGCACATCCAAAGCGTCGTTGCGCCGGATCACCATTTCGGCCCCAAGTTCGCCTAAATAGTGGACGAGGTTGTAGGTAAACGAGTCGTAGTTGTCGATCAGCAGCAGCATGTGAACACTTGTCTTAGATTAGGCATTTCGGACTGGCGATGCAGCCCCGAGCCGCGATATAATGTCGGGACATACATGCTCAGGCTTGCGGGGCAGCGTCAAGAGGACATCCGACCTGACGCGCCTGCAAGGTGAGTGTCGCAGAAGACGGCACATTGACAGTCGACGCAGGAATTGGACGAGAGGCAATTATTATGGGCGGATTTGTGGGTGGAATGATCGCAGGTGCGGTCGTTGTATTGCTGCTGGGCGCGGCGTTGTCGCTGAATACCCCCCTGACGCGAAAACCGGAGGTGGTTGAAAAAGCCCCTGAACCGGCCGAAATCGAAGCCCCGCAAGTGACCGAGGCCGAGGTAGGTACGATCGCCGATGCCGATGTTTTGACGCTGCCTGCCCCTGATCCGGCTCCGGCGGATGCGCCCGACACTGTGGCGGGGCTGTCCGAAGTTGAAAACGCGCCGAACACTGTCCCCGAAGTGAATGAGACCGCCGTTCAGGTGGACAGCGCCGAGCAGGTTGAAACCAACGACGTGGCCATTGCAACTGAAGCTCCTGTTGCCCCACAGGCTCCGACCTCTCCTCAAGTTCCTGAAGCACTGGCCGAGGCTCCGCTGGCCGAAGACGTGCCTGCTGTGATTGAGGAGGCTCCGACACCTCCGGCCCCCGTCGAAGAGGTGGTTGTGGAAGAGGTTGCGCCAGCGGAAGACACTCCTGCTTCCGAGCCGCTGCCCGAGGTGGCCGCCGTTGAGCCGGAACCGGAAACGCAAGACCCCGTTGCGGTTGAGCCGAAGGATGAAGAACCGACCCGTACCCTGCCGCGTATTGCCGCTGTGCCCCAGATCGGGGCCGATCAGGCCACCGAGGGTACTCAGGGCGTCGGCCGGCGCGTTGTTCCCCTGACCGAGCGAGACGGCGGTGAACCCGTTGTTGAAACCGCCGACGCGGCCCCAGTTTCTGACAAGCCGATCGAGGCTTATGCCGCCGAATTCGACCAACCCGGCTCGGTGCCACTGATGTCGATCATTCTGATCGACGACGAAGGCGCGTATGGGGCCGAAGCGTTGCAGGACTTCCCTTATCCGATCAGCTTTGCCATCAGCCCGTCCGACCCCGAAGCTGCGGAAAAGATGGCCCGTTACCGCGCGGCAGGATTTGAGGTTCTGGCGATGGCGGACCTGCCCAAAGAAGCCAGCGCGCAGGATGCCGAGGTCTCGCTGTCTGTATGGCTGGATATGCTACCTGAAACGGTTGGCATCCTTGAAGGGGTCGATACGGGGATTCAGGGCAACCGCAAGCTGGCTGATCAAGTTGCGGCTATCGCAGGCGGCACTGGTCGCGGGTTGATCACTCAAGACAATGGGTTGAACACGGTTCAGAAACTGGCCGCGCGGAATGGCATTCCGTCCAGCGTAATCTTCCGTGATATCGACGGTGCGCGGCAGGAACCGAAAGTGATGCGTCGCTTTCTGGATCAGGCGGCCTTCCGCGCCGGGCAAGAAGGTTCGGTCGTGATGTTGGGTCGTTTGCGCCCCGACACGATCTCGGCATTGTTGGTTTGGGGATTGGAGGATCGTGGCGGCCGCGTGACGATGGCACCGATCTCGGCCGTGATGAAGCGACAGGTTCAATAGGCGCGGTAACTGCGCCTATTTTCAGCTATTGCCCGAACCGGTGAAGCGCGCCGCATCCTCAGCAGCGCGGCGGATGGCGTTGGATTTATGGACTGTTTCCATGAACTCGGCCTCAGGGTCGCTGTCATAGACCACACCGCCCCCGGCTTGGATGTAAAGCTTTTGATCCTTCACGATGGCTGTGCGCAGAGCGATACACATATCCATGTCGCCCCCCGCGCTGAAATAGCCGACACCGCCGCCATAGATACCGCGCTTTTCGGGTTCCAGCTCATCAATGATTTCCATCGCCCGCACTTTCGGTGCGCCTGAGACGGTCCCGGCGGGCATACCGGCAAAGAAGGCGTCCAGCGCGTCTTTGTCGTCGGCCAGCTCTCCGACCACGTTCGAGACGATGTGCATCACGTGGCTGTAGCGTTCGATGATGAACTCTTCGGTCGGGCGGACAGTGCCAATCTTGGACACGCGCCCCGTATCGTTGCGGCCCAGATCCAGCAGCATCAGATGCTCGGCCAGTTCTTTCTTGTCGGCCAGCAGGTCAACCTCATTCGCCTTGTCCTCTTCAGGCGTCGCACCCCTAGGGCGGGTGCCTGCAATGGGACGGATCGTGACCTCATTGCCGAAGACGCGCACCAGAATTTCTGGGCTGGCGCCGACGACCTGAAATCCGCCGAAGTTGAAATAAAACATGAAGGGCGACGGGTTGGTCCGACGCAACGAACGGTAGAGCGCAAAGGGCGGCTGGGGGAAATCCTGCGTCCAGCGCTGCGCCGGGACGACCTGAAAGATATCGCCCGCGCGGATGTATTCCTTGGCTTTTTCAACAGCTTCCATGTAGCCGGACTTGGTGAAGTTCGACTGCGGAGTCGCGACTTCCGATGCATCGCCAAGATCGCGCGATTCAGCAGGCATGGCGCGTTCCAGATCCCGCACGGCGTCCATGACACGCTCGGCGGCCTGTGCATAGGCCGCTTTGGCCGATTGCCCTTCGCTGACCCAGGCGGGCGAAACAACCGTAACCTCACCCTTGACGCCGTCCAGCACAGCTACGACGGACGGGCGCAGCATCACCGCATCAGGCAGCCCAAGCGGATCAGGGTTCACATTGGGCAGGTATTCCACCAGCCGCACCATGTCATAGCCCAGATATCCAAACAGCCCGGCAGCGGCCTGCGGCAGATCATCGGGCAGGTCGATCCGGCTTTCGGCCAGCAATGCCCGCAGGTTGTCCATGGGATTGCCGGTTTGCGGATCGAAAGCTTCGGGGTCGAAGCGGGCGGAACGGTTCAGTTCAGACGCTTCCCCCCGGCAACGCCAGATCAGATCGGGCTTCATTCCGATGATCGAGTACCGGCCGCGCACCTCGCCTCCTGTCACTGATTCCAGCATGAACGCGTCTTTCTGCGCGCCCGTCAGCTTGAGCATCAGCGACACCGGCGTATCCAGATCAGCGGCCAATCGGGTGTAAACGACCTGGTTCTCGCCTGCCTCATAGGCGCGGGCGAAGCTGTCGTATTCAGGTGTCAGGGCCATAGGGGTCTCTTAGTAGCTCGCTTGGACAGCGTTCAGGGCCTGTTGATCCACGACGGGACGGGCGCGAACCTGTGCGTCACGGACAAAGGCGTCGAAAATATTCTGAGCCAGAGCTTGGTTCAACTGCGCCGCAAGGGCTTCGCGTGCCTGACGCAACTCGTCTGTCTCATCAGGCGGCAAAAGCTCTTCGAGCCGCACAACAAAGGCAGTACCAGTGCCAGGGATCACGCGCAGCTCATCCAGTTCCATGTCAAACACGTCCGACATGAAGGTTGCGGGAACGTCATCCAGAAAAGCGGTCCGGGTCAGGGCGTTTTCCACGCGGAAGGGCAGGCCGGTTTCAGTGAAATCGCCATTGCTCTCAAGCTGTGCAAGAACGGTTTTGGCCTGCTCTTCCAGCGCCTTGTCCGTCTCTGCCTGCACCCATGCGGCAATCACGCGCTCCCGGGCGCTGTCCAGGGGTTCCGGGCGGCGGGGCAGAACTTCGTCCAGTCGCAGGGCAAAGATTGAGCCGTCCTCAAGGAACGCAACTTCGGGGAAATCGCCTTCGTTCACGTCCTGTGCGGCAACGCGGAACCCGTCATAAGCGGCCACGCCATCTTCGCTTTGCCGAGTCCAGTCGATCTGGCCCAGTTCCATCTCAGTCTCGCCCACCAGCTCTTCCAAGGTGGCACCACCCGCCAGCAGGTCGTTGATGTCTTCGGCTTGCGCCTCGATCTGGCGGCGGGCACGGTCAGCGGCCAGTTCTTCACGCAAAATTGGAGCGGCGTCTTCGAACGCAATGATGTTTTCCGCCAGCGTGCCGTTGATGCGGAACAGTGCCGGGCCCAGAGGCGACGGAAGGGGGCCAACAACATCGTCCAGTTCGGCGGCAAATACGCCGTCGGCCGCGTCGCCAAGATCGTCCCGGGTCACGTCACCCAGATCGACATCGCTGAGTTCAAGATCGCGGTCGCGCACCAGTGTTTCGAACGTTGTGCCGCCGACAGCGATTTGCGCCATGGCGGTCTCGGCAGCGGCCTCGTCCGAAAATGGCAGACGTTCGACCAAACGTCGCGCGGGCTGTTGGAATTCCTCCGAGCGCTGATCATAGAGGCGGCGCACCGCGTCCTCATCCACCTCAACGCTGTCCAGCAGCATGTCGGGTGACAGTATTGCATAGGTCAGCCGCTTGGTGCGGGGCAGGGTGAAAAGGTCGGCATTGTCGTCGTAAAAAGTTTGAACCTGCGCATCGGTGGGCTGTCCGATTGGCTCAGACAGGGCGTCCGGGCTGACGGTCGCAACAGTAAAGCTGCGTCGCGCGCCGACGAAATTGGTCATCACATCTGTCAGGGTCTGGGGCATCTCGACGCCGCCCATGATCGCGCCCTGCACGATGGTGCGTGCAGATTCCTTGCGCAGATCGGATTCGAATTCGCTGTCGGTCAGGCCAACCTGATCAAGCTGAAACTCATACGAGTCGCGGTCGAAACTTCCATCCACCCCCTGAAAGGCCGGGATGGCCAGAATTTCCTTCTGCAGGTTCTCATCCCCGATCGAAAGGCCCAGCAGACCGACCTCATTATCCAGCGCGGCAAGCGCGGTCAGGCGCGAGAGGGCAAGCTGGTCCAGCCCGAACTCATGCGCCTGCGAGATTTGCATCGGTTGCCCGGTCTGACTTTCGACGGCGCGGATTTCGCGTTGAAGCTCACGCACATAATCGTTGATCGAGATATCTTCGTTGCCTACCTGCGCGACACTGCGCGCGGTTCCGGTCAGGCTTGTGGCCCCGAACCCGGCAAGGCCCAGCATCAAAAGACCCATCAGGATCCAGACAAAGGTCTTTGAAAGGTTTTTCATGCCTGCGGCCATGGTGCCCTCATTTGTGGTTTTGTGGCAGATTGCTGCCCTGTCGGTTGCGGCCTTGAATACGACGCGGACCGGCGGGGGGCAAGCTCAGAAGGTAGCGTCGGTCAGCCGATCGAACAATTGGCGCAAGCCTTTGCGGTCTAGATTGGCAAAGGCGATGCGGACCTGCCGCTTGCCGGCTGGATCGTCCTGCGGCATGAACATGGTGCCGGGCAAAAGCAGGATGCCGGTTTCGGCCACCATGCGTTTGGCCAACTCGTCCGAGGGCAAGTCGAACGGGTGTTCGAAATAGGCGAAATAAGCGCCTAGCCCCAGAAGTTTCCACCCCTTTTCCGCAAGATCGGGCAACATGTCCTGAATGGCGGCGCGTCTGTCGAGAATCTCATCCCGTTCTCCGGCGACCCATTGCGACAGGTTCTGCATTCCCCAAAGGGCCGCGAATTGACCCATCTGACCGGGGCAGATGGCGACGGTGTCGAGGAATTTTTCGATCTCGGCCAGAAGGTTTGGGCTGGTCGCGATTGCGCCGACCCTGTGGCCGGTCAGACGGTAGGATTTCGAAAAGGAATAGAGATGCACCAGCGTCTCGTCCCAACCGGGTTGTTGGAACAAGTCGTGGGGCGGGCCGCTGCGGCTGTCGAAATCACGGTAGGTTTCATCGACCAGCAGGCGAATTCCGGCCTCTTGCGCCAGATCGTAAAAGGCGCGGACCAGTTCCGCCGGGTATTCGACGCCACCCGGATTGTTCGGCGTCACCAGAGCAATCGCACGTGTTTTATTAGTAATCAGCGCGCGCGCAGCCTCGGGGTCGGGGAGCAAATCGTCCCCGGTTTGCAACGCGATGCTGCGTACCCCTGCCATGTCTAGCCACATTTTATGGTTGAAGTACCATGGGGTTGGCAGAATGACCTCATCCCCCTCATCGGTGACGGCCGAGATAGTGGCGGCGAAAGCCTGATTGCAACCCGAAGTGATGGCGACCTGAACTTGCGAAAGGTCCGCGCCGTAATGGGTGCCGATTTGTTGGGCAAGTTCGGCCCGGAGTTCAGGGTTTCCCAGCACGGGGCCGTAGAGATGCGCGCTGTCTTCACTGACGGCAAACTCGGCCATGGCCTGACGCAAGGCAAGCGGCGGCGGATCGACCGGAGCTGCTTGGCTGACATTGATCAGAGGGCGGTCTTGGGTGAAGTCCACGCCTTCAAGCCAGCGGCGCGCCTCCATCACCGGAGGGGGGAAGGTGGCGCGGGTACGAGTTTGGGACATGGCGGATCATTTTTTGCGAGGCTCTGCCTCGCGCTCCGAGGTATTTTTGAACAGAAGAAAGATCAGTCGGTGCCCCGGTAGGGTTCGACATATTGCAGGGCCATATCCCATGGGAAGAATATCCATGTGTCCTGGCTGACTTCGGTGATGAAAGTATCAACCATCGGGCGGCCTTTGGGTTTGGCATAGACAGTGGCGAAATGCGCCTTGGGGTACATGTCGCGGACCAGTTCCAGGGTTTTGCCACTGTCGACCAGGTCATCGATGATCAGTACGCCGGTGCCGTCGCCCATCAGGCCGGCGTCCGGGGCCTTCAGAACTTCGGCTTCGCCTTGTTCCTGATGGTGGTAAGAGCGGACGCTGATCGTGTCGACGGTGCGGATGTCCAACTCACGGCTGACAATCATCGCCGGGGCCATGCCGCCGCGCGTGATGGCGACAACGGCGCGCCAGGCACCATCTTCGGGGCCTTGCCCGTCCAGACGCCAGGCCAGAGCGCGCGAGTCGCGGTGAATCTGATCCCAACTGATGTGAAAGCCTTTTTCGTGGGGCAGGCGGTCCTTGGCGCTCATGGATATTAACCTTTTTCAACGTCTGGTGCGTCAACGGCCTTCATGCCGACGATGTGATAACCTGAATCCACGTGCAGATTCTCACCGGTTACGCCTCCGCTGAGGTCAGACAGCAGATAGAGGGCTGAGTTGCCGACGTCATCAATGGTAACGTTGCGGCGCAGGGGCGAGTTATATTCGTTCCATTTCATGATATAGCGGAAATCACCGATCCCGCTGGCTGCCAGCGTCTTGATCGGGCCGGCCGAGATCGCGTTCACGCGAATGCCGTCTTTGCCAAGATCTTCGGCCAGGTATTTGACCGAGGCCTCAAGCGCCGCCTTGGCCACACCCATGACGTTGTAGTGGGGCATGACTTGTTCTGCGCCGTAGTAGGTCAGCGTGACCGCGCTGCCGCCATTGGTCATCATCTTCTCGGCCCGCTGCATTACGGCGGTGAAGGAATAGACCGAGACATCCATGGTCAGTTTGAAATTGGCGCGCGAAGTATCAACATAGCGGCCGCGCAACTCGTTTTTGTCGGAAAAGCCGATGGCGTGGACGACAAAATCCAAATGTCCCCATTTCTGCGAAAGCGAGTTGAATAGTTCGTCAATCGACTCTTCGTCGCTGACGTCGCAGGGCAGGACGATTTCACTGCCCAATTGAGCGGCCAGCGGGTCCACCCGCTTTTTCAGCGCATCGCCTTGATACGAGAACGCAAGTTCGGCCCCTGCGTCAGACAATGCGCGGGCAATCCCCCATGCGATTGATTTGTCATTCGCCAGTCCCATGATGAGGCCGCGCTTGCCGGCCATCAACTGATTTGACATGTTCGGTTCTCCGCCTGTCCTTCGCATTATGTTGGGATGGTTTATGCCATTGGATGGCCTGCATCAAGGCCGTGTGCTCTTGCCCGTGGCGGGTTCTCGCCCTAGGGTGAACATTAAGAGTTTCCAGGGGATGGAAATGAGCGAACGAGACGGCATTTTCGCCGGTACCGATCCGTTTGAAATAGCGGCGCGGTGGCTGGACGACGCCAGGGACAGTGAACCGAACGATCCGAACGCGATTGCCCTGGCAACCGTGGACGCGACTGGTATGCCAAACGTGCGGATGGTCCTGCTGAAAGAGATCGAGGCTCAGGCCTTTGTGTTCTACACGAATTACGAAAGTACCAAGGCGGCCGAGTTGGACAGTGCCGGGAAAGCTGCTTTTGTGATGCATTGGAAATCTTTGCGGCGTCAAATCCGAGTTCGTGGTACAATAACTCGGGAAAACGGACCACAAGCGGATGAATATTATGCGTCCCGATCCCTAAAAAGCCGGTTGGGTGCATGGGCGTCGAAACAGTCACAGCCGCTCAGCAGCCGGACGGCTCTGATGGCCGAGGTTGCAAAGGTGACCGCAAAGCTGGGGCCGAATCCACCGCGTCCACCGTTTTGGGGTGGATACCGGTTGGAGCCGACAGAGATCGAATTCTGGGCTGACGGAGCCTTCCGTTTGCATGATCGGTTCCAGTGGCGGCGTGAAAACGCAGATACTGAGTGGCAGATACAGAGGCTGAATCCATGACATTCACGTGCCGCGAAATGCAACACTCGGAGTTTAAAGGGTTTTTTCAGCTTGAAATCGTGGGGCAATCCCATACACATCAAAACCTTAACGAATTATTAAAACGCGCGATAGGAACACTGTGCCAGACGACCTGAACAACATGTACCGCGTACGTGGACACGTGAAATGGTTCGACCCTGCCAAGGGGTATGGCTTTGTTGTGTCCGATGAGGGTGGCCCGGATATTCTGTTGCATGTAAATGTCTTGCGGAATTTTGGCCAAAGCTCGGTCGCGGATGGTGCCGGCATTGAGATCATGACGCACCGCACCGATCGCGGTGTTCAAGCGGTCGAGGTGATCAGTGTAGATCCTCCGGCGCGCGCCGACTCTATGATGCTTGCCGATTTCGCCGAGCTGGACCCGGTGGCCATAGCTGAAGCCCCATTGGAAGCTGCGCGCGTAAAATGGTTCGACAAGGGCAAGGGATTTGGATTCGCCAATGTGTTCGGTCGGGACGAAGACGTGTTTCTTCATATTGAGGTTTTGCGCCGGTCTGGTCTGGCCGATTTGCAGCCGGGCGAGGCTTTGGCGATGCGGGTGATCGATGGCAAACGGGGACGTATGGCCGCGCAGGTTCTGGCCTGGGAAGCCGCGCTTGATAGCTAGAGCAAGATGATCAGAGTTCTTTCGGTTGCTGCGACGATACTTTCGGTTTGGACCGGAACGACCTTTGCGGCCTGTAGCGCGGATCGCGTGAACCTGAAAAATGAAAAGTCCCAGATCAGCTTCGATATCGAACTTGCCGTGACACCGCAGGAACGTGCGCGCGGTCTGATGTTTCGGGAATCGATGCCGCAACGGGCGGGGATGCTGTTCATCTTCGATCCGCCGCAGCGGGTCGCGTTCTGGATGAAGAACACACTGATTCCCCTGGATATGATTTTTGTGAATCGGGCAGGTGAGGTCGTGAATGTGCATAGTGATGCCATCCCCGGCGATTTATCGCTGATTGAGGGCGGTGATTCGGTCTATGCCGTGTTGGAGATCAACGCAGGGCTGGCGCGGCGTTACCTTATTGAACCGGGCACGCAGATGCAGCACGAAGTTTTTTCGCAAGGTCCTGCAATTTGGCCTTGTTAGGGCTTTTCAAATCAGAACGGCCCCGTTAGGAAGGCGCACGGTCCGGGGCGTGGCGCAGTCTGGTAGCGCACCTGTTTTGGGTACAGGGGGTCGTAGGTTCGAATCCTGCCGCCCCGACCATTTCCTTTCAAGATGGAGCACCGCCCATCGCGCGATAAAGCGCGGTAAGGGCCTTGTCCAATTGTTCGCTTTCGACGGGCACCTGAATGTCGGGCGCATTCTGGCGCGGTACGTTGAAATAGAGTTCAGCGTCGACGCGGTATCCGCCGGAGTTTTTGGTCGAGGTTAGGCGCATCACGCTTTTGGGCAGATCCTGCGGGTAACCATCATAGTTGAGAATCAGAAAGGCCGTCGTTTCGGGGGGCAGCAACTCGGTGCATTCGAACAGGCGATTCCCGACACGCCTGAAATCTTCTCCAGGGCCATCACAGCCGACTTCGAACGTATCGAACAGCCGCGTGGGATAGGTTTCAAACTGCGCGCTGCGGGATGGAGGGGGCACATCTTGTGGTGTGCAGGCCACGATCAGCCCCATCAGGGGAAGGATTCCAATCTTCGACATCTCTGCTCGTACCTTTACTTCGTGCTGCGTTGGTCGGAGAAGCTGTTTTCGCGCCGAACAAACGCAGGGATGATTCTATTCGAGTTTAGATATCTTAACTTCGGTTTATCAAATGCCGATAACTGTGCCGGAAATCACGGTTAATTGTTCTGCAGAATTTTGCGCCGGTCCATTTGAACCCGTGGATGAACCTGTGGAGGAATCAGCCCACCCCGTTCAGCGCCGTTTGAGAGATCTTGGGTCAATATAAAAGATTCCAAAAATGACGGAAAAATGACGTTGACGATCTATGGCCGAATACGCCAGATTGTATGGGCCGAATATGATGCCACTAAATCTGGTAGGAAATCCGGAGCGCGGCATAGGGCGAGGGTCGGAAAGCACAACATAGAGACGTGCAACCGTTGAAACGGAATTTCGTTGTCATTGGCAGCGACCGGTTCCTTGCGCCCAATTTTCTGGCACGGCCAAAGGTTCGCTTTCTCGAACTTGAGGCGACAAGGACAAGTGATTGAATCTAGGGCGGCGGACATGAAGATTGACAGAAAATTCACCAAATCAGGACAAGACGCTTATGCGGAGCTGGACTTTGTTTCGGCAACGTCAGAAATACGTAACCCTGATGGTACGATTGTTTTCCGTCTGGATGATATCGAAGTGCCCTCCAGCTGGAGCCAGGTGGCAAGTGATGTCATCGCCCAGAAGTATTTCCGCAAGGCTGGTGTTCCGTCCAAGCTGAAGAAGGTCAAAGAAAAGGATGTACCTGAATTCCTGTGGCGTTCGGTCCCTGCGGATGGCGCGGAATTCGAAGGTGAGACTTCGTCTAAACAGGTGTTCGACCGACTGGCGGGTGCATGGGCCTATTGGGGGTGGAAGGGCGGCTATTTCTCGACCGAGGAAGACGCGCGCGCCTACTTTGACGAGATGCGCTACATGCTGGCCACCCAGCGTGCCGCGCCGAACTCGCCGCAGTGGTTCAACACTGGCTTGCATTGGGCCTATGGAATCGATGGCCCGGCGCAGGGGCACCACTATGTCGACTATAAAACCGGCAAGCTGACCAAGTCGAAATCTGCCTATGAGCATCCGCAGCCGCATGCGTGCTTCATCCAGTCCGTCGATGATGATCTGGTGAACGAAGGCGGCATCATGGATCTTTGGGTGCGCGAGGCGCGCCTGTTCAAATACGGCTCGGGCACCGGGACCAACTTCAGCCATCTGCGTGCTGAGGGCGAAGCGTTGTCGGGTGGCGGCAAGTCTTCGGGCCTGATGGGCTTTCTCAAGATCGGCGACCGCGCCGCTGGCGCGATCAAATCAGGCGGTACAACCCGTCGAGCAGCAAAGATGGTAATCGTCGATGCAGATCACCCCGATATCGAGCAATTCATCGAATGGAAGGTGATCGAAGAGCAGAAGGTGGCCTCGATCGTTGCCGGATCGAAGATGCACGAGAAGATGCTGAACGGCATTTTCGAGGCCATCCGCAGCTGGGACGGTGCCGCTGATGATGCTTATGATCCGAACAAGAATGACGGCCTGAAAACGGCTGTGCGCGAGGCCAAAAAGGTCGCAATCCCCGAGACTTACATCAAGCGCGTGCTGGATTACGCAAAGCAGGGTCACGACAGCATCGAATTCCCGACCTATGATACGGACTGGGATTCGGAAGCTTACAGCTCGGTCTCGGGTCAGAACTCTAATAACTCGATCCGTGTGACCAACGCGTTCCTGACCGCCGTTGAGAAAGACGCCGATTGGGAATTGATCAACCGGACCGATGGCAAGGTCGCCAAGACCGTTAAGGCGCGCGATCTGTGGGAGAAAGTCGGCCATGCCGCATGGGCCTGTGCCGATCCGGGCATCCAATTCCACGACACGGTCAACGAATGGCACACATGCCCCGAAGATGGTGAGATTCGCGGCTCGAACCCGTGTTCCGAGTATATGTTCCTTGATGACACGGCCTGTAACTTGGCGTCGATGAACCTGCTGACCTTCCTCAAGGAGGGTGAGTTCCAGGCGGCGGATTACATGCACGCCTCACGCCTGTGGACCCTTACACTGGAAATCTCGGTGACCATGGCGCAGTTCCCGTCGAAGGAAATCGCGCAACTGTCTTATGACTTCCGCACCTTGGGTCTGGGCTATGCAAATATCGGCGGTCTGCTGATGAACATGGGCTACAGCTACGACTCGGATGAGGGGCGGGCAATCTGTGGCGCGTTGACCGCGATCATGACAGGTGTGGCCTATGCGACTTCGGCAGAAATTGCCGGTGAACTGGGTGCTTTCAAAGGCTATGAGCGCAATGCCGACCACATGCTGCGCGTCATCCGCAACCACCGCCGCGCGGCGCAGGGTGTCGTGACCGGCTATGAGAAGCTGGCCGTGAAGCCGGTGCCTCTGGACCACGGCAACTGCCCGGACAAACGTTTGATCGACTTGGCCATGTCGGCCTGGGATGAGGCACTGAGCCTTGGCGAAAAGAACGGCTATCGCAACGCGCAGGCCACTGTGATCGCGCCGACCGGCACCATCGGTCTGGTGATGGATTGTGACACCACGGGGATTGAGCCGGACTTTGCTCTGGTCAAGTTCAAGAAGCTGGCCGGTGGTGGTTACTTCAAGATCATCAACCGTTCGGTGCCTTCGGCGCTGGAGAAGCTGGGCTATTCCTCGTCTCAGATCGAAGAGATCGTGGGCTACGCGGTCGGCCACGGTACCATCGGGAACGCGCCGGGGATCAATCACACCTCTTTGACCGGCCACGGCTTCGGTCCGAACGAACTGGCGAAAGTGGATGCTGCGCTAGAAAGCGCCTTCGACATCCGGTTTGTCTTCAACCAGTGGACGCTGGGCGAGGATTTCTGCACCGGCGTTCTGGGCATCCCGGCCACCAAGCTGAATGACCCGACCTTCGACCTGCTGCGTCACTTGGGTTTCACCCGCGCAGATATCGAAGCGGCGAATGATCACGTCTGCGGAACCATGACACTGGAAGGCGCGCCGCACCTGAAAGAGGAACACTATTCCATCTTCGATTGTGCCAACCCGTGCGGCAAGAAAGGTAAGCGTTTCCTCGGGGTTGACAGCCACATCACCATGATGGCGGCGGCGCAGAGCTTCATCTCGGGTGCGATCTCGAAGACGATCAACATGCCGAACGACGCGACCATCGAAGACTGCCAGAAGGCATATGAGTTGTCGTGGTCGCTGGGTGTGAAAGCGAACGCGCTGTACCGCGACGGCTCGAAACTGTCTCAGCCTCTGGCCGCTGCATTGGTTGAGGATGATGATGAGGCCGCCGAGGTTCTGGAAAGCGGCACACCGGCCGAAAAAGCTGCCGTGCTGGCCGAGAAGGTCATCGAGAAGGTCGTCGTCAAGGAAATCGTCCGCTCGCACCGCGAGAAGATGCCCGAGCGTCGGAAAGGCTACACTCAGAAAGCCATCGTGGGCGGCCATAAGGTCTATCTGCGGACGGGTGAGTATTCGGACGGCTCGTTGGGCGAGATTTTCATCGACATGCACAAGGAAGGCGCTGGCTTCCGGGCGATGATGAATAACTTTGCCATCGCGGTCTCGGTCGGTCTGCAATACGGCGTGCCGCTGGAAGAGTTCGTGGACGCCTTTACCTTCACCAAGTTCGAACCGGCGGGGATGGTGCAGGGCAACGACTCGATCAAGAACGCGACGTCCATCCTAGACTACATCTTCCGCGAGCTTGCTGTCAGCTATCTGGACCGCACCGATCTGGCCCATGTGAAGCCCGAAGGTGCGACCTTTGACGATATCGGCCGGGGCGAGGAAGAAGGTGTCTCGAACGTCTCGGAAATCAGTGAAACAGCGGCCTCCAAGTCATTGGAAGTATTGAAACAAATCAGCTCGACTGGGTATCTGCGCAAGCGGTTGCCGCAGGATCTGGCCGTGTTCACGCCGCAAGCAGATGCAACGGGAATGGCGGAACCTGCCGCCGTCTTTGATGCCCCTGCTGAAACCGCAGTGGCGACCGGTATAGACGCCCGTACCAAAGCCAAGATGCAAGGGTACGAGGGCGATCCCTGCGGTGAATGCGGAAACTACACGCTGGTGCGCAACGGCACCTGCATGAAATGCAACACCTGCGGTGCGACCAGCGGGTGTAGCTAAGGCAAACGCCCCGTCAGGCGGGGTGTAGGGACCTGGGCTTTCCCCCGAATGCCCGGTCCCGACGAAAACGGAAGAAGGCGCCGAGACTTACCGACGATGCCTTTTTCCACTCGGCCGACATGCCCGTGTCGGCCGGGAACAGGGTGGGGCGGAATATTGCTCTTTCCCACTCTCTCACGGGACGGGTGCGCTCGTCCCATGCGCAGTCCAGGCCGCAGGCAAAAAAACACCGGGCGGTCAACGAGATGAGCCTGGATGGCGAAACTTAAAGGGGGCCTCGGCCCCCTTTTTTTCAAGCACTTACGTTGGCAAATGAATGTTAAATTTCTCGCGAAGCGCCGCGTCCAGCATGGGATCGAACCGTGCGGGTGACGGTGCGGACAGGATTTCCTCTTTCCGGGCCGTGGCCTTGGCGATCAGGTCAGGCTTGTCCAATTCGGCCCATTCTTTGGGTGACGTTCGGTCGCCATAGGTCGGATACACGTAATCGGCTTGCATCCGGCTGAGCGTTGCTTCGGTGCCCAGATAGTGACCGGGGCCGCCCATGCAGACCTCGGCCATCTGATCAAGGGCAAGGGTCTCATCCGTCACCTCGATACCGCGCACGCAGCGCTGCGCTTGACCAATAAGATCGTCCCCCAAGATCAGGCTTTCAAAGCAAAATCCAAGAAGAGAGGCGTGCATACCAGCGGCCTCATAGACCATGTTCACCCCGGACAGGCCGGCAATAACGTTCGAGCACATCTGCTCCCATCCGGCCTGCATGTCGGGCAATTTTGAATCTGACGCACCAGCGGCGGCACCGCCCGGCAGATCGTAGAAATGATGCATCTGGGCGCAGCCTGCGGTCAGCAGCGCTTGTTCGCCCGACCCGATGGACATCGCGCCTGTGCGCAGGTCCAAGCCAAATGGCCATGTTCCAAAAACCGCAGGGGCCCCAGGACTTACGGCATTTACGTAAACCAACCCTGCAAGACATTCCGCCGTCGCCTGAGCGATTGCTCCCGCGATAGTCGACGGTGCGGTCGCCCCCGCCATTCCGGCCGAGAGCAGCAGAACCGGCATTCCAGCTTTGATACATTCCTCCATCACTTCGCAGCTTTCGGTGGCGAATTTCATCGGAGGCACTACGAAACAGTTCGAATTCGACACGAAAGGCCGCTCACGCCATTTGTCCTCGCCGCCAGCAATCATGTGCAGCATTTCCACTGCGGGGGCTACATGGCTAGGTTCGGTGAACGAGGTGCCGATATGTTTGAAGGTGCCGGAGCAAGCGGCATAGACCGTGTTCAGATCCATTTCCAGATTGTCGGTGATGTCACGACACACCATAGGGCGTTGAACAAAATGGATATTGTCCAGTTGCTGGCAGATGCGTGCGGCGTCGTGCAGGTCTTGCACGGTCGAATCGCGGTACTCTCGCCCCTCCACATCGACCATGCTGACAGCGGCGCCTGCAGTACCATAGTGGACGCGGGTACCAGACAGCTCCAATTCAGTTTGTCCATCGCGGCTGTGCAGGGTTACCGAGCGGTTCGCCTTGGCGATCGTATCCTCGACCAGTGCACGCGGAAACCGGATGCGTCCGTCCTCGCCCAAGGTACAGCCAGCGCCCACCAGATAGTCGATTCCGCTTTGCGGTGCATCGGCAAGTC
This sequence comes from Ruegeria sp. AB6, assembly GCF_056542685.1. NCBI lineage: Bacteria > Pseudomonadati > Pseudomonadota > Alphaproteobacteria > Rhodobacterales > Roseobacteraceae > Ruegeria > Ruegeria sp. AB6. Next base: position 14,564 of record NZ_JBQGAD010000001.1, on the reverse strand, counting down.
CGATGGTTTCCAGCGCTGTCAGCGCCGCTTGGTGTATTTGCTCAACCTGTTGAGCCGTCAGAGGTTTATACGTACCGCCCTCAAGGCCGGGGCGCACTGGGCGCAGGTGATCGGGTAGGGCCGTGGCGCGGGCGGCCCGACGCGCGGCGCGTCCGCCGCTGCGCGAGGATGTACGGGATTGGTCGTTCATTTCAGGATCCGATAGATGAAAAGCGTACAGGGTGGCGTCAATTAGTGCCCGAATGGACGCCCCCGCGCCGCGCGACCGCGATCCGCCCCGATCGTACGGCTGATCAACCGGATTTTCCAAACGTCGCTTTGCATGCGGTTCCTCGCTTCGTGACGTTCAGTCTTTCAATCCGAAACGTCGCAATCTGTTCTGTTTGCGACCTGATAGGTCAAAAGCGAAACAATCCGTGTCGTCAGATCGCTTAGGTGACGTAAAGTAAAGAAAAGACCCCATTTTGCGGGAAATCTGTTATACTTCGGTCACTTGTTTAACAGCTTTTCGTGATCTCAATTGAATTTTAACCATTTGCATACAGTTCTGTGCCAGTCTCTGAAGAATACTAAAATTTTTTTATGAAAGGCTTTCGCAAAGCGATGAAACTGTTCCGCGCAATCCTTGCCTCCATTTTGGTGGCCCTCGCAGCCCCCGCTGCGGCTGAGGATTGGAGCGGTGCCTATGCTGGTTTCAGCTTTGGCTATGCGGATGCGGATGGGCCCAACGGGTCAAGCGGAAGCGATGCCAGCTTTGGCCCGCATGTCGGATATGATTTCGATTTCGGCAATTTCGTTCTGGGCGGAGAGCTTGAATATAACCGACTGTCCCTTGGGTTAAGCCAAAATGAAGGCAGTCTGGACAGCACGACCCGGCTGAAGCTGCGCGGAGGGTACGATTTCGGCTCCGCTTTGGGATATGTCGTAGTTGGCGCTGCGCGGGCCGAGACCTCGGCGGATGATGACACCGCTGCGGTTTATGGCATTGGAGTTGCTTACCCGATCAACGATCGGTTCGTCATCAGTGGTGAGGCGTTGCGGCAGGAATTTGACGACGCCACCCAATCCGAAGGTGGGCTGGATTCCAACGTGTTCAACCTGCGCACCACGTTCCGGTTCTGATTCAACTATCGCCCTGAACTCAGCTCCGCTGCAAAGCAGCATATGGTCCGCAAAGCGGCGGCAAAATGATCGTCGTCTATGGTCATGGCAACGCGGATATGTCCTGCGGCGGCTTGGCCGAAACTTTCGCCCGGCATGACGGCAATCGCGTGCGTATCCAGCAGGGCATTGGCAAATCCCTCGCCATTCAGGCCGGTGGGGCGAATGTCCAGCATCAGATACATCGCGCCCTGGGCTGGAATCAACCCGACCGTGTTTTGCGCGGCCAGAATATCCATCGCCAGCTTGCGACGTCTGCGGAAAGGGGCGGCGATGCGGTTCTCAAGCTCGGGGCCTGCGTTCAACGCGAAAACCGCAGCGTCCTGAATGAAACCAGGAACGCCATATGTCGTGTGCGTGGCCAGATTGATCATGTGTTCGATCACATCCGGAGGTCCGGCAACCCACCCGCACCGAGATCCGGTCATGGCGTGGGATTTCGACATCGAGCCGATTACCAGCGTGCGGGCGAGCATATCTGGCAGTGCACGGGGCGAGATATGCGTGCCGTCCCACACTTGAGTGTCATAGACCTCGTCCGAGATCAGCCAAAGGTCGCGCCTGCGGCAGACTTCCGCAACGGCTTCCAAAGTTTGGCGCGAATAAACGACGCCAGTGGGATTGTTGGGCGAGTTGATCAGAAGTGAGACAGCGCCCTCCGACGCCGCGTCGATCCTGTCTGCCCGTGGTTGGAACGCGTCTTCTGCCGTCGTTTGAACCACACGCGCAACCGCTCCGGCCCCTCGGATCGTGCCGGGATAGGTGGCATAGTAAGGGTCGAGATACAGGCCCACATCACCGGGGTCACAGACGGCTACATGCGCGGCGAACAGGGCCGACTGACCTCCGGGCGTGATCAGAATATTGTCTCGGGTTGTTTTGACTCCGGTGCGGGTCTGAATGCGGGCGGCCACCGTCTCGCGCAGCAGTTCGGTGCCGGGCACCATGGCGTAGCCCGTATGGCCTTGGCGTGCAGACTGTTCCATCTCGGCCAAGATCGACGGATCGGTGCGAATGTCATGTTCACCAATGGTCAGTTCGGTAACCGCTTGTCCCTCACTTATCATCCGGCGGGCGCGATAGAACACACCCCACCCGTCGCTACCGCCATGGGTAAGCTGCGTGATCCGCTGCGACAGTTTCATGGCCGGTCTCCGTCTCGGTCTTACGCGAGTTGGGCCAGAGAGACTTGCGATTGTCAATCGGATCAGAGCCGGAAATCAGGGGCTTGGCGTGGTGGCGCGCGCGTGATACTCACATCCTATGAACCCGATGAACTGCATCATTATCTGCTGCATTTCCTGCTGATTTATCACGCGGGCCGGTTTCTTTCGTTTTCATCCCTGAGACAAGTTGCTAAGCCCGCGCCAACGCGAGACGCCACGTTGTTCCTAGGAGCTGACCGATGACCACGATCAAACTGCACAACACACGGACGCGGACGAAAGAGGATTTCGTGCCGATCAGTGCTGATAATGTGCGGATGTATGTCTGTGGCCCGACGGTCTATGACCGCGCCCATCTTGGCAATGCGCGGCCCGTGGTGGTGTTTGACGTGCTGTACCGGTTACTGCGTCACACCTATGGGGCGGATCACGTGAATTATGTGCGTAACTTTACCGACGTGGATGACAAGATCAACGCGACCGCCCTGGCGCGTCAAAAGGCCGGCGCACCGGGCACGTTGGAGCAATTGGTGCAGGAACGCTCGGATGAGACGATCGGCTGGTATCTGCATGATATGGGGGCGTTGGGCGCACTAGAGCCGAACCAGATGCCGCGTGCGACTGAATATATTCCGCAGATGATCGCGATGATTGAAGGGCTGATCGACAAAGGCCACGCCTATGCTGCAGACGGGCATGTGCTGTTCGCCGTAGACAGCTGGAAAGAGCGTTATGGCGCTCTTTCGGGGCGGTCGGTTGATGACATGATTGCAGGGGCGCGGGTCGAGGTTGCGCCCTACAAGAAGAATCCTATGGATTTTGTCCTTTGGAAACCCTCGAGCGATGAGCTTCCCGGCTGGGACAGCCCGTGGGGACGGGGGCGTCCGGGGTGGCATATCGAATGCTCAGCCATGAGCTTTGAGCTGTTGGGTGAGAGTTTTGACATTCACGGCGGCGGTAATGACCTGATGTTCCCGCATCATGAAAACGAGATCGCGCAAAGCTGCTGCGCCCATCCCGAGGGCGAGTTCGCGAGGGTTTGGCTGCATAATGAGATGCTGCAGGTTGAAGGCAAGAAGATGTCCAAGTCTTTGGGCAATTTCTTCACTGTGCATGATCTACTGGATCAGGGTGTTCCGGGTGAGGTGATCCGGTTTGTGTTCCTACAAACGCATTACCGCAAGCCGATGGATTGGACCGAGAAGAAGGCCCGCGAGGCCGAGGCGACGCTGCGCAAGTGGCGGGCGCTGACAGCGGGCATCGAGCCCGCCGCCAGCGCGGCCCCCTCGGTGATCGCCGCGCTGAGTGATGACCTGAACACGGCGGGGGCTGTCGCGGAACTCCACCGTCTGGCGGCAGAGGGTGACGCAGCGGGCCTGTTGGCCAGTGCGCAGGTTCTGGGGGTGTTGGAGCCTGAAATGGGCGCTTGGGCCGATACGGGCTCAGCGGATCTTTCTGGCCATGCGGCGCGTCTGGCCGAGGCGCGGGCCCAGGCGATGCAAAGCAAGGACTTCTCGGAAGTTGACCGGCTGAAGGCGGCCTATGTCGCGGCGGGGCTGGAAGTGCGGATGAGCAAGGACGGTGTGGAGCTTGTGCCAGGTGCCGGGTTTGACGCTGCCAAGCTGGAGGGCGTGTAATGTCGAAGGAACGGCTTTATCTTTACGACACCACTCTGCGCGATGGGCAGCAGACTCAGGGGGTGCAGTTCTCGACCGCTGAAAAGGTGCAGATCGCCAAGGCTCTGGATGAGTTGGGCGTGGACTATATCGAGGGCGGCTGGCCGGGTGCGAACCCCACCGACAGCGCGTTTTTCGAGGTTGCACCAAAGACCTCGGCCCGGTTGACGGCCTTTGGTATGACCAAACGGTCGGGGCGTTCGGCTGAGAATGACGATGTTTTGGCCGCTGTTATGAACGCGAGGACGCAGGCCGTCTGTCTCGTGGGAAAATCGCATGATTACCACGTGACCCACGCGTTGGGGACCACGCTGGAGGAGAATGTTGAGAATGTCCGCGCCTCGGTCGCGCATATCGTGGCGCAGGGGCGCGAGGCGCTGTTTGACGCCGAGCATTTCTTTGACGGCTACAAGGACAATCCCGCCTATGCGGTCGAAGTCTGCCGGGCTGCGTTGGAAACGGGCGCGCGTTGGGTCGTGCTGTGTGACACGAATGGTGGCGCACTGCCCGCCGAGGTGTCGCGCATCGTGTCTGAGGTGATTGCCGCAGGGCTGCCTGGCGATCGGTTGGGCATTCATTCGCATAACGATACCGAAAACGCGGTGGCCTGTTCACTGGCCGCTGTCGACGCAGGCGCGCGGCAGATACAAGGCACGCTGAACGGGCTGGGTGAACGGTGTGGGAATGCGAACCTGACTGCTCTGATCCCGACCTTGTTGCTGAAAGAACCCTATGCCTCGCAGTTTGACATCGGCGTCAGCACGCAGGCGCTGGCTGGGCTGACGCGGATCAGCCGGATGCTGGATGATATCTTGAACCGGGTGCCCAGCAAACAGTCGGCCTATGTGGGGGCCTCGGCCTTTGCCCACAAGGCGGGGTTGCACGCCAGTGCGATCCTCAAGGATCCCTCGACCTATGAGCATATCGACCCCGGTGCGGTCGGCAATGCGCGGATCATCCCGATGTCGAACCAGGCGGGCCAGTCGAACCTGCGCAAGCGTCTGACCGAGGCGGGGCTGTCGGTGGAAAAAGCCGACCCGGCGCTGGGGCGTATCCTTGACAGGATTAAGCAGCGCGAGGCCGAAGGCTATTCCTATGACACCGCGCAGGCCAGTTTCGAACTGTTGGCGCGGGATGAGCTGGGTCAACTGCCGGAGTTCTTCGAGGTCAAGCGCTATAAGGTCACGGTCGAGCGGCGCAAGAACAAGTATAACAAGATGGTTAGCCTGTCGGAAGCTGTGGTCGTGGTGAAGGTCGACGGCGAAAAGAAGCTGTCGGTCAGCGAGTCTCTGGATGAGGATGGCAGCGACCGAGGCCCGGTGAACGCGCTTGCCAAGGCGCTGGCGAAAGATCTGGGGCAATATTCACAGGTGCTGTCCGATATGCGGCTGGTGGATTTCAAGGTGCGCATCACCCAAGGCGGGACCGAGGCTGTCACTCGCGTCATCATCGACAGCGAAGACGGGCAGGGGCGGCGCTGGTCCACAGTTGGCGTCAGCGCGAACATAGTCGATGCCTCGTTCGAGGCGCTGCTGGATGCGATCCAGTGGAAGCTGGTGCGTGATTGCGAAACACAGACTGCGGTGGCCGAGTGAGCGTCGCCTTTGACGATGACGTAAAGGCCTGTGCCGCGCTGGTGCATCGCGCCGATCCGGATCGGTTCATGGCAGCGATGGCCGCTCCGGTTGCCGCGCGGGTTGTTCTGTTCCCGATCTATGCACTGAATGTCGAGGTCGCGCGCGCGCCCTGGGTCACGCAGGAAACCATGATTGCCGAGATGCGTCTGCAATGGTGGCGGGATGCGTTGCAGGAGATTGCCGAAGGCAACACGGTGCGCAGGCATGAGGTCGTCACACCCTTGTCCCGCGTTCTATCACCACATCTGGCTTTCGCATTGGATGAATATGTGGCCGTAAGGCGCTGGGATATCTACCGCGACCCGTTCGAGGATCAGGCGCATTTCGATAATTATCTGTATCAAAGCGCAGGGTCGCTGATGGTCGCTTCGGCGCAAGCCTTGGGTGAAGCCGACGAGCAAGTGCTGCGCGATTTTGGTTATGCTGTAGGCGTTGCCAACTGGTTGCGGGCGATCCCAGAACTTGAAGCACGCGGTCGTATCCCATTGTTGGACGGGACACCTGCAGGGGTGCAGGCGCTGGCGGGATCGGCGTTGGAGCGTTTAGAATCCGCACGAGCGAACAGATCGCGTGTTTCGCGCGAGGCATGCCCTGCGATGCACGTAGGTTGGCAGACCGATTGGGTGTTGCGCAAAGCGATTGCAGAGCCCGAGCGCGTTGCGGCCGGTGCGTTGGCGCAAGGCGAAATTCGTCGGCGGGCGTCACTGATGTGGAATGTTGCCCGAGGACGCTGGTAGGTTTCAGGCCGTTTCCGGCTCGGCCGGGCGCAGGACTAGCCACAGCAGCGCGCCTCCGGCCAGTGTCAGCAGCGGGATCATGGCAAGGTTCACGGCTGTCCACCCTTCAACCGGGGATCCGCCCGAACAGTTCATCAACCCGCCCGAGGACAATGAGGCCAGTGTCACGCCTCCGAACACCAACAAGTCGTTGAGGCCCTGCATCCGCCCGCGCTCGCTTACGTCATGCGAGGCGGCTAGCATCGTGGTAGCGCCAATAAAGCCAAAGTTCCAACCAATGCCCAGCAGGATCAGGGCAATGAAAAAGTTCTCTAGCTCAACACCTTGCAGCGCGACGACACCGGCGCCTGCCAGAATGGCAAGGCCAAGGGCGACGATTTTTTCCACCCCGAAGCGCGCGATCAACTGACCGGTAAAGAAACTGGGGATATACATGGCCAGCACATGGCCGGTCACCACATCCGCCGCATCATTGGCCGAGAAGCCGCATCCCACAACAGCCAGCGGGGTCGAGGTCATCACTAGGTTCATCAGCGCATAGGACACCATTGCGCAAATGATGGCCACGGCGATGCGCGGGGTTTTCAGCATCTCAAGGCGCGTACGACCTGTAGATGCGCCTTCTTCTGCTTTCGGTGGCGTTGGAATATCCAGAAAGAAGAACAGGGCCGATCCGATGATGTTCAGCGCGATGATCGCCAGATAGGTGCCAAGGAACGGAATCACATAGGCGGTCGAAGTCAGTTTGACGATCTGTGGGCCAATAATGGCGGCCGCCAGTCCGCCAGCCATGACATATGAAATCGCCTTGGGCCGGAATGCCTCGGACGCGGTATCGGCAGCAGCAAAGCGATAGAACCCGTGCGCGCTCATGTAGACACCGGTCAACAGACTGCCCAGCAAGAACACCGGAAACGACCCGAGGTAGAGGCCATAGGCCCCAACCAGCCCGCCAAACGCGCCCGCCGTGGCGCCCACCAGAAACCCGGTCCGTCGTCCCCAGCGTTGCATGATGGCCGAAATCGGTGTCGCCGCCAGCATCGAGCCCAGAACGATCAGTGAGATTGGCAGCGTTGCCAAACAGGCATTGGTAGCCAGCGATTGACCGGCCAACCCGCCGACGATGAATACCATTGGCATCTGCGCACCCAGCATGGCTTGGGCTGCGACCAGCACCGCCACGTTACGTTTGGCTTGGCTGTCATTGGGGGCGGTGTCGGTCATCGTCATGCGCTCATGGGTATCCGCGAAAACCGCCTTGTACAAGCGGGTTGCATATGCGGCAAAGCAGCCTAACGTGTGCGCAATCAAACAGGTTGGGGCCCGCATGTCCGTCGGACGTATCATCGAAACCAATGACTGCGTGCGGGAAGGGGCCGAGTGGCTGGGCGATGCCTGCCCGCGCATGGCTTACGCAATGGAGCAGGTGGGGCCGTTGCCCCTGCGTCGCAAGCCTGATGGGTTCGCGCAGCTGCTTAGCGCGATTGTCAGTCAGCAGGTCAGTGTGGCCTCGGCGAATGCGATCTGGAAGCGCTTGCAAGAGGCGAAACTGACCGGTCCGCGTAAGATCATGTGGGCCACGGATGATGACCTGCGCGGCGTAGGGTTGAGCCGTCAGAAAATCCGTTATGCTCGTGCACTGGCCGGCGCACGCATTGATTACAAGGCGTTACGCGACATTCCCGATGCAGATGTGGTCGCTACTTTAACCGAGGTTCCCGGCATCGGGGTCTGGACAGCCGAGATTTATGCCATGTTCTCGCTGGGCCGAGCCGATGTGATTGCACCCGGCGACCTGGCGCTGCAAGAGGCCGCGCGTATTCTCTACGATTTGCCCAAGCGACCGACCGACAAAGAACTGCGACAGATGGCCGAGGCGTGGTCGCCCTGGCGCTCGGTTGCTGCGCGGGTGCTGTGGGCCTATTACCGGGTGGCCAAGGAACGAGAAGGGATCAGATGACTAGAGTATTGAATGCGCTCCGAAAAGAGCCGGTTTCGGGCGACACACGCTCGGTCGTGGTGTTTGTGCATGGCTATGGCGCTAACGGGGCCGACCTGCTGGGTCTGGCCGATCCGCTTGGTGAACACCTGCCGGACACGCTGTTTGTTTCGCCTGATGCGCCAGAGCAAATCCCCGGTATGCCCAACGGATTTCAATGGTTCCCGATCCCGTGGATCGATGGCTCCTCCGAAGAAGAGGCGCGCCGTGGCATGGAGATGGCGGTCGAAGATTTCAACGCCTTCCTTGACGCGCTGATGGTCGACGAGGACGTTTTACCTGAACAGGTGGTTCTGTTCGGGTTTTCACAGGGCACGATGATGAGCCTGTATGTCGCCCCGCGTCGCGAGGATCCGGTCGCCGGGATCGTGGCCTTCTCGGGCCGGTTGCTGGAGCCCGATCTTCTGCCCGATGAAACCGTCAGTCGGATGCCGGTCCTTCTGGTGCATGGTGACGCGGATGACGTGGTTCCGCCTCAGTCTCTGCCCGAAGCCGCCGAAGCTCTGCAAGCTGCTGATTTCAAAGAGGTCTACGCCCATGTCATGAAGGGCACCGGCCATGGGATCGCGCCCGATGGCCTCAGCGTTGCACTGGCCTTCATGCGCGATAAGCTGAGCCTTTGAACCCTATGTGGGTCTGAACGAGTTTAAACCAGAAAGGATTGGCAATGCTGGTGGTCACAGGAGTGGTTGAGGTCGCGCCAGAAGGTGTTGAAAAGGCTGCAAAAGCAGCGCAGGAAGTGGTGTCGGAAACGGTGCAGGAAATGGGCTGTATCGTTTATGAATTCAGCCAGATTCTGGGGCATCCCAACCTGTTTCGTGTCTACGAAGAATGGGAAAGCCAAGCCGCGCTAGAGGCGCATTTCGCCACTACGCATATGGCTGCGTTTCGGGCCGCTCTGGCCGAGGTTGGCGTGATCTCGAACAGCGTGTGCCGGATTGTGGGTGGTGAGAAACAGCCACTGAGCTAGGGTCAGCCCCACAGGTGGGGTTCTGCGAACTCCACCGAATTACCCGCTGGGTCGCGCACATAGATCGAACGCGCGCCGTTAGGCCAGTCGAACTCCGCATCAATTGGCACGTTCCAGTCCAACAGATGTTTGCGCATCGCTTCGATCTGCGAGCGCGGCATGGACAGGCACACATGGCCCGGTCCACGCGTGCCGTGCGGCGGCACGGGCAAGTCTGGGTTCTGGGGCGGTTTCTCGGTCTCGTCCGCGTTGAACACCAGCAGAACCGAAGCGCCGACCCGATAGAATACATGCCGGTCGGCAATGCGCTGGATTTTCTCTAACTCCAGAATCTCACCATAGAACCGTTCAGCGGCGTCCAGATCATCGACATAGATCGCAGCCTCGAGAATACCGTTGGGGGTCGGGATATCTGGTGTGATCTTCATGGCGTAAGCCTATCACAAATCGCGGTTTTTGTCACCGGCGCGGGCGACGGTCGCGTTTACGTTGTGGGGCCACGTTGAACGCAGGTTCGGGCAGGCTGTCCCATTGGCCGGGCTGCAACCCGTCCAGCGTCCAGTCGCCGATACGAGCGCGAATCAAGCGCAGGGTCGGGTGCCCAACAGCCGCCGTCATACGACGAACCTGCCGGTTCTTACCCTCGCGCAGGGTCAATTCGATCCAGCAATCCGGCACCGTCTGACGTACCCGGATTGGAGGGGTGCGTGGCCATAGTCCTTCGGGTTCGTGCATCAGACGAGCCTTGGCGGGGCGCGTTACGCCGTCTTTCAACTCAACCCCGTCGCGCAGTGCCTTCAGGGCGGCGGAGTCGGGCTGCCCTTCGACCTGAACCCAATAGGTTTTGGCCATCTTGTGTTTGGGATCCGAGATATGGGCCTGCAGACGGCCATTGTCTGTCAAAAGCATCAAGCCTTCGCTGTCCTTATCCAACCGCCCGGCCGGGTAGACACCGGGTAGGTCGATGAAATCCGACAGGGTTCTGCGCGGCGAGCCTTCATTGGCGCGGTCGGTGAACTGCGGCAGCACGTCAAAAGGTTTGTTGAATCGGATAAACCAGGCCATGGGCCCGCCTTAGCGTGCAGGACACAGCGGCGCAAGCTGTGGATAACCGTCACGTCTCTGTTACGGATTCGGAATAACCAATCCCGAGATATTGTGGAAACTCGGGGCTTGTCAGAGTTTTAACACGATATATAGTTAAGTTAAGGCCGGGGCGGGTGTTCCCCGCTCTGATGTCAAACGGGCAGAGCAGAGCGAGGAGCGATTCTGATATGGACGCAGACTTCAGGACCGAATTTGTCAGGGAACCCGGTGCGCTGAGGCATCATCCGGCATTGGTTTTGAACGCCGATTATCGCCCCTTGTCCTACTACCCTCTGTCGTTGTGGCCCTGGCAAGAAGCGATCAAGGCGGCCTGGCTGGATCGGGTGGATATCGTGGCCGAATATGACGAGGTCGTTCGAAGCCCCAGCACCCAAATCCGAATACCGTCGGTTGTTGTGCTGAAAGATTACGTAAAACCCAGAAAGCGCGTGGCCTTCACGCGCTTTAATTTATTTCTGAGGGATGAATTCCGCTGTCAGTATTGTGGCAGCCGGGGTGATCTGACCTTTGACCATGTGGTGCCGCGCGCCGCAGGTGGCGTGACCAGTTGGCAGAATGTTGTGGCGGCGTGCAGCCCCTGCAACCTGCGAAAGGGGTCGAAATCCTTGCGGCAGGCGGGGATGAGCTTGCGTAAACCTCCGCGTCAGCCCGATGCCGAAGCGTTGCGCAATATCGGGCGGAAATTCCCGCCCAATCACCTGCATGACAGTTGGATCGACTTCCTTTACTGGGATGCGGAACTGGACGAGTTCTGACGCCACGCCGCCAGCCAGATCAGCACCAACCCGGCCGAGATCACGGCGTTCCATCCGGCCATCGACAGACCCAGCATTTGCCACGGGATATCGTCGCAGCGCACTAGCGGTGCGGTCATGATCTGATCGAACAAGTCATTGGTCGACATCCCACCGATATCGCCCGACGTGCAGCTTGTCGGACCTTCCCACCAGCCTTGCTCGACCCCCGCATGAAAGACGCCAATGGCCGAGGTGGCCAGTGCGGCGAGCGCGCCCAGCAGCGGCAGCAGTCCAAAGCGCGGCAGCGCCAAGGCCAAAGCGCCGATCACGACAGCGACCCCATGTGGGTAGCGCTGCCAGATGCACATTTTGCACGGTGCCAGACCGCCCAGATGCTGAAAGCCCCACGCCCCCAGCAACAGTGCAGCCGACCCGCCGGCCGCACAGAAAATCAACATAGTACGTCGTGTCATAGGTATTTCACCACCAGAAAGCCGCCAAAGAGCAAAATGATGAACAGGGTGAACATAAGACCAAGGCGCTTTTCGATGAAACCTCGGATGGGCTCGCCAAAGCCCCACAGCAGACCCGCCACCAGGAAAAACCGTAGCGCGCGGGCCAAGATCGAGGTTGCAATGAACGTGCCCAGCGGCATCCCTGTCCAACCCGACATGATGGTGATCACCTTGTATGGGAAGGGGGTCACACCTGCAGCCAGCACGGCCCAGAAGCCGAAATCGTTGAAGCGGGTGTTGAACTCCTCCATCGCGTGGCCCTTGCCCATGGATTCAAGGATGGGTGCACCGATACTTTCGTAAAAGAATGCCCCGATGGCATAGCCCAACATTCCCCCCAGAACCGAGGCGACCAAGGCGACACTGGCAATCAGCCACGCGCGAGACGGGCGGGCGATGATCATGGGAATCATCAACACGTCCGGGGGGATCGGAAAGAACGAGCTTTCGATGAACGCCACAATGGCAAGCGCCCACAGCGCGTGCGGATGTTCGGCCAGACGAAGGGTCCAGTCGTAAAGAGATCGCAGCATCAGACGCTCAAATCCTGTTTCTTTCCCCGCCAGCCAAATCATGCGCTTTGTAGGGCGTCAACCTTGCAGGTGAAACAAACCTTTCGCGCGGTGTTTTTTGCCTCTGGACCTTCTGGGCCATGGGCGCTAATCCAGTGTTCGTTGCCCAAGTGGCGGAATGGTAGACGCAGGGGATTCAAAATCCCCCGATGGTAACATCGTGAGAGTTCGAGTCTCTCCTTGGGCACCACCTCCGCAAATTGTTCCGATACCTTACCCGAACAGGGGTCATTTCTTGGGTCGAAGCACGAGCCAGATCAGAAACCCCATATAGGCAAAGACGTTCACGTTCAGAACGGTATCGATCAGGGCTTGGCTCATGAACGGGCCTCTTGCGATAGGGATTTGAACAGGCAGATCACCAGAACTGGAACGATGAAGACAAATGCGATGGCCGACAGCGCGATGATAGAGCGGACAAGTCCGATATCCCCGACCAGAATCATCGCAAGCCCCAACGCTCCGAGAATGGCACCCCAGACAGTTCGAATACGCGGCGAGGGATTCTGATCGCCGCCGGTTCCGATCATGGCAAGAGTGAAGCCGGCGCTGACGACACTAGTGACGACAAACAGGAACGCCGCCAACACGGTCGCGGCCCGCGTGATGGCATCCAAGGGGAACCGTTCCAGCAGGGCAAACGTGGTTGCGTCCAAATTCTGGGCGTTGATAACCGATAGCGCTCCGTCCTGACGCAGGGCGTCATAGAAGCCAAGGCCGCCAAAAATACCGAACCAAAGTATCGAAAACAGGGTGGGTGCTATGATCACGCCGACAAGAAATTCTCGGATCGTTCTCCCGCGCGAGATCCGGGCGATGAAGATGCCGACAAAAGGCGACCACGCCAGCCACCAGATCATGTAGTTCAGTGTCCAGCTTTGGAACCAGTTTACGATGGTTTCGTCAAAAAATTCGGCCGTCGAGAATCCAGCGGGTAAAACTTCGAACAGGTAGCGGCCAAATCCGGCGACAATGTCATTCATCAAAAATGAGGTCGGGCCCAGAATCAAAAGATAAATCATCATGGCCACGGCAATCAGCATCGCCGCGTTCGACAGTTTCGCCATTCCATCTCCAAGCTCTTTTCGTAGCGGGATGATGAACGCGATACAAAGCGCAATGAACACCGGGTAGGTCAGGACCTCGGGCGTATCTATTCCGATCAGGCCAGCCACGCCGGTTTGTATCTGGAATACACCCATTGCCATTGACCCGGCCAGGCCGACCGCGATGGCGACGATGGACAGGAGGTCAAAGATCCATCCCATCGCACGAGTCCAGCGTACATCGCCCAACGCCTCGACGACGGGTGCGCTTAGCAACATTGACCCACCCCGACGATAGGCGAAATAGGCAATGACAAGCGCTACAATTCCGTAGATCGCCCAGGCGTGAAAGCCCCAGTTTAGGTAGGTCACGAACATCGCATAGCTGGCGGCTTCGGCATCGTTATTGTACTGTTTGAGAACCTCGAAATGAGTCAAAGGTTCGGCTGCGCCGTAAAACAACAGCCCAACACCCATTCCGGCCGCAAACAGCATCGCGATCCAGGCGGGTGTCGAGAACTCGGGCTCGGTCGCGTCGCTTCCCAGACGGATATCGCCAAAGCGGGACAGGGCAAGGAAAATAGCCACGAAAAGAAGACCGCTGACCTCAAGCATGATGAACCAGCCGCGGCTGTTGAACTGAGTGGCCACCGCAGTTTCAGCCAATCTGCCCAACCCTTGAGGGTCAGCGAGACCCCAACCGGCAATCGCGGCACTGAGGAGCAACGCAGTAATCAAAAGCGGGCTTGGGCCGTTGTTTTCCAAGTTTTTTCACCTTCTGGTCTGTTAGGCTTAGTTAATCCCATCCCCGGCTTGAAATAAAGCATTGGACATACTGTGTCGCGCTGCGTAGCGGCCGAAAGGGGGTCGACCGTTCTACTGAGGGGAATTTTCGTCATCGGCCCTCAGATATGCGGTGCCAGGACGTTGCGCTGCGGGCGGGGGTTGACAAGCCGGGTCTCTGAATGAAACGTCGAAGCAGTTGGGAGACGTAGAAAATTCAGATGTTTGACCCTGTTGCCAGGTTGAACGGTGCAAAGCTTGTGCATGTGCCCGGCCAAGGCGCTCTGAAAATTCTCTCAAACACAATAAAAACATGGGAGTTATTCAAATGAAACACAGCAGAAAACTGGCCCTTGGCTCTGTCGTTGCCGCATTTTTGTCGCCTGCGGCTTATGCTGAGGAGTTTATCACGATTGGCACGGGTGGTGTAACGGGCGTTTATTATCCGACGGGTGGCG